>CAMNRH010000032.1 GCA_946552115.1 uncultured Lachnospiraceae bacterium
ACGGAGGAAAATTAATTTTCCTCCGTCCCCAATTGCAGTTGTCCCTGTCCCTAATATATAAATTTTAAATATATAGATTGACAAAGTATATTATATAATATATAATATACTTGTAAAAAATATAAGAGAGAAGGTGCAGAATGATATTTCCAATGAATACACCGATGTTTGATTTGCTGGTACTTTCGATTACGGAGAAAGAGGATGCATATGGCTATCAGCTGAGTCAGATTATCAAAACTGTTTCTAATACAAAGGATTCAACGCTCTATCCGGTTCTTAAAAGGCTGCAGGAGCAGGGGTTTCTGACAGTATATGACCAGCCCTATCAGGGGAGGAACAGGAGATATTATAAGATTACGGAGGCGGGGCGGCAGCAGTATGCGATACTTTGTAATGAGTGGAGTGCCTATAAGGATGCGGTTGATAGAATTGTGAAAGGAGGAAAGCAGGATGAATAGAGAGGAATATATGAAACGCCTTACATACAGGCTTAGAAAGCTTCCGAGGGAGGATTATGACAAGGCGGTTTCGTATTTTACAGAATATTTTGAGGATGCGGGAGCGGAGAATGAAGTGCAGGCTATTGAGGACCTGGGAGAGCCGGAGATGGCGGCAGCTCAGATTGTCCGGGAGATGGCGGTGGAAAATGCAAAGGTGCCGATAAAAGATATGAAAAGAGGCCTTTCGGCAATATGGATTGGAATTCTGGCCGTTTTTGCAGTGCCGATTGGCGTGCCGCTTGCGCTTGGCGCAGGAGCAGTTGTACTCGCAGCCGGTCTGGTTATTATGCTGTTTGTTTTCAGTGTGATTGTTCTGGCATTTTCGATAACCGTATCCTCGGTTCCCTGTATTGTAATCAGTATCTGGCTGCTTTTTACTTCGTTTGCGGACGGTGTCGCCACGTTTGGTCTGGGATTGATTAGCCTTGGCGCCGGTATTTTGTTGATAATAGGGAGTATTGCACTGGGGAAATGGATGCTGAATGCCGTGACGCGTATGTTTGGAAAGCTTGCAGGAAGGAGGATTCGGTATGAAAGATAAGAGGAAATGGCTTATAGCCTCGCTGATATGTGTAGTTACTGGGATTGTTATTATGACAGCCGGGAGATTAATGGGAGGCCGGCCGGGATTTTTTATTGACGGAACCGGCATTCACAGGGCCGGTGAGACTTTAGATGAAGAGCCGGTAAAGGGATTTCAGGAGTTTGAAGAGTTTGATATGATAGAGCTTCATGCGGACGATGCGGATGTAGAAATCGTTGCTTCTGACCGGTTTGCAGTCGAGTACTGCCTTTCGGGTGAATACGGAGAACCGGTTTGCAAGGTAGAAAACGGGGAATTGATTTTTGATGAGAGCCATAATACAAAATTGATATTTATGAATATTGGGTTTTTTACAGGCAATGTTCATATGGGAGATGAGCCCCGATATTATGTAAAAATAGAAATTCCGGAAGATAGGATACTTTCGCAGGCCTTTTTTAATATTGAGGACGGCGGTCTTAAGATAGCGTCCTTACGGGCCGGGGAGCTGTGTGTAAAGAACGAATACGGCAATATTGTCCTTGATGAATATGAGGGAGAAAAACTGAAAATTGATATGGACAGCGGAGATTTGACATTAGGAATTCTTAAAGCAGAACAGGCAGAGCTTAATAATGAGTACGGAAGGATTACAGTTTCGGAAATGGACGGCAATATCCTGAATATAAAGCAGGATTCCGGGGATTGCCGGATTGATTGGCTGAAATCTTCAGATACAGAAATAGAAAATGAATACGGAAATGTGAGTTTGGGCATTTTGAAAGAGAGGAAAGAATACAGCTTTGACCTTTTCACAGAATATGGACGTATTTATGTTAAAGATAAAGACGGAGAATGGAAACAGGACAGTACGGACGACGGAGCGCATTATACATTCAAAGGGAGAGGAGAAAAGAAGCTTAAGGTATTTTGTGAGGACGGTAATATTAATATAAATTCTGTTAAATGACAGCAATGAAAAAGAGTATCCCGTATAAAACGAAAAAATACGGGATACTCGATTTTTATTGACAGTATTTATGGAGATCTTCCGTGAAATTTTGTATCTGTGTTTTCAGCTCTCCGATAGCTTTTCCCGGCAATTTTTTGATTAAGGAATCAATGTCCGTCTTGATTTTTTCCGGGTTATAGGGAACCTCTAAAGCAAAATCGCTGTATGCCCTGATTTTTTGGAAATACATATTGGTATCGGGTTCTTCCTTTGCGTTTCGGCATATGTGGTACATGGCAGCACAGTCAGCTGCATCCGTATTCGTACATTTTTTGCAAATCCATTTGCCAAGATAATAATAATTTCCGTTGATTTCATATAAAAAGCCGGGGGATTTTAAAAATGTTTCTAAGAGCATGGGAAATACCTCCTTTATATTTTCAAAAAATGATACATGGGAAATCTTCTTATTTAACAGTAACAGATATAAAAATAAATTGCAAGACGGCTGATAAAAGTCACCTTTATAAATCCCTTGCATATACTGTAGTATTGTAAGAAGGGAGAGACTGTAATGCCAGATAATAATCAAAATAATCAAAACAGCAATCAAGACGATATGACATTTCTTCCGGAATCACCGGATACTCCGTCATTCGGCCCTCCGCCCGGCGTCACGGGACCGGAAATACCGGGAGAAGAGCCTGCCGCTCCGGGGGAGGATCCATTCCGTCCGCTTCCGACGCCCTCTTTGCCCGGAGGTTCCGGAAGACCGATAATTCCGGTTCGTCCAGTGACGCCGTCCGTTCCGGGAAACGGTCAGCGTCCTCCGGTTGCTATTTATCCGATTCCGATTATTCCAAGACCGGAGCCGAATATACCGGAGCAGGGATATTGTACGATACGTTTTTTTCATGCAGCGGTAGGGTATGAGGCGCTGAATGTATTTGTCGGAAATAAACCGCTTGTAAACCGTCTGCAGTACGGAGAAGTTTCTTCTTATTTTATTGAGACAGATGGATTTAAGACGATTCATGTGACAGATTCAAGAATGCGCAGGACGGCGCTTGCCAGTGAGCTCTTTCTCTTTGAAGAAGAGGATGTGTATACGATAGCGTTTATTAACGGAGTTAACGGACTTTCGATGTACTTAATTCAGGATACACCGTGCAGGTATCGAAGGCCGGGGATTTCCTGTGTGCGGGCCGTGAATCTGTCCTATAATGCACCGGCGCTGGATGTGACGGCACAGGAAGGGACAATTCGGTTCGAGGATCTTCGTTTTAAAACGATTTCATCATACAAGCAGATTCAGCCGGGAGTTCAGGAATTTTATGCGTCCGAGGCTATGAGCGGTGCAGCCGTATTTCAGATGGAGTATGACATTAAGGCTGGAAATGTGTATACGGTTTATATTATCGGGGATGCGTACGGGGCGCCTGATTTAACCGGTGTTTTCACAGAAGATTCTTCTCTTTTAATTGAATGACAGTAAATGCGCTTTCCTTTATGTGCGGCAAATGCTATAATAATGCTTAAGGGGAAAGAGGAAGATGAATATACACGATTTAATGTCATTTCAGGTCATTGCAAAGGCAAACAGCCTTACGGAAGCGTCAAAGCTTCTTTATATGACGCCGCAGGGGCTCAGCAAGGTTGTGAAAAATCTGGAGCAGGAGCTAAGCTGTAAGCTTCTTGTACGGACAGCGGCGGGAACCAGACTTACGGAAAGCGGTCAGTGCATGGCAGAATACGCAGATAAAATTGTAGCGGATTATAGTGAGCTTCGCAAAGAGATTCTTCATATTGAGCAGAGACATCACGGCGTGATTGATTTGCTCTCGGCTTATGGGATTTTGCGTCTGGTAACGCCGGAATGTATTACGGCGTTTCAGAAAGAGCATCCGGAGATTGAGTTTCATTACCGGGAATTCCCGGACAGACAGGTGGAGCGGTTGTTTCAGGAAAGAGAAGGGAATGTCGCTTTTTCAATCGCAGATTTTGATGAGAAGCTCTATCATGTGACAGAGCTCGAGATGTTTCCGATAAAGCTTCTTGTAAATGAAGCACACCCTTTAAATAAAAAGGAATCTGTTACAATTCAGGATTTAAAAGGGGAGCCGTTATATATAGAAAGCAGTGAATTTAAAATACATCATATGATTGTTGATAGATGCCGAAATGCCGGATTCGAGCCGAATATCGTATTTGGAACAAGCGGCTTCAGCCTGTGTCATAAGATGGTGAAGGCAAATAAAGGTATTTCTGTCACGGTGGATTTTGTGTTTGATGATATGAAAGAAAAAGGATTGAAGCTGATTCCGTTTTCCGACGGAGCATACGAATGGAAGATTTGCATGATAACAAGGAGAGGCGATACCGTCTGCGAGGCAGTTGATATATTTAAGCGGCACGTTATGCAATGGATGAAAAGAATCAGAGAAGGAAGCATCACCAGATAGCGGGATGACAGTAATAAAAAGAGACTATATTTTGTGCTTTTTCATAGGAAGTATAAGCATGAAATATAGTCTCTTTGTTTGGCAGGGGTTGGCGGTGCGGACCGACCGATTATACCTCTAAATTTTCAGCCTTTTCTTTTAGCTGCTTTTCCGCTGTTTCTTCGCTCTGCTCAATTGCGGTTTCAATAGATTGTTTTGCAATTTATTTCTTGTTATATTTGCACATCGAGGATGAAAGCATCATCAAATAGTTGTATCGTATCAACGAAAGGAGAAAAATAAAGTGCATTTTTGTGAATTTTGACAGAAAAAATTGATAGAAAAAATGTCGTTTTTTGTATGTTATTTTATATTTATTGCCAAATAAAATATATATGCTTATTGATAAAAAATATCTATTTTAAAGAGCCGGAAGCAATACGGTATACTTGTAATAACACATCCCGTGAAGAAATCACGGGTGAAAAGGTATTTCAGGAGGAGGAAATGAAATGAACATTAAAAATGAAATCAGTGTAAAAAAGGTTGTGAAAGATGCGGAGGATAATTTCAGAAATGGATATTTCTGTTGCGAGGCTTTGATGGCATCAATCAGAGATAATTTTGAGCTGGATGTTCCGAAAGAGGTAATCGCAATGGCTTCCGGTATGGCGGTAGGCGTGGGGCGTTCCGGCTGTCTGTGCGGCGCGTTAAACGGAGGTGTTCTTGCATTGGGACTTTTCTTTGGACGTACGGAGCAGAACGGCCCGAAAGACCCTAAGGTTATGAAATGTATGGAGCTTACCAATGAATTACATACGTGGTTTAAAGAAAATAACGGAAAGAATTCTACCTGCTGCCGTGTCCTGACAAGAGAATTTGATATGGGGAAAGGCGAACACAAGGAGCAGTGCATTTACTTTACGGGATTTTGTGCAGGTAAGGTGGCTGAGATTGTAATCCGTGAGCTGGGACTTAAGAATCTTGACGGGGAATAAGACAGAGGAGTAAAAAAATATGAAAGATATAATTAAAAAGGTTCCGATTCCGTTATGCGGAGTGATGCTCGGAACAGCGGCGCTTGGAAATCTTCTTCAGAGCTATTCGGAGGGAATCCGATATGCATGCGGAGTCATTGCGGCATTACTGTTGATTCTTATTTTGCTTAAGCTGATTCTATTTCCGGGAGCAGTTAAGGAGGATATGAAAAATCCGATTATGGCAAGCGTTGCGGCTACATTTCCTATGTCGCTTATGCTTTTAAGTACCTATGTGAAGCCGTTTATCGGAGCTGCAGCTTATTATGTCTGGCTGTTTTCCATTGCGCTTCATATTGTGTTGATTATCTATTTTACAGCGAAATTTATCGTGAAGCTTCAGATGCCGAAAGTATTTGCGAGCTATTATATTGTATATGTAGGAATTGTAGTTGCGGCAATCACGGCTCCGGCGTATGAAAAGCCTGCAATCGGAAGTGCCGCATTCTGGTTTGGATTCGTGTCATTGATTGTTTTGCTGATTTTGGTTACCGTTCGTTATGTAAAATATAAGGAGGTTCCGGACCCGGCAAAACCGCTTATCTGTATCTATGCGGCGCCTACAAGCTTATGTATTGCGGGCTATGTGCAGTCTGTAACGCCGAAAGCATATGGACTTTTAATGGGGATGTTCGCGGTGGCGTGTGTTTTATATCTGTTTGCGCTTGTAAAAGCGGTCGGATATTTGAAACTGCCGTTTTTTCCAAGCTACGCATCCTTTACTTTCCCATTTGTAATCAGCGCAATTGCCTCAAAGCAAACGATGGCCTGTCTTATGAATATGGGGCGGCCGATTCCTGCGCTTCAGTATGTGGTGTTTGCCGAGACCATAATCGCGGTACTGTTCGTTGCGTATACGCTGATACGGTTTCTTCAGTTTTTGTTCGTTAAGAAATAGGAATTTGTATTTGTGTAAGAAATTCCTCCGGGCGCATGGTATCCCGGTTGTCAATTTCGTAGATTTCAAAAGGCTTTCCGGCTGGCGGGAGGCCTTTTTTTTCCGCATAATCAAGCGCGGTGTGGACATACCGGGCATTTTGCTCATAATTACCTCTATAATAATAAGAAAGATATTTTCCGGCAGGCAGTACAAAATCATAATTTGAGCTGTCCTGTTCCAATACAAAAAATACGGATGTGTATACGTTCGGAATTCCCCTGTAAATATCCTCCATAGAAAAGAATGCGCCGATTGTTTGTGTACCGAAGTCTTGTATTTTATTCTCATGCTTTTTGTGAAGCTTCTTAATAAGAAAATCCATTTCCTCATCCCGTGTGATGTATTCACTCAGCTGCACACAGTAGCGTTCGGGATATATTTTAACTTGAAAGGCTTCCGCAGGAACTTTTGACAAAGCAGTTAAATCAAGAATCCGCTTTTTCATAATTTTTTCGCGCTTTTTAAGCTTCTTTATGCGTGCATGGAGAAGAGACTGCTCTTCATAGAGCAGCGCCAACGTATTATCAATGCATTGGTTGTCCAGATATTCCTTAATCTGCTCCATAGAGAAATCCAGTGTACGGAGATCCCGGATAATATTCAGTTTATATAGCTCCTTAAGGCTGTAAAGCCGGTAGCCGTTCGTATCCCGTTTCGGCTTTAGGATTCCCAGCCGTTCATAATATCTCAGGGAATCCGGGCCGATTCCGTAGAGCTTTGAGATTTCACTGATTTTATAATAATTTTTCATAGAGCTTCCCTTTCTGCCATTCAAAATAATAAATTGCTTGACCTTAGCATTATACTATGGTTTAGGATAAAAAAGAAGCATTTGAAGGAACATTTAAACAGGCTGTATAAGGAGGAGACAGTGTATGAAGCTGGAGGGGACATCTCTGAAACGTGATTTTTTAAAATACATTTTGCCTGCGGTAGTATCGCAGTGGGTATTTGCATTATATACAATGGTAGACGGTATGTTTGTGGCAAGAGGAGTGTCGGAGACGGCACTTGCGGCAGTCAATATAGCTTCCCCGTTTGTGACAGGGATGTTTGCTTTGTCTCTGACCTTTGCGGTTGGAACGTCAACGATTGTCGCGCTTTTATTCGGGCAGAAAAGGATACGGGAGGCGAAAGAAGTATTTTCGCAGAATATGATTGTACTGGCAGTTTTGTCACTTCTGATAACCGCGGGTGTGCTTGCAGGGTTAGAGGGATTGGGACGTTTTCTCGGCGCCACAGAGGTGACAATGCCGTATGTAAAGGAATATATCTCTACAATTGCTCCCTTTGCAATCT
Source organism: uncultured Lachnospiraceae bacterium (assembly GCA_946552115.1). Classification (GTDB taxonomy): domain Bacteria; phylum Bacillota; class Clostridia; order Lachnospirales; family Lachnospiraceae; genus CAPEBR01. The sequence continues at coordinate 7,696 of CAMNRH010000032.1, forward strand.
GCTTTATTTTGTCCTATTCCTTTGAAATTTTAATCAGTACGGACGGTTATCCGGCTCTTGCAACAATAATTGTAAGCATTGGCGTTGTACTTAATTGTATATTAGATTATCTTTTTGTAATGGTGCTTCACAAGGGCGTCTTCGGAGCAGCGTTTGCCACAGGCATTTCACAGATGATAGTTATTATTTTTTATTTAAAGCATTTTCTCGGAAAAAAAGGGACAATTAAGTTTTGCAGGCATACCTTTTGTCCCGCACTTGTCCTGCGGGAGCTTCGCAACGGCTTTCCGTCGGGAATCACAGAGCTTTCCGCAGGAATTATAACCTTTGTGTTCAATCAGGCAATCATACGCTTCCTGAATGAGGATGCGATTGTAAGCTATTCCATCATTGCTTACATCAATGCAATAGTCGTCATGTCAATGGTAGGAGTGGCACAGGGCTGTCAGCCTCTTGTCAGCTACTATTACGGAAAAGGAGAAAAGGAAAAATGCCGCCGTCTTTTAAAATACGAGTTGTGTACGGTAGCCGCCGCCTCGGCTTTAGCGGCAGGCATCTGTTATCTTCTGGCAGATGAGATAGTAGGAATATTCATATCGGCGGAGCTTACGGAGCTTCGGGCCTATTCGGCAAAGGTGTTCCGCATCTTCATTCTTTCTTTCCTGCTGGCGGGCTATAATGTGGTGGCGGCCGGGTATTTTACCGCAATAGAAAAATCAGGGAAAGCAGTGATTATATCGCTGGGGAGGGGACTCGTTATGCTGGTAGTCAGCATGGCGGTACTAACCTTATTATTTGGAGGCAGAGGAATCTGGTGGGCGGCGCTGCTGTCGGAAAGCCTTTGTCTGGTAGTGTCGGTTATCTTATTAAAGTTGGGGACGGGGGAAAATTAAAAAAACTCCGTCCCCAATTGATTATTCGGTCATGATATGTGTCTTGTCATATGTAATGTTTAGTGTTATAATAGGTGAGATTTTAATGAAAGGATATGATTTTATCATGAGTATTGTGGAAAAGATTCAGAGACTGAAAAAAGAAAAGGATGGGGTTATTCTGGCGCATTATTATGTAAAACCTGAGATACAGGAGATTGCCGATTATATTGGAGATTCTTTTTATTTGAGCAAGATTGCCGCAGGGCTTACGGAGAAGACAATTGTGTTTTGCGGAGTTTCTTTTATGGGTGAGAGCGCAAAAATTTTAAATCCGGATAAGACGGTGCTGATGCCGGACAGGAGGGCGGATTGTGCAATGGCACACATGGCGGACGCAGAGTCGATAAAGAGGCTTAGAGAGAAATATAAGGATTTGGCAGTTGTCTGTTATATTAATTCGATGGCGGAGCTTAAATGTTATTCAGACGTATGCGTGACATCTGCGAATGCGGTTAGGATTGTAAAGGCGCTGCCGAATAAATATATTTATTTTATTCCGGACAGGAATCTGGCACATTATGTAGCGGAGCAGGTTCCGGAGAAGAATTTCATTTTTAATGAAGGCTACTGCCCCGTACATGAAAGAATAGAGCTTTCTGAAATAAGAAAGCTGAAAGAGACGCACCCGGAGGCAGAGATACTTACACACCCGGAATGTCCGAAGAATATAAGGGATATTTCCGACTATATAGGTAGTACATCCGGCATACTTAATTATGCGGCGGAAAGTGAGGGGAAAGAATTTATAATTTGTACAGAAAACGGGGTTCGGTACGAGCTGGAAAAGCAAAATCCAGAAAAGCTTTTTTACTTTACAGAGACGGAGCCGGTCTGTGAGGATATGAAGCTCATTACGCTTGAAAAGCTTGCGTATGTACTGGAAACGGGAGAGAATGAGATATGCGTTTCAGATGAAGTTATAAAAAAAGCGGCAAAGGCGCTTCAAAATATGCTTGAGATTGCCGGATAGGAGGGGAGAATATGAGAATAGACGCAGATGTGGTGATAGTGGGAACCGGTGTCAGCGGACTGTTTTCGGCCCTTAAGCTTCCGGCGGATAAAAAGATTGTTGTAATTACAAAATCAGATTTGGAAAGCAGTGATTCCTTTCTTGCGCAAGGGGGTATTTGTGTTTTAAGGGATGAGCAGGATTATGAAAGCTTTTTTGAGGATACAATGAGGGCAGGGCATTATGAAAACCGGAAAGAATCCGTAGATATTATGATTAGGAATTCAAGAAGTATTATAGATGAATTGGTTCATTATGGCGTAAGCTTTGAGAGAGGGGCAGACGTCGGGTTCATATATACAAAGGAGGGGGCACATTCAAGGCGCCGTATTTTATTTCATGAAGATGTCACCGGAAAAGAGATTACGGAAAAACTTATCCAAAATGTGAAGAAGCTTTCAAACGTACAATTGTATGAGTATACTACTATGACGGACTTTATTGTGAATGGGGGCGTATGCGAAGGCATTATAGCGGAAAATAAAGAAAGAAGAATAGAAATACGGGCGACAGATACGATTCTTGCCAGCGGAGGAATCGGAGGAAGATATAAGCATTCTACGAACTATCCGCATCTGTCGGGAGATGCAATCAGCATTGCCGGGCGCTATGGTGTGAGGCTTGAAAATTTGGATTACATACAAATTCATCCGACAACACTTTATTCGCCCAGGCCAGGACGGCGTTTCCTTATATCAGAGTCTGTGAGAGGGGAAGGCGCATTGCTGTATAATAAAAAGAAAGAGCGGTTCGTCGATGAATTAAAGCCCAGAGATTTTGTCGTGAAAGCGATTTATAAGCAAATGGAGGCGGACGGGACGGACCATGTATGGCTGTCGGTGGAACGAATACCGAAAGAGACGGTTTTAAATCATTTTCCGCATATCTATCAGCACTGTCTGGAGGAGGGCTATGATATGCTCAATGAATGTATTCCGGTGGTCCCGGCTCAGCATTATTTTATGGGTGGTATCTGGGCAGATAAAAACAGCCATACCTCAATGCCGCATCTTTATGCAGTGGGTGAGACGAGCTGTAACGGCGTACATGGCGCAAACCGCCTGGCAAGTAATTCATTATTAGAAAGTCTGGTATTTGCGAGGCAGGCGGCAAATCATATCATAAAAGAAGCTAAGTAAGATTAGGAGGGAAACGGAATGAATAAAATTACACAGACGCTTCAGGCGGATTATTTGATTTTAGAGGCCTTAAAGGAGGATATTTCCAGTGAAGACGTAACGACAAATGCCGTAATGAGAGAGGCCGTAAAAGGTGAAGTTACGCTTTTATGTAAGCAGGACGGTATTGTAGCAGGACTTGATGTATTTGAGAGAGTATTTACGCTGTTGGATGAAAAGGTGAAAATAGAATTCTGCTGTAAGGATGGGGACGAGGTAAAAAACGGACAGGTTATGGGAGTTCTTACAGGCGATATTCGGGTGCTGCTTTCGGGGGAAAGGGTGGCGCTTAATTATCTTCAGCGTATGAGCGGAATCGCGACATATACGCGCAGTGTCGCAGCACTGCTTAAGGGGACGGGGACGAAGCTTTTGGATACGCGGAAAACGACTCCTAATATGCGTATTTTTGAAAAATATGCGGTGCGTGTAGGAGGGGGATATAATCATCGGTATAATTTGTCGGACGGCGTGCTTCTTAAGGATAATCATATCGGCGCGGCAGGCGGCGTGGCAGAGGCTGTCCGCATGGCGAAAGAATATGCCCCGTTTGTACGTAAAATTGAGGTGGAAGTAGAAAATCTTGATATGGTGAAAGAGGCAGTAGAAGCAGGAGCTGATATTATTATGCTGGATAACATGTCTCCGGAAGAAATGCAGAAAGCGGTTACCTATATTGATGGCCGTGCGCAGACAGAATGCTCCGGAAATGTGACGAAAGAAAATATAGAGCGTCTTGCAGCAATTGGTGTGGATTATATTTCCAGCGGAGCCCTTACACATTCCGCGCCGATATTGGATATTTCCCTGAAAAATCTTCATACGGTGTAGGAAGCGTTTGTATGTCAGGAGGGAGATTTTTATGACAGGTTCTAAAAGAAGAGATGAAATTGTTCGTATGATCCGGAAAAGCCATGGTCCTGTCTCAGGTAAAAGACTTGCGGAGAGCTATGGGGTGAGCAGGCAGGTTATCGTGCAGGATATTGCGCTGATTCGTGCATCTGGTTATAATATCATTTCTACAAACCGGGGATATATTTTGAATATGTCTGCGAGGACGGAAAGGATTTTAAAGCTGCAGCATACGGACGGGGAGCTGGAAGAAGAACTGTTTGCGATTGTAGATTTGGGGGGATGTATTGAGAATGTGATGGTAAATCATAAGGTGTACGGGCATATAGAAGCAGGACTTCATATAAGCTCAAGGAGAGCGGCGGCGGAGTTTATAAATGATATTCAGAGCGGCAAATCCTCTCCGCTTAAAAATGTTACGTCCGGTTATCATTATCATACAATCAGCGCGGACAGTGAGAAAACGCTGGATATGATTGAGCAGGCGCTCAGGGGAAAGGGCTTTTTGATAGAGTAGCGGACGCTTAGGCAGCCGGGTGTTTTTTTGCCAGCATCCATAACAGGTGTATACATCCGGCGCCGGTGATAATGGCAAAGATATAAATAGCGATTCCGGCGCCGTTTCCAAGTAACCCGGCGATGTGCCGGAATACTTTTTGTGTCATATGAAAATGCGGACTGATATAGAACATATTAATTTTTGCGACCGGATAAAAAACGAGGTTGATTAATGTAGCGATGGCACAGCAAAGAAGATAAATTCCTGCAGCTTTTGGAAAATCTGAGCAGGAGGATGCATCCCTGTTGATATATCCGGCATAAATTCCAAGCAGGATTAAAAGAATATGCCATGCATAAGAATGAATAGTCAGAGGGGCATAGCCATAGTGCAGGCCGCTTGTATCAAAGAATGTAAAAATTCCCGCGAGAAGTCCGAAATCCATAAGAAAAGTAAGGAAAATTCTGCGGATTTTTTCAGAAGAAATGGCGGACAAAAGCAGGCAGATATACATGGGGATACTGCAGAGCTGGAAAGGAAAGTACCACCAATTATATTGTCCGCCGCCCAGAGGGTAAGTAAGACACCATTGCTTCCAGATTTCGCTTGAAAGCATGAGAATGCCGCAAAAGAAAAAAGGATTTTTATGTTTTTTCATATCAACCTCCATTACAAAGTGTGTCTCAGATTGTATTTATTATACACCGGTTCCGGAAAATATGATACAATGTACCTTAGTTTGCTGAAAAGAGGTAGATTAGTGATGAGGACAAAAAATGCATTTATGCTTATTTTGACAGCGTTTATCTGGGGGACAGCCTTTGTAGCCCAAAGCGTGGGTATGGATTATCTTGGTCCCTTTACTTTTAACGGGGTAAGAAGTATCATTGGCGGAATTGCCCTTTTGCCCTGTATTGCGTTGCTTAATAAGATAAACGGAGCTTCCGGAAAAGAGGAGGGAAATAAAAGAGAGCTGATAGCCGGCGGAATTGCCTGCGGTTTTTTGTTATTTACCGCGAGCAGCTTACAGCAGGTGGGAATCCAGTATACAACGGCAGGAAAGGCAGGATTTATCACCGCGTTTTATATTGTAATTGTTCCGGTGCTTGGGATTTTTCTTAAAAAGAAAATCGGATGGAAGGTGTGGCTGGCAGTGACGCTTGCATTCGCGGGGCTTTATTTTCTGTGCATTACGGAAAAATTCTCCATAGGAAAAGGGGATATCCTGATTTTCTTATGTGCGCTTGTGTTTTCGGTACATATATTAGTCATTGACTATTTTTCACCGAAAGTAAACGGAGTAAGAATGTCCTGCATTCAGTTTTTTGTATGCGGCGCAGTATCGGTTCCGTTTATGTTCGCATTAGAAACGCCCCGGATCGGCGCTATGGCTGCAGGAATTGTTCCTCTTTTATACGCGGGAGTATTATCCTGCGGAGTGGCGTATACACTGCAGATTGTAGGGCAGAAAAATGTAAATCCGGCAATCGCGTCTCTCATCTTAAGTCTGGAATCCTGTTTCTCCGTACTTGCGGGATGGCTCGTTTTGGGAGAGCGATTATCAATAAGGGAATCTTTCGGATGTATTCTTATGTTTGCTGCCATATTACTGGCGCAGCTTCCGGATAAGAAAAAAGAATAGCAGACAGGAGAGCTTAAAAATGAGATTTGTAATACAGAGAGTTTCAGAAAGTCAGGTAAAGGTAAACGGTGAGACACTTGGAAAAATAGGAAAAGGCTTCATGGTATTAATCGGCGTATCAGATTCCGATACGAGAGAAATTGCTGATAAAATGGTAAAAAAGATGATCGGGCTTCGCATCTTTGAGGATGAGCAGGGAAAAACCAATCTGTCCCTGGACGCGGTAAACGGCGGTCTTTTATTGATTTCCCAATTTACCCTGTACGCAAACTGCAAAAAAGGAAACCGTCCGGGCTTTGCCGAGGCGGGAGCGCCGGATATGGCTTTGGAAATGTATGAATATATTGTCGGAAAATGTAAGGAGCAGGTAAAAATAGTAGAACAGGGACGCTTCGGGGCAGATATGAAAGTAGAGCTGGTAAACGACGGACCGTTTACAATTCTTTTAGACTCAGAAAATCTTTAAAATGGGACAGGGATAAATCAATCGGGGACGGGGCTTTTTTAAAAAAGCCCCGTCCCCGATTGATTTATTTATCTAATTAATTTCTAATAAAATTTCATAAAATTAGTATTAAATACTAAAATAATTATTGACATATATTGGCAAAATAACTAATCTGTTAATTAGTCGTCTAATTAAAAGACGTTGCATGATAAACAATAAGAGGAGGAAAGAAAATGTTTAAGGAGGATATGTCTGTCATTATGCTTTTGGAGCAGGTGAGCCATTTAAGCAGGTATCACGCCATAAAGAAAATGGAGGCGCTTGATATGAAGCCAGGGCAGGCAGGTATTCTATTTACATTAAATGCAGAGGGAAGTATGCCGCAGAAAAAGCTGGCGGGAAGGATGGGCATTACGCCGCCCTCTATGACGGCCGCCGTTAAGAAGCTGGAGGACAGGGGCTATATTGTCAGGGAGTCGGCTTCATATGACCAGAGAGTTTTTAATGTGGGACTGTCAAAAAAGGGCGAGGAGTGTATCAGGAGCCTGAAAAGTATTGTAACTGAAATTGAGGATACGGTTTTTAAAGAGATTACCTGTGAAGAGAAGCTGTTTTTTCGGAGACTGCTTTTTGAGATGAGAAAAAATCTTATGGATAGTAAGGAGTTTGCGGGACTGGATATGTGTTCCGTTATGGAAAAGACACATCAACATTAGAAAGGAGACTTGCATATGAGAAAATTATTTAAATTTATGAAGCCATACGCAGCGTCCGTTTTTGCCATTCTATGTGTGCTGATGATACAGGCGTACTGCGAGCTGTCGCTTCCGACCTATACGTCAGATATTGTAAATGTAGGAATTCAGCAGAGCGGTATCGATGAAAATGTGCCGAAGACGATACGGAAAGAGGACTTAGAGCAGCTTCTTTTGTTTGTATCCCCCGAATCACAGACCGCGGTGCGGGAGGCATATGAGGAGGGAAGATACAGCGCATATCATTACACCGGTGAAAATACGGGGACGGTGCTGCGGCTTAAGGATTCTGTCCTGAGGGATGAAGATGAGCTTGTGAAGCTTTCCGATATCCTTGCAAAGCCGATGATTCTCGCGATGGGGTCAGTTTCCGGAGAGGATATGGGAATGAAAGTAAAGGAGCAGCTAAAAGAGCCGATTCCAGATTCTATTTTGGAGCAGGCGGGAACCGCCTATGTAAGAATGGCTTACGGGCGTTTAGGAATTGACACGGATAAAATAAGCGCCTCCTACATTCGAAGAACCGGGGCAAGAATGCTGGCACTCGCGGCGCTTGGTATGCTTGCAAGTATTCTTGTAGGGCTTATCGCTTCCAGAGTCGGGGCGGGAATCGGCCGCGGGCTCAGACGGGATGTGTTCCGCAAGGTAGTGAGCTTCTCCAATGCGGAGTTCGATAAATTTTCCACAGCATCCTTAATTACAAGAAGCACTAATGATATTCAGCAGGTGCAGCTTCTTACCGTCATGGTGCTCCGGATGGTGCTGTATTCTCCGATTCTTGCAGCAGGCGGTGTGTGGAAAGTATTTCATACCAATGTCGATATGTCATGGATTATCGCTTTAGGGGTTATACTTATTTTACTGGTGGTAGGTACTTTGTTCTTTGTTGTAATGCCGAAGTTTAAAATTGTGCAGAATCAGGTAGACAGACTGAATCTGGTCAGCAGGGAAATTCTTACCGGACTTGCGGTTATCCGTGCTTTCAGTACGGAAAAATACGAGGAGCGGCGTTTCGATCAGGCAAACAGGGAGCTTACAAAGACGAACCTTTTTGTAAACCGTGCCATGACATTTATGATGCCGGTTATGATGCTTGTTATGAATGGGATTTCTGTGCTGATTATATGGGTAGGCGGTCACGGTGTCAATGGCGGGAGTATGCAGGTGGGAGATATGATGGCATTTATTCAGTATACGATGCAGATTATTATGTCTTTCCTGATGATTTGTATGATATCTGTTATGCTTCCGCGGGCTGCAGTATCTGCAGAGCGTGTGGATGAGGTATTAAAAAGTGAAACTCTGATTCACGATCCGGAAAAGGAGAAAGAGTCCGGAAGTTCCGAAAAAGCAGGGAAAGGAGAGGTCGTTTTTGACCATGTATCTTTCCGATATCCGGGAGCGGAGGAGTATGTGTTAAACGACATTTCCTTTACCGCAAAGCCGGGGCAGACGACCGCATTTATCGGAAGCACCGGAAGCGGGAAATCAACACTGGTGAACCTGATTCCGAGATTTTATGATGTTACGGAGGGGCGTATCCTTATAGACGGCGTGGATGTCCGGGATATGAAGCAGCATGATTTAAGGGAAAAGCTTGGCTATGTACCTCAAAAGGGCGTGCTGTTTTCCGGTACGATTGCGTCAAATATTCTTTATGGCAATCCGGACGGAAGTGAGGAGGAAATGAAATCAGCGGCGGAAACAGCGCAGGCAGCAGAATTTATCAGCGGGAAAAGGAAAGGCTATGAAAGCCCTGTTTCCCAGGGCGGTTCCAATGTATCCGGCGGTCAGAAGCAGAGGCTTTCCATTGCCAGAGCCATTGCAAAGTATCCGGATATCTATATTTTTGACGACAGCTTTTCTGCTCTTGATTATAAAACCGACGTTATGCTCAGAAATGCGTTGAAGAAGAAAACGGCGGAAAGTACGGTGCTTATTGTTGCACAGCGTATCAGCACAATTCTTCATGCGGAGCAGATTATTGTGCTGGATGACGGTAAAATGGCAGGAAAAGGCAGGCATAAGGAGCTTTTGAAAACCTGCGATGCCTATTATCAGATTGCGGCTTCACAGCTTTCGGAAAAAGAGCTTGCCGCAGATATGAAGGAGGTGGATTAATATGCCGGGACCAGGACACAGAGGGCCAGCCGGCCCGATGGCGGGCGCTGAAAAAGCAAAAGATTTTAAAGGAACCATGAAAAAGCTGATGAGCTATCTGGGAGAATATAAGCTGTCGATTCTGCTTGTCGTCATATTTGCAATGGGGAGCACAATCTTTAATATCGCGGGGCCTAAAATATTAGGAAAGGCGACGACAGAGATTTTTAACGGGCTTGTAGGAAAAATAACCGGCAATGCAGGAATTGATTTTGAAAAAATCGGACGGATTCTGGCAGGGCTTCTATGCTTATATCTGTTCAGCGCGCTGTTTTCTTTTGTGCAGGGCTACATTATGACTGGGATTTCCCAGAAAATGACCTATCGGATGAGAAAAGAGATTTCTGAAAAAATACAGAGGCTTCCGATGAATTATTTTGATAAGATGACTCACGGAGAAATCCTGTCCCGTATCACCAATGATGTGGATACCTTAAGTCAGAGCCTGAATCAGAGCGCGACACAGGTGATTACTTCTGTGACAACGCTTGTCGGTGTATTGATTATGATGCTGAGTATCAGTCCGCTTATGACAGTGATTGCACTTTTAATTCTTCCGCTTGCGGCGGGCTTTATTTCCGTGATTGTAAAGCATTCTCAGAAATATTTTAAAAACCAGCAGGAATATCTCGGCCATGTCAACGGGCAGGTAGAAGAGGTTTACGGCGGCCATAATATTGTAAAGGCTTTTAATAAGGAAGAGGATGTGATTGCCGCTTTTGACAGGGATAACGATACGCTTTATCATTCTGCATGGAAATCGCAGTTTCTGTCCGGGATGATGATGCCGATTATGCAGTTTGTAGGAAATCTGGGCTATGTTGCAGTTGTCATTTTGGGCGGTTATCTGGCGGTAAAGCAGACTATAGAGGTGGGAGATATTCAGTCCTTTACTCAGTATGTGCGCAATTTTACCCAGCCCATTCAGCAGGTAGCCCAGGTTGCGAATATGCTCCAGTCTACGGCAGCGGCGTCTGAGCGTGTGTTTGAATTTTTAGAAGAGCCTGAGGAGAGCCAGACAGTAGAAAACGCTATATCGGTAGAAGGTCTGGAAGGAAAGGTGGAGTTCGACCATGTGAGGTTTGGCTATCATCCGGAACACATGATTATCCATGATTTCAGCGCACAGGTAAAGCCGGGACAGAAGATAGCGATTGTAGGGCCTACCGGAGCCGGAAAAACGACGATGGTGAAGCTTCTGATGCGTTTTTATGATGTGAACAGCGGAGCAATCCGTGTAGGAGGGCACGATATCCGCAGCTTTAACCGCAGTGAGTTAAGGCAGATGTTTGGGATGGTGCTGCAGGATACATGGCTCTTTAAAGGAAGTATTGAGGATAATATTCGTTACGGAAAGCTTGATGCAACTCACGAGGAGGTAGTTGCCGCGGCGGATGCGGCATATGTGCATCGTTTTGTCCAGACACTTCCGGGCGGCTATCAGATGGAATTAAATGAAGAGGCAAGCAATGTCTCGCAGGGGCAAAGGCAGCTTCTGACAATCGCGAGAGCGATTCTTGCGGATCCGAAGATATTGATTCTTGACGAAGCGACAAGCTCCGTAGATACCCGTACCGAGGTGAGGATTCAAAAAGCAATGGATAATTTGATGAAAGGGCGTACCAGTTTTATTATTGCACACAGGCTGTCGACGATTCGCGACGCGGACTTGATTCTTGTCATGAAAGACGGTGATATTGTAGAAATGGGCAATCACGGCGAATTGCTTGAAAAGAATGGATTCTACGCTGAGCTTTATAATTCACAGTTTGAAAACGCAAGCGCATAAGCTTTCGTGGACGAAGCATCAGAACGTAAGGCCAGGGAAAAGAAACCGGCAGTCCGGGGTATTTCCGCGGACTGCCGGTGTATCATGGCCCTATCTTTCTTATTTGCTTGTAAGCACTGATTTTACGTGATCGATTTCCTGTTGGGAAGCTTTTGCTGCCGGAACATAGTAGCTTTTCTCTCTTGCTACCTGATACAGCTTTTCCTGTGACATTTCACATTCATTGCGAAGCTGCTTTAAGCATTGCTTGAGTTCTTTGTTTTCTGTCTGCGGAATCATTTCGCCAAATCTTGTAAGCTCACCGTTGACGCCGGTCAAGGCGTCAGAAACCATCGTTTTTTCGTCTAACATCGTTTTCCCTCCTATAAGAATTTCATCAAATCCTGTTTGTTTTTCATTGCAGAGTTAGCGGCATCCTGAAAAAGCTTCTTAATCTCCGGGTCTTTGGACTGTGAAGCATAATCGGTCATTTTGCAGTGGCTTGTATCATAGCCGCCTATAAGATGACGCAGATTCTGAAGGTCTAAGACTGATAATTCTGACATGTGGTTTTCCTCCTTTATTTCCATTAATTTCACGGTTAGTATGTGTAGATGGAGGTAAAAATATACTTATGGAAATTGAATTGGCAGGGAAATGGTTTTGGCGCGTTTTGCCCTGTCGATAAATCTGGAAAATAAATCCTGCATAGGCGGTGAGCTTTCATACATACATTCCGGATGCCATTGAAGTCCCACAAGAAAAGAATGGGAGGGATTTTCAATTGCTTCCACGACTCCGTCCGCTGCAACTGCGCTGATGCTTAAATCTTTTCCGACAGTCTTTATACATTGGTGATGGAAGCTGTTTGTTTCTAAAAAGCTTCCGCATATACGGTACAGTATGCTGTCTTTTGCGCAGGCAACCCGATGGCAGACGTCGCCCCGGTTTTTTGATTGCTGCATATGATTCTGCGAAGCAGTGTTTCTAAGAGAAATATCCTGATAGATTGTACCGCCCAAAGAGATATTTAAAACCTGCATTCCACGGCAGACAGCGAGAATGGGAAGAGAGGTTGACAGGGCGTATTTCATAAAGTTCAGATGAAAGGAGTCCATGTACATATCTGTTTGTCCGCGCCCGGTGAACAAATCCTCGCCGAACAGGCGCGGAGAGATGTCGTCTCCTCCGCAGAATAAAAAGCCATCGCATATTCCGTAATAACAGGGGAAATGCGAGGTATCTTCCGTACACGGGATAAGAACGCTTACGGCGCCGGCCGCTTCTATTGCCCGTATGTAAGAATGGGATACAAACTGTCTGTCGGAATCGCGTCCGCAGACAACTATGCCGATAATGGGATTCATAGCTTTCTCCTTAAAAAATTTAGTTGAAATATACTCGAAATGAGTATACTGTTAGTGTAAACATGATTAATAAATGCTATGAAAGGATGTTGATAAATATGAACCTGATTGATATGCATTGTGACACGCTTATGCGCCTGCTTGAAGAAAAGAAAGGACAAAATCTGGAAAATACAGATTGCAGCATCAGCATTCCGGGAATGAAAAAGGCGGGGACTCTGGCACAGTTTTTTGCGTGCTTTACCTGTCTGGAGGATTTTATGGAGACGGACGGATATGAGGGGTGTTATCGGCAGGTGCTTAAGATGGTTTCTCTCATGGAAGAACAGCTTGCGTCGTTTTCTGATACACTTGCGCCGGCATGCTCTTTCGATGAAATTATGGAAAATGCCTCGAAAGGGAAAATTTCTGCGGTGCTTACTGTCGAGGAGGGCGGTATCATAAACGGAAAAATGAAGCGTTTGAATACTCTTTATGAAAAAGGCATACGCCTTATGACGCTTATGTGGAATTATGAGAACTGCCTCGGATACCCCAACAGCAGAGATGCGGAAATTATGAAAAAAGGGCTTAAGCCTTTTGGAGTTGAGGCTGTAGAGCGTATGGGCGAGCTTAAAATGCTTGTGGATGTATCTCATGCGTCAGACGGAACGTTCTATGATATTATCAGATATGCGAAAGGTCCGGTTGTGGCGTCGCATTCGAACTGCCGCGCCCTGTGCGCTCACCCGCGTAATTTAAGTGACGGCATGATTCGTGCGCTTGCGGATAAGGGCGGTATCGCCGGACTGAATTTTTACGGGGCATTTTTGGGCACGGAAAAGGATTCAAAGCTTGAGGAAATGACCGCTCATATTCTTCATATGATTCGGGTGGGAGGGAAAGAGTTTCCAGCCATCGGGACAGACTTTGACGGAATTGAAGGGATGGTACATATGGATATTCCGAGAGCCGAAGGGATGAAAAAATTATGGGAGGCGCTCAGGAAAAAAGGACTTTCTGAGGAACAGCTTGAATTAATCTGGTGCGGCAATGCACTGAGGGTGTTAAAAGAGCTGGATTAAAGCAGTCCTTTCTCATCGAAGTATTCTGCTATCTGGTTCTGTACGATGTCCATAAGCCTTGCTCGTGCCTCTACACTTGCCCAGCCGATATGAGGTGTGATGAAAAGTCTGCGGCTGTCCTTTATTTTACGAAGCGGGCTGTCCGGATTCATGGGTTCCGCACAGAGAACGTCAAGTCCTGCAGCGGCAATCGTACCGCTTTCCAGGGCGTTATAGAGGTCCTGTTCATTTACGATAGGACCTCTTCCGAGATTCAGGAAAATACAGTTTTTTTTCATTTTTCGAAAGGCATCTGCGTTTATCAGATTTTCGGTGAAGGCATTCAGTGGCGCGTGGACAGAGACAACGTCTGAACGCCGTAACAGAGAATCAAGTCCGACCTGCGTATATCCGCTCTGGGGCGGATTCCCGGAGGGAGAGGTATAGATGACCTCTGCGCCGAAAGAACGTGCGATGGCAGTAACCTTTCGCCCGATATTTCCGAGCCCGATAATTCCCCATGTCATATCGGAAATTTCGTGAAAGGTTTCCGCAAAATGGGTAAAGCTCCGGTCATTGACATAGCCGCCCTCTTTTACATACGCGTCATAAAAGCGGAGCTTTTCCAACAGATAAAAAAGCATGGCGAAAGTATGCTGGGCGACGGAATCGGTGGAATATCCGGCTACATTTCTCCAGCCGATGCGTCTTCGGTTCAGATAGTCGATATCCAGATTGTCTGTACCGGTTGCGGTGATGCAGACAAGCTTCAGGCGGCGGGCATTTCCAATCGTCAGCTCATTGATGGGAACTTTATTTGTAATAACGACGTCGGCGTCTGCCGTGCGCGCTCTCGCCTCTTCGGAAGTAGAAAAAGGATACGCCGCAATCTCACCAAGCTTTTGAAAATTGGACAGAGAAATATCGTCGCCGATAGTTTTTGCGTCTAAAAATACGAGCTTCATTATAAAGTCCTCCGGAATATTGCTGTGTATATATTTCTATATACTATAACATGGAAAAATAAAATGTTCCAGGGTATGGCCGAAAGTTAAAGTTTTCTTAAGCTTTCCTTAGTTGAATGAAAATCGGATGTATAGTATAATGTTCTTCTAAGCGAGGAGAAAATAATCATGATAAACAGCACGATAGAAAGAGAAAGAAACCGAAGAAGAAATCAGAGAAGACGGATTCAGAACCGGCGCAGGCAGCAGGTCAGAAGGCAATTAATGTTTATTGGGGTAATTGTTTTACTGATTATATTGTCTGTCGGTTCCTGTACATATAAATATATAGTGAAAAAAGCGCAGGAAGCGACTGCTATAAAGAAAGAGCAGACAGAAAAGAAAGTAGAAAAGGCAGAAATAAAGGAGAATAAGGGACAAGAGGAAAGTGAGGAAAGTAAAAAGAAAGGTGAGGAAACGCAGGAAGAGCGTTTGAAACGCGTAAAGAAAGAGGCGGAGGATGCAGGATATCCGAAGGAAATTATCAAGCTGCTTTCAAAGAATCCGGAGACGGTAGATTTTGTGGCCGATTACGGAGCGAAAAAGGATTCTGCTCCTGCAGAGACGGTTGGAGAGGTGAAAGCGGGAGAGATTCCGCACCTTTTGCAATGGGATGAAAGATGGGGTTATTCCTCCTACGGGACAAGTACTCTGGCGGTAAGCGGCTGTGGTCCGACATGTATGGCGATGGTGGTTTCCGGACTCACAGGAGACGCTTCTGTAACTCCCGCTAAGGTTGCGGCTTACAGTATGAAGTATGATTACGTGGATGAATCGAACGATACTACATGGCTTTTTATGGAGGAAGCGGCTCAAAATTGGGGGCTTACGAGCTATGAGGTTATTTCGGAGGAGACGGCTGTAGAAGCGGAACTGTCCTCCGGGCGCCCGATTATATGCAGCGTAGGACCGGGAGATTTTACAAGAAACGGACATTTTATTGTACTGGCAGGGTATGATAATGGAAACGTAGAGGTGCTTGACCCATTCAGCAGGGAAAACAGTGAAAGAACATGGACGTATGAGGAAATTAAAGATCAGCTGCAGGGGATGTGGGCGTACACAAAATGATTGAATTTTCTGATAATTAATAAACCGAAAGGAAACAAATAAAAAACAGAAAAAAATTGAAAAAGATTATTGACAAATATAGTGCGGTATGCTATTATCTATTTAACAAATAACAGAGCCGGATTGCAGGACAGACGCGAGCTGTAAGTAATGGGCCGTTATTTCAGACAACACAGGTGTTGTAAATGGGTTCTTGAAAAAAAGCGCTAAGTATCGGGAATCAAAAAATTTATGAAAGGAAGGTATAAGCCACCAAAAGCGTTAATTTGAACTAAAACGAAAGAGGTAAAAAGAATGATTGAAGTATCAAAGTAAAGGCGGGTATCAATGGAGAAGTTGGTGCCCGCCTTTACGATGGTTAAATGGATCAATCAATATTTTAGAAAGGGAAGAAGATTGGATAATACAAATATATTATATTCTATGGATGAGTCTTTAATTCGGTATTGTAAGGTCATTTCACAGATTATAGAGATGCCGGTGTCTATTTCGGACGACAGGAATACCCGCCTTGCATATTTTGGAAAACAAAAATTTTATTCTTTAAATCATTATGGACATATTACGAAAAAAGCAGTTGAAACAGGTGAAACACAGGTAATGCTTCAGCCACATGGACATCCTGCATGCGAGAAGTGCGCGGTGAAAGAGGAATGTCCTGATAAGGTATCTGTCATTGTCCCGATAAAAGTGAATCAAAGATGCCAGGGGATTATTGCTATTTTTGCGCAGACGGTTCGATTGGAAAAGAAAGTCCGCGCTAATAAAGAGTTTTACACAGCATTCCTGGAGCAGATTGCAGAGCTTATTTCTTATGAAGCTATGCAGAAAATTGAATTTCGTAATAAAGAAGCGCTTGTGGAACTGCTTGAAACAGTGTTTAAAAGGGTCAATTCAGGCATACTTGTCTTAGATGCAGATAACAGGTTATCCAGAATTAATAAGGAGGGGGAGCATATTTTGCGTAATGTGCTGCCGGATTTTGAGCGGGAGACGATTCATATAGAAGAAACGGAAGAGATTCGAGAAGGCTT
This sequence comes from uncultured Lachnospiraceae bacterium, assembly GCA_946552115.1. Lineage (GTDB taxonomy): Bacteria > Bacillota > Clostridia > Lachnospirales > Lachnospiraceae > CAPEBR01. Next base: position 24,461 of record CAMNRH010000032.1, read on the forward strand.
CCGGGAATATCTGCTTACCTGCCAATCCCAGGTTTGTATATTGCCAGGCGATATGTATATCGTAAACACAGGCGAATTTCATAAAGTGTTTATTTTTCATAACAGACAATATTTAAAAAAGACCGCAGAGCATGGCTCCTATTATAAGCAGATTGTAGGAACCTCTGAAAAAATTGACGAGGTGCGTAAGCAGGTGAAAAAAGTGGCGGTGTCCCGCTCGGGAGTATTGATTCAGGCAGAAGCCGGTCTCCCGAAAGAGTTGTATGCAAAGGCAATTCATGATGAAAGCGACAGATGGGATAAACCCTTTGTATGTATTGATTGTTTGGATTTGCAGGAAAGCGATTGCTATGATTATTTATTTGGAACAGCGCCCCGGTTTAATGAAGCGGGCTCCAGAGGGAAGCCGGGAATGATTGAAAATGCGGCCGGAGGCACGCTGTATCTGGATAACATCTACGCAATGCCTCTTCCGCTGCAGCACAAGATCGCGGTATTAATAGAAAAAAAGGAATTGACAAGGGTCGGATCGAAAAAGAAAAAGAGAGTGGATTTACGCGTGATTGCCGCATCGAACAAGGATTTGAAAGAACTTTGCAGGGAAGGGAGATTTCTTACAGAGCTTTTTTATCTGTTGAGCGTTATACCGATTTATATACCGGCATTGCATGAAAGAAGTGGGGATATACGGCTTCTGGCGATGCAGTCTGTTCGAAGGGCATCCAGAAGGCTGGGTGTTGATATTAAAGAAATTACAGAGGAATTTTGGGATTGTGTAGAAAATTACCGATGGACAGGAAATGTACAGGAGCTTAATAATGCAATGGAGTATGCGGTGAATATGGCGGACTTCTCGGGGGCGCTGACCGCAGATTTACTTCCGGGCAATCTGCGTCCGCCGGGCAAAATGTATGGAAAACAGGAGATAGCGGATTTTAATTTAAAAAAGATGGAGAGGACATATTTCCAGCGTGCGCTTGAATATTCAGAGGAAAACGGACTGACGAATTCCGAGACAGCGGCTCTTTTAGGAATCAGTAAACGGACTTTTTATAGAAAATTAGAGCAATTAAACCTGTAAATATATAGATAAAATGAGATTGATAAGTGCCAAAATGACATTGTATGACATTTTGGCGCTTATTTTTTGTGTTATTTTTTATAAATTCGTGCCATTTTGGCATAAAAAATTAGAAAAAAAGAGAAAAATGAACCTATTGCTTGAAATTATAAATGATTGGTATATTTGATTTATCAAAAATGAATGGAAAGGATGTGGGAAAGAGGATGAACAGGTTTTTACAGGAAGCCGTGGATATGCAGAATCAGACGATTACATGAAGGAGACAATTGCATCAGATTCCGGAAATCGGACTTCGCCTTCCGCAGACAGTCGCCTATATTACGGAACAGTTGGAGCGGATGGAGGTTTCGTATGAAGTATATGAGGACTGCTCTTGCGTTGTCTGTGTGTTGGGAGAAGGAAGTCCATGTATTCTTCTCAGAGGCGATATTGACGGACTTGCGGTAAGGGAGGAAACGGGTTTACCGTTTGCGTGTCAGACAGGGAATATGCATGCCTGCGGACACGATATGCACTGCGCTTCGCTGCTTGCGGCGGTAAAGATTCTAAAAAGGCATGAGCGTGAGCTGAAAGGAAAAGTAAAAATATTATTTCAGGCTGCGGAGGAGAGCTTTCAGGGGGCAGCGGCGGCAATCAGACATGGAGTGTTAGAAAATCCCCGCGTAGACGCGGCATATGGAGCGCACATTTTTGCGGCGCAGGAAATGAATACAATTGAATATAGCCGGACTCCATTTGCGTCGGTATATGGTTTTTCCATTACTGTTCATGGAAAAGGCGCTCATGGAGCGTCGCCGGAATTGGGCGTAGATCCCATTTTAATCGGAGCGCATATCCTGCTGGCGTTACAGGAGCTTTTGGCGAGAGAGACTGCGGCTTCAGAGAGGGCCGTGCTCACGATTGGACATTTTGCGGGAGGAACGGCGCCGAATGTAATTCCTGAAACGGCGGTGCTGGAGGGAACGCTTAGAACCTTTGACAGTAAAATAAAAGCCTTTCTTGTCCGGAGGATACAGGAGGTTGCAGAGAATATAGCCTGTTCTTTCAGAGAAAGCGCTGAGATGAAAGTCCTTGGGGACTGTCCGGCGATTACGGTAGATGAAAGAATGGGGAGACTTGCAGAAAATGCCGCGCGGAAAGTAAACCCCCATGTGAAAATTTATGATAAAAAGGCGGTGATGCTTTCGGAGGATTTCGCATTTTTCAGCAATCGGGTTCCGTCGGTGTATTTTATGGTGGGAGGAGGGACTGCTCATAAAGAAAAATGGGTCGGCCAGCATAATCCGGAGATTATTTTCAACGAGGAATGTCTGGCGTCGAATGCTGCAATGTATGTACAGATTGCGGTAGATTGGTTAAATGAAAGGGAGACAGACAAATGAAGAAAGCAATGTGTTTGGATGAAAAGGAGGATAAATGAGTAAAAATTATAAGCTGACAGGTATCGAACCATCGGCAGTATGGAAATATTTTTATGAAATAAGCCAGATTCCGAGAGAGAGCGGAAATAATGAAAAGATTACCCGGTATCTGATGGATTTCTGTAAGGAACATAAAATTGAGGCTGTACGGGACGACGCTTACAATGTCATTGCCAGAGTAAAAGCGGCGCCGGGTTATGAGCAGGCGTCCGCGGTTCTTTTACAATCTCATTTTGACATGGTCTGTATAAAAGACAGGGACAGTAAGCATGATTTTTCAAAAGACCCGATTCCTCTGTATGCAGAAGGAGATATTATTACGGCGGACGGGACAACGCTCGGTGCGGACGATGGGATTGGCGTTGCCTTTATGCTGGCGCTTATGGCGGATTCGAACGCGCCGCACCCGGAACTTGAATGTGTATTTACAGCGGATGAAGAGACAGATATGAACGGCGGAGTTCATTTAGATTATTCTCAGTTCAGGGCAAAATATTATCTTAATTTAGACGGCTTTGGCTTCGCGGTAGGAAGCGCCGGGGAAATGGACGTCCGGATATTCGTCCCGCATAAGAGGACCGATATAAAAGAAGGGTATAAGAGCCTGCGTATTTCTGTGGGAGGATTGCTGGGCGGGCATAGCGGCAATCAGGCTCTGGATGAGAGGGCAAATGCGATTGCGCTTTTGAACCGGGTGCTTTTGGCAGTGGGAAAAATCAGCCCTTTTCAAATGATCGATATTAAGGGCGGACGGGCAGGCGGCTGTATGGCGACTGCGATTGCGGCTGCTGCGGAAGCGGTTATAGCGGTTCCCGGAGAAAAATTTATGGAGATACAGGCGGAAGTAGAAAAAATGGAGGTTATACTCAGAAAAGAGTATGACAAAAGAGATCCGGCAATTACGATTACTCTGACGCCGGAAAAGCCCGGAAGCGATGCCCTGGATGATGAGGGCACGGGAAAAGTTATTGATCTCCTTACACTTTTGCCGGACGGACTTCGCTCGACCAATCAGCACTGGGAACATACAATGGGAAGTACCTCGAATGTGGGCGTTGTCGAAACGAGAGAGGACGTCGTGGAGGCGGCGGTGACGATACGCAGTACAGATACAAAACGTTATTATCTGCTGGAACAGATATATCGCCTATGCGATGTGCTTGGTCTGGAAAGGGAATTGATCTGTGATTTTCCCGCATGGGAATACAGTATGAGCGATGAATGGATGGAAATGATTAAGGAGCTCTATTCGGAATATCAGCCGTATATCCTTCCTGGAACTGGTGAAATTGGTTTTTTCGTTGCAAAAATACCGGGGCTGAATGCGGTTTCCCTGACACCGAGCGCGTATAACTGTCATTCTGTAAATGAGTATCTCAGTATCAGCGAATGCCGGTATTTCTGGGATAGGATGCTTATGCTGCTAAAACAAATGAAGAATATGTAAAGAATGTGGAGATTAAGGAGGAGAAGAGTATGAAGCTTGTTGGTATCTTGAACGGCTTTTTTTGGAGCTGGGGAATTGCGGTTCCTATGATTGCTTTGGGTATATTTTATACAGTATTTCTGAGAATCCCGTGGGCGAGGATGTTTAAACAGATGATGCGCTCGGTAAAGAGCGAAAAGGTGGGAGACGGGGCCTCCGGATGGGGAACGCTCTGCACGATTGTCGGCGGACAGGTTGGGACAGGCAATGTTGTTGGTGTGGCGACCGCGGTTGCATCAGGCGGTCCCGGCGCATTATTCTGGATGTGGGTAATAGCGCTTCTTGGAATGTCTACAATGATTGGAGAAAGTGTTCTGGCGCAGGCCTATAAGGAAAAGGACGGGGACAGCTACAGAGGCGGGACAGCCTATTACATGGAAAATGGCTTGCATTTGAAAAAGCTTGCATGGATTACGGCGCTGGTTCTAGCCATCGGCGTCGGCTTTATACTTCCCGCCGTTCATATCGTTGCGTGTACAGACGCTGTTCGTAATATTATCTCAGTCCCGGTGTGGGTGATAGGATTTGTACTTGCAGGAGCGGTAACAATCGTACATCTAGGTGGATTTAAACGTATTGCAAATTTTGCATCCGGTGTTGTTCCGGTCATGTGCGTTTTATATATTGCCGCCGCAGTTATTATAATCATTATGAATATTGCGAAAATACCGGAAGTTTTTGTCATGATTTTTTCCTGCGCGTTTAAGCCTTCTGCCATTGCAGGCGGAGCGGCAGGATATTCAATAAAGACAGCTTTTCGTTATGGTATGGCGCGGGGCCTTTTTTCAAATGAAGCAGGAGAGGGGACGGTATCACATCTTTCGGCGGCTTCAAGTGTGCGTCATCCTGTTACACAGGGCTTTTTAGGAGCTGTGGGAGTTATGGTTGATACGCTCCTTGTCAGCACGGCTTCCGGTCTTGTCATTCTCTTAAGCGGAGTGGATTATGTAAATATGAGCGGCGCGGCCTTAGTACAGGCGGCTTTTTCTTCCCAGTTTGGCGGCGCTGCAGAATGGTTTATCGCGGCCGCTATGCTGTTATTTGCATTTACAACATTGATTACCGCCACTTTTATCGGGCATGCAAATTTCAAATATATCTGCTATAATAAAAAAGCATTCTGGGTATTCTTTGCGGTGCAGATGATATTTACTATGATGTCCTGCTATCTTCCGATGGGAGCGGCGTTTGAAGTGCTGGACTTGATTATCGCAGTTTTGTGTTTCTTTAATCTTATTGCCATGGTGGGACTTTGGAAAGATGTAAAAAATTGTTTCCATGACTATGAGATGCAGCTGAAAGCGGGAAATACAGATCCGATATTCGATTGGAACGCATTCCGTAAATCAAAAGGGATAAAACCGTTGGAATAGGGAACAGAGGCTATGAAAATATTTGATTGTTGAGGAGAGGAAAGAATGGGCGGGCATATTAAAGCAGTGCACAGAGAACACTGTAAAAATGAAGAGAAAGGATCTGTCTGCCGCTTTGGATTAGAGCGGGCAAAAAAGGTTCTGAAATATCATGAAAGCTTTCCGGAATATGCGGCGACACCGCTTGCAGATTTGAAAAATCTTGCGGCGTATCTGGGGATTTCATCTCTGAGAGTGAAAGATGAAAGCTATCGTTTTGGGCTGAATGCATTTAAAGTGCTTGGCGGCAGCTATTGTGTAGGCAGCTATATTGCCGGGAAGCTAAAGATAGACATAGACGAGATGTCATTTGGGAAGCTTGTCGGAGATGAAGTGAGAAAGAAGCTTGGAGAGCTGACGTTCGTTACCGCGACAGACGGGAATCACGGACGGGGGATTGCGTGGATTGCTGACAAATTCGGACATAGGAGCGTGGTGTATATGCCGAAGGGAAGCGCGAAGGAACGGCTGGATAATATTCGGGCGCTCGGTGCTAAAGCCTGTATTACCGATATGAACTATGACGAAGCAGTAAGGTTTGCCAATAAGCAGGCAGAAGAAAACGGCTGGGTTTTCGTACAGGATACGGCATGGGAGGGATATGAGAAGATTCCTGGCCGGATTATGGAAGGCTATACGACTATGGCGTATGAAGCTCATATGCAGCTAAAAGGCGAGAAGCCGACGCACATTTTCCTCCAGGCGGGCGTCGGGGCGATGGCGGGGGCCGTCGCCGGATTTTTTGCCGATCTGTATAAGGGTAATGATAAGCCGATTATTACAGTTGTAGAGCCGGATAAAGCAGATTGTAATTTCAGGACGGCCAAAGCGGACGACGGGATGATACATACCGTTACCGGAGATATGAATACAATTATGGCCGGACTTGCCTGCGGGGAGCCGTGTGTAATAGGATGGAATGATGCTGGGGTCAAAACATAGTGTTTTCTATGTTTGATACTCTGCAAG
>CAMNRH010000033.1 GCA_946552115.1 uncultured Lachnospiraceae bacterium
AGGGCGGCGCTCTAACCAACTGAGCCACTGGGCCTCGTTATGAGCACTTAGCGTCCGTCCTTTAGACGCTTACGTGCGATACATCTCATCGCCGTTAGCGAGGTCTCTCACGAGCTTACCAGGCGAGGCATAAATGGACCTTCGGGGACTCGAACCCAGGACCGATCGGTTATGAGCCGATTGCTCTAACCAGCTGAGCTAAAGGTCCAAAATCATTAAGTCCCTATAGGACTAAAGCCGATGATCGGACTCGAACCGATAACCTGCTGATTACAAATCAGCTGCTCTGCCAATTGAGCCACATCGGCATATAAAATTGAGAAGCAGCTGATTTGTAATCAGCGCTCTCCTTTCGATTGACGTTGTCAATCTCATTAAATTGCGCCACTTCGGCATAAAATGAATGACTCCGACGGGAATCGAACCCGTGTTACCGCCGTGAAAGGGCGATGTCTTAACCGCTTGACCACGGAGCCATTGATAAAAAACTGCATTCGCGACGTGTTTAATAATATCACACATTCTAACCCTTTGCAAGCTTTTTTTCAAAAAAATCAAAAGAAAAATGTCCCATTTCTCCTGTTCACTCCGCGCTTTCCGATACCTGTCTTTCCTGCCCGCTCATCCGCCGTCTCAGCAGCATAAACGCTGTAATACAGATAATTACGGACAGCAATGAGCCCGCCGGAGCGGCGAGGCCCATCGGGAACAGCGTATCCGAAAAGTACATGGACGCCAGATATGCCCCCGGAACCCTCGCGCAGACGATTGAGAGGAAATTGTGAAGAAAGGAAATTCCGGACCGCCCATAAGCACAAAAATATCCGCTGAAACTAAAATGAATGCCTGCAAAAATACAATCCCAAATATAACCTCTCAAATACTGCCCTCCCAGAAGAATTACCTTTGCATCACTTGTAAATAAACCGACTACCGAACCGCTGATAAATTGTACGGCAACTGATACGACAATCCCGAAGACTGCGACTATCATAATCGCATAACGCAGCGTCCGGGCAGCCCTGTCATGCTTCCCCGCCCCTATATTCTGAGCGGACAGTGCGGAAACCGTGGAAAGCATCGTGGATGGCACAAGAAAAACAATTCCGATAATCTTCTCTACAATCCCCACCGCCGCCGCGTCATTTAATCCTCTGCGGTTCGCAATCACCGTAATCACAATAAAGGAAATCTGAATAAAACCATCCTGTAACGTAACGGGAATTCCAATTCTTAATATCTGTCCCATCGTCTCCCGTCTGGGTTTGAAATGTTCTTTTTTTAATGTTATCCCGTTTTTCCGTTTTATAATTACTATAAGCGCGGTAATGACGCTGATAGTCTGTGCCAGGGTTGTCCCCAAAGCCGCGCCGGCCGCGCCCATCCTGAATATACCGATGAACAGATAATCCAGCGCAATATTGGCGGCGCAGGCAACCGCTATAAAATACATAGGACTTTTGGAATCCCCCAGTCCGCGGAAAATAGAGCTGATAATATTATATGCGGTTATAAAAGGAACGCCGATAAAGCAAATGGTAAGATATGCAGTCGTACCGGCTGCCGCCTCCGCCGGCGTCGATACTGCCGCCACTATCGTTTCTGCAAAAACCAGCAGCAGTACTGTAATAACAGCCGATACTCCCATAAACAACGTAATTGTATTTCCGACGGCGCGTGACATTTGCTCATTTTGCCCCGCTCCGGTAGCTCTTCCAATCATTACCGTCGAACCCATAGCCAGCCCGACAATCATTACGGTCAGCATATGCATGACCTGACTGCCGACCGAAACCGCAGTAATACTGTCAACTCCGTCAAACTGACCGATAATAAACAGATCCGCCATTCCATAAAGCGTCTGTAAAAAATATGATAAAAGATATGGCAGTGAAAAATACATGATATTTTTTAATACGCTGCCGGAAGTTAATTTTCTCTCCATATCATAGCCCCTTTCAAGATACATTATAAACTCAACCTCTATCATAAAGTCAATACTTATCTGTATGATATTTGAAGTTTATAATGCCGGGGTAACAGGGATTCAGACTTCGCCTTTCTGACGCTTCGTCTTATTCCCCTGCAAGAAGCATTCTCGGCGCTATTTTCCTGATTCTTAAGGATAACAGGCAGGCTATCAGAAAGGTAAACACTATCAGCCCCAGCCCTGCAAGGATGTTAAATCCGACGGGAACGTTGAAAGTACATTTCACAATGCCGATGTTTCTTAAAAATACCGCTGTCAGAGGATTGATAAGAAAGCCGCACGCACTCACACCAACGACTGCCGATAGAACCACCGCCGGCATAAAGGACAGCGCCGTCTGCAGAATCAGCTGCCCTGTTGTAAAGCCCAGCGCCTTTAAAATACCGTAATCCCGCTTTTTATTCCCCAGCATTGTCCTCACGAGCAGGTACAGCACGAATGTAATCACAACCATACTCAGTACAAGTACAGCAATGACGATAATCGTCATAAGCGAAACATACACAGAGGAACCCCCGTCAATCGTCGCCCTTATATCTATTGTTGCATTGACGTCATCTCCAAACCTCTCCTTTATTTCTGAATTGAAAACGCTGATGTCATTTCCGTCCGCAAGATTTATATAATAGCTTGCATTTTTAAGCTCGCCCAGCCGCTCGTATCCGGCTCTTGTAAAAAGGCAGTCCTTTCCGAGATTATTACTGATCTGCGTAAAACCTGATATGATATATTTTCCCTGCTTCCCCTCCGCGGTTATCGTGATTTCATCGCCGATTTCCAACCCCTTTTCTCCTGCGTATTTCGCCGCAACCGCAATCTCGTTATCGTATTTTGGGAATCTGCCCTCAAACACGCTTTTTTTATTATTTACCTTTGAAAAATCATCGCACATCGTTGCCACAAGCGCAATACCCCCGACATGGCGCACCTCGGCGGAGCTGTACAGATATATCCTTTCCACTCTCTCATCCGCGCTCATTTCCCGATAGAAGCGCTCCTCCGCCTCCTCGTTGACATCTATGCAGCTATCTGCCATTTCCCCTATGATAAGATTCAAAAACGGCGTTATATTTACAATGACGTTTTCCATCATCAGCCCGGAAAATACAAGCACAAGCGAAAGCACAAGCATAGTAATGCAAACCGTTACATTGTGCCTGATGCCGGAAAAGGCCGTCTTAAGCGCCAGCGCCAGATGAAGCGGTGCCTCCGTCTTTTCAAGCGGAATAAGATTCCTTTTAAAATTGTGTGTCCGCACTCCCTGTCTTAATGCGACAACAGGCTCTATCCTTTTAATTCTGCGGGAAGATAACCATACCGCAAGAAAAACTGCGCCGCTTAAAATTATAAGTGTAAGAATAAAAGGTATTATAAGAAACCGAACCCGATAAGGAATGCCGGTTTGAGAAATCATCATTGTATTCACAAACGGAAACAGCAGATATGAAGCGCCCGCGCCCGTTGCCGCCGCAATCAGCGAAATACTTAAAAACTGCAGATGAAATGAAAGAATCAGCTGCCCTCCCGTGTAACCGACAGCCTTTAACGCGCCGAGATTCTTCATATTCTCCTGTATATAATTCATGATATTGGACGCTATTACGACAACGGCAATCAAAAGTATAAAAAATGCCATTGCGCTCATAATTCCCGCACAGATCATCTGTGATATATAACGGGACTGTGAGACAATCCCATAGGAATTACTTGCCGTCCGTATTGACGGGTAGCGGGAGGATACCGCATTTTTCAGCATGGCTTCATACTCCTCGCTCTCAGACTTATCCTTAATACGAACAGAGAGAAAGGACGCTTCAGGCGCATAGCCCGTTCCTTTAAGCTCCTCATACTTATCCTCTGTCAAAATAATCTCACAAAGAGTACAATTATGCGACCCCGCCATAATACTGTTAAAAAAGCCGCATACCGTATACGACATCTTGTTACTTCCCACAAAAATATCAATGGTTTTTCCGACGGCAATTTCATCGGATTTATAGAGAAGCGGCATATAAATTCCGCTTTTATTCTTACTGTCCTCTACAATTTCAATCTTTCCCACTGGGCGGGAAAGCGCCTTTTCTTTTTCAAGAATAATAAGCTCTGAATTCATTTCCCCGCCGTTATATTCAAATAAGCCGACCATATGCATCGCCGGATCGATGGAAAACTCTTCTGTCCTCTCATCATTTTCAACGGTCTGCTCCAAAAATCCCCGCATCTTACCGTTATCCTCATCAGCGGCAAGAATCACATGCTCCGCGTTAAGTCTGTCATGGTAACGCTTAAAATTCTGCTTATAGTCCGTAGACAGCATAAGCCACAGATTCAGCATAAGCGCCGCAAGGAAGATCAGTACGACAATCGCGGCCGTCTGTCCCTTTGCTTTTCGTATATTGGCGCGTACCAGAAGAAAACTTTTCCTCATATTACCACCCCATTTCCGCCAGAAAGTCAGACAGCTTTTCATGTCTTTCCTTATCGCCGTGTACATATTTTCCCAAATTACACTCGTCTAAAATCACACCGTCTTTCAAATATAAAATACGGTTTCCCCGTCTTGCGGAGCGCATATCGTGCGTTACCATAACGACGCCCTGCCCCTGCTCATTAAAACGGGTCAGCGTATCTAAAACCTCCAGTCCTGTTTTGGAATTCAGCGCCCCTGTCGGTTCGTCGGCAAAAAGAATCTCCGGATTGTTGATGAGACCGCGGACAATCCCGGCTCTCTGGGCTTCTCCGCCGGAAATCTGCGTCGGAAACTTCTTTTGTGTCTCCCCGGGGATACCTACCGCTTCAAATAAATTATCCGCCCGCCTTAATAACGCTTTCTTATCCTTGCTGACAAGCAATCCGGCCGCCAGAATATTGTCCATAACAGACATTCCGTCAATCAGATAAATCTGCTGAAACACAAAGCCGCAGTGAGCGCGCCGGAATACGGCAAGCTCATCCTGATTCAAATCAGAAATCACTCTGTCCCCAAAGCGGATCGTGCCCAGCGTAGGCGTATCCATCCCTGATAATGCGTATAAAAGCGTGGATTTCCCTGCTCCGCTTGCCCCCATAATCACTGTAAAATCACCTTCGTAAAGCTCCAAATCAATATTCCTCAGAACGTGCTGCAAAGCCCCGCCGCTTGAAAAGGACTTGCTTAGATTGTCAGCTTTTAATATTATTTTTTTCATGCGAACCTCCTTAAGCTGCAATAAACTTCTCTTTTACACGTCCTATTCTATCCGTCCAATTCTTAATTGCCTTTATCAAATCCTTAAATATTCCTTAAATCAAGCTTTCCTCACCTCGAACCGCTCAGTAAAATAACAACCGTTACCTGTAATCCGCTTTTTCCATTCTGCACATCGAGCTCCCCATTCATTTCTTTCATAAAATACTCTGAAATATAGAGGCCCAAACCTGCGCCCTCTTTCTTTCCCGCATTTTCTCCCCGCCTGAATTTTTCCTTTATAAGCGGTAAATCCCCGGCGCTTACTCCTCCGCCGTAATCCTCAATGCTGACGGCCAGATAATTTTCTAAAAGCTTCACAGAGACAGCGATCTGCGTATCTGCATATTTATACGCATTGGCAAAAATATTATCGAACACCTGCTGCAGACGAAGCTTATCGGCGTACAGCATACAGTCCGGAATATCCGGAATCGAAGCCCGATGAAGATAATCCGCATCCTCAAGCATGCTTTTTACCCCTCCTCCTGCCATATCCTCCGGAGTAACCGAGAGCCTTTCCATCTCCTCAAGCGCCGCCGTAAACAGATTAGTTATCAGCGTATTTATCTGATCCGCCTTATGAATGATCTGCGTATAATTATCCCTGATTCGTTCATCATCCGCAAGCGCGGCTCCCACCTCCGAGGCCGCCTTAATACTTGCAACCGGCGTTTTTACATCGTGGGAAAGTTTTGCAACAAGCTCCTTTTTACTTTCATTGGCCTTTGCCTCCGCCATCCTTGCTTTCTTTAACTCCGCCCGCATAATATCAAAGCTCTCGGTAAACGCGCCGAAAAGATTCTGTCTGTCCATCTCAAGGGGAATGTCAAGATTCCCTCCCGCAATACGCTCTGCAAAGTCTTTCATCCTCTGGAAAGGCGCCATTACCCTGCGGTTTAAATAAATCATATATCCCGCGCAGGCAATTCCCTGTATAAATATTGCGGCGATGAAAACAATGATTGTCCTCTGACGCTTCGCGCGGAATGCCTGCCCGCTGTTATTGTAAATAATGACTTTACCTGCCACATCCCCGTCCACCTGAACGTTTAAAATAGTATCTCTGTGCTTTATCGCCTTATTCACGCTCTCACTCAGCCCGGAACGGGATTTATATAAAACCGCCCCGTCCCTGTCAATCACCACATAATCAAGACCCGTCTGATTTTTATAATCCTCAGTTCGGTTCCAATTCATTTGCACTGACTGAATCACCTCGTTTACAAGAACCGCGTCCTGAGTAACCTCTGTATCCTGAAAGGCAAAAAGGATAAGGGCCGCAAACTCCGCTGCGAAGACGAGCAGTAATCCGGTTAAAAACGCCCGCCCTTTCATCTTACTCCTCCCCGGAATCTGTAGCCGTCACCCCAAACGGTAATAATATATTCCGGTTTCCCGGGATTTTTTTCAATTGCCTCCCGTATTTTACGGATATGCACGTTCAGCGTCCCGTCGCCTGTAAATCTGTCTTTCCAGACCTCCTCAAACAGCTCCTGCTTGGAAACGGCTCTGTTTTCGTTTTTTATAAGATAAGACAGCAGTTTAAATTCAAGTGCCGTCAGCTTAACAGGCTTCCCTGACACCGTGGCCTCCCTGGCAGAAAAATCAACCGTCAGCCAACCGTCCGAATACTCTTTTTCCCCTCCGGCAGTCTGAAAGCGCTTCAGCACTACTTTTACTTTCGCGAGCAGAACGCCCAAAGAGTATGGCTTTTGCACATAATCGTCCCCTCCGATATGAAACGCGGCTATTTTATCGTCATCGCTTGTTCTGGCGGAAATAAACAGAATCGGAATCTCCGTACGCTCCCGCAGCTCTCTGCACAGTTCAAACCCGCTGCCGTCTCCGAGATTAATGTCAAGAAGCAATAGCTTTGCCGTATTTTCCAGGAAAAAATTCCTGCACTCTGCCGCGCTGTATACAGCCGCCGTTTTCACACCGAATAAATTAAAATACTCCGCCGTACTGTCGGCGAGCAGCCTTTCGTCGTCTATCATTAAACAGTCGTAATCCATCATTTTTCTCCCATAGCCGTATTATAAAGTATCGAGCGAGGCAAAAGTACTTTAACCGCTCAATGCTACAGCTCACATTATACCCGTTTCGCGGAGCATTGGCAAGAATATGGTTCTTAAAGTGAAACGCCCACGGCAACCAGCATCTATACCGGCAATATTCAATTTTTATCAAAATTCCAGACTGTCCGAATTCAGAAGAAAATACTTCATTCCCATGATGACAAAACCTTCTTCATTTCTCCAGGGTTTTACCGTTCCACCTACAATCACTATTTTCTTAAAAGAATCTGGAATATTACGCAGAGAACGAAATTCCTGCAACTGCTTTTCCTTTGATGCCATATCACAGGCCACCTGAATATAATATCTCTGGCTTCCCTGATTCACTACAAAATCAACCTCAAGCTTCCTGCGTATGCGTTTTCCTTCTTGATCTTTTCCGTACATATCTACAATGCCTGTATCAACATTATATCCGCGGATCAGCAATTCGTTATAAACGATATTCTCCATAATATGGGTTGGCTCCTGCTGCCGGAAATTTAATCTTGCATTTCTAAGACCTACATCTGTAAAATAATACTTTAAATTCGCACCAACATATTTTCTTCCTTTAATATCATAACGATTGGATTTTGAAATCAGGAATGCATCCTCAAGATAATCGATATGCTTGGATATCGTTTTATTCGTATAGCTAATCTGGCGTTCACTTGCAAAGGTATTGGAAATCCGGGTTGGATTTGTCGGAGCCCCGATGACAGATGCCAGAATATCAATCAACGTATTCAAATCGTCCATACTTTGAATACCATTTCTTTCCACAACATCCTTCAGGTATACATTTGTGAAAATATTTTTCAAATATTCTGCTTTCTGGCGTTCCGTCTGAAATCCGGCAACCTGCGGCAGTCCTCCATAAATCATATAATCGTTCCATGCATCCTCATATTCTCCATCGCAAACAGAATAGAATTCTGCAAAAGAAAGAGGGTAAACCCTGATTTCATCTCCCCTGCCCCGAAACTCTGTTACAATGTCACTGGACAGAAATCTGGAATTGCTGCCTGTCACATAAATGTCAATATTATTTACACGGAGCAGGCTGTTCAGTACCTCTTCAAATCGGGGCATAAATTGTATTTCATCTAAAAGCAGATAATATCTTTCATTGTCTTTTACTGCGGTTTTCACGTACTGATAACATATTTTTGGATCTCGTAATTCTTCATTTTCAATGCCATCCAGCGCAATCTCAATGACATGGTCTTCATCTACGCCATTTTTCAGTAAATATTTTTTAAATATTTGAAATAGTAAAAATGATTTTCCACATCTTCGTATGCCTGTAATAACTTTTATCATTCCATTATCTTTTCTCAGAACAAGCTGCTGAAGGTAACCATTTCTTTCAATTTCCATCCTGACACTCCTTATTTTTGTGCGAATACACGTTTTTAAGTAATCTTATTCTACTATAAGCAGAATCTTATTTCAATATGTTATTCCTATTTTTTGTGTATTTACACATTTTTATGGACCTTATTGTGACCCGATTTGACCCAATATTTTCATTATGCCCACAAATGAACAAAGTAATGACACAGGCACAGGTTGCCTTTGGATTCTCCGCGCGATGATATAATCCGCATAGCTTTAATAAATGGTCAGTTCATCCGTTTCATAATACTTGTCGTCAAAATAAACAACCGAAGATTTCTCTTTTACCTGATTTTCCACACTTTCCGGCGCCGGTTTTAACTCCTCCCCCTCTTTCCATACGGTAATCTTATCATTCTTATCTTTTCCGTTGTAATAAATAGAATCACAAATATGAGTTGTTTTAAACTGTCCGTAATCTTCTATTTGCTTTTTGGGGAAAACAACGTGTACCTCATTTCCAAAATATATCTTATTCTTAGAATTTTCAAAAGGAAACGGGTACTGGAAATAAATTTCCCACCAGCCATTCTCGCAATCCTCTCTGCGTTTTTCCTCCGGAACCTTAATATCCCCGCTGGTCAGAACATCGGCAATCTCATTCTTACATTCAAACGTACAGTAAATGTCCCCGCTTTCTAATTCATACAGCTCTGTGATGCGGACATCCTCCGGCGGGACAACATTCACCCGAAACCTCAGCCATTCGCTCCATATCGTCGCAATCATTATGATAACAACAATCAGAGCCCCAAATCCAACCCAATGTCTGTACGTCAGTTTTTTCTCCAGCTTCTTACACGCGCGCTTCGCAAGCGCCAGAAATTCATCCACATCGTCGTCCCGCCGATTTTCCTCTTTAAGAGCAACAGGCGGAAGCCCTGATTGGGCCATCCGGCAAAGCCTGCGGCATTCCTCGCAGCCTGCGATATGTTCTTCTATCATCTGTCTGCTCTCGTCGCTGCATACATCGTCTTCATACAGAACAATCAAATCTCGAATGACATTACACGGAATCTTATTCATTATCTTTAACCTCCTTTATCAGCTTCTGAATTTTCATTTTAGCCCGGTGATAAGTTACGCGCGCCCAGCCTTCTTTCCTCTCAAAGATTTCTCCGATTTCACAGAATGACAAATCGCCAAGCGTCCGCAGCGTAAATACCTCCTTATAGGGCTCATCCAGATAATGCAGAACCTTATAAATCGAAAGCGCTTCATCCTTTCTGAGGAAAATTGCCTCCGGACTCCCGGCATCCTCCGGCAGCGCCGCCGCTGCATCATCTCCTCCGGCAAGATGCTTTTGTTTTTTCAGATATGACAGATACGTATTTTTTCCAATCTGGCAAAGCCATGTTTTTACAGAACTGGCATGCTCAAATCTGTCGATTCCTTTCAGGGCTTTGAAAAAGGTTTCCTGCGTAAGCTCCTCCGCAAGCTCTGCGTTTTTACTCATTGCAAGAATGAAAAGATAAACATCACGAAAATACAATGTATAGATTTCTTCAAAATCCACGGCATCTCACCTCCCTGTTTTCGAGTACTCTTATTGATTAGACTGCTGAAATTACATTTCGTTACATATAATTTTCTATTCATACAAAAAAAGGCATTGCACCGTCGTCAGTACAATACCTTTCCCTCTTTGCTATGAGCTTTTTCCTATGTGGTACTCTTTCTTTAGCATATGCATAACGCTCCTTGATACAACATCCACAATAATAAATCCAAAGGCTATCGCGAGACATGTCTCAAGAAGTACAACCATCTCGCTAAATGCCAGATTAACATCACTGCTTACACACCCAAACATCATATAATAAAGATTCGGTCCCGGTATCAGCGGAAATACGGAAGCAGTCAGAAAAATTGTAGACGGCGCCTTGTTAATCCGGGACATCACAAATGCATAGGATGCAACGAACACCGCGGCCACCAGCGTTGCGAAAAAATTACCCGGTCTTATTTCAAATACAACAAGATAGATTCCCCATGTAAAAAAGGCTCCGATACCGGAATAAACAACCTGCCAGCCTCTGATTTTAAACCACAGGGCAAAGCCAATACACGCAATGGTACAGGAGATTAGCTGAACCGGAACACTGTGATTTAAGATAAATCCCTCCGAGCTCATTCCGTCAAGCAATAATATGGCAAGAGCAATTCCAAATGCAATTCCTGCCGCTCCCAGTATGGAATTCATAATATTAAGCGCACCGGAAATAAAATCCCTCTGCAGAATTTCACGAATTCCATTCGTAACACCCAGACCGCTGATAAGAAGCATAATAATTCCAATCATAATTCTATCGGGATGGTTTCCGATTCCGATTTTCACCGCCGCGAGAATCATAACCTCGGAAAGAAAGGATAAAATCATATTATAAACCAGAAGGTTGCTTTCTCTCTTACCAAGCCAGTCTCCTACAACAACAATCATAAGGGATACAAAAACCGCAAGAATGGCATCCGCAAAATTACAGCCGAAAAACACGGCAAAGCCTGCCCCTCCCATGACACCTGCAAAATATTTAACCGCCGGATGCTGCTCCGGTCTTTCCATAACTTCCATATATTTTCGCCGGAATTCATTCTCATCCGGTGTATTCGCACATACATATCTGGACAGGTTATTCAGATAATCAAGACGGTCAAAATCAATATCTGTCGACTCAACCTGACGTATCTGGGTAATGATTTCCCCCTCCGGCGTCTCTACAGTTATCTGAAGATTACTCGGAATCGCATATACGTCATATCGTTTGAAGCCATAGCTCTTACACATCCGGTAAAGGCTGTCCTCCAATCGGAAATTTTCGGCTCCGCTTTTCAGCATGGATTCTCCTACATCAAGAATATTTTGTACAATTTTATTATAATTCATAGATGCCTCCAAAAAATATCATTCTATGCAATCATATCATTATTTTTCATGAAGTCAACCTAAATTAATAATTATACCGAAAAAAGCTGCTGTCCAAAAACTTCCATTTACCTGTACCGCAGATTTTTACCGCTTCCGATATATCGTCTATCGGCCCAAAGAAAAACTTTTGCATAATATTGATTTTTACATAAAAACCGCATATACTACACAAATAGAGATATCTGTGTAGTATATGCGGTTAGTATAACAGGGAGAAATTAATATGCCGTCATCTAATCTTTTCAACAAAAATATCTTTTATTTACATATCGCCGTAATGCTTTTCGGTCTGTCCGGCGTCATCGCACAATTCGTAGAGGTATCAGCGGTAATGGTAGCGCTTGGAAGAGTTATCTGCTCCTCTCTTCTGTTGTTTCTGATTGCTGTTGTAAAAAAAGATAATCTAAAGCTTCTCTCAAAAAAAGATTATGGACTGATTATCCTGACAGGCTGTGTAATGGCCGTCCACTGGACTACCTTTTTTCAATCTATCCAGGTAGCCTCTGTCGCTATCGGGACAATTACCTTTTCTACATTTCCACTGTTCCTGACCATATTGGAGCCGCTTATCTTTCATGAAACATTGCAAAAGAGAAATATTTTCAGTGCAATTATCCTGTTAATCGGAGTCATGATTACAGTCCCGGAATTTTCTATTGCAAATCATACTACCGTAGGAATTATCTGGGGAATGGTTTCCAGCTTCAGCTATGCAATACTGACTCTGGCAAACCGTTACTTTTCGGCGCGATATACCGGCAGAATCATATGCATGTACGAGCAGGGAACCGCCGCCGTCGTTCTGTTCCCGGCATTCTTTATCGTCGAAACTGTCTGGCGGGCGCCGGACATTGCCGGAGTGGCGTTTATTGGATTTATCTGTACCGCGTTTGCATATTCTCTGTATGTATCCGCACAGAAAGGCGTCAGAGCACAGACCGCCGGCATTATATCAGGAATGGAAACCGTTTACGGGATTTTATACGCTTTTTTATTTCTTCGGGAAGTACCAGGTATCAGGGAACTTATCGGAGGCGCCGTAATACTGTGTGTAGCGATGTATTCCTCTGTAAAAACCGGGGAATAAGATATATCTCACCTGCAGCAAGCCCATAACATCTGTCACTATTATTCCTCCAGCTTTCCCAATATCTTCAGCGGTTCCTTTTTCAAAGCCCGCCTCATAAACACTCCGGAAATCCCTGCCGCCGATAAAAGCACCGCCCAACCGGCCAGAGCAGGCGTCTTCCAGTCCGAATACTGTTCCGCCGTTTTGATGTTCGTTTCCTCCTCTTTTCCCTGAGCAATGATAGTGTTACTGAACGTCGTATCAAACTCTGTCGTTCTCTCTGCCGCCTGTACTGCCTTTTCAGTAGCCAGAAAGCCTGCCGCGCTTCCCGCCGCCGCTCCTGCCGCCGCCAGCAGTAAAAGGCCGGATAGAATCGAAAGCGCACACTGTTTCTTTGTCCGTCCCAGAATCCGTTCTACGGCAATCCGTTCCTGCTGGCCGGTAATAAACAGATTGGAAAAAAACAATAAAATCATTACTGTCAGCAAACAGCCGCTGACCAAAAAAATCCACGCCATTAATTTACGATTTTCAATTCCCGATTTCAGCTGCGTGTATCCATTATCATAGAACTTAAATTCCAGCCCGTCAACGCCTTCTTTTTCCCATGCGGCCATGAATCTGTCAATATTTCCATTTGGAATCTGAAAAGAGGTCGTGCTGCCAAGCATGGGAGAAACCTTTACAATATTCTCTTTCCACACATTTTCAGGCAGGGCATTCCACGGAATAATCACCTCATTGGGAGCAAGCGCATAATCCCCGTTTCCCAATGCAGAGGTCACTTTATAAATCCCTACAATCTTGTAATCCTGTTCATGAAAAACCGGGTAAAGCTTTCCGTCCGCATTTAAAAGTGAGGACTGATACCCATAGCCATACGACACGAGCGGCGCATAATCCGCATAATAGAGCGGAAGCGTCAGCGAATCACCAACCTCTTTTCTAAGAAACACCGCCAGCTCCATCGGAATCAGACAAACTTTTTTTCCTTTCTCATATTCTGCTTCCGTAATATCCCTTCCTTTGTATATCTTTGCCTCATTCTGATAAAAAGGCAGTAAAAGCTTTGTCCCTCCGACCGGCTCTACCGGAATCGTACGGAACTGATACTCCTGCGACTTTGCCATCTCAAGCCACCGTTTCCCCCGCTCGGTTTCATAGAACCCCTCCGTTACCACATCAAACGATTCTTGTTCCTCCGCCTCTTCCACTGCATCATATACTTTTTCACCATTCAGATCATACTGACTGGATGCCACAGAATTGGACGGTTCATATTCCGGTATCCTCTCCTCCGCAGCAATATGCTCCACCCTGGAACCATGCACACCGATACCATTATAGTGAAGGCCCATAATATAGGTTTTCCCCTTTTGAAACTTTCGGGGCTCATAATTTCCGGAGTCATCGCCATAATGGTCGCAGATATAGATAATCTCTCCCTCCTCGATCTCCCCGGCCAGTACCCGTTCCACACGCACCGGGAGTGAAGAATCCGCTGCCCCGGTTACCGTCGGCGTTACCTCCGCAACCATTATATCCATGTTTCCCGTTCCCCTTATCTTCTGCTCGATTAAAGCGCCGAAATACGGTCTTTGCTTCGCCTCCAGAATATACTCCGCTCCCGCGAAATCCAATACCTCGTTCTGAATCCATTCCCCGTATTTGTTATAAGTATAATAACTATACTCACCCTTTCCGGCATCCCATCTTTTCGTCGTTTCTGTCTGCTCTCTCTTCTGCTCCACTGTACCAACCGTGGTAAATATGTCTTCAAACTCCTTAAGCATTTCCCGGTTGATCTCCCATAGATTGCCGCCCAGCGCAAGCAAAAAAGCCGCTCCCCCTGCCAGCAGAAAAAACAGGATACTTTTCACCGGGCTTCGAAGCATTTGCTTTATACTATAATACCATGTCATTCTATCTGTCACCTCGATTTCAAACCTGCTTATTAACCGATACTACCTTTCCGTCTTTCATCGTTATACGCACATCCGCCTGCCCTGCAATCTCCGGATTATGTGTCACTACAATTACAATATAATCTTTCCTGTGCGCCAAATCTTTCAAAAGCTCCACAATGTGCTCTTCATTTTCTGAATCCAGATTCCCGGTAGGCTCGTCCGCCAGAAGAAGCCGTCCTTTCGCTGCCATTGCTCTCGCTATAGCCACCCTCTGCTGCTCCCCTCCGCTCATCATTTTCGGATATTGACTGAAAATTTTTTCCTCCAGTCCTACCTCCTCCAGGTACTCCGCCGCCTGTTCTCTTGCCTTTTTCCGGGAAACTCTTTCAAGCTCCAGCGGATACATGACATTCTCCAGAGCGGTCAGAAGAGGGAATAAATGAAAGGCCTGATATACCACCGAAACCTGCTCCCGTCTGTAAGCGTCCCTGTCCATCCCCGACAAATCTTTTCCATCTATTAAAATAACGCCTGCTTCCGGACAATCAAGACCCGCCAGAAGTGAAAGAAAGGTAGACTTTCCGCTTCCGGATTCTCCTGTAACCGCATACATCTTCCCCGGTTCAAAATCACAGCTTATTTTTTTCACCGCCTCAATTTTCTGATATTTATTCTGATATGAATAGCTGATTTCTTTTACTTCAATTCTTTTCATGCACATCCCTCTCAATCTCTGTGTGACAACACAGCCGCAACACTCATTTTTCCAAACATCCACATCGCCGCTCCTGCTCCAAGCGTATGGCAGCAAAGATACAGAACCAACACAGCTGCCGCAGTCCATGGTTTTGCGGTACTGAAAACAAAACCGACAGCCGCTCCGATGCATCCCCCTGCTATCGCAAGAAGTATATGCTCTGCAAAAAAGAGAAAGGTGCAGCGCTTTCTTCCCATCCCAAGTGCACGCATAATCGCGTATTCGCTCCGCCTGCCCTGAAGCAGCAAATGCGGCACAAGATAGCCTGCCAGAAGCACAATCAAAAGCATAAACGGCAGAAAGGTTTCTAAAAGCAATACATTTTTTTCCAATTCAATTGCCGCCTGAATAAATACGTCGTCCTCTATCAGGAGCGCGGAACCGACATTACTCTCTGTTAGCTCCGGAACCACGGAGCTTAAGCCCGCCTCTTTAAGCTGCTCTTTTAAAATATTAAGCTTCATTGGTTCTTTGACTGTAAATGCCAGGGAAGAGGCAAAATAAACCCTGTCATTTTCCTGATATATCTGTTTCACCGCATTTATGGGAACCACGACGGCAGGCAGCATCTCGTCCCGTTCCTTTGCGATCCCTATGACCTTAAACTCCTTTGTCCCAAGCGGCGCCCGTTCCAGCGTATTTCCAAGCTCTGTCAGACGATAATGCTCCAAAGAAAGCAAAATTGTATCGCCTGCCTCTTTGTCCTGTTTCTCAAGAAATGACTCCTCTGCAATACAGACATTTTCTCCTTTCAGAAAATGCTCCCAATCCCAGTCTTCTATCCAACGGATCTCTTCCTGTCCATCCTCATAGGCGGCATCCCGGCAATTGACGCCTAAAACCTGGAACTCCCCGGAATCTGGCCCGCTCTCCCCGACCAGCTCTGCCGTTTCTTTTATCTTCCAAATGTACGGAGAATGATAAACCGTATCAAGAACCTGCTGCCGAATCAGGAGACTGCTTTTCAGATCTCCGATCGCGTTCATAACGACTGCCCGCACGGGGATTGCCTCCGGCAGCTCCTCAAACTGCTGCCTGGTGCTTGTCAGACTTCCGAAATAAAAGAGCAATACAAGTACGGTCATCATACTGATTGCCACATTAAGAACACTCTTAAAACGATGTCTCCGAATGTTCAATCCTACGGAGTAGCATCCCCGAAACAATCTTTTCCTGTTCCCTGCGGCTTTCTCTTCCTCTGCTCTGCTGCAGATAATCCGCGTCCTTACATTCTTTGTTGTCATATCCTTTTCCAGCGTACACGCCGCCGTATATAACACTCCGTTAAGCTGAAATTCCGGATACATCCCGCCTTTCATCAGCCGAAAGCTTTTACGCTGTTTTTCTGCGTATTCCTGTATTGCTTTCTCAAGCATTCCCGCCGTATGAACTGCCTGCACCGAATAAAAGTAAAATTTTCTGGAACGTTCCTCCTGCGCTGCCTGCCTATAATCATCCACAATCTGCGCAAAGATACTTCCGCCCTTTCTCATATGCTCCATCCGCTCCAGATAGGCATCTACGGAAATATCCTCTGATTTTTCTTTTCGGATGCTGCCACAAATCTCAATGGCCGCCTGAAGCTGCCTTTGCTGCTGCACTAAGGCTTCCTGCTGCCTTGCGGCCGCTTCCTTTAAAGGAAGATTTCCGTTTAACACCTGCTCAATTTCCTTTATCGACATATCCAGCATACGGAGCATCTTTATCAGCTTCAATCTCCGAACATCCTCCTGCGAGTAATCCCGATAAGCATTTTCCGTATCCCGGACAGGCTCCAGCAAATTCTGACGTTCGTAATAACGGATATTCTGCCTGGTAATTCCGGTTAACTCCTCCACCTGCTTTGTATTCACATACGCACCTCCTTTTAGGTAAACTCACAAATAAACAATCGATTGTCATTCAAATTACAGGTTCATAATAGAGTATATACTAAGTATACAGTCAAATACTTTTTTATTTTACATAAAGAAAGCTTCCTCCGCTGACCGGATAACAGGCTGCTGTACCGTCCTGTTCTGCCATTTCTGGAGGAAACTTTGGTTTGGACATAAGAATACCCCTTAAACAGACTTTGTTTATTTACCTTGTCTACCTAAGGGGTATCATATCACACTGTACAGGCTTTTCACTTAGTCTTTCATTTACACAAGCATATCATATATCCTTTCCATCAGCTCCCAGGCGGCGTCCCTCTCCTTTCTCTGCTCCGGCGTCAGTTCTTCATAAGGACGCAGCATCGGATGCTGTCCCGCCCTATCGTCGCGGACAGGCCCGTAACTCCAATTATAAAAAATATAAAACCTAAGCCACCGCATATGGTCCAGCTTGCGATACCGTTCCTTTTCCTCCTCCAACGCCCCCGTCTCACAATAACTGTCATACGCTTTCTTTACTACCGGCGCCGTAAGCTCTGTAATCGTCTCATCCTTAAGAAGAATTCTGGCTTTCATCAGAAGATGGTCCGCCGCCGCAATTTTCGACTGCCTGTGGAGATCGTCCAGCTCGTCCCAGCTAAGGGTCGGGTAAGAAACAGATTTTCGGAAAATATCATTTATCATAACCGCCGCCTTATTCAAATCCGTACGGATAATCTGCTGCGACGTATAAATGTCCTCATTTGTCCCGAAATAAGAGATTCCCGGCGCTTTCCTGCTGCTCCGCAGATCGATACGCCCGGAAATCCTGTAATATTTATTTAACGTCCAGAAAATACTCCATCCTTTCTGCTCATCATCCTCGCAGATAATGATGCGGTCTGCCCTCTCCAGGACAGAACGGTTCTCCGCCCACACTTCGCCGTGGAAAATCAAAGAATCCCTTGCTTCAGATTCCTGATTCAATGAAAACAATTCGTGCAGGCGGTAATGCACCGCAAGGAATTCCCTGGCGTCGCCGAAAATATGATAGCTGACATGCTGCTCCGCTGCAATGACATTCGTCAATATGGCCCTTTCCAGAATACTGCAGCCATAATTTCCAAATCCTATCATTACAATCACATTTTCATGGCCGCATAACGGCTTCGAGCGCCAATACTGTCTGGCGCAGCATTCATAGCTGTGAAAGAAATAAATGTTACCCGAAAGCTTATCCTGTCCGTTTGTCGTTCTCGCATAAACCTCTACCGGCAGGGCATGCAGGTTAACCGCCCGGCTGTTCACACCGATATCATTTTCTTTCATCAGAAAAACCTTGCATCTTGTGCCAATTCCTTTCTTTTTCGCTACGATCTTATCCGGCGAGGCGCTCAGATAAATACAGGGATAATCCGGAAGCTCGCTTTGTCTGCTTCTCCTCTCGCCGTAAATAATAAACGCATTGGGATCCTCTTTATAGATATCCGCCGCAAGCGTATTCGATTCTACCCCGTAGTCCGCAAAATAATACCAGTTTTTATGTCGCCGCAGGCCAAGCATAAGAAAGGGCATCCCTTCACTTGTAATAAAAGATACGGCCGCTCCGAGCATGGTCACCATAATACCCGCGGATAAAAACAGGAATATCATTCCCACCGCATGCCCAAGAGGTGTCACCGGTATCAAATCTCCATATCCAACCGTGGTCAGGGTCACCAGCGAATACCAAAACGCATCGCCAAAAGTCCTAATCTTTGAAGCACTGTTCACGGATTCCGATAAGTAGAGAACCGTCAGAAGAACCATATAAATCAGTACGATGGCCGCAATAAAGTATAGATAAACATTCCGCCTCCTTTTCATATATCTGCCGCTTTCTTTTACAAATCTCATCATCTGCGCCCCTTTTATGCAATCAATTTCATTCCGTTTCCCACCAATATATTTTTATCACATATAAAAATCTGATACAACCTTTTTTCAACTTTTCCGGATCTGCCCATGCTTACCCGGCATTTTCAATCTTGCTTTCTTTACTCCTTTTAATATATAATATTCGAAAAGACATCAGAGAAATACCGATCATTCAAATATTCAAAAAAAGGAGTATAACTTATGACTGTTATCCGTCCCTTTCAGGCAGTACGTCCAAAAAAGGAGCTGGCCACTTCTATCGCCGCGCTGCCTTATGATGTATATAACCGTGAGGAAGCCCGCAAAGCTGCAAAATTCCGTCCACTTTCCTTTCTTAAAATTGACCGGGCAGAAACACAGTTTCCCGAAAATACCGACATGTATTCCCAGGCCGTCTATGACAAAGCACGGGAAATTTTTGAATCCATGCGCTCAGACGGCTCTTTTATCCAGGATGAAAAGCCCTGCTATTACATCTATGCGCTGACCATGGATAACCGGACACAGACCGGCCTTGTCGGCTGCGCATCTATTGATGATTATCTGGAAAAACGGATTAAAAAGCATGAAAACACACGGAAAGACAAAGAATTAGACCGAATCCGGCATGTAGATACACTCAGTGCCCAAACCGGACCTATTTTTCTGACCTACCGGGAAAACGACCGTCTCAGTCATATTTTGAATGCAAAAAAACAAAACGTCCCGCTCTACGATTTTACAATGAGTGACCAGGTCCGGCATCAGCTCTGGAAAATTGACGACACCGATACCATCCAGGAAATCAGCCGGATTTTTCAATCCATTGACAGCATCTATATTGCCGACGGACATCACCGGGCCGCTTCAGCGGTAAAGGTGGGACTGAAACGCCGCGGGGAATACCCGCACTACACCGGCGGCGAAGAATTCAATTATTTCCTGTCTGTCCTC
Organism: uncultured Lachnospiraceae bacterium; assembly: GCA_946552115.1. Classification (GTDB taxonomy): domain Bacteria; phylum Bacillota; class Clostridia; order Lachnospirales; family Lachnospiraceae; genus CAPEBR01. Next base: position 20,043 of record CAMNRH010000033.1, read on the forward strand.
TTTGCTTCAGAGGAGCTCCGGATTTATGATTACAACCGCATTGTTTCCGACTTGAACGGCTATCGTTTTGAGGAATTTCTTTCTTTAATAAAAGACAAATTTGAAGTGACGGAAATGGGCGCGCAGATTGCAACGCCCTCCTGCAAGGGTGAAATCGGACTTTACGGAAATGGCCGCTGGTATCTCTTAAAAGCAGATTCCGCCCTGATTCCTGATGACCCGGTCAGCAGACTGGATGTATCCATATTACAGGATACTATTCTAACGCCTTTGCTTGGAATTCAGGATCCCAAAACTGACTCACGCATTCGGTTCATCGGGGGAATCCGGGGACTTAAAGCCCTGTCGGAGACTGTCGACGCACAAGGCGGCGGAGCCGCATTTGCCATGTATCCAACCTCTATGGATGAGCTGCTCTCCGTAGCCGACGCCGGACGGCTTATGCCCCCAAAATCCACATGGTTTGAACCAAAGCTTCTAAGCGGGCTGTTGATTCATCCGTTTGAAGCTTAATATGACATCCGGGCGCTCTCAGCTTCTGAGCGCACGAAATACCTGTTCCACGGACAAGGCCATATTCTCTTTCGCATTCTCCGGAAGCATGGCTTCTTCCAACGTGGTCACACCTCTCACGATCGGGAAAAAAGCGTCAATCCCCGCCGCATTACATTTTCCCGCGTCCGTTGTGACGCCGCCGGCAAATGCAAGCACTTTTGCCCCATACTTTTTCGCAAGGCGGGCGACGCCCGCCGGTGCCTTTCCCATAGACGTCTGGAAATCCAGACGTCCCTCGCCGGTGACAACAATATCTGCATCTTTCACTTCCTGCTCGAGCCCGACCGCTTCAAGAACGATATCAATTCCTGATTTTAACTCTGCATGCGGCAGATAACTTAAGAAAGCAAATCCAAGCCCTCCCGCGGCCCCTGCTCCTTCTGCCATCCTGTAATCTGCTCCTTTATACTCCTTTGTTTTATCTGCAAAATGCCTCATCTTTTCATCGAAGCTCTGCTTTTCTTTTTCTTTGACACCCTTTTGCGGACCATATACATAAACCGCGCCATTCTCACCGCAAAGGGGATTTCTCACATCGCAGGCAATTCTGAAATGACACTCTTTCAATTCTTCCGGAACATTTGCGCCGGAGATGGAATGAATACTGCTAAGACCCCGGATTCCCTGCTCAACCGGCTTTCCTTCCTTATCCAGTATGTCGTATCCCAACGCCTGCAGCATTCCTGTTCCTCCTTCGCTGGTGGCGCTCCCGCCTATACCGATAATAAATTCGCGGCAGCCTTTTCCTACGGCATCCATAATCATCTCACCGACACCATAAGTCGTTGCTCTTAAGGGATCTAAATCTTCCCCTTTTACCAGAATGATTCCGGAGGCCTCCGCCATCTCCATGACCGCCGTCCTGCCGTCTCCCAGAATTCCGTATCTTGCGTTCGTGCTTTTTCCCAAAGGCCCGGTCACTTCAACAGTAACATACTCACCGCCCAGCCCTTCCACCAGAGCTTCCGCCGTCCCCTCGCCGCCGTCCGCCAGAGGCTTTACGGTAATCTCCGTAATCTCTGCGTTACAGGCCCTGAGAATGCCGTTCCTCGCCGCATATCCGGCTTCCACTGAGCTCATGCTTCCCTTAAACGAGTCCATTGCAATCACAACTTTCATACTGAACCTCCGTGTTCCTCATATCATTATGCGAAAAATAACGTTCCGCACATTTTACCTGGCGACCTTATTTCCTTTTAAATACATCATCAGCTCCTCCCTCTTTTTAATCTCTGTTTTTTCAAATATATTAGAAATATGTTTTTTGACCGTCGTCTCTGATATAACCAGTGCGTCCGCAATTTCTTTATTTGAATATTTTCTGCAGATAAAAAGCGCAATCTCCGCTTCCCGCCTTGTCAGCCCCGCTGCAATACAGTCCTCATAAGAAAGCATCGCACCTTCCTCCGTCTGCCCCGCCGTCTGTATTTCCTTACCCTTATACCCTTTCTCATCTGTCAGAAACAAATCATTTCCTTTATTTGCCAGAATAAACCGGATACAAAATGCATACAGCATCGGGCGGAAACAAAGCGCCACATCCACAAGAAGCCTTTCATAATCTCTTTTCTCTGACAAACGGACAAAGCTGAGCAAAAACACCTGTATTAATCCCGCCTCAATCGCTTTTGCTCCATATATATACAGGAATTCCTCTTTATCCATCCCTTTCTCATAAAAAGGAAGCGTTAATAAAAAAGCGCCTGTCAGCAATACCAGAAAGCTCTTCATATCCAGCAGCTTCCTGATGTCAAAATCCGCTATATAGGTGAGGAATAAAATATAAAGGAGCAGATATATCCCAGTCTGCCATCTTTTTTTCCTCATAGACGGCTCCCCCTTTCCTGCACATCCCCGGTTTCCTGCACATTCCAGAGCTTTAACCGCAATTTGCTTTCCATTGGAAGAAGCACGAGGATGATCGCCGCCGAATAAAGAGGCGCCGACAGGCCCGACACCATCATTTCCCCAATATCTGCAGTCAGGTTAGAAAAATCTGTCGTTATAAGAAGCTGAACTGCCTCAAAAAAAAGAAAAAAGAAGCCCGTCGCCAACGTAAGCTTTCTTGTCAGACGCACTGCTTCTATGGCTCGCTTTAGCTCACCGGCAGCTTCCTCCCTGTTCTTTCTTCTGATTGCTAAACGGAACGCATTATTAAAATCCTTTAAAAAACCTGCCCCTGCCAATAAAGTAATATCAAACAGCAGCATAACGACCATTGTAAAATTAAAAGGCCAAAACACCCCCGAGCCCCCTATTGTTAAATGCTTACTTATAATGATAACCGCTAAGATAGAAATAATGTACATATCCATACCTCCTGTTTTTTTGTTTTATTGTAGCAGGAGGCTGCGCCCGGGGCAATACTTCCCGGGATGTATTTCAGGTAGTATTGTTATGTATTCCTTTCTCTCTACATTCACCTTTTAAATCCAACCTGTAGAAAAACTAAGATTTAAAGCGATTCTCATTTTGTTCCTCTTACAAAATCAGTCAATTGCCTTTATCCCCTGTTCAGACAATTTTTTGAGATTTTCCAGCATATTATTCAATATTTCAGGAGAATGCCCCTCCCATTTGATGACCTCAGCCACAATCTTCAGAGGGCATTTCGACCTATACGATTTTGTTGGATTCCCTGAAAATTTCTTGTCCGTAACATTCGGGTCATCTTCAAAATCACCTGTTGGCTCGACAACATATATCCTTTCCTTACCTTCCCCCTCTGCCAGTTCCGCTCCCCAAATTGCTGCATCCAAAGTCCCTGCAAAGTAAACATATTCGGACTTTCTATCATCATTATAATTCTTTTTCTTTCCTGTAACTATCAAATCACCCATTTTTAAATCTGCTCTTGTCCCATGGAAAAAAGAGCCCCGGCTAAATACTGTTTTTTCGCTCATCTGTTTTCTCCTTAACGAATTTTGTCTATTCGGCTTTACAAAAAGAAATTTATCGGCAAACCACATAACGGTAATGCGGCATATCTACGCCTCTGTAATGCTTTATCCATGTGTCCGTCATTGTCATTCCGTTTCTTATGGCCACATTTTGAGATGTACCTTCACCCCAATACCTGCACCTCATCCAATCCGTTTCACCCAGTATATCAGAAAGCCGCCAATATTAAAAGGACAAAATCCCCCTCTCATCATACACACTCCCCGTACTCCCGTCATTCCTTACAGCCCGGCACAACGCCATAACCGCCGCCACCACGCCGTCAATCTTCTCCGTAGATTTCTCCTTGTCCGGCTTGATATTCCCCGCCGGGTCCGTCCGCACAAAATATTATCCATGGAATAAAATCCACCCCGTCCTTTAATGAAAACTCTTGACTGTCTGCGTAAGCAAAAACAGAGCCAACAAACGGTGATTTTATTTCACAAGTTCATCGGCTCTGCCCGTGTCAAGTAAAGGACAAAAAATTTTTCAACTTTTTTAGTCCTCTATATCAAGACTCCCTTTATGCAATTTTCAATACTTCATATATTGCCTCTAAACAATCTTCTATTGTAAGTGCTTTACCGTTTTCAAAAAACACTGATGTAACAGCTCGATTTTTGCAACTCTCCTGAGTGGATAAAACATCATCAAAAATATCCCTAACCTCATCCAAATCTGCTCTGGAAATATCTAATGCATTTTTCCAATACCTAACAAAATGTTTCTTAAAAGATTCATAGTCCGAATAAAGCCCCATTGGATTATCTTGCAGGCCATATCGCATCGGCTGAAAAAGAGACGCTATATCCCTTACATATTCATATACCAACTTTTTTTCTTTACCTCTGACATTTGACATATTTGCTGATGCCGAAGTGATGTCAAGGTCAAACTTCGTCCACATATGTCTTTGAAACTGATTTCCTGTAATAAAATATTGCTGCATATTCCAACCCTCTTTCTAATATTTTTCATTAACTAATTATTGCCAACAACTCTCCACAATCCCCATACCAGTCTTCCAAATTTCCCGCCAGACACTTCATCACAATATTAATCTGCCTATCTGATAAATCCGGAACGGCATTGCTCAAATATGTCCTCATGTCGCTCCCATGGGGCGCTCTCCCACAAAGCAACCAGTACCATATTGCACCTATGGAATATATATCACTCCTGCAATCTCTCAATTTGGGATTTTCCTGCAATAAGGGATAATAAAAGCACCGCCCGCCACAGCTTCACCCGTCTTGGTTAGTTTTGTATTATTTTCCGTATCTAAAAAAGCGCTAACTCCAAAATCAATAATCTTAAATATCTTCTCCTTCGTTGAAAACACCACATTGCTCGGTTTTAAGTCCCCATGTATAATCCCCTTTCCATGGGCATATTTTAATCCGTTCAAAATAGGCTTTATTACTTTTACACTATATTCAAAACTTAACATACCATACTTTTTCTGCAGTCCATTCAAATCATACCCCTCAATATACTCCATTCTTATAAACGGTCTTTCTGAAATCCTCCCCGCATCATATATTTTAACAATATTCATATGATTTAACCGAAACAGCATTTTAGCCTCTCTGAAAAAACGCCTCTCCCCCTCTCTCTGCTCATCCGATGATACAAAAATAGATGAATATACCTTCACAGCAAAATCCATATCTAAACAAGCATTGTGATATTTAAAAACAGAGCCAAAGCCCCCATATCCTATCTGTTCCACTCTTTTATACTGCTTTATCTGTGAAAACGGATCTGCTTCTTCATCAGAATGTTCCTCTATATATTCAATCAGACAATTTATGGAATCTGTGATCAACGTCTTTCTTCCCGCATAATTGCCGGACTCATTCTGCATATACTTTCTAAATTCATCTGATGTCCTGCAGCTTCTGATAAATTTGGGGATCTGTTCTTTAATGCTTACGTTTTCCAGCAAAGCGTTTCTTGTCTGAATATAATATTTATCGTCAATCGTTCCGTCTGTCGCCTTTGACAATAAACCCATCTTATACTCGTCCAGCATATCTACACCTTAAATCCAAGCCACCGTAACAGCCTGTGCCGGGAAAGCTGCAGGGGGCGGGGCTTTTCCCCCGGCGTCTTGACCTCCACGAATGCCATCTTCCCGCCATGCAGAAGTACGATTCTGTCAGGCACCACATCAAAACCGGGCGATGCGAACTTTAGAGCCAAGTCCCCGGCGGCCTTGACTGCCACCCTGAATTTCTGCTCTATGGTTTTCTCTCTCATGCAGACACCAATCCCTTATTTTTCAAGCATTCCGTTTTTTGTGCGATACTCTCGACACTCTTGCCATAAACCTCTCTATATAAGGACACTGAAAAGCTCCCACTTTTTAGCGGGAGTTTTCTTTCTTCTATTATATAAACAACATCTACACACAAATTCACCCTAAAGCATGCAAAGAGAATACCACTTTATTGCGTAGCCAGCTCAGTCAGTCTCATGATCCTCTTGCTATTGGCCACAAACGCCGTAAAATACATTTGCAATTCCATAGCAAACAACCCTCTCGAATCTGCTCTGCGCAATCCGTGGGCCTCTTTTAATTCCCCATTCTTTTCTTCAATCCGATGCCGGATCTTCATCCGTTCCCTGAAAAATTCACTTTCCTCAAATTTAAGCCGTTCCAGGTTCTTTTCGCTTGCCTGGGTAATGCTATAACTCCGTTCCTTTGATTTCCCTTTCCCTACACGACAGCTTTCTCTTAACGGACATTTTCGGCATTTGACCTTGCTAAATATATACCTCAAATAAGTTTTCCGTTTTGGGCTCGTGCTTCTGACAAAATCGCCTACCCTTGCACAGTAAGAACGGTATGCGCTATAAAATTCGCCCGATTTCTCCTCAAGCCCATCCCCGACCTCGCAACACGCCTCAAGGAAATGCGACATCCAGTCATTGTCACGCCTGTATTTCGCTATGGCATCCTCTACACACTTTGGCAAAGGTACCCTGAAACGGTTACCAACCGCTTTTTCCGCACCAACAATAATCCATGACATGATATACGGGGCTGCATGGTCTACAAGGTAATCCGCATAATTCTTCTGTTCTCCGCCCCCTGTTATCTTTGCGTTAAAAGGGATCACAATCAGCCGCCGCCAGATGCCGGAATCCATCGCCCCGACTTTCGGCAGGTAGTTGGTGTACAGCACGAGGGTATGGCTCGGCGTAAAAGAGAACGGGTCCTTATATTTTTTCTCCGCAAAAATCTCATCCGTGGAGCAGAGCTGCTTAATGATGGACATGTTCAGCCACACGCCCTCCTCCAGCTCAGATGCGATAAGCAGCCTTTTTCCCTTTGCCTCAGCAAGCTCCGGCTTCACGTTCCTCTTGCAGCCCACGGTCAGGGCATCGGCGGACATATTCCCGCTGTAGGTGCCAAGCACACCGGCTATGGTGTTCCAGAAGGTGGATTTGCCGTTGCTGCCCTCCCCATAGGCAATGATCAGAGCCTCCATATAGACGAGCCCCACCGCCGCCATGCCCACGATCTGCTGCACATAATCGATCAGTTCCGCATCACCGCAAAAAATGGTGTCCAAGGAATCCAGCCACAGCTTCTCCTCCTTGTCGCCGGGAGCCACCACCGTTATCTTTGTGATATAGTCCTCCGGGCTGTGGTCGCGTTTCCCCGCCAGCCCATCCGGTAGGTAATAAGTTCCGTCTGGTATGTTCAGCAGAAAACCGTCTTTATCCAAGTCGGAAACGCTGATCCAGCATCGGCTTCGCCGCCTGCAGTGCGGAAACCACATACTTCATGTCCCGTCGCTTCATCACGAACGCCTTATATGCCTGGGCGGACAGATACGCAAGGTAGGCATCCATCTGCCCGCTGCTTATCTTCTTTTCCAGCGACTTGCCGCCGGAGGTGATGGCATCCTCCGATACGCCCGTGTCCATGAGCACCTCTTTCGCCCGTATGATTTCATCCTTGGCATCAGCAAGCTGCAGGTCGAGGAATTCCTCCGCTGCGCCCACTGTCTGCTGCTTGGACTCTACCCAATACTGCCCGCAGAAACGGAGGTAATCCGTGGCCGCCGTGTACCGAAGCTCCACGCCGTATTCCCTTGTCAGAACTTTCGCCTGCCCGATGTCGGAATAATCCCCAAGCTTTAAAGATTCCTGCCCGAACTCGTCATTATAGGCATCTGGCGCCACATACCCTTCCTGTCCCTGCACCTTCTCCGCAAAACGGCAGGCGCTCTGCCAGATCATGGCAAGCTCTGCATCTTCAAGAGGGGGATTGCATTTCGCCGCCTCCTCCATGAAAATCTCATGCGCCCGTTCCGTCGCGCCGTACCGCTTCACCACGCGCCCCGCAAAATGGGACATTCCATTCCTATCCTTTCCCCTAACCCCTCTCCTTGCAGAGAAGCGGCTGCGCCGCCGGAACGGAAAGGAACGGAAGCGGCAGCACAGAGCGCAGTTGATATATACCGGGAAATCATCAAGGACAATATCGACTACCACATTCTCAAACAGGACATGAAGTTTGACAGTGACAGGCTTGACGAGATTGTAGACCTCATGCTTGAAACCGTATGCACCGCCAGAAAGCGGGTGCGGATTGCGGGGGACGACTACCCGGCAGAGCTTGTGAAATCTAAGTTTATGAAACTGGACGGCGAGCATATCCGCTTTGTGCTTGACTGTATGCGGGAGAACACAACGAAAATCCGCAACATCAAGCAATATCTGAAAGCAGCCCTTTTCAACGCCCCGTCCACTATCGGCAATTATTACACTTGCGGCAGCTACCCCTTTGTGAACTTGCAGGAAGCGAACACCTTGCTACGCAAGCTATTCACTTCCCGCAAGTCTGAAAAAAACGTCCGGCAGCACAGCGGGACACAGAAAGGAGCGATTGAAGCAATCACATCTATCCATACCGGCTACATGATACGCGCCCCCACTTTCCGGCGCAGTACACAGCGGCAGGAGCCGCACCCCTTACAACTGAATACCGCCGCGCCGCAGAACTTACGCAGCGCGGGGACAGCCGCCTTTACCAGAGGGCGGTTTTTTTGTGCGGCGGCATATGCTGACCGCCTTTTGTCCGCTTGGTCTACGGATATATGGTAACGCTGTATCAGCTCAAAGAATATCTGTAAACTTGGGTGCTGCCCCTTGTTCTCAATATTCGCAAGGTAGCGCGGCGAGATAAACATTTCGTCGCTTACTTTCTTGCGGCTCTCCTTGCGCCCTGTCCGCGCCGCCTTTATCGCTGCCCCAAAAGCCTTGAAGTCGTATTTTGGTACTGGTCTTTTTGCCATAGTTATTCACTCTACTACATTTTACTGTTCATCTTTCTTCTTGGATATGTCTACATAGTTCCAACCATTAGCTTAAATATTTCCACTATTTGTTCTTCAAGTGTTGATTACTTTGCTAAAACACATTATATTAACAATAGGTTACAAAAATATATATCATAAGTTAACTACTAGTACATGGGACGAGTAAAACAATTAGAGTACAATATATATGGAGGGATTACTTATGCAAAAATTAGCGGTAGGAAAAATATTGCAAGGGTTGAGAAAAGCAAAAGGTATTACACAAGAACAATTAAGCGAAATATTAGGAGTGTCGTGTGCAGCAATTTCAAAGTGGGAAAATGAGCAAATGTATCCCGATATAAGTTTTTTTCCTATTCTTGCACGATACTTCAATGTTTCAATAGATTGCTTATTTGGATTTTCAAATGAATTAACAGAAAAAGAATACAACGATTTCAAAGAGGAATGTACGAAATTATTCGCACAAAAACAGTATTTTAATGGAATGGAAAAAATAAAAGCATTATGTTATCTGTTTCCGACAAACGATAGGCTGAAACTGGATTTAATAATTTCTGTTATTCCATATATTGCATTGGCTCAAGAAGTGGAGATAAGAGAAAAAGTAGTATATCAAATGATAGCTCTTTGTCAAAATTGCGCGTCTGAAAATGTGCAGGCACAAAAACATTTTGTTTTAGGGCATTTGTTTATGCTGATAGGACAGTATAAACATTTTCCATTTTCTTTTTCTGATAGTGAAGTAAAAAATTTTGCGGCTGTCGATATGACAAACAGCTTATTATTACGAACTGATGAACATGCCATAAATAAGATTGAAACCGCAATAATTTCTTTAGGGGTACAGTTATTACATGAGCTGCGAAATAAAATTTCATATTTGCAAAAAGAAAATGATTTGCAAGGAGCTTTAGCTGTTACTAAAAATCAGATTACTCTTGCCGGACTATTGGAATTAGACCATAGTGTTTATTTTATGCTCTATATGAATGTTTCACATTTATATTGTCTGCTAAAGGAAAAAGAAAATGCAGAACAGGCAGTTGAAAAATTTGTTAAGTTACTTAGGGAAAAGTCGATTGATGATAGTGTTCTTCTTCAAGTATATAAAACCGGATTTTCAGCTAAGCCATTTGATTTGATAAGAGAAACGTTGATTTTTGCACAGTTAATAACAATGCTGAACGAGGAGGTTACCAAATGAAAAAATATTCTTTTCTATTTTCTTATTTCAAAAAAGCAAAAATACTTTCACTATTTTTTTTGATGATTATTTCATCAGTATTGACACTTTTACCCCCATATCTTGTTAGTTGCACAATATAAAGGAGCTGATGACAAACAGGCACAAGTCGAAACTGCAGGGAC
>CAMNRH010000034.1 GCA_946552115.1 uncultured Lachnospiraceae bacterium
GTTATGGACAAGGCGAACGCTGGGAAGATGGGCGCCGGAAAACTAAGGATCTTGTGAGCAATGCGCTCGTGTGGGTTCAAGTTCCATCTTCCGCATTAAATAGCTGTAAGTCTTAAAAAATCAAGATTTACAGTTATTTTTTTGCTTTTGGGAGCTGTCGGTTTCGGCACTTCATTTTACAATAGTCTTGTGCGTCAGTTTATAAAAAAGTTGTTGCGCCAGTACAGCAGCTTTTTAGTACCATAAAAGTGTAGTTGTTGGGGAGTAATTAACTCTGACATCTGCACTTATTTTATTATAATAAGGGGAGTAATTGGTCTGATGTCGGCTTTTTTGGATCTTCGCATTCGTCAAAAAAACCGTTAACCAACCCCTTATTATAAGCATTCAATTAAGCAGGTAGGGACATTGCTTCCGCGTAACCAACTAAACTGAATGGTGATAAGTGTGGCTGGAACAATTACTATGAGGTAATGAGAGTTTTGAAGAGCCATAAGGAGCCAGAGGATCACGCAGTCTATCGGTATATTTTGAAAAAAGAATCTGAAGGGAAGAGTAAGAAACCTGCTAAAATTGCTGGATTAAATAAATTTTTGAGGATTTATTATGCAAGAGTAAACGAATTGTATTCATAAAGAAAATATGCTGAATAAAGGTACATAGGCTGGCAAATAGAAACCAGCCTTTTTAGAATGCCTGAAATGAACTCAATTTGAAAAAATCAAAAATTTTCAGGAAAACGCTTGACTTTTGTTAGCAGGTTTATTTATCTAAAAAAAGGTTTTTAGCAGTAATTACTTTTTTTTTGACAATTTATTGCGGTCAAATAGAATATTCATGTTATTCCAAGAAATATGAGAATTCGTTACAATAAATACGGCTGAAGATGAAGAAATGATATGATATCACACATTGACAGGAAAGGAGGAGACTTTATATGAAGTTGGCGGATATGCAGGTAAAATCTTATTTAGAGCTGGTCGCATCGGATGCTCCGGCGCCCGGAGGCGGTTCCGCAAGTGCTTTGTGCGGTGCTCAGGGGATCGGATTGGTTGCTATGGTGGCACGGCTTACACTTGGAAAGAAGAAATTTGCGGAGTTTCACGAGGTTTGTGAGCAGGTGGCAAAAGAGGCGGAGGCTGTCTGTGATAAGCTTGCCAGGCAGATTGACATTGATACTAAGGCGTACGGATGTATTGCGGATGCGTTTAAATTGCCGAAAGATACGGAGCAGCAAAAAACAGTGCGCAGACAGGCAATTGCTGATGCGACGCTGTATGCTACAGAGGTTCCGCTGGAGACGATGCGTCTGGGGCTTCAGGGATTAGAATGTGCACAGAAGCTGGTAGGAAATTATAATACTAACTGCGCAAGTGATGTGGGCTGCGGCGTGTATGGCATGTTATCCTGTGTGAAAGGCGCATGGCTGAATGTACTTATTAACGTGGACGGTATTTCAGACGCGGGGAAAGCCGGGGAGCTTCGGGAAAAAGGCGCGGCAATTGCGGGGCGCGCCGAGGAGATAGCAAAGGCTTTGGAAGAAGAAGTAAAAAAGGCAATTTGTGATTAAGTGATTGGAGGAATAAAAATGGCTACGAAACAATATGTGTTGGCGGTGCCTAATTTCAGTGAGGGCCGCGATTTGGAGAAAGTTGAAAAAATTGTGGATTCGATTAGGAATATAGAAAGGCTGAAGCTTGTGAGCGTAGAGCCGGAGCATGATTTTAATCGTACTGTCGTAACAATGATTGGTGAGCCGCAGGTAATTAAAACAGCTTTAGTTGAGTTAGGAAAAGCGGCCGTTGAGAATGTGGACATGACGGTTCAGAAAGGAACACATCCGCGCATTGGAGCGGAGGATTCTCTGCCGGTATTTCCGCTCAGTAATATTTCAATGGAGGAATGTATTGAGCTTGCGAAAGAGGTGGGAAAAGAATTTCATGAGCAGACGGGAGTGCCGGTATTTTATTGCGGCGACTGTGCCGTTAATGAAGAGCGGAAGGCCTATGCGTATGTCAGAAAGGGACAGTACGAAGGCTTAAAGAAGCTGTTGGAGGAAACGAAAGACGATGCGTCCCGTAAGGATGAGTATGATTTGCGTAAACCAGATTTAAGTGTGGACGGACTGTTAAGTGAAAAGGCAGGCGGAACAATTGTAAGTGCAGAAAAGACGGGACTTACGGCTTATAATATTTTTCTGGATACGGAGGATGTCTCTGTCGCTAAGTCGGTGGCAAGAACGGTACGCGGCCCGTCCGGCGGATTTTCTTCTATTCGTGCGGTAGGTATTAAATTTCCGGAGCACAAGGGCGTAGTCGTTTCCATGAATATGTTTGACTGTGTAAATCTTCCGATTACCCGTCTGTTTAACTTTGTCAAAACAGAGGCAAAGCGCTACGGCGTAAATGTGACTGGTTCTCAGCTTGTCGGGCCGCTGAAGCTGGAGGCTGTGCTTTCGGCGTTTGAATATTCTCTTGGATTGGAGGATTTCAGACAATCGCAGATTTTGGAGACACATTTAATGGATCTATAACAGACGGCAGGAGGGAGCTTATATGAAAACAGATATTGAAATTGCACAGGGCTCTGTAATGCAGCCGATTGAACAGATAGCGGAGAGTATTGGGATATCGGAAGATATGCTTGAGCTTTACGGTCATACAAAGGCTAAAATTGATTTGACGAAGCTTCGTGACAGAGAACGAAAAGGAAAATTAATTTTGGTTACGGCGATTACCCCGACACCTGCCGGAGAAGGAAAGACGACGACCAGTGTCGGCCTGGCTGATGCGCTGCATCGTTTGGGGAAAAAGACGGCAGTTTGTTTAAGGGAGCCTTCTTTGGGGCCGGTATTTGGAGTGAAAGGAGGAGCAGCGGGAGGCGGATATGCTCAGGTTGTTCCTATGGAAGATATTAATCTTCATTTTACAGGCGATTTTCATGCGGTTGGTGTGGCAAATAACCTGATGGCAGCAATGATTGATAATCATATTCAGCAGGGGAATGCGCTTGGTATAGATGTGCGTAAAATCACCTGGAAACGTGTTGTAGATATGAATGACAGACAGCTTCGCAATATTACCTGCGGATTGGGCGGAAAGCCGAATGGAGTTCCAAGAGAAGACGGATTTGATATTACGGTTGCCAGTGAAATTATGGCCGTCTTATGTCTGGCTACGGATATTATGGATTTAAAAGAACGTTTAGGGCGTATGGTTGTGGCGTACACAAGAGAGGATCGCCCGATAACAGCGTCAGATCTTCATGCGGACGGTGCGATGGCTGCGCTTTTGAAAGATGCGATTAAACCGAATATAGTACAGACTTTAGAGCATACGCCGGCACTGGTACATGGAGGGCCTTTTGCGAATATTGCTCACGGATGCAACTCTGTTTTAGCGACGGATACTGCGCTTAAGCTGTGTGATTACGTCGTTACGGAAGCCGGTTTCGGAGCCGATTTAGGCGCGGAGAAATTTATTGATATAAAATGCCGCGCCGCGCAGATTGAGCCAAGTGCAGTTGTTCTTGTGGCGACTGTACGTGCGCTGAAGCATCATGGCGGCGTGGAAAAGGCTGAATTAAATCATGAAAATCTGAAAGCGCTTGAGGCGGGACTTCCGAATTTACTGCAGCATGTGGAGAATGTGATGAGTGTGTACGGACTGCCATGTGTTGTTGCCATCAATGCATTTCCGACTGATACGGAGAGAGAACTTGGCCTTGTAAAGGAACGGTGCCGGGAGCTTGGTGTCAATGTCGTGCTCAGCAACGTATGGGCGAAGGGCGGCGAGGGCGGCGAGGAGCTGGCCGTCGAGGTGCTGCGGCTCTGCGGGCAGACAAACCATTTTAAATATTGCTATGATGAAAATGACTCTGTTATAGATAAGTTATCCGCGATTGCTACAAAGGTGTACCGCGCGGATGGTGTGGAGCTTACAGCCGGAGCAGGGAAGCAGTTAAAACAAATTGTAGAGCTTGGGTATGATAAGCTGCCTATTTGTATGGCTAAGACGCAATATTCCTTTTCGGACGATGCCGGCCTGAAAGGAGCTCCCAGAAAGTTCCGTATTACGGTGCGGAATCTGAAAGTTTGTGCAGGTGCCGGATTCATTGTAGCGTTGACAGGCGATATTATGACAATGCCGGGCCTCCCCAGAGTGCCCTCGGCAGAGAAAATTGATATTGATGAAAACGGCGTGATTTCAGGTTTATTCTAAAGCTATATGCTTATGTTGTTCCCCTAATAAGGCTGCTGCGAACGGAATGCTTCGTTTGCGGCGGCCTGTAATATTTTCAGGAGGTGAAAAATGGAAAAGCTGTGGCTGATTTATACACATCCGGTTTATCAGGAGTGCTTGAGGAAGAATAAATTGTCAGAAGAGAAAAGAAGGTTTTGTATTCACAATATTCAGCATTTTCTGGATGTTGCAAGGCTTGCATATATTCTTGCGTTGGAAAGAGGGTATACGGCTCTTGGAAAAGAGGAGATATATGCCGCGGCATTTTTGCATGATATCGGCAGGTGGAAGCAATATGAGGAAGGGATACCTCATGAAAAGGCAAGTATGCAGATTGCAGACGGGATTCTGAAAGAGTCAGGATTTGAAGAAGAAAAGAAAAACCGTATTTTAAACAGTATTCTGGAACATCGGAAAGCGGGAGAGAAACAGGAGGAGCTATCGGAAATATTACATGATGCGGACCGGATGTCAAGAAACTGTTTTGCGTGTGATATGGAAAGGGAATGTAACTGGAAAGAGGAGAAGAAAAACAAAAGAATTATTTATTGAGAATTTGAGGTGAGACAGTGAAAATAGGAAACAAAGAATTTGATACGGCTAACCACACGTATATTATGGGAATTCTGAATGTGACTCCGGATTCATTTTCCGACGGGGGAAGGTGGGAAACTTATGATGCGGCAATGAAGCATGTCGAGGAATTGATTGCCGGCGGAGCGGATATCGTGGACATCGGCGGAGAATCAACCCGTCCCGGATATCAGCAGATTTCCGTAAATGAGGAAATAGCGAGAGTGGTTCCCCTTGTTGCGGCAGTCAAAAAGAATTTTGATATACCTGTTTCAATAGATACCTGTAAAAGTGATGTTGCGGAGGCGGCTTTGATGGTGGGGGCAGATTTGATAAACGATATCTGGGGCTTTAAGTATGATGAGAGGATGGCGCCTTTGGTCAGAAGATATAGGGCCGCATGCTGTTTGATGCATAACCGGAAAGAAGCCGTTTATAGTAACTTTCTTGAAGACGTATACCGGGATCTTGAAGAGTGCATTGATATTGCAAAAAAAGCAGGAATTGAGGATGATAAAATAGTACTTGATCCGGGAATTGGATTTGGAAAAACATATGACATGAACCTGGAGATTTTGAGAAATCTGAACAGGTTTGATATGCTCGGCTATCCGATGCTGCTTGGTGCGTCGAGAAAGTCTGTGATTGGGCTTGCGCTTAACCTCCCTGTCTCGGAAAGGGAAGAGGGCACGATGGTTTCAACAGTTTTGGCGGTATTAAACCGATATGGTTTTGTCAGAGTTCACGATGCGAAAAAGAATCGAAGAGTCATTCAAATGCTGGAAGAGATTGGTATGAGAAATAATTTTCGGGACGGAGAGGAAAAGCTGTATGGATAGAATTATAATTGAGAATTTAGAAGTGTTTGCCTATCACGGCGTGTTTCCGGAGGAAACAATGCTGGGTCAGAAATTTATAGTGTCCTGTGTTTTATTTTTGGATACCGGACCGGCAGGTACAAACGATGATATAGAAAAAACGGTTGATTATGGGGCAGCAGCACATTTAATCAAAAATCATATGGAGAAGCACACATACAAGCTGATTGAATCGGCGGCAGAGCATCTGGCACAGGAGCTGCTAAAGTTCCATGACAATGTGCGGCAGGTAGAGCTGGAGATAAAAAAGCCGTGGGCGCCAATAGGCCTTTCTCTGGATTATGCGGCAGTGAGAATCTGTAGAAAATGGCATGAGGTGTATATTGGGCTGGGTTCCAATCTGGGAGATAGAACGGGATATATCAGACATGCGGTAAATAGCCTGGCAGAAATGAAAAAATGCAGGGTGGAAAAGCTGTCGGAGCTAATCGAAACAGAGCCGTACGGAGGTGTAGAACAGGATAGATTCATGAATGGCGTGCTCAAAATGAGTACGATATTTACTCCCAGACAGCTGCTTGAAAAATTACATGAGCTGGAAAATGAGGCGGGGCGGGAAAGAAATGTGCGGTGGGGCCCGAGAACATTGGATTTGGATATTCTTTTTTACGATGATGAGATTTTGGAAGAGAATGATTTGTATATTCCGCATATAGATCTTATAAACCGGGAATTTGTACTTGGACCGATGACAGAAATTGCGCCTTATAAAAAGCATCCGGTATATGGAAGAACGATGAAAGAGCTGCTGGAAAGCTTATATGAAAAAAGATGATAAAAAAGCCGGATATCAGGGACCGCGGAATGTGGTAAATGATATCCGGCTTTTTTGAAGCGTACCGCTATTCTGACACAGAAGGGGGCAAAACAGGGATACGTTTATAATGTGACATATGAATATAACTGTCTGTGGCGGCATATTCACGGATACGGGAAATCAGGCCGTAAAATTGAATAATATCGACGCAATGAACCTCCAGAATTGCGTCTGTTTTGCCGGGAAGTTCATCAGCAACGATAATATCAGGTTCTTCCTGAATGTATTTAAGAAAGGCTCCTTTTTTACCATGGGCGAGCATAATTACAAGGGTTGCATGTACCTGAAAGCCCATAGCGGCCGGATTGACACGTATGGTATAGCCGTCGATAACGCCGGAATCCTCCAGACGCTTTACTCGTTCGGCAACAGCCGGTGCGCTCATAAACACGGCTTCACCTAATTTTTTCATAGAAATTTTCCCGTCTTCCTGAAGTATTTTTAAGATTTGTCGGTCAACTTCATCAAAAGAATTATATTTCATAAACTTGAAACCCCCTTTTGCTTAGTATTTACTATTGATAAAAAACAAATAAGTTTTTTAAGGCAATTTCTTTTCGTAATAAAGGTATTTTGGGTTTAATACCGTTTGAGAATCATTTACATTCTTCTCATAATTCATATAATTTAATTATAAATAAGGCAATAGATAGAAAAAATGGATATTACGTAAATTATTATATGACATCTATCTTTCTATTGCAAGTGAATAAAAAAGGAGGAATATACGAATGTTGAAAATGGATGATCTGTATACGGCGGCCGCAAGACTCCACCAGGTGGATGTGCTGATGGATAAAAACCGGACTGCAGAGCGTGTCCTGAAAGGCGGAAACGTAGTGAATGTCCTTACTAAGGAGATATATCCTGCGGATATCGCAGTTGAAGGAGATCGGATTCTGATGGTTGGGGATTGCCAGTCGCTGATTGGGGAAAAGACGGATGTGATCGATGTATCGGGAAAATATCTTACGCCGGGCTTTATTGACGCTCATATGCATTTTGAAAGCGCAATGCTTACTGTTACAGAGTTTTCCAGATTATCACTGCCTACGGGTACCACCTGTCTGATTTCAGATCCTCATGAGATCGGAAATGTTTTAGGGATGACGGGAATTAAAGCGATGGCGGAAGAGGCCGCGAAGATGCCGCATCATGTATTCTGCAGAGTTCCGGCGCTGACACCGGATTCACCGGGACTGGAGACGGCCGGCTATGATATTACTTCGAAAGAAATTCCGGAGATGCTTGAGTATCCGTCTGTAAGCGGGATTGGCGAAACGCAGGGAATCAGTGCAATTCGTTTTGTATATGAGCATAATTATGAGGTAATTCGTGATACCATCGCTTCTACGACATATGCAAGGGGAATTGGGAAAGAAGTGGACGGAAATGCGCCTGAGCTTTTCGGAAACGAGCTGGCTGCACATATCATAGCGGCAGGGACGGATATTTCCTGTCATGAAACTACAACGAAAGAGGAATGTATTGAAAAGCTGAGATATGGAGTTCATGTATTAATGCGCGAGGGCTCTACGCAGCGTAATATGGCTGAATGTATCCGCGCACTGACAGAAGAAAAGCTGGATTCACGCAGGCTGCTTCTGGCGACAGATGATATGCTTGCGGAGGATATTGCAAAAACAGGACATATGAACGATATTATCCGCCGTACCATCCGCCAGGGTGTAGATCCGATTGAGGCGATCCAGATGGCGACGATTAACTCGGCGACATGGCTGGGTCTTAAGGATATCGGTGTTCTTGCTCCGGGCAAGCTGGCGGATATTGCGGTTATCGACGGACCGTTAGAGGATATGAATGTATCCATGGTTATTTTAGGCGGTAAAAAGGTGGCAGAGGACAGGAAGCTTTTGATTTCACTTCCGCCTTATACATATCCGGATTCAGTGAAGAAGTCTGTGCATCGTGAGCCTGTAAAACCGGAGGATTTGATGGTAAATGCAAAAGGCAACAGCGCTGACGTGCGCTGCATCGGCCTGATTCTGGATCAGAATCTGACAGATGCGATTGAGATGCGTATGCCGGTGGAGAACGGGTATGTAAAATCTATGCCAGAGGAGGATTTGCAGCCGATCGCAGTAGTAGGAAGACATGGACAGAGCGATATCGGAAAGAGCTTTGTAAAAGGCTTTAAGATGAAATACGGCGCATTTGCAGAGACGGTTTCTCATGATACGCATAATATTATCGTTACGGGTACAAATTATGAAGATATGGCGAAAGCGGTTAATTGTGTCATTGAGATGCAGGGAGGCGTTGCGGTTGTAAAGGACGGTAAAGTGTTAGGCGAGCTTCGGCTTCCGATTGCAGGACTTATGACAGATGAAAAGAGCGCCGCAGAGCTTACGGAAAGCATGGGAGAATTACACCGGATTGTAAAAGAGGATTTGGAATGCGAAGCGCACGCGCCGTTTATGCATTTGGCATTTTTATCTCTGACAACCAGTCCGAAATGGAAGATTACGGATAAGGGTGTCGTTGATGCGAACAATTATTGCGTGCTTTCAACGGTTAAGGAGTAAAAATAATAAAATTATAATGCCTGATATGGCACAAAAAGGAGGAAATTAAGATGAACAGAAACAAGAAGTGGAAATTAGTCGATTTGACACAGGAGATTTATGAAGGAAACTCCATCTATCCGATTCATCAGAGAACATTTATTTTTGTAAACAAGACGCATCAGCAGAGCAAGGATGCAACCGGAAGCCGTCTTGGGTTTTCTGCAAGGAATCTTCTTATGAGCGAGCATTGTGCGACTCACAGCGATGCGGTATGGGAGTATAAGGAGGACGGAGCGACCATTGATAAGATGCCGTTAGAGCATTTCTGGGGAGACGCAATCTGCCTGGATCTTACATTTGTGCCGGAGGACAGATACATTGAGCCGGAAGATTTGGAGAAAGCGCTGGCGAACAGCGGTCTGACAATTGAAAAGGGCGACATTGTGCTGATGTATACAGGAGCATGGGAGCGTCACTTTAATAAATTAACCGATAAGGATATAGGAAATCCGATTCTCGGATATATCGGACGTGATGAATATCAGCTGGTTTATACAGGATTGTCCGAGGCTGGCGCCGAGTGGCTGGCGCAGAAAGGCGTGATGAATATCGGAATTGATTCTCCGGCGATTGATCATCCGGATGATCTTGGATTTTCAGGGCACTGGGTATGCGGCAAGTACGATATCAGCAATACGGAAAATCTGTGTAATTTGGACAAGGTTGTTAATAAGCGTTTCCTGTATGTAGGGCTTCCGCTTAAGATTCGCGCAGGTTCCGGTTCTCCGATTCGTGCGGTTGCACTTTTAGAGGAATAGACTGAGATAGTTTGCTGTTTGTAAAACGATTCCCGTAAGGGATACAGATTATCATGTACCCCTTAACGGGAATCGTTTTTATTCTATTTTAAAGACGGAAGATTAATTTGAGGGAGGCGGTGTTTATATGAATTTTGCGGGCTTTATACAGTCATTGCTGGGAGGTATAGGCACGGGAACGGTATACGCGTTGTTGGGCCTGTCCTGCTCTTTGATTTTAGGAAGACTACAAATATGTTCGGTTATGCATGGCGATTTGGCGCTGTTGGCCGGATACCTTTGCTATCAGGCATACACAGTTTTACATATTAGTCCATTTATTACGGTAATTATCCTTTTGCCGGTTTTCTTTGGGATTGGATATTTTATCCAGGATGTGTTTATGAAGCCATTCATGAAGCTGGAGACATGGAAAGGCAGGTATCAGGGGCAGGTTATGGTTTCCTGGGGGCTTGGTATGTCGATTATGGCCCTGGAATATATTATTTTTTCAGGCAGCTATAAGACGTTGAATGTACCTTATCGGAATTCAACAATCCATATCGGCGCTGTTACGATTCCTGTGGTCCATATTATTTCATTTGCGCTTGTAATCGGGTTATTGATTGTTGTAGAGGTCGCGTTGAAAAAAACAAGTCTGGGAATCAAAATCCGTGCCTGTAGCGACGATTCCGTATCGGCTAAGCTGACGGGGATTCCCTACGACAAAATTTGTGCAATTACATTCGGGATTTCCAGTGCGCTGGTAGCAGTTGCAGGATTGGCGTATACCCTGATGAGTCAGTTGAATCCGTCAGAAGGATTTGACCTTACCTTTCTTGGATGGGCGGCGGTTATTCTCGGCACAATGGGAAATTTAAAAGGAGCCGTAACGGCGGGAATTTTAATGGGTATTGTCCAGGCATTGACGATTTACCTCTGGATTCCTAATCTGGCTATTGCGGCGATTTATATTGTACTTATTATCATTTTGGTTGTGAAACCAAGAGGATTGTTCTACTGGAAGAAACGTGAAAGGGGGAGTGCAGCTTGAATAAGAAGAGAATGCTCAGGGCATTTGCCGCCGGCCTCATTATATTTGCGGCGTATCTGGCATATTTGCATGGAAGCAACATGTCCTATTATGCTTCCTTTATCGTGTATATCTGCCTGTTTTTAATAGCAGGTCAGGGATGGAATCTTCTGGGAGGATATATTGGCGAGATTTCTTTCGGGCATGCGGTCTTTTTTGGAATCGGGGCGTATACGCTTGCGCTGCCTTCCGGTTACGGAATCGATATTCCGATTCCGGTAACGCTGGTTTTATCCATGCTGATCAGCGGGTTGTTTGCACTTGCAATTTCGTATCCGCTGTTAAGAATCCGCGGACTGAACTTTCTTGTAGGGACGTTCGGACTGGGCGTTGTGTTCCTGAATGTATTTAAGAGCAGTAAACAGCTTTTTGCCAATAAGGGCGTGTTTGTGCCATTTGTAAGTCCGCAGGTTTTGTATCCGCTGATTGTAGGGGTTACGATTATAACGGTTATTTTTGTAACCTATCTGGTGAACAGTAATCTGGGACTTAGTTTCAGAGCTGTCCGGGATGTTCCTGAAGCGGCGGAAATGATTGGTATTAATTTGTATAAAACAAAGACGCAGGCTCTGGTAATCGGCGCGATGATCACCTCGCTGGCAGGCTTTTTATATGCATTATACAGTATGCATGTTTCCCCGAACGCTACGTTTGATCCGGCAATCAGTAATGATATTCTTCTCGGATCTTATATCGGAGGATGCGGTACGGTTCTGGGACCGGTTATCGGCGGGGCTGTTATTATCATCATACAGGAAACGGCAAGAAGCGCCATTACGATTACAGGAGGGCATAACTTAGTACTGGGAATTATGCTTGTAGTAGTTATGATGACTATGAAAGAAGGAATTTGGGTAACGATTCAAAAGCTGGTGGATAAGCTTGGAAAGAAAAAAGGTTCATCTTCCGGAAAGAAGCTCCCAAAAGAAAAAACTGAGGTGATACGATGAAAGATACAATTTTACAGTTAGATAATCTTGAAATGGGCTTCGGCGGTCTCAAATTGTTTTCGGATATTAACATTTCAGTTGAAAAAGGTGAGATACTTGGCATTATCGGTACGAATGGTTCAGGAAAAACAACACTGTTTAATATCATTTGTGGTATATATACGCCGCTTTCGGGAAAAGTAGTCTATAAGGGAGAAGATATTACCGGCATCGCACCTCATCAGATTGCCCGAAAAGGAATCGGGCGGTGTTTCCAGATGGTTGTTCCTTTTGAGAGCATGACCCCGCTTGAGAATATCAAGGTGGCCAGGGCAAATGCGGGGAAAAGCTGTAAGGGGCCTGAATTTTCGATAGAGGAAATACTGGAGCTGACAAACCTGACAGATAAAAAGGATATCACAACAAATAATCTGTCCCTTCCGGATAAGAAAAATGTGGAAATAGCCAGGGCGTTGGCGTGTAATCCGGAAATTATCCTTTTCGACGAGGTATCCTGCGGACTTGCGGGCGAGGAAATCAGGGAACGTATGGCTCTGATGAAAAAGCTGGCTGAGAAAGGAATTACAATTATTGTCATAGAGCATATTATGGTATTTATCAAAGAAATCTGTGACCGTGTCGTTGTTTTGCACGCCGGAAGCCTGATTGCGGAAGGAACTCCTGATGAAATTATACATAATGAAAAAGTAATAGACGCATATTTGGGAGGAAGGGAACTATGAGTTATTTTGAATATAATGATGTGGTTGCGGGATATACGAAAGAGATGGATATTATTCAGGGTATTTCCTTTTCTCTGGAAAAGAACAGCCGAATCGCCTTAATTGGAGCTAACGGGGGCGGAAAAAGCACAATTATGAAGACGATTTCAGGTATTTTGCCTATTCGGAGCGGAAGCATCATGTTTCAGGGCGAAAAGCTGAGTACTCTTCGTCCGCATGAAATCGTAGCCAGAGGCGTGATACAGGTGCCGGAGGAAGGCGGGACGTTCCCTTCCCTGTCCATTGAAGAGAATCTTGATATATCCTGCTCCAGAAAAGAAGCGAAAGAGCATTCCAGGCAGAATAAAGAGCTTGTTTTTGAGTTATTCCCGGTATTAAAGGAAAAGGCAAGGCAGGCGGCGGGCTCCTTAAGCGGCGGGCAGAGGAAGATGCTCAGTATCGGTAAAGCAATTATGGCTCAGCCGGAAATTCTGCTGCTGGATGATATTTCTATGGGACTTGCCCCTAAGGTTGTAGAGGATTTGTACCATACTTTAAAAAATTTAGTGGATCAGCTTGACAAGCCGGTTCTGGTCGTTGAACAGATTATGGAGGTTGCACTGCAATTCGCAGATTACGGTCATGTAATACAGCAGGGGCGCATTGTATTATCAGGAAAGTCGGAGGATCTGCTCGAATCGGAAGAAGCACGGCAATCTTATATTGGCGGATAAAAAATAAAAATAAAAAGGAGAAATTGTATGAGTAAGAAAATATCAAAAAGAATTATCGGAGTCATACTTTGTATGATTATGACAGTATCGTTGGCAGCATGCGGCGGAGGCAGCGGAAGTGGCGGAAGCAGTGATAAATCTGAGTCCGGTGATAAAATTATCATCGGCGGAACCTTTACTTTGAGCGGTTCCATTGCACATGCGGGCGAGATGGCTCTGGAAGGAGCAAAGCTGGCGGTAGAGTATATAAATGAAAACGGCGGTGTAAACGGAAAGGATGTAGATTTGCTTTACTATGATGATGAGTATGATGAGAGTAAGATTCCTACCTTATATGAGAAGCTGATTAATGAAGATAAGGTTGATTTGCTGACATCTCCGTATACATCTGCTTATTTGTCAGCGGCGCCGGTTGCAGCAAAGTATAATAAAGAAATGTTTTGCGTGGCTGCGGACAGCTATGAGGGAAATGAGCAGTATGGCGCCCTGATTGCAAATATCCAGATGGATGAGGAATGGAAAGGCGGAGCATGGTGGGCTGACGTAATGGATTATCTGGTAAATAACTTTGACCAGTATGAGACATCAGGAAAGAAAACAGTAGCAATTCTTAATCTGGAGACAACGTATGGGCATGAGGTAAGTGAATCTGTCGGAAAATATTTGAAAGACAACAAATTTGATGTTGTGTATGAGGATTTCTTTGATCCCGGAAACAGTGACTGGACCTCTACCGTACAGAAAGTAAAGGATTTAAAGCCGGATGTTATTTTTGCGCCCCAGTATTTTGAGGATACGGTCAATCTGGCGCAGAAAATGAAAGAGATGGACTGCTATGCACCGATTATGATTATGGAAGGTATGAGCTGGGATTGCATGTCATGGCCGAATACCGAGAGCGGTGGTCTGGATCCGTCAATTGCAAAAATGCCGTTTTTAGGATATTCCGTATATAAGGCAAATTATGATTCAGAGTCAAAAGAATATCTGGCAAATTACTGCAAAGAGAAATATAATGCCGTTCCTGGCGTAGATATTATTGCAGGATTTATGGCAGTAGAGCTTGCATGTGATGCGGCAAATGAAGCCGGTTCCACGAAAACAGAGGATTTGCAGAAAGCGATGATGGGAAAAACCTTTGATTTGGCAGGCTATCCTTATCAGATGAATGAAAGCGGCGGCAATGCAGCCGAATTCCACTGGGGCTGCGGCCAGTTCCAGCCGCAGGATATTGCAGCAGCCGATTCGACCGGAGACGATTGGGTAACCTTATGGCCGGAGGAGTTTGCAAACGGAAAGCCCGCGGAAACCTTTAAGGGCTGGAAATAAAAACCTGAATATAAAGAGCAGGTAACGGATAAAGCGATTGTGCCCCTTGCCGCCGGCAAAAACGCCGGCGGTGTTTTTAAGTATGAATCGGGAAGGAAGAGGCTTATGGGATATCAGGAAGCAAAGACGTATGTTGAAAAGGCGGCAAAATCTGGGATTGTACCGGGTCTTATACGCGTCAGGCGGCTTTTGAATGCATTGGGCAGGCCGGAGCGCTTATGCAGGGTAGTTCATGTGGCGGGAACAAATGGAAAAGGCTCTACCTGTGCGTACCTTGAATCAATATTGATGCGGGCGGGCTATGATGTGGGACGTTACAGCTCTCCGGAAATCCGTGATTATCTGGACCGTTTTTCGCTGAATGGAAAGCCTATGACGGAATCGGATTTTATAAGCTGTATAGATATTGTAAAAACGGCGGCTGACAGAGAGATTGCGGCCGGCATGGAAGAACCAACCGCGTTTGAAATTGAAACGGCGCTGGCATTTCTTTATTTTTCAAAAAAAAAGTGCGACATTGCAATCGTGGAGGCAGGAATGGGCGGGGCTATGGATGCAACCAATGTGATTGAGCATCCGCTGATGGCAGTTATTACTTCGATTTCTCTGGATCATATGGCATACCTGGGCGATTGTGTTGCAAAGATTGCCGGAGAAAAGGCAGGAATTATAAAGGGAGGGCATCCTGTAGTTGTGGGTGTACAGCCGGAGGAAGCGTTAGTGGTATTAAGGAAAGCTTATGAGATGCAGGAACGGAAGCATCGGGGAGAGGCGGAAAGCGCAGGGCGGACAGGGAAGTCATATTTTGCGCCTGTAAAAGAGGAGGATATTATAATTCAAAAACGTACGCTGATGGGACAGCATTTTTCCTATAAGGGTGAAGCATTTATGACGAAGCTTTTGGGTACCTGTCAGGCCTCGAATGCTGCCAATGCCGTATTGGCAGCAGAAATGCTGAGAGAAATGGGATTTGGAGTGAAAAAAGAGCATATCAGAGACGGAATAGCGAAAGCAGATTGGCCCTATCGTTTTACCGTTATTCCCACAAGACCGGTTCTTGTATTGGACGGCGCTCATAATCCTGACGGGGCAAGACAGCTTTCGGAGTCTGTAAAAGAGTATTTTGCAAACCGGCGGGTTGTTTTTATTATCGGCGTGTTTAAGGATAAGGATTATGAAGGAATACTAAACGAGACGGTTTCTCTCTGCGACAGTCTTTATACGGTGCCGTTGCCGGATAGAAGCCGCGGCCTTTGTCCAAAAGAGCTATGCGCCGCCGTAAAAGAGCGCACGGGAAAGAAGGGGATCTGCGAAAACTATTATGAAGCTGCCAGAATGGCCGGAGAGGATGCGGGAAAGGACGGAGTAGTTGTAAGCTTCGGTTCTTTATCTTATCTGCCCGCAATGGAGAATGCATGGAGGGATTGTTATGGACAAGGAGAAGATTGAGCGTGCTGTTTATTTGCTGCTGGAAGGCATAGGGGAAAATCCTGAAAGAGAAGGCCTTGTAGAGACCCCTGCCCGGATTGCACGTATGTATGAGGAAATCTGCGGCGGGATGAAAGAACATCCGGGGTGTCATCTGCAGAAAACATTTACCGCGGAGCATTCGGATATGGTTATGGAGAAGGATATTACCTTTTATTCTCTCTGCGAACATCACCTGATGCCCTTTTTCGGCAAGGCACATATCGCGTATATCCCGGACGGAAAGGTTGTCGGTATCAGTAAGCTGGCGCGGACTGTGGAGGTGTTTGCAAAAAGACTGCAGATTCAGGAGCGGCTGACTGCTGAAATTGCAGACGCCGTTATGGAGTATCTGAAGCCGAAAGGCGTCATGGTGCTGCTGGAGGCAGAGCATTTGTGTATGACTATGAGAGGGGTAAAGAAACCCGGAAGCAGGACGCATTCTGTCGCACTTCGGGGAGTTTTTGAGGAGGATTCAAAATTAGAGCAGACCTTTTATATGATGCTGAATAAATGGAGATGATATTATGGAAATTAAGGATACTATGGAAAAGCTTTCATTGCATGATTTTTTGGAAAGGCTGTCATCGAAAGCTCCCGTCCCCGGAGGAGGGGGAGCGTCGGCGGCTGCTGGTGCAATGAGCATAGCGCTGGGAATGATGGTGGGAAATCTGACTGTCGGGAAAAAGAAATATCAGGCAGTCGAGGAGGATATAAAAAAAATATTGGCCAGAGGAGAGGCACTGAAAAAAGAGCTGGAATGTCTGATGAATAAGGATGCGGAAGCATTTGAGCCGCTTTCACAGGCTTATGGACTTCCGGCGAATACAGAGGAGGAAAGAAAGAAACGAGAAGAAATTATGGAATCAGCTTTGTATGAGGCAAGTGTCGTCCCTTTGACAATTATGGAAAAAATTCTTGAAATTGCGAAGATACATGAAGAATTGTCAAAAAAAGGGAGCAGACTTGCGATCAGTGACGTTGGAGCGGGAACCCTTTTGGCGCAGGCGGCTTTGGAAAGTGCGTCTCTTAATGTTTTTATTAATACGAAGCTGATGAAAAACCGTGAGAAAGCGAAAGAATTAAACAACAGGGCGGAAACGATGACAGAAAGCTGCAGAAAAATCTGCAGTCAGGCGTATACGGCAGTTTTCGAGCAGATTCATTAAAGGGCAGGTGTAAATAAAATGAGAGTACTGGACGGAAAGGAAATCTCTGAATCCATTCAGAAGCAGATAGAGGGAGACCTTCTGAGAATGGAAGGATACGTACCTAAGCTGGGGATCATTTGTGTGGGAAAGGCCGCAGAAAAGCTTGCATATGAAAAAAGTATTATTCGTAATTTTGAAAAACGGAAATTAAAGGCAGAAGCTTTTGAATATCCCGGGGATATTTCGAATGAGGAGTTTCTTGCCGAAATAAAAAAGCTGAATGACAGAGAGGACATAGACGGAATACTGGTGTTAAGTCCGCTTCCGCTACAGCTTAACGAACAGGAAGCGCTTCAGCTCATTTCACCTGAAAAGGATATTGAGGGCAGGAGAATTGAAAACAGAGGGAGATGTTTTTTAGGAGATTTTACCGGGTTCATTCCGTGTACTGCAATAGCTGTCATGGAGCTTTTGCAGTACGCAGAGGTGCCGCTTAAGGGCAGGCGCGTTGTAGTCATAGGATGCGGTAAAAATGTGGGGATACCGCTGATAAGCCTATTAATGGAACAAATGGCCACCGTTAGTATGTGTCACCTGGGAACCGGAAAGGAAACAATGCTAAGCCTGTGCAGGGAAGCCGATGTTGTTATCTCGGCGGCAGGGCATGCCGGCCTTATCAATGCGTCCCATATCAAAAAGGGAGCGGCTGTTATTGATGTCGGAATCAGTATCGATGAGACAGGAAGGATATGCGGGGATGTGGTTTTTGATGAAGTGAAAAAGAGGGCTTCTGTCGTGACGCCGGTTCCGGGCGGAGTCGGAACGGTTACGAGAGCCGTGGCTGCAAGAGCGCTTGTAAAGGCGGCGGGATTGCGAAAGACCTGGAGCAGAGGGCGTGGGGATTAATTTCCCCACGCCTGATTCAGCTGTTTCTTTTTGTAAAAATAATATGGAATTAAAAACAGCGCCGTTGCCGCCCACGCCAGCGGATAGCTGATTAAAATTGTAGATATCTCCATGCGGATTGGGACCATAATCAGTATCCACGGGAGGCGGACGCCGCATACGCCACCGATGGTTATGAGAGTAGGAATGACGACATCTCCGATACCCCTCAGAGCGCCGGAAAATATTTCTACGAAAATATAGATAGCATAGCTTGGTACAATCCGAAGCAGCATGTAGATTCCGATTTCAATCACATTGGAATCTGCGGTAAACAGACAAAAAAGCGGTTTTGAAAATATCATCAGGGCGACAAGAATAAAACCACAGATACAGAGGCTCATTCCGAGAGATACCCGTACGCTCCGGTAGACTCTGTTAAGCTTTCCGGCTCCGTAATTCTGTCCGGCAAAGGTTGCGATGGCAATTCCGAATGCGCCGCTTACCGCCCAGAAAATAAGATCCATTTTCCCGAAAGCCGCCCAGGCGGCGGTAGTATCGGTTCCGAAGCCGTTGACGGCAGTCTGAATAATAATATTTGTCAGTCCATACATGCAGGCCTGCAGTCCGCTGGGCAGACCGATACGGAGCTCTGATTTGAGGATAGGTAAATCAGGCCGTATCTCACGGGGAATCAGCTTTATCGTATCGTATGCTTTCATAAGGGAATGAGTTACAAGAAATGCGCTTGCCGCCTGAGAAACAACGGTTGCAATCGCGGCGCCCGCAATTCCCATAGGGATAATGATTACAAGGACGATATCCAATATAATATTCAGTACACAGCATACAATCAGGTAATAGAGCGGACGCTTTGAATCCCCGATCGCCCGCATAATTCCCGAACCCATATTATAAACAAGTGTAAAAATAATTCCTATAAAATAAATCCGGAGATATACGACGGAATCCTCCATAATGTCCGGAGGGGTTTTCATGACCGCGAGGAGCCACGGTGTTGTAATATATCCTAAAATTGTAATAAAAATACTTGTAATAATGGAAAAGGCGTATGCCGTATGAAGAGCGGTATGCAGCTTTTTTGCGTTTCCGGCGCCAAAAAACTGCGAAATGACAACGGTCGCTCCCGAGGCCAGCCCTGTAAAAAATGTGACTACCTGATAGGTAATAGTAGCGGCAGAGCCGCCTACACTTGCCAGAGCTTCTTTTCCCACGAAACGTCCGACGATCGCGGCGTCCACCGTATTATACAGCTGTTGAAAAATCGTCCCTATAACGATGGGAAAGAAAAAAATTAACAGCTGCTTCCAGATAATTCCTTCCGTAATCTGATTTTTTTCTGCAAAATTCTTTGAACTCTCTTTTGACATAGCTGACTCCTTTCCTCTTAAGCTTCCCCACAAAAATCATATCATAAAACCAGAAAAAAGTCTGTATTTATGTGGTTTTTGTAGTATAATTATAGCATAAGAAGAGGATGAATATAAAAGAAGTTATGCCCCAATGATTTGAAAATGAAATATAAGGAGAAAGGCTATGTTAGAAAAACTGGATTTGGCGAAAGTGTTAAGTAAAGCAGAGTATAAGGAAAGGATGCCGTTATTGGAGGCAAAGCTCGGAAAGCTGCAGCGGGAATGTAAGGAGCTGGGGATACCGGTTATGATTGCGTTTGAGGGATATGACGCGGCGGGTAAGGGCGTGCAGATTGGCCGGCTGATTCGGGCGCTTGATCCAAGAGGCTTCGAGGTTCACGCAGTGAAGAGAGAAACGCAGGAGGAACAGTTTTATCCGTTTTTGTGGAGGTTCTGGACAAAGATGCCTGCAAAAGGGAGAATCTGCATTTATGACAGCAGCTGGTACCGAAAAGTGCTGAAAGACCGTTTTGACGGGAAGACGGAAGAAAAAGATGTGGCAGGTGCGTTCCGATCTATCTGTTCCTTTGAGGAGCAGCTTGTGGATGACGGCATGGCAGTTATTAAAATTTTCCTTGCGATAGATAAAAAGGAACAGAAAAAAAGATTCAAAAAGCTGTTGAAATCAAAGGAGACCGCCTGGCGCGTGAGCGAAAGGGATTTAAAGCGGAATAAGCAGTTTGAAAAATATGAGATTATGAATGAGGAGATGCTTGCCGGGACAGATACCGATTATGCACCGTGGAATATTGTGGAGGCCGTAGACAGAAGATTTGCCACTGCAAAGATTTATGCGGTTGTCATACAGGCGCTGGAGCAGAAGATTAAGGAGAAAAAACAAAGCGGAGAAAGCGAGGCCGCATTAATCGGCGTAAGGCAGCAGGGAGGCGAAAAAGAGTTATTGTCGGGAGATTCTGTTCTTGCAAAAGCGGATCTTTCTTTAAGCTATACGAAAGAGGAATATAAGGAGAGACTTAAGGGACTGCAGAAAAAGATGGAAAAGCTTCATGGGGAATTATATCGAAGGCGTATTCCTATGGTGCTCGGATTTGAGGGCTGGGATGCGGGAGGAAAAGGCGGCGCGATTAAGCGCCTGACAGAGGCTATGGATCCGAGAGGCTATGTGGTTCATCCGACTGCTTCGCCGAATGACACCGAGCGCGCGCATCATTATCTGTGGCGTTTTTGGAATGATATGCCGAAAGCAGGCCATGTAACCATATTTGACAGAACATGGTACGGACGTGTAATGGTGGAAAGAATCGAAGGCTTCTGCAGTAAGAAAGAGTGGCAGAGAGCGTATAAGGAAATAAATGATATGGAGCGGGACCTTACGGATGCCGGAGCTATTGTGATAAAATTCTGGCTTCAGATTGACAAGGATGAGCAGGAACGGAGATTTAAGGCGCGCGGGGAGAATCCCCAGAAGCAGTGGAAGATAACGGATGAGGATTGGAGAAACCGTGAAAAATGGGAGCAGTATGAGGAAGCGGTCAATGAGATGCTGATTCGTACGTCGACGCCGAATGCGCCGTGGATTGTAGTTGAGGGAAACTGTAAATATTATGCGAGAGTGAAAGTGTTGGAAACCGTTGTAAATGCGATTGAAAATCGTCTTAAGGAGGAAGAAAAGAGGGGATAACGCATGACAATCAGAGAACAGCTGGAAGAGCGGGAGATGACTTATTTAAGCCCCTATGCCACACTCAGCCGGGAATCGAAAGGGAGAAAATTTTCAGAGCAGGAATGTGATATTCGGCCGGTTTTTCAAAGGGACAGGGACAGAATACTTCACTGTAAGGCATTCCGCCGCCTGAAGCAGAAAACACAGGTTTTTTTGCTTCCGAAGGGAGATCATTACCGGACGAGGCTTACCCATACGCTGGAGGTATCCCAGAATGCGCGGACAATTGCCAAGGCTCTGAGACTGAACGAAGATTTGGTGGAGGCGATTGCTCTGGGACACGATTTGGGGCATACGCCGTTTGGCCATGCGGGCGAGAGAGCGCTTAATGAGGTGAATCCTTTTGGATTCCAGCATAACGAGCAGAGCGTTCGTGTTGTGGAGTGTCTTGAGAAGCAGGGCGAGGGATTAAATCTCACCCGGGAGGTGGTAGACGGAATCCGCAATCATAAGACAAGCGGGAAGCCGAACACTTTGGAGGGGGAAATTGTGCGCCTTTCAGATAAGATTGCTTATATTAACCATGATATTGACGATGCCATCCGGGGCGGTATCCTGAAAGAGGAGGATATCCCGCGGGAGTATGGGGAGATTTTGGGAACCTCCACAAGAATCCGCTTAGATACGATGGTGCATAATGTAATTACAAACAGTATGGACAGCCCGTCCATCAGAATGTCCAAAGAGGTGGCGGAGGCGATGGCAGGTCTCCGGGAGTTTTTGTTTGTGACCGTCTATCAAAATCAGGCGGCAAAGGGCGAGGAGGATAAGGCCGTTCATATGATTGCCAATTTATATGAATATTACAGAGGGCATATGGAGTTACTTCCGGATCAGTTCCTGAAAAGGCTGGATAATGCGGATGAAACAGAGGAACAGGCGGTGTGTGATTATATTGCCGGTATGACAGATAACTTTGCCGTAAAAAAATTTGAAGAATATTTTGTACCGGAATCGTGGAAATTTTAAAGGAAATATAATGCTTTTGTCGAATATTATATATAAGGGCTAAAAAGGGTGTGGCGTATGTATTATCCGGATGAACTGGTTGAAGAGGTGCGGATGAAAAATGATATAGTAGATGTGATTTCCGGCTATGTGAAGCTGACAAAGAAAGGAAGCTCGTATTTTGGGCTGTGTCCGTTTCATAATGAGAAATCACCGTCATTTTCCGTAAGCAGGCAGAAGCAGATGTATTATTGCTTTGGCTGCGGCGCAGGGGGAAACGTATTTACTTTTTTGATGGAGTATGAGAATTATTCCTTTTTAGAGGCGCTTAAATTCCTTGCGGACCGTGCGGGGGTTGAACTCCCCGCGCAGGAGTATTCGAAAGAGGCGAGGCAGAGAGCGGATACGAAAGCGATTTTGCTGGAGATTAATAAGATGGCGGCCCGGTATTTTTATGCACAGCTGAAAAGTACGGGAGGAAGGCATGCGCTTACATATTTGACGGAGCGGGGGCTCTGCAATGATACAATCAAATCCTTTGGACTCGGATATTCGAATAAATACAGCAATGATTTGTATCAGTATTTGAAATCCAGGGGCTATAAGGATGAATATATTGCGCAGGCGGGCCTTATCAGTGTGGATGAGAAGCAGGGTGTCTATGATAAATTCTGGAATCGGGTGATGTTCCCGATTATGGATGTGAATAACCGTGTGATTGGCTTCGGCGGACGCGTGATGGGGGATGCAAAGCCCAAGTATCTGAATTCGCCGGAGACGCTTATTTTTGATAAAGGAAGGAATCTGTATGGATTAAACCGTGCAAGAACGTCGCGGAAATCCTATTTTCTTATCTGTGAGGGCTATATGGATGTGATTTCGCTTCATCAGGCCGGCTTTACGAATGCGGTGGCGTCGCTTGGGACGGCGCTTACAGCGGGACATGCCTCGTTGATTAAGCGTTATGTAAATGAGGTATACTTAACTTATGACAGCGATGATGCAGGGACAAAGGCGGCGCTCCGTGCCATTCCGATTTTACGGGAGGCAGGAATTTCTGCGAAAGTGATTCGCATGGAGCCTTATAAAGACCCGGATGAGTTCATAAAGGGACTGGGAGCGGAGGCCTTTGAGGAACGCATCGGGAAGTCAGGGAACGGTTTTATGTTTAGTCTGGAGATCCTGGAAAGGGATTACGATATGGCATCTCCGGAGGGCCGTACGGCATTCATGCGGGAGGCGGCCGGAAAACTGAACGAATTTGAAGAAGAAATAGAGAGAAATAATTATATTGAAGCGGTGGCGGATAAGTACCGTGTAGGATATGAGGATTTGAAGAAGCTGGTCGGAAAGGCAGCGGTTCAGAGCGGACTGGCAAGGCCTGTACAAAGACCCCGGGTTCTTAAAGGGCAGGAGAAAGAAAAGGAAGACGGAATCAGGAAAGCCCAGAAAATACTGCTTACATGGATGGCTTCCGACGAGGCGGTTTTTGCCCGGCTTTATCAGGTGCTTGCGCCGGAGGATTTTTCAGAAGGCTTGTATCGGACAGTTGCGGGGCTCCTTTATGAGCAGTATGAGAATCACAGGCTGAACCCGGCCGCGATTATGAATCATTTTACAGATGAGGAGGAGCACCGGGAGGTGGCGGGTCTGTTTCATACAAGAATCCGGGAGCTGTCGACTGCAAAGGAACAGGAAAAAGCATTGAACGAGACGCTTATCCGGGTAAAAAAGCACAGTATTGAGGAGGCGGCAAAGAAGCTGGATGTGACGGATATCGCGGGTCTCCAGAAGCTTATGACAGCGAAAAGAGAGCTTGAGAACCCCGGTAAACTGCATATTTCTATTAATTAAGGATAAAATATATACAAGCAATGAGAGGATGGACGTTACATGGAAGAAAACACAGTGAAATTGGAAGAAAAACTGAAAGAACTGGTAACCCTCGGAAAAAAGAAAAAAAGCATTCTGGAAATTCAGGAAATTAATGATTTTTTCTCGGACATGGAGCTGGATGCGGAGCAAATGGAGAAAGTGTTCGAGAATCTGGAAGCGCACAATATTGACGTTCTGCGGATTAACGGCGACGTGGATGATCTGGATGTGGACGACGCAGATATTGTATTGTCAGATGCTGAAGACGTGGATATGGAGAAGCTTGATCTCTCTGTGCCGGACGGAATCAGTATTGAGGATCCGGTTCGTATGTACCTGAAAGAAATAGGTAAGGTCCCTCTTCTTACAGCAGACGAGGAAGTAGACCTCGCAAAGCGGATGGCAGACGGGGATGAGAGTGCAAAAAAGCGTCTCGCAGAGGCGAATCTTCGTCTTGTAGTAAGTATTGCAAAGCGTTATGTGGGACGGGGAATGCTGTTTCTTGATTTGATTCAGGAGGGCAATCTGGGACTTATTAAGGCAGTTGAAAAATTTGATTATCACAAGGGCTTTAAATTCAGTACCTATGCGACATGGTGGATTCGTCAGGCGATTACGAGAGCGATTGCGGATCAGGCAAGGACAATTCGTATTCCGGTCCATATGGTAGAGACGATTAATAAGCTGATTCGTGTGTCCAGACAGCTTCTGCAGGAGCTGGGACGTGAGCCTACGCCGGAGGAGATTGCTGAAGAATTGGACATGCCTGTAGAACGGGTGCGGGAGATTCTTAAGATTTCCCAGGAGCCGGTGTCCTTAGAGACTCCGATTGGAGAGGAGGAGGACAGCCATCTTGGGGATTTTATTCAGGACGACAACGTGCCGGTGCCTGCAGAGGCGGCAGCTCAGACGCTTCTAAAGGAACAGCTTGACGAGGTGCTTGATACACTGACAGACAGGGAACAGAAGGTTTTGCGTCTGCGCTTCGGAATGAACGACGGACGTGCCCGTACCCTTGAGGAGGTCGGCAAGGAATTTGACGTTACCCGTGAGCGTATCAGACAGATTGAAGCGAAAGCGCTCAGGAAGCTGCGTCATCCGAGCCGCAGCAGAAAATTAAGAGATTATTTGGATTAAGAAAGAGGCGCCTATGGAACTATCAAAGAGACTTCATGCAGTTGCGGGTCTTGTGACAGAGGGCGCCTCTGTTGCAGATATTGGAACAGATCATGGATATATCCCGATTTATCTTATGGAGAAAGGGATTGCCGCTAAGGTAATTGCGACGGACCTTAATAAAGGCCCTCTCAAACGGGCGGAAAGCCATATCAGGCAAAAGAGACTGAAAAGTGTGATTGAGCTTCGCATTTCTGACGGCCTTTCCGGCATCCGCCCGGGGGAAGTGGATACGATGATTGCCGCCGGAATGGGAGGAGGGCTTGTGATAAAGATTCTTTCCGGGGGGGAAGCTGTCGTGCATACGCTGAAAAGTATGATATTACAGCCTCAGTCAGAGATTTACCGGGTGCGTCAGTATGTGAATGAGCATGGGCTTCGAATCGCCGAGGAGGACATGGTAGAGGAGGGCGGAAAATATTATCCGGTTTTGAAGGTCGTACACGGAGACAGGGAGCAATATGAAGCGTGGGAGTATCTTTACGGAAAACGGCTGATAGAAGCGCGTCATCCGGTGCTTTATCAATATCTTCTCAGGGAGAGGGGCATTCAGGAAAGGATATGGAGGCGGCTTGGGAGCTGCGGGGAGACAAAAAAAGGAGCCGCACGAAAGGAAGAGCTCACCCGGGAAATGGAGTATGTGGAAAGGGCTCTTTCGTATTATGGAGGAACGAAAAAGTGCTGTGTAGGAATATTATAGATGTAATAGAGAGAGATTATCCAACGGATACGGCTCTTGAGTGGGACAACGTAGGACTTCTCGCAGGCCGTGACGACAGGGAGGTAAGGCATATTTATGTCGCGCTGGATGCAGACGATGAGACGATAGCCGAAGCCGTAAGGAATGGGGCGGATATGCTTGTGACACATCATCCGCTTATTTTCGGCGGACTGAAGCGTGTGACAAATCAGAATTTTATCGGGAGCAGAGTGATTAAGCTCATTTCCCACGACATCTCTTATTATGCCATGCATACAAATTACGATATAAAAAGAATGGCTTCCTTAGCGTTTGAGAAGCTGGGGGTAAAGAAATGCTCGGTGCTGGAGGCAACAGGTGCAGACGGGGAGGGGGTGGAGGAAGGAATCGGAAGGATTGCCGAGATGGAGCCGATTACGCTTAATCGGTTATGCGAGCGGGTGAAAGAGGCATTTTTACTGGATACGGTGCGGGTATTCGGCTGCCGGAATAAGGAAATCAGGCGTGTTGCGATTTGCCCGGGTTCAGGGAAAAGCGTAATAGGAGAGGCGGTTTTGAAAAGTGCGGATGTTTTGATTTCAGGCGATATCGGTCATCATGAGGGAATTGACGCCGTGGCGGAAGGAATGGCGGTTATCGACGCCGGACATTATGGAATCGAAAATATATTTATGGAAGATATGAAACGGTATTTGGAGAAAAGATTTGAGAATATCACGGTGGAGACAGCGCCGGTGCGTCATCCCTTTGCCGTTGTATAGAGAGGACAGGATACCTGGAAAGGAGCAGAAAAAGGATGGATAAAAAAATATATTCCGTACAAATCGGAAGTGAAGTAAGAGAGTATGAAAAGGGGACTACATATCAGAAAATAGCACAGGATTTTCAGGAAAGCTATGAGAATGACATTGTTCTTGTATTTGTGGACGGGAAGCTTCAGGAACTGCATAAGAAGCTCCATAAGGACTGTACGATACGGTTTGTTACAACGGGAGATGAAATAGGGCATCAGACCTATAAAAGAAGTATGAGCCTTATGCTCGTAAAAGCAATCTATGACGTAGCGCACCATACGGAGGTTGATAAGGTAAGGATTCACTATTCTGTGAGCAGGGGCTATTATTGTACCATTGAGGGAAAGATAGAGCTGAATCAGGAGCTTCTTGACAGGGTGACGGCGAGAATGAACGAGATGATAGAGGCGGATATGCCGATTTGTAAGCGGACCGTGAACACGGATGAAGCGATCGCTCTCTTTGGACGGCACGGGATGCGCGATAAGGAAAAGCTCTTTATGTACCGCCGTGTTTCCAAGGTAAATATTTACAGTATGAATGAATTCGAGGATTATTATTACGGCTATATGGTTCCGAGCGCCGGATATCTTAAATATTTTAAATTGTATTTATATGAAGAAGGTTTTGTCATTCAGATGCCTGCAAAATCCGCACCGAAAACAGTACCGGAGTTTCAGCCTTATCATAAGCTGTTTTCTGTTCTGCGGGAGTCTACAAAATGGGGAGACATGCAGGGAATTGAGACGGTCGGAGCGTTAAATGAGAAGATTACAAAAGGAGAGGCAAGGGAAGTTGTACTTGTCCAGGAGGCAATGCAGGAAAAAAGGATTGCCGAGATAGCGGGTATGATAGCGGCAAAGCCGGATATTAAATTTGTGCTGATTGCCGGGCCATCATCGTCGGGAAAGACGACATTTTCCCACAGACTTTCTATACAGCTTCGTGCAAACGGAATGGCGCCCCATCCGATTGCGGTAGACAATTATTTTGTTGAGCGGGAGGATACTCCAAGGGATGAGGACGGGAATTATGATTTTGAATGTCTGGGAGCTGTGGATATCGGGCTGTTCAACCGGCAGATGCAGGAGCTTCTTGAGGGCAGGGAGGTTGTAATTCCGACCTTTAATTTCCTGACGGGAAGTAAGGAATATAATGGGAAGCCGAAAAAGCTCGGAGAAAATGACGTTCTTGTCTTTGAAGGAATTCATTGCCTGAATCCGAAGCTTACGGAAAGCCTTGCCGATGAGAATAAGTTTAAAATATATATCAGCGCCCTTACGCAGTTAAATGTTGACGAGCATAACCGGATTCCGACTACGGACGGCAGGCTTTTAAGACGGATTGTGAGGGACGCAAGAACGAGAGGCTCGTCCGCAAGAAGAACCATCGGCATGTGGCCTTCGGTGAGAAGAGGCGAGGAGGAGAATATCTTCCCCTATCAGGAGGAAGCGGACGTTATGTTTAATTCCGCCCTGATTTATGAGCTTGCGGTATTAAAGCCCTATGTGGAATCATTGCTTTTTGGAATCGAAAGAGACTGCCCGGAATATGTGGAGGCGAAGAGACTTTTAAAATTCCTTGATTATTTTGTGGGAATCGGAAGTGAAAATATACCGATGAATTCATTGCTGAGAGAATTTGTCGGAGGCGGATGTTTTAATTTGTAGTGGATTTTCATAGAAAACCCTAAGGCTAAGCTGCAAAAAATTAAGCCTGAAAGACAGTCGGCGTGTGCTTTCTGTTTTTCAGGCTGATTTTTTTGGGCTGGATTCGTTTACTTCCCCTGGTAAAAAGCTTTTAGATTCTCAAGTTGGGAAGTAGTATTTCGCATCAGTAAGTCAATTAGCGTCAGTGCCGTCATGGCTTCCACTACGACTACGGCTCTCGGGACGATGACAGGGTCGTGGCGTCCTGTGATTGCAATGGTAGTGTTTTCCTTTTGGTTTGTGATGGTCTGCTGCTCTCGGGCGATGGACGGGGTCGGTTTTACGGCGGCGCGTATAAGGATGGGGGAACCGTCGCTTATCCCGCCTAAGATGCCGCCGGAATGATTTGTTTTTTTGCATATATTGCCGTTCTTACTAAAGAAGCTGTCGTTATTGGCACTTCCAGGGGCTTCAGCCGCCTTGAAGCCGTCGCCGATTTCTACGCCCTTGACAGCGCCGATTGACATCAGCGCTTTTGCAAGCTCGGCGTCTAATTTTTGAAAAACCGGTTCTCCGATACCGGCGGGCATTCCGGTTACCATGCATTCGACGGTGCCGCCGGAGGAATCGAGATTCTTCATACAGGCTTCCAGATATTCCGACGCTTTTTCGGCATAGGAATTGTTTGGCATATACAATGGATTTTCTGTGATTTCTTCATAGTGGTATTCCTTATAAGGGATACGGATGCTTCCGATGGAGCGGGTATAGGCGGTTACGGTTATCCCAAGCTCCTTTAAAAGCTTTGCCGCTACTGCGCCTGCGGCCACCCGTCCGATTGTTTCACGTCCGGAGGAGCGTCCGCCGCCCCGGTAATCGCGGAAGCCGTATTTTGCATCGAAAGTATAATCTGCGTGTCCCGGGCGGTAGCAGTCCTTTATTTTTCCGTAGTCTTTGGAGCGTTGATCTTCATTTTTTATGAGAATGGAGACAGGAGTTCCGGTGGTTTTTCCCTCAAATGTTCCGGAAAGAATCTCCGCGCGGTCGCTTTCTTTTCTTTTTGTCGTGAATTTATTCTGCCCCGGTTTCCTTCTGTTTAGATAGCTCTGTATGTCCTTTTCGGAAAGAGAGAGTCCGGCGGGACATCCGTCAATGACAACACCGATTGCGGCCCCGTGGGATTCTCCCCATGTTGTAATCGTGAATAATGTGCCGTAAGTTGAACCAGCCATAATGAAACCTCCTGCCTGTAAAATTATAACTTATTATATAAGAAGAAGTTTTAACCTGCAATCCCTAAAATTAAGATGTTTTTACTGTAATTAATACTGTACTTTTAGAATAAGCCATATTATAATAAAAAATGCGAGAAAAATGAAGGAGTATTTTCTATGAGAGATACAGGCAAGGAT
Organism: uncultured Lachnospiraceae bacterium; assembly: GCA_946552115.1. Taxonomy (GTDB): domain Bacteria; phylum Bacillota; class Clostridia; order Lachnospirales; family Lachnospiraceae; genus CAPEBR01. The sequence goes on from CAMNRH010000034.1 coordinate 29,816, forward strand.
ACGGACAAGACAGTTGAGGATATTGTTGAAGAAACTATGAGGGAGATATACAGCGATATCAATGATTCTGCTTATTTTGGCGCGGAAGACAGCGATAGCGATGAGGATATTGAATTTTTAGATATTGATCTTGATAAGGAGTTTACAGATTCTTCACATAAATATTTTGACAGAAAGGCAAATTCAGAGGACGATTTTGAGGAGGATCCTGAAGGAGAAAAGGACGCAGAAGAGAGAGCTGCAAAACGCGGATCTGAAAAAGAGATTATTGAGGACGATTCTGAAGAGGATTCGGAGGACGATTTTGAAGAAGAGGATCCGGAGGACGATTTTGAAGAAGAGGATCCGGAGGACGATTTTGAAGAAGAGGATCC
>CAMNRH010000035.1 GCA_946552115.1 uncultured Lachnospiraceae bacterium
TTTTCAGTAAGGTACACTTTCTTTTTTCTTCCCTCAAAGACTTCCAGATAAACAATCTTTTCTGATTCCAATTTCCGCAGTGCAGAATTAATTGTCTGCTTGCTGGCTCCGGATGTAATATCGCCAAGCATGCATTCCCCTCCACAGGAGCAGAGCGTATAAAGAACCAGCATGGCACTGTCAGACATTCCCAATCTGAGCGCTGCGTCATGGTAAGCAGTATCAATTTCTGACATCAACAAATTAAACCGCTGCATTTGCGCATTGATACAAAAATCCATATTCACCCTCCCGGCATGATTTCGTACTTACATCAAATAATTCTTCTGATACCTCAATCTCTTCGTTTAGACAGTTGACAACCTCCGTTCTGCCTCGTTTGCTTTTTTATAAATTTTTAGGAATGTTATATTGATTCAATAATTATATAGGGCTTCTCTCCGCATTTTTTATGGATAGAAGCAGACTGCTTTTAACTGTTATGCTTTGTATACTTCTCCTGCGTACAGTTCGTCTTTGTTTACGTTAGCTTCAATTTCACTATTCCAGTCCTCGGGCTTTACATCATGAATCGCTACAGAGAGATGTTCCTTAGCGTATCCGAGTTCGTTCATCATTGTCTCCATGATTGCATCTGCAACTTTCTTCTTAGTTTTATCATCTCTTCCTGCAAACATGTCAATTGTAATATGTGGCATAATGTACTCCTTTCATAAATGCATACTTATAATTATTTTTACATTCCCAGAAGAAACCCGTCTTTGAACGGATCATCCGGTCCTATAAGCCAACAGTTATATCCATCAATATACGCGCCGCCGGTTATAACCGGAATGATGGCATAGAAGTCACCGACTTTGGTTGTGCGGTCAATCCTGCAAGTGAATTTACGGCCCAAAATGCTGTAATATTCGAAAGTATCGCCCTGAGCAATTTCACCGGCAGCATATTTTTTTGCAGCCATTGCGGCTGTTCCTGTTCCGCATGGCGAACGGTCAACTTGACCTTCGCCAAACACAGCCATATTTACAGTTCTGCCGTCCGGCTGCTTCTGATACAGATCAACTACATCAATAGTATGGATATCAAGTTCAGGGTGTGATACTGCCACCTCCTGATTCAATGAACGCATGATTTTCATTCCAATTTCCGTGTATATCGGTGCATTCTTTCCATCCAGTTTCATGCCAAACTGATCTGCATCCACCATCGCACAAAAGCTGCCGCTAAACACAAGATCATATTCAACAATGCCATAACTCCCGACCACTGTGGACAACCTTTCACGATACAAAAAAGCAGGAATATTCTCAAGGTCTGCTGATACCACTTTGCTTTCCCGGACATTAACATTGATTGAAACCATTCCGGCAGGTGCGTCGAACCTAACATGCGTTACAGGCTCAGTCATCTCAACGAGTCCTGCTTCAACAACAGCAACAGCAGTTGCGATAGCACCATGTCCACACATATTAACTACTCCACCGCTCTCCAGAAAGAGAACGCCAAAATCAGCTTCCTTGTGGACTGGCTCAACAAGTGCCACACAGAGCATGTCCCTGTGACCACGCGGCTCAAAACACAGCGAAGTTCTGATATCGTCACAATGCTCCATGAAGAACTGTTTTTTCTCCATCATCGTTGTACCTTCGACTACTGGAATTCCACTTAAAATTATTCTTGCAGGCTCACCTTCTGTATGCGCATCCAAAACTCTGAATTCTTCATATTTACTACGAAATTTAGGTGTCAGATCCATTGGAGCACCTCCTTTAAATCTTTTTTTATCATAACATCTTTCAAGTGAAATAGAAACAGATATTATGATACTTTATGTATTATTCTGTCGCCTCTTCCAATTTTTCAAAACTGTATTAAACCACTCCATAATACATTTCCTGTTTCCGTAATCCGAAAGAGTTTTCCATTACTGAATTGTCTCACGGCAGTTTCTTTTTTTCCGTATGTATTTTGATTATAAATCTTATCTGCTGTATTAGCGTATTTATCTCTGGATTCTCTTATATACCTCTAATAACACTGGTGCCATCTCTATATCACACAAAGAGACCCCCGGCACATGTTACTGCGCCGGAGGTCCCGGAGAGAGTTATATATTTAATTAGTGATTCGCATAGCCTTTTAGTATGTAACTGTTTTCTTCTCATTGTAGACATCTCTGTCTAACTCGCCAAGCTTACTTGCAACAAGCATGCCCACCATAACATCCACATCTACATTCATAAGTGTACGGAACATTCCCGCAAACCAGTCAATACCGATTAATACTGCGATACTCTCAAGCGGAAGTCCCAGAGATGATGCAAGGAACGTATATACAATTACAGAACCGCCCGGCACGGAAATGGTACCCATACACATCAGGCAGGATAATAAAATCGCCATGCCCATCTGATATACGCTCATATGGATTCCGGTAGACTGCGCCATGAAGAAAATCGCAGCCACATAGCACTGTGCAGCACCGCAGCTATTCATAGACATAGTAATCGGTCCTGTAAAATCTGCAACTTTACGGCTTACGCCAAACTTTGTAACGGCATCCTCCATCTTCGTCGGAAGACAGATGGCTCCAGAAGTTGTAGTAACTGCCATAATAGACATTTTCGCAAATTTCTTCGGCATCTTTGCTACATTTACCTTGCAAAGCGCTGCTGTAAACGGCCCAAACAGCAGAAACTGAATTGCATCGCCGATAAGAAGCACGCCGAGAAACTTCAGCATCGGGATGATAACCTTTAATCCGGTAGAGCCCGCTACATTTGCTAACAAACAGAAAATACCAATTGGCGCAATATGCATAACAGTCTTAATTATATTCGTAATGACCGCATTTAAGCTCTTTACCCACTCAACCATAACACGGTTTCTGCTCTGCTTAGTATAAGCGCCCATTGCAATTCCGAAAAATAAAGCAAACACAATACACGGTACCATTGCTCCCTCTGCCATAGAGCTGATAACATTAGTCGGAACAAATCCAAGAATTGTCTCCTGCAAGGAGGCTGATTCCACTGCAGTATTAGCAATATCCTCTGCGCCCGCAAGCGTAATTCCGATGCCCGGCTTAAAAAGCATAGAAAGGATAACGCCAAAGCTTGCAGAAATAACCGTAAATAAAATAATCCATTTGAAAGTATGGAAGCCCATCTTTCCTACGTCCTGTCCATCCCCACTTCCGACTGCCGCCGCTACCGCAGACATAACAAGAAGCACGACCGACATCTGAATCAGCCGAAGGAATATATCACCGATAAATTTCAGGTTTGCTGCCCATTCGCCGATAACAGCGCCAAACAAAATACCGCCAATCGTTGCGATTAGAATCTGTGTAGTAAGAGATAATGAAAATCCTTTTTTCTTCTCCATTTTTTCACCCATCCTTCACTTTCTCATTCATTTTTCATTCTTGTATTCTGAGATGGCCGTCTCTTTTATTTCTGAAATATATTTTATCGTTTTTATAAAGTTTGGCAATAGCTTTTGCTTAAAATGTGATTTATTGTGTTTTAAATGTTAGTTTCTCCGTTTAAAAGTACTATGAATGAATCACTCTCTTTAATCTAAGCTCCTTATCAAGCAGCACAACATCTCCTTTCTTTCCCGGAGAAATTGATCCATAAACCCCATACACCCCCAATGCCCTTGCCGGATTCATCGTCACACAGGCCACTGCTTCCTCAAGCGGAATTTCCATATCTCTTACCGCCGTTCTCATACAATCCATAAGATTTGTTGCAGAACCCGCCAAAGCACCATTTGATGTAAGTGTTGCCCGGTTTCCCGCAACATCCACCTCAAGGCCTCCCAGCATATAACGCCCGTCCGGCATCCCCGTAGCACGCATACTGTCACTAATCAGTATCATCCGTTCTGTTCCCATCATTTTGAATGCGGCCCTCACCATTGACGGATGAATATGTACGCCGTCGCAGATAATCTCCGCATTTACATGAGGACTGTCCGAGACTGCGCCAACCACTCCCGGATCCCTGTGAGCAAAAGCAGGCATTGCATTAAACAAATGCACCGCATGGCAGGCCCCTGCATCAAAAGCCTCTTTGGCCGTATCATAGTCCGCATTTGTATGTGCAAGGGAAATATGCACCTCCTCTTTCATTCTACGGATGAATTCTGCCGCATCTTCGTTTTTTTCCGGCGCGATTCCGACAAACTTTACAAGGCCCTCCGACGCACGCAAAAAACATCTGCAGACTTTCTCATCGCACAATATAATATTACGTTCATCCTGCGCTCCCTTTTTTTCAGCGCTGATAAACGGCCCCTCCATATTAATTCCGATTAAATCCGCACCGTCGTGAGACTCCCTGTTATAATCCGCCGCCACTGCCAGAATACGCTCCAGTTCCTCAACCGGAAGCGTCATTGTCGCCGGGGCAATCGCCGTCACACCGATTGACGCCTCATATTTGGCAATCGCCTCTATCGCCTCCTTTGTCCCGTCGCAGAAATCATGCCCCATACAGCCGTGAAAATGCATATCAATAAGACCTGGAACCGCATAGCAGCCCCCGCCGTCAACCACCTCCTCTGATGCTTCTGCCTCCGGAATTTTACTCTCAAAAATTTCCGTAAACCTGCCGTCCCTTATTACGATTCCACCCTCTCTAAATACTTTGTCTTCACCGTATACCTTTACATCTTTAATAATCATTCCGCTCTTACCCCCATTCTTCCATTTTTATCATTATATCCTACCATGCAGCTTACGTCCATGAAAAAGCCGTCGGAAAAACCGCCGCAAAATACGATTATTTTTATTGAAATTCCCAAATTAGCTGATATACTATATAAATAGGAAAAAATTATCAAAGAGAGGAAATGGATATGATTATTTGCAAAGCAAAGGATTACAAGGATTTAAGCCGTAAAGCGGCAAACATCATTTCAGCCCAGGTAATTATGAAGCCAAACTGCGTACTTGGACTGGCAACCGGTTCATCCCCGGTAGGAACCTATGAGCAATTGATAGAACGGTATAAGAAAGGCGATTTAGATTTTTCCTGCATAACAAGCGTCAACCTTGATGAATATAAGGGCTTAGCTCCGGATAACGACCAAAGCTACCGCTATTTTATGAATACAAACCTGTTTAACCACGTGAATATTGACAAGACGCGCACTTTCGTTCCGAACGGACTGGAGCCGGATTCCGGAAAGGCCTGCCGCGAGTATGACGAAATCATTGAAAAAGCCGGCGGAATTGATTTACAGCTTCTCGGGCTTGGACATAACGGACATATCGGCTTCAACGAGCCTTCCGATGCTTTCACAAACGGAACAAACTGTGTAAACTTAACGGAAAGCACCATCGAAGCAAACAAGCGCTTCTTCGAATCCGAGGCCGACGTACCGCGTCAGGCATATACGATGGGAATACGGAGCATTATGATGTCCAAAAAAATTCTTGTTGTCGTAAGCGGCGAGGATAAGGCTGACATTCTTAAAAAAGTTGTATGCGGAGCAATTACACCAAAAGTACCCGCTTCCGTACTCCAGCTTCATCCGGATGTCACAATTGTAGCTGACGATGCGGCACGCTCGCTTTTATAAGAATCAAAAGAGAGAGGTGACAATCCAAATCACCCTCTCTTTTTTTAGAAATATCTCATCCCAAATATACAACGTCCTCTTCAGGCGGCTTTGCAGATTCAAAATGTGTCAAATATAAAACCGGCTGCTCATTTCCGGAAGCGGCCACATACTCAAATTCATAGCGTGCGCGGATACGCACCCATTTCTTTAACGGAATCTCCTGTTCTTCTTCCAGTATACAGGGATATCCATAATAACGGATATCATCTGCACAGCAGGTCATAATTTTTCGAACGGGAACAAACATATTATCTTTCATCCCCTTAGGGCGGAACGCCTGCGCGGTAAATTCGATTTCCTTATGAAGATACAGCTCTGGGTGGTCGCAGGCATCCACATACCAGATACCGAAATCCGAATCCTCCACTGTAATTTTATCCTTTTTCACATCATAGGGCAAATCCTCCGCCGAGGGCCTGATAATTTGCCCGTCCATTCCCTCAAAAATAAGCTGTGCCATCGGATTTTGAACCTTAAGCGCTCTCCGAAAACCGGAACGGTCCGTCCTTTCCGGACATCTGTTTACCACAATCAGCTCTGATTCCGTGAGCTGTTCCATCAGCACATTCCGCATATTTTTTAAATACATATCAAGCGTCGTGCCGTTTACTGTGGAATATACTCCCTGAAGCTGCCAGCTTCGGGGATATTTGATTGTCAAAAGCTCTTCGAGCTTCCACATTCCGTTATACTCAATGACTATCTGAGCCGGATGATAGTTTTTCTCACAGTTTTTGAAAAAATCTGCATTTAACTGCTCCGGCTCCGCGATATTTAGAACGGCGATTTCCTTTTCTTTCAGATATTCCTCCGAATATTCCTCTTCCCCTTCCTCGCAGAGAATCAGAAGCGTAAGACCGCCCTCTATCCATTCCTGCTCCATCAGTGTGTCTTTAATAAGCGTTGTTTTTCCGCTGTCTAAAAATCCGGTCACAACAAAAACCGGTGTCGGCGCCTGTCTGAACATGATATCTTCCTTCTTTCCTTAAATATAGAATAGCTTCGTAAGCTCTTCCTCCTTAAGGTCCGTTCCAATTACACACAAACGTCCTGTATAGTCCGCCTGGCCGGCCCGAACCTCATATTCCCCCGGGACAAGATCAAACTGCTTCCATGTGCCGTCCGCCATCGCAACAATCCCTTTTGCACGGAGAATCGTTCCGCAGGCCTCTGCCGCAGATAATGCTTTCACAATATAATCCAGCTGCTCGTCCGTATATTTATGCGCCGTTTCTTTTCCCCAGCTTGTAAATACTTCATCCGCATGATGGTGATGATGCTCATGGCCGCAGCATTCACCGTGCTCATGGTGATGCTCATGATGGGAACCGTGATGGCATTCCTCATGCTCATGGTGATGCCCATGATGGGAACTGTGATGGCATTCCTCATGCTCATGGTGATGCTCATGACGGGGACGGACTTCAAGCAGTTCCTCGATTTCTTCGCCGTGCTCAAGCGCACGCGCAATCGCTTCCTTTCCAAGCTGCTCCCACGGAGTGGAGATAATTGCCGCCTTCCCGTTCTCCTCCCGAAGCATGTGCACACATTCCTCAATTTTTTCATCCGTCATCATCTGGGTACGGCTTATCACGATGGTAGATGCATACCGAACCTGATCCTCGAAAAACTCGCCGAAATTCTTCAAATACAGCTTTGCTTTCTTTCCGTCGACAACTGTAATCCTGCCTGTGATTTCAATATCGGCGCCCTTTTTTACATCCTCTACCGCACGTACAATATCCGACAGTTTTCCGACGCCTGACGGCTCGATCATTACACGGTCAGGATGATATTCTTCTATCACTTTCCGGAGGGCTTTGCTGAAATCACCTACCAGTGTACAGCAGATACAACCGGAATTCATCTCCGTAATCTCAATTCCCGCATCTTTAAGAAAGCCTCCGTCAATTCCAATCTCTCCAAACTCATTCTCAATCAGTACGAGCTTTTCTCCGTCAAATACCTGATGAATCAGCTGCTTAATAAATGTTGTTTTCCCTGCTCCGAGAAAGCCCGAAATAATATCAACCTTCGTCATTTTCCATACCCCTTTTCTATAAAATACTTATGAAAAACAAAATTCATTTCCGTTACATATGTTATCACAAATAAACTCAAATATCCAGATCCCTGTCGGATGATACAAAATCCCAGCCTGCCGGATATGCCGCTATCGTTCCGTCGCGGTTATAAAGGATACCGTTCTCACTGTAATAAGACGGATTGCCTGCAGCCGCCTCAATATACATCAGGTTGCTTAAGCTGTCTAAAGCTCCGTTTTCAATATATGTAATATTAGCCGGAATATAAATTTCAAAAACAAAATCCCTTATACTGTCAAACGCTCCTCTCTCAATTCCGGTACATTCCCCGTAATCCGGTATACGTAAGAATCCGTCCGCCGCCAGTCCCGCATCCGTGCATCCGATAATATGGCCGGAATCATTCGCAGGAAATCCCGGAAACTCTTTCCAGCCCGCATATAACACAAGACTCTCCGCTTTCTCCTCTATACCTGCAAAGGGTATCGAACATTCCGCATCTATATACCAGCCGTCAAACAACTTTCCTAATCTTTTCGGAAACGAAAGCATATCTGCCGTAAAAGCATCCCTTTCACAGGACAGTTCAGTAACCTCCGGCATACCGCCGTTTCCATACACTGTCACCGAAATATTCATAACCGGATCCGTATCCTCCGGCTTTTCTGTTCCGCCTGCCGTATCATCAGCAACGGGGACAACCTTTATGTTATCGGCAACATCAGACTCAGGAACAATCAGATTCTCCTCAGCCGTTATCCCCTCCTCAGCTACCGGCTCCTCTGTTACTTTTATTGCCTCCGGTACTATCCGATTTTCCTCTGTCCGTTTCGGTTCCCGCAGCGCGGATTCCTCCTCTGCTCCAAAAGATAAGGGCTTCGGCCTCTCCGGAAAATTCATCTTTCCAATTGCAGAAAGCTCTATATCCTTTTCACCCAAAACAGATAATATATCCAAACCCTTTTCAGATACCATTTCCGTATAGGTATCTTTTCCCGTATGTTCGGCCTCTTTCTGCAGATTCCGGTAATTCCTGCTTCCGTATTTTGCACTAATCCCTAACAGTATAAGACATATAATTACAATGAAATTCCTGTATAAGCTTTCCCACAGAGGAACTTTTCCATACATTACGCGCAGCTTTAAAACCTCTTCCATAATTCTTCCCACTTTCAACAGAAAACAATTTTCGGCAAATTTATATTTATTTTCACATAGCATTCATAAAATGGCAAGAAAAACTTCGGAAACCGGATAACCGACTTCCGAAGTCCTTTATTTCCTGATCTTACATCTTAAGCCAAACTGTCTACAAAAGTCCTCCGATTGACAGAAACAACGGCGCAAATACCAATGATACAATTGTCATCAGCTTTATTAAAATATTGATAGACGGACCGGAAGTATCCTTAAACGGGTCGCCGACCGTATCTCCCACAACCGCCGCTTTATGAGCCTCACTGCCCTTACCGCCGTGATTCCCGTCTTCAATATATTTCTTTGCATTATCCCACGCACCGCCTGCATTAGACATAAAGACCGCTAACATAACTCCCGTCACAAGTGCGCCTGCAAGAAGGCCGCCGAGGGAAGCGGGACCTAACAAAATACCGACAAGAAGCGGTGCAAGCACTGCCATAATACCCGGAATCAGCATTTCCTTAAGAGCCGCCGTCGTAGAAATCGCAACACAGGACTTATAATCCGGCTTTGCTTTTCCCTCCATTATTTCCGGCATCTCCCTGAACTGGCGCCTTACCTCCTCAATCATCTGATACGCCGCCTTTGACACGGATTCCATTGTCATAGCCGAGAATAAAAACGGAAGCATACCTCCAATAAACAGACCAATAATCACACGGCTGTCAAGAATATCAATATTTTTAAGCTGTACTGCCTCAGCATAGGATACAAAGAGCGCCAGCGCCGTAAGAGCCGCAGAACCAATGGCAAAGCCCTTTCCCATAGCTGCAGTCGTATTTCCTACCGCATCAAGCTTATCTGTAATCTTTCGGACAGATTTGTCAAGACCGGACATTTCTGCGATACCGCCCGCATTATCTGCAATCGGTCCGTAAGCGTCAACCGCTACCGTAATTGCTGTTGTTGAAAGCATACCGACTGCTGCCAGCGCAATTCCATAAAGTCCGCAAAACTGATAAGAGGCAAAGATTCCGACACAAATCAGAAGAATCGGAATTCCTGTAGATTTCATTCCTACCGCAATACCGCTGATAATCGTTGTCGCAGAACCGGTTTCTGACTGAGATGCAATCTCCTTTACAGATTTGTAGTCACCGGATGTGTAAACCTCCGTAATAATACCTATCAAAAGTCCGACAATCAGTCCGGCGACAATAGCAATTGCCGCATGGAAATCGCCGAATAAATATTTACTGAATACAAACGCGACAATCAACACAATCACACTCGCCGCATAAGAACCCGTTTTAAGCGCCTTATGAGGATTTGCATTTTCGTCCCCTTTTACGAAGAAAGTACCCAAAATAGACGCCAGCAATCCAAGTCCCGCAATCATAAGCGGATAAACAGCGCCTTCCACCTTATAATACACAATTCCAAGAGTAAGGGCAGAAATCAGCGCACCGACATAAGATTCAAACAAATCCGCCCCCATACCGGCAACATCTCCGACATTATCTCCGACATTGTCCGCTATTACCGCAGGGTTACGCGGGTCATCCTCGGGAATTCCCGCCTCTACCTTACCTACAAGATCTGCTCCTACATCTGCTGCCTTTGTATAAATACCGCCGCCTACACGGGCAAATAACGCGATGGATGAAGCTCCCAGACTAAAGCCTGAAAGAACGTCTACATTCCTTGTGACAAGGTAAATAATACTTACTCCAAGCACTCCTAAACCAGCCACACACATTCCCATAACCGCACCGCCGGAAAAAGCAATCGAAAGAGCTTTATTCATTCCGCTCTCTTTCGCCGCATTCGCCGTTCTTACATTTGCCCTCGTCGCGACTGTCATTCCACAATAACCTGCCGCCGTAGAAAATAATGCTCCCACCACAAAACAAAGCGCCGTAATCCAGTTCCCGATACCGAGACCAATCAGGACAAACAGTACGGCTACAAAAATAATCAAAATCTTATATTCCGCAGTAAGAAATGCCTGCGCTCCCTCGCTGATTGCTGCCGCAATCTCTTTCATTTTGCCCGTCCCTGCACTCTGCTTTGTTACTCTCATTGCAAGATATGCTGCAAATAATAACGCCGCCGCCCCAAAAGCAGGAACCATGCTCAACAACGTGTTCATAAAAAACCTCCCAACATATTTATTTTATCTATCGTATCATAGAAGTATATACAATGGCTACCTCCTTTTGCTTTTTTAGTACTTTTAGATAATTTAGAAGACAATTGTTTGTCATTAATAGACAAAAAAGAAGCCGGGCTACCTCGACTTCTCTTTTGCTAAAAGTGCCGCTCCGATTGCACCGGCATATCTTCCGTTTTCCGTAGGCTCTACCGTCTGTCCTATTTTACCGGAAAGCGCACTTGTAAAATAATAGCTGTGGCTTAGCCCGCCGGTCAAAATCACCTTATCGGGCAAATTTTTTCTCTGACTTAGCTGCGCTACCTTTGCCGCCACAGAATCTACAACGCCTGCAGCAATATCCTCTCTTTTTCTTCCTTCTCCGATATAATTAATCACCTCCGACTCTGCAAATACGGTACATAACGAGCTAATCGGAAGCACCGTCCCTGCCTGAGCCATATCAAAAAGCTCTCCCAGCGTAACGCCCAAACGATTTGCCATAATTTCTAAAAACTTTCCGGTTCCGGCAGAGCATTTATCATTCATCAGAAAATCCTGCACCATACCGTTTTCTACAAGAATGACTTTCGTATCTTGGCCGCCTACATCTATAATCGCACAGCTGTCGCCCGCAATCTCACGTCCGCCTCTGGCATGACAGGTAATTTCCGTAATCACATAATCGGCAAAATCTACCGCCACGCGTCCGTATCCGGTTGCAACTACCTTTGTTTCCTCCGCCAGGACATTGATTCCGTCCTCCAGTAATTTTTCCTTAATTGTCAGCGTTGTTTCCCTGCTGCTCCACCCGGTAGGCAGTACAAAGTATAATTCTTTCTCTCCCCGTACCGCAACCTTAGATGCCGTGGAGCCAATATCAATACCCACATAGTTCATATCTGTTTTCCTCTTTTCAGTGTCGGAACACTCTGATAAGAGTGTTCCGCTGTCAGCAATATCTATCCCGCATAGGATTTATATCCCTTTCTATCGCCTCAATTTTCAAGACCTCGATTCCATGCTCCTTAATACACGCCTCAATCTTTCCGATGTCTTTCTCCTCAATCAGAAGAGAGACTCCGCAGCATGTACTTAAAACTCTGGGAGTCGGAGCAATAACCGCCCGAACCCCCAGACCCTTTAATTCCTTATACAGGCGCATGGCATTATCGTGATTTGGAAATAACACATAATGCTGAACCTTCTGCATATATGACACTCCTGATTCTTTTTTTAATTATTTAACATCTCAATAAATGCACTGACTCTTGTACGGAGCTGCTGCGCATCGCTGTCTGTATAATCCGTCTCAATACCAAGCACCGGAATACCCGCATCTTTCATTGCGCGCTCTACAAAATATCCTTCTGTATCATACAGGTTACAGAACTTCAGGTTCACGTCAATAATGCCGTCAACCTTATATTCCTTTGCAAGACGTAAAATATCGTCAATACGTCCCGTATTCGGAGTAAAGCATGCGCAGTTGATGCCCATATATCTCTCTGCAAGAGCTGTAATCTGTTCCTCAACAGTCTCCTTACTCTCATCAACCTGTCTCTCGAAATAACGTGTGCCTGTACACATCTCTTCACAGACAATTGCACCCCCGCTTGTTTCCACAATATTATGTAATTTCCAGTTCGGAATTGCAAGCGGTGTTCCTGTCAGCATGATACGCTTTGTTCCTTTCTTAAATACGCTGACACCGTCCGAGACTCTCTTCTCCAGCTCATCACACAGTTTATTTGTCATCTGCGTAAATCTTCCCGGGTCGTCATAAAATGCAATCTGAGAAATAAGAAGCGCATCGCATCCGCTGATTGGAATATTTTCATTCCTGCGGGTCTCATATAATCTCTCTAATGCTTTTCTCTTGGCATTGATAAGCTTAATGCTCTCCGCGAGCTTTTCCGCCGTCACCTTATTTCCCGTAAACTCCTCTACTACATTTTTAAACGCTTCAATCTCCTCTGCCCATGCCTTTACATCCTTTGCGCGCTTCATCTGCGGAAGATTCATTACATGCACCGGCACATCCTCTGCAAGAATCTCCCACGCTTTCTTCTTTCCGTCGCAGGTTGTCTCCCCAACATACATATCTGCAATTCTAAAGAACGGACAGGTTCTGTCAATCCTTGCGCCTACCGATGCCTTAATAAGCGGGCAGGTATTCGTCGGCAATACCTTTTCCCCGCCCGGAACCCAAAACTGGGAGCCTCCGCAAAGTCCTGTAGCAATCGCATCCGCCGCAAATACAATCTCATCCGGCACATATACACAGAATGTACCAAATACCTTTCCGCCCTTTTTCTGATGCTCAATAAGCTCCGACGGGCGAATGCCATGGATATCGGCAACTACCATGTTGTAATAATCCATTCCCTCCGGACGATTTTCCTGTGACAGATAGACATCCCCAAAAGCCTGCGGAAGTACTGCGCACAGCTGATCGTGCGTCTCCACATCCATGCCTAAATCTTCCCACATCTTGCGATAATCAGCCATTTTACTTTTCCTCCTCTTTTGTTTCTTATTTGTAATTCAGCTGTTCTCTTTCCGTAAAAAGAGTATATATTAAACGTAACATTTTTTAGAGATTCGGACAATGGAATAAAGCATAATGCCATATTGATTTTTATTATATCATTTTGCTATTTATCTATATTATCTATATAACGTTTTCAGACCCTCCACACAAATGTCGATTTCCTCTTTCGTGTTTGCCGTACTGAAAGCAAACCGCACCGTCCCCTGCGGATAGGTACATAGCGACCTGTGCGCAAGCGGCGCGCAGTGAAGCCCCACCCGCGTCATAATTCCATAATCAGACTCCAGTGTAAATGCGGCGACCGCATTATCTGTCCTTTCGAAATCAAGCGATACAACTGCCGTACGCCCGTACACACCCTGCTTTCCGACAATACGTATATCCGTAAGCTCCTTAACTTTCTCAATAAAATACCCCGTAAGCTCCATTTTTTTCCTGTGAATCTCTGATACGCCTACATTTTCAATATAAGACAGCGCGGCATGAACCCCTATAATACCGGGCAGATTCATCGTTCCGCTTTCATATTTATCCGGAAGCTGCGTCGGCATATCAAAAGAATCCGACTGGCTTCCCGTTCCTCCCGCCACAAAAGGCAGCATCTGACTGTCAAGCTCCTCGGATATAAGAAATCCGCCGATTCCCTGCGGGCCTAACAGCCCTTTATGTCCGGTAAAGGAAAGAAAGTCAATTCCGCATTTTTGCATATCTACCTCAAGTGTCCCTGCACTTTGAGCCGTATCAACCACAAAGAAAAGATGATGCCGGCGGCAGATATCCCCTATCTCTTCAATGGGAATTACGGTTCCGCACACATTTGACGCGTGAGAGACAATAACCGCTTTCGTATTCGGACGCACAAGCCGCTCCACATCCTCCGGAAGAACCTCTCCTTCCGTATCCGTACGCGCCACGTCACAGGTAACGCCCTCCCGCTCCATTTGCCTTAGCGGGCGCATAACCGCATTGTGCTCAATCCCCGTTACAATCACATGGTCGCCCGATTTCAGAAAGCCTTTAATAAAGGTGTTCAGCGAATAAGTAATTCCCGGGGAAAACAGCACTCTTTTAGAATCCTGCGCGCGAAACAATCTGGAAAGCTGTTCCCTTGTATCAAGCACAAGACTTTCCACCTCATAGGCGCCTTCATAATTTCCTCTGTTAATGTTAAACGCTCCTTTTACGAGAAGCTCCGACATCGCCTCCGCCACGCCCGGCGCTTTCGGCCACGACGTACTTCCGTTGTCAAAATAAATTCTATTTCCCATACTCAATCCTCACCAATACTAAACCATTTGGCGGCGCGGTTACCCCGTCCGCCGTCCGCTCCTTTGCATCTAATATATCCTTAATCCGCTCCGGCGTATAAAACCCGCGCCCCACACGAATCAAAGTCCCCGCGATAATTCTCACCATATTATATAAAAACCCATTTCCCCGGACACGTATCGTAAGATTCGGTCCCTCCGCCGTAATACGAATCTCATAAACAGTCCTCACCGTATCAGACACATTCGTTTTCACATTACAAAAGCTTGCAAAATCATGCTCTCCCACAAGATAACCCGCTCCTTCTCTCATCTTTTCAATATCCATAGGAAAAGAAACAAAAGCGCTGTACCGCCTTTTCAGAGGATTCGGCATTTCCGAATTATAAATATGGTACTCATAGGTTTTCGTAATCTTCCTTTGATACCTCGGGTGCCAGTTGAGAGGGACCTCCTCCGAATGCACGATTACTATATCCTCCGGCATACGCTGATTTATCGCATAAGCCATACGCTCCGGCGGGATCCGGGAGCCCGTATCAAATACCGCCACATTGCCGAGCGCATGGACGCCGGAATCCGTCCGGCTGGCTCCGATCATATGAATCTCTTCCCCGGTCAGTCTGCTAATCTCCCGATTCAGTATCTCTTCAATTGTCACTCCGTTAGGCTGGAGCTGCCAGCCGCAGTAATTCGTTCCGTCATAGGCAACGACAATTTTCACTCTTCTCATACAAATCAAAAAATCCAAACCCTTAGCGGTACATACTTTCCTATCAAAAACACTCCTATTACATATACAATTACAACCATATACGCAATTCTATCTCTCGTCCTATAGCAGAGCGGCTTCATCTTCGTCCGCCCCTCTCCCCCGCGATAGCATCTCGCTTCCATTGCCATTGCAAGGTCATTCGCCCGCCGGAATGCGGACACAAATAACGGCACAAGTATCGGTATCATGCTTTTTACCCGCTGGACCATATTGCCGCTTTCCAGGTCTGCTCCCCTGGCAATCTGCGCTTTCATGATTTTGTCTGTTTCTTCTAACAGGATTGGAATAAACCTAAGCGCAATTGACATCATCATTGCCACCTCATGTACCGGAACATGAATCCGATTCAATGGATAAAGAAGTTTTTCGATTCCGTCCGTCAGCTCATTGGGCGTAGTCGTAAAGGTCATAAGCGACGAGCCGATAATCAGATAAATCAGGCGAATCGCCATATATACCGCCGTGCGAAGTCCTCCCTCCGTAATTGTAAAAATCCACTTATGAAATAAAACTTCTCCGTCTCTTGTGAGAAACAGATTGAAAAAAACAGTTATCATTAACAGCATAATAATGGGCTTTAGTCCCTTTACAATATGCCTGAACGGAACCTTTGACGCCCGGATTATCCCTGCGAGAAAAAGGGTTGCCACAATATATCCCGATATGCTTCTGAATAAAAACAGGGAAATCAGATACAGCAGCGTAGACACAAGCTTTACCCTCGGATCAAGCCTGTGCAGAATACTCTTTGCCGGATAATATTGCCCTATTGTAATGTCTCGAATCATCTTTTTGTCTCCAATACACGCATAATCTCATCTGCCGCCTCTTCTACGGTTGTGGCCTCCGTATCGACTGCAAATCCCCGTTCCCTTAAATCATGCATCATATATGTCACCTGCGGAGCCGCAAGCCCCACCTTTTCCAGCTCCCGGTAATGCGCAAATACCTTTTTCGGCTCATCATTATACATGACCTCCCCGTGATTCATTACAATAATTCTGTCGGCAAAACGCGCAATATCCTCCATGCTGTGAGATACCAGAATCACGGTCATGTCCGTCTGCTTATGCAGATACGCAATCTGCTCGAGAATATCGTCTCTCCCTTTTGGGTCAAGTCCGGCTGTCGGTTCGTCCAGCACAAGCACCTTAGGCCTCATGGCAAGAACGCCCGCAATAGCCGCACGCCGCTTTTGACCACCGGAAAGCTCAAAAGGCGATACCTCGTAATACTTTTCCTTAAGTCCCACAAGCTTTAATGCCTCCAAGGCCCGCTCCCTGCATTCTTCAGGCGACAACCCCTGATTCTTCGGACCGAAGCAGACATCCGTAATGACATCCACCTCAAAAAGCTGATGCTCCGGATACTGAAATACAAGTCCCACCTGATTCCGAAGCTCTTTCATATTATAACCATCCTCATAAATATTTTTGTCATTATAATAAAGCTTTCCGGAGCCCGCCCGAATCAGTCCGTTCAAATGCTGAATCAGCGTAGATTTCCCCGAGCCTGTATGACCGATAATCCCCACAAATTCCCCATGCAAAATGGTAAGATTAATATCCTTTAACGCATGCTTTTCATACGACGTACCCGAGCTGTATATATAATTCAAATGTTCTAGCCTAATTGACATAAATGCCTCACCAACTCTTCTTTTCTAAGTATTCCCGCCGGAATATCCACGCCTCTTTTCCGGAGCTCGTCCGCAAGAAGCGTTACCTGCGGAACATCCAGCCGATAGCCTTTAAGCTCATCCACCCGCGAAAAAATTTCCCGGGGTGTTCCTTCCATAACGACACGTCCGTGATCCATCACGTAAATTTTATCCGCATCAATAACCTCTTCCATATAGTGCGTAATCAGAATCACTGTGACGTTCTTCTTTTCCCGCAGCTTCTGTACTGTCCTTAAAACCTCTTTTCTTCCTGCCGGATCCAGCATCGCCGTAGGCTCGTCAAGCACAATACATTTCGGCTCCATCGCCACCACGCCCGCGATGGCCACCCGCTGCTTCTGGCCGCCGGAGAGCTTGTTCGGAGAATGATGTCTGTAAGAAATCATTCCGACTGCCTTAAGGCTTTCCTCCACCCGCTGCCAGATTTCATCTGTGGGAACTCCCAGATTCTCCGGTCCAAAGCCTACGTCCTCCTCCACGACCGTCCCGATAATCTGATTGTCCGGGTTCTGAAACACCATACCCGCAGACTGGCGTACATTCCAAAGTTCCTCCGGCTTTTTCGTATCGCGCCCGTCCACCCGCACCGTTCCCTCCGTCGGGACAAGAATCGCATTTATATGCTTTGCAAGCGTAGATTTCCCCGAACCGTTATGCCCTAAAACAGCAATAAACTGCCCTTCCTTTACATCAATATCCACCTCGTCAATCGCGCGGGAGGTTCCGACAACATTGCCCTCCTCATCCCGCTTTTCATATTCAAATATCAGCTTTTCCGCCTGAATCATATTCATGAATATCCTTTCCTGTCTCCGCCGGAATCCCCTTATCCCATACGGCTGAAATTTTAATAATGTCAGTATAACAATTTTGTACAGACGATTCAATGATAATCAATGAAAAAGCAGCCGGCTTTCTTCTAACTTTCTACCCTGTAGGAAAAAGGCAATAACTCCTTTGCCCTGATTTTTTTATATTTTCCGTTTACTTCCAGAATCACTTCACATTCCGGAATGTAATCATGCAATATCTGACGGCAATTTCCACAAGGCGGTACAATTTCCTCTCCATTTTTTCCACGGACTGCAACGATAGTTTCAATATCTCTTTCCCCGTTCGTAATGGCAGTTCCTATTGCCACTTGTTCTGCACATGCCCCATGTAAAGAATACACATTGACGCCGATATATATCTTCCCATTTCTGCACCGAACAGCTGCCCCAACCGTATGATTATAATTCATCTCATCATAATTTAACTGTATCGCTTTTTGCGCCTCTGCTATTAGTTCGCAATCTTTGTCTGTTAATTTACACATTTTAATCCTCCTTGATTTAGATTAATAATTTCTTTCAACTTCCATCCAGGGCCGTCCTCTTTTTTTCAAAAACAGAGAACGGCTGCCGCGCCGCTCTCCATTTCTGCTTTATTATGCAATATTAATAAGCCACACCTATATTCAGAAATTATACTATAAATATAAAGCAATTACTACTATCTTTTAAAGAATTCAAAAAAGATACCTTCCCCGGAAAACATCTGCCTAACCAGTAGTTTGAAATTGTTCTATTATACTTTTCTGTGATTGCTTTTCCAGTAACCAGGCCTTATAATTAGGATATTCTATTGAGCATATTGTGAAAGGAGAAACTGCATTATGGCAAAAATTCTGATTGTCGAAGACGAAAAGAATATGCAGGAAATTATCGCTGAATATATGCAACGTGGCGGTCATACATGCTTTACCGCTGATGATGGTATGGATGCGTTACTGACGCTGAAAAATAATCCTATGGACTTGATGATACTGGATATTGTGATGCCCCACCTTGATGGCTTTTCTGCTTGTAAGATGGCAAGGGAAATGAGTAATCTCCCGATTATCATGTTGACAGCTAAAAGTAATGAGGACGATAAATTGAAAGGTTATGATTTGGGCGCAGATGATTACATGACAAAACCATTCAGCCCAAAAGTGCTGCTGGCAAAGACAAACGCCTTGCTGAGCCGTTCTTCTGCTCTTCCGGCAGACACTATAAACACCGGAAAAATTTCAATCCTTACAGCCGCGCATAAAGTTTTTCTGGATGGAAAGGAAATCACGCTGACTCACAAGGAATATGAACTGCTTCACTTTTTTATGTCAAATCCAGGCCAAATCTTCAGCCGCGAACAATTACTGAACCGGATATGGGGATATGACTTTGAGGGAACGACCAGAACCGTAGATACGCATATCAAAACTCTCCGTCAGAAATTAGGCGACGAAAGCAGGCATATCGTTACACTTATCCGGTCCGGTTATAAATTTGAGGTGACAACATGAAAATAAGAGAGCAAATGAATGTTTTTACCATTCGAAAAAAAATAGTAATGGCTTCCAAACTGATGGGAGTCATTCTGGTGTTGTCGTATGTGTTTTCTACCAGGCTGCCTTTAAATGCAGATATTTCTTTTATGATCTGGCTGCTATTTGTTGCCGTCTTAATCTGTGTGATTGACCTGTGGATGGCCCGGTTTATTTCAAAGCCTGTGTCTGAGCTGAATGAAGCTGCCGGCCGCATGGCAGCTTTAGACTTCACACATCCTTGTGAGGTAACAGGGTATGATGAGTTTGGGGAGCTTTCCCGCAGCCTGAATGCTATGGCACAGAATTTGCAGGAAGCATTTGAAAAGTTAGAACAGGTAAACAGTAAGCTTGAGCAGGATGTGGAGCAGAAAAAGCGTCTGCTCTCGGAGCGAAAAGAACTGGTAGACAGCCTCTCCCACGAAATGAAAACCCCCTTGGGCGTAATTAGGGCTTATACGGAAGGGTTACAGGATGAAACAGATGAAGCGAAAAGGCAGAATTACTATGAAGTCATTATAAAAGAAACGGAACGCATGAGCAGCCTGATTACTACTCTGCTTGACTTATCTGCACTGGAAAATGGAGCCGCCGAACTTCACCTGGAACGCTTTGAATTTGTTGAATTTTTGGAAACAGTTGCCGGACGATTGCTGATGGATATCCCGGATGCTGATTTTAATCTGCAATATGAATTACCTGAATTTCCTGTCTATGTCAATACCGATAAGAGCCGGATGGAACAGGTGCTTAATAATCTGATTATCAATGCAAAGCGAAATGTCAAGCCAGGCGGTATGTTGAAACTTTCGCTCACAGAACAGGACGGTATGTTGAACTTTTCCATATATAATCAGGGACACCGCATCCCAGAAAAAAATCTTGCAAAAATCTGGACGAAATTTTATCGTGAAAAAAATACAAAGTACAGCGGTTCGGGGCTGGGACTTGCGATTGTAGCACAAATCCTTTCTATGCAGCATTTAGAGTATGGCGTTTTAAACCAACCGGATGGCGTGGTTTTCTATTTTTCTGTTCCTTTAATAAAATAACCGTAGAAAAAAGCTTCTGTTTCTGAAAAGAAATGGAGGCTTTTCTTGTAATATAAAAAGATTTCACACCAACTTCACGTCAATTTCACATGGACTTCAATGCGTTTTTTTATTTTTACTCCATCAAGAGGGAAAAAATTCCTCAAATAAAGGAGGTAACGATTATGTTTTTAGGTTTGGAATGGTACTGGTGGCTTTTGATTGTAGCGGTGCTTATCCTCTCTATCCCATTCAAGGTAAAGTTTATGAAATGGTGGAGTAAACGGGAACAGAATAAGAAAAAAAGAATGTCTGGGAAATGGGGGGATGAAGAATGATTGAAGTAAGGAATCTGACTTTTTCATATGGGAAAGACAAACAGGCATTGCATGGTTTGAATTTCACCGTAAAAGACGGAGAGATTTTTGGATTCCTGGGGCCAAACGGCTCCGGGAAGTCTACGACCCAGAAGATATTGACTGGCATCCTGAAAGGACATGGCGGAGAGGCGCTCCTGTTCGGAAAAGATTTAAGGGAAGTGCATACGCAGGAATTCTTCCAGAAAATCGGCGTCCTGTTTGAGTTCCCCTATCTGTACGCCAATTTAAGCGCCCTTGATAACCTGCATTATTTTTCCTCTTTCTATCCCAAAGAACAGCTTCGGGATGCGGAAGAAGTGCTTGAGGAACTGGAGTTTAAGAAAGATTTTTTTAAAAAACCGGTGTCCTCTTACTCCAAGGGGATGCGTCAGCGTGTCAGTATGGCGAGGGCTTTGATCAGCAACCCAAAACTTCTGTTTCTGGATGAACCGACCAGCGGCCTTGACCCTACCGGGGCGGTTCTCTTCCGCAGGATCATAGAAAAAGAGCGTCAGAAAGGAACAACTGTATTTGTAACTACACATAATATGCTGGATGCCGATCTACTATGTGACAGAGTCGCTTTTATCTCTAATGGGAACATTGTTGCACTTGATACGCCAGGAAATCTGAAAGAACAGAATAGCAACCACAGCATTGCTGTCTGCTATCTGTATCAAGGAAGAAGGAAAAAACAAACGATGAAAGCGCCGGAACTGAAATCAGGGATTCCTTTTCCATATGACAAACTACTCAGCATTCACTCTCAGGAGCCGACACTGGAGGATATCTTTATCCAGTATGCAGGAAGGAGGCTGTCTTAATGTGGAATAATAACAAGGAAAACAGCGATCATACCTGCATGAATCGCTGTTTGACGAGAAAAACCAGCGAGACGCAGTCGAGCTGGAAAAGCCTTTCTTCTTTATTCAAAAAAGACTGCCGGATGATGGTATCAGGAAAATTCTTTCTTGTAGCGTTGGGATCACTTTTGCTCTATACGTTGTTCATTCATTTTGGCTATCTGAATTTCATGGGGGATAATGCCAATATCTACAATGTATATCTCTATGATCCGGCAGAAATCTATACTCAGACGTCGCCGCTGATTCATTCAGTGGCTTCTGCCAAAGAACTGGACGAAGCGCTTGCCAGAGATACAAGCGGCGGTGTCGGGATCCACATAAAGGATGGGAAACCCGATATCGTACTTTATGCTGGAACAGAGAAAGTTGACCGGCATAGAGCAGATTATGCACTCTCGCTTCTGCATTCCACCAGCGGATATCAGCCGGAAACAGTGGGAAGCAATACCCCGGAAATGAAACAGCGCAGGGAGATTACCTGTGAACTGCTGTTCATTGAGATTGTTGCCGTAGGGTTTTTGGGGATTGCGTCTGTACTGTTTAAAGAAAAACAGATGGGAGTGATACGTGTCCACGCCATTATGCCGTTTTCTAAAAGCCTGTTTGTATTTTCCAAGGTACTTCTCTTTCTGCTTACAGATTTAATTTTTGCAGCTTTGATGACTCTATTTAATGTGGGACTGAAAGAAGCGGCAGGTATTTTGCCCGCCGTATTGATACAGACAGGAATCTTGTCTCTGATTATGGCGCTCACAGGCTTCGGCTGTACGATGCTGCTAAAAGATTTCAAACAGTTTTCACTGGCCTATCTGGTGATTGCACTTTTCACTGCTACACCGGTATTCCTGTCGGCCAACACTGCAATCAAAATGGACTGGATCTACTACCATCCGTTTTATCACGTATATATGGGTCTGAAAAATGCTTTTTTCAGTATGCCTGTTACAAACCCGGTTTATTATATTAGTGCAGTATGTGTCATTATTTTACTTTTTGGTATTGCCACCACGGCATTCCACAAAGAGATGGGAAAGGAGGGCTGATTATGAAAGGGTTAATCTATCAGCTGAAAAGCGTCAGGAAAGATAAGTTTTGTATCATGTCGTTTCTCCTGCCTATTGTGGTGGCTATTGCACTGAATATTACCGGTTCCATTGACCTTTCTTCTTTAGGAGAATATTACTTTTGTGTGATTGATAGTGAGGTCACTGGTGAAACGAGAGAATGGCTTATGGGATACGGCGATGTTACAGTTTGCCAGACAAGGGAAGAATGGCTTGCGGTAATCAGGGAACCGTCTACCAATCTGATAGGCGTAGAGATGGACGGAGCGGGTATTAGGACCGTTTTGTCCGGTGATGAATTAGCTATATGGCAGCAGATGGCAGGTACGCTTCCAAACCTCTATGAGCAACGGGAAATGGCGGCCGGAATCAATATACAGATTTTGGAACAATCTGACGTACTAATCGGATTCCAGTACATTTTTATGGCAATGACACTGATTGTTGCTATGTTCATGGGCTGTACTTTTAATGCAATGAACATTATTTCTGAAAAGGAAGATGGTGTTGCGCTAATCAATGAAATATTGCCTATGACGTCCAGACAATATGTAATCCAGAAAATCTTCATAGGATTCGTGTTTGGCTGCCTGTCCGCAGTTGTTACAGCGGCAATCTGTTTCCGGCTTTCTCCTGCAGGGACAGTGGCCATGCTTGCGTTAACAGTACTGTCGGCCTTTGTAGCTGCTCTGGTAGGTCTGTTTGTCGGTCGTTTTTCGGATGGGATGATGGTAGGCGTAGTTTATATCAAAATTGTTATG
The DNA here is from genome assembly GCA_946552115.1 of uncultured Lachnospiraceae bacterium. Lineage (GTDB taxonomy): Bacteria > Bacillota > Clostridia > Lachnospirales > Lachnospiraceae > CAPEBR01. The sequence goes on from CAMNRH010000035.1 coordinate 23,681, forward strand.
ATTGTGTTTATGGCGGTTCCACTTCTCAGGTATTTGGCAGGGGCAGGAAATAAAGCTCTCTCTGCTGTCTGCTATGTGATCCCATCCAGCGCCACCTTTGAGGGCGTTATGGATTTGGCAAATGGCGGTATGGCAACCGCAGGCAAAGATATGGTGATTCTTGCAATTCATTGTGCGGGCTGTTTTTTGCTCTATCTTTGCATATCGAAACGTCAGAAAAAACACATATGAGTTATTTAAGATTGTGTCTGCTCTGTTTCTGAAAAGAGAAACCGATTGATACCGAAAATTAGTATTTGTTTTTTATTGGAGATGATAATGACACGGGAAATTAGCCGTTTTGGATATATCGGAGAACAGCCAACAAATTGGGGAGAAAGAATATACCGCCGTCCACGGGAATATCCCAAAGATTGTGTAAACCTCTAAACTGATGTAAGATAAAATTACTCAGTTTGGAGGTTTTATTTATGGCTAGAAGAAAAGATTCGCTACAAAAAGCAGCACTTGAATGACAGGCTGATACAACAGAAAAAGGAGGAAGAGGCTTCAAGAAAAAAGCTGGATATAGAAGTCAGTGCAAATGGATTCTCTTCAGTAGAGGAAATGCTGATGTGCGTTGTGGGTGAAGATGATATCACATCGTCGGACAAGGTGATTAATGAATATAATCTGGCTGATGCAGCGAATAAGAAACAGCTTTCAGATGCCAGGTCGGATGCAAAAGGGAAAAAGGTGACAGACATTGAAGCATTAAAGGCTGTATGTGATGAGCAGCGCACAAAGGTAAATTTGCTTAAGAAGAATTATCACAACAGCGAAAACAGAATAAGTGCGAATAAAGAAAGACAAAAGAGTATTCTGGGAAGAAAAGAAGAATTAGAAAGGGCGCGCAGGGAGAATGGAATCTGTCAGAGGCTTTATAATCTGGTCAAAGGCACAACCGGAAACGGCAAGATTACATTGGAGCAGTACATACAGGCTGCGGGATTTGACGGAATTATCGCCGCTGCAAACAGGCGGCTTCTGCCGATGAGCGGCGGGCAGTATGAACTGTATCGTCGGGAGGATTCTCCCGGTAAGAGAAGTAATAATTTCCTTGACCTTGAAGTGTTAGACAATTATACGGGACACAGAAGACCGGTGGGGAATCTTTCCGGCGGAGAAAGCTTTAAGGCCTCGCTGAGCCTCGCGCTGGGACTATCTGATACCGTGTCGTCTAATCTTGGCGGTGTGCAAATGGATGCACTCTTTGTGGATGAAGGCTTTGGAACGTTAGACCGGAAATCAATAGATAGTGCGATGGAAATTTTAATGACCCTGACCGGAAGTAACAAGCTGGTGGGAATCATCAGCCACAGGGAAGAGCTTATGGAGAATATCCCGCAGCAAATCAAAGTCAGGAAGACAAAAGACGGAAGTCAGATTACCATTGAATGCGGCTTATAGTTTAATTGGCGGCAGGCACAATGTTTGGAACAGGCGGAGTCTCCGTTATATCAGGGGCTATGGGGAGGGCAGGACTGAATATGCAAAAAGGCAGGTTCGGTAAGCTTTCCGCTTGATTCTCTAAAAAGAGTCGTATATAATTCAAATTAATAGTTTACAGATGACGGATGGTGCTGATTTATGAGAATGGGAGTGGAAATTACAGATGAAATGGTGAATAGAGCGGAAAGAGAAGCGGTCAAAAGAGAACCGAATATTACTCACCATTTTGATGTAGAGCATATGTCGGACGACCAGAGAAATGAGGTTGGATTTCTCGGTGAGTTCGCCTGCTGCGAATTGTTCGGCATTGACTGGCAAAGCAATATCAGAGATAATTACCTGACGATTGATAACGGAGATATCAGACTTGGAAAATATTTGATTGACGTAAAAACAGAGACGATTCCGCAGCCGTATTTCGATAAGGTTTTTAACAGACGGATAGATGACGATAAACCATATGGAAGACGTCTTATTACAAAAAATCAGGTCTCTCTTCTGGACAAATATGATTTGGTAGTTTTCGGTGCGTTTGTGAGAGGGCACTACCGTAAATGGTATGCGTTAGGATATATGCGGGTAAGAGATATTTTGCAGAATTATCATGTTACGGAAAAGTCGCCGTTTGGGACTACATATCCGGAACCGGCAATAGCCGTCCGTAATTCCGAAATTCACCGGATGGATGATTTGGGAGCTTATGCGGAGAGGATACGGGAGAGGATTGCAAATATGTCTTGAAATATGTAACATATGGAGTTATAATAGGTTTCGTAAAGTTTATAGGTTCTTCGGGGTCGGGTGAAAGTCCCAACCGGCGGTATAGTCCGCGACCCGGTGCAGTTTTTTACACCGGCTGATCTGGTGAGATTCCAGAACCGACAGTATAGTCTGGATGAGAGAAGGATGGCAGGATAATATAATTATGCAGCGGACCCCGGTACAATTGTGCCGGGTTTTTGTATAGTCTTATTGGACCGTTCTTCGGGATTCCCCATAGGATTCAATATCCCTGGAGAAAAGCTTTTACTCTAAAAACATTAAAAGGAGAGAAAAAGATGAGTACAGGTGCAGTAACAAAGACAAATGAAAAATCAAAGACAAAGGTTAAATTTATGGTGCAGATGGGAATGCTTGCGGCTATATCGGTAGTGTTGATGCTGTTTGAAATTCCGCTTCCGTTTGCTCCGTCATTTTATGAAATTGATTTTAGTGAGGTGCCGGTTATGATTGGATGCTTCACAATGGGGCCTCTGGCAGGAGCCGTGATTGAACTGCTTAAAATTTTGTTGAATTTTGCGATTAATGGAACGACTACGGCAGGAGTAGGTGAGTTTGCTAATTTCTTAATCGGCTGTGCGCTTGTGATACCGGCTGCAATCATATATAAAAGAAAACGTACAAAGTCAGGTGCGGTTATCGGAATGGTTACGGGTACGCTGTTTATGACGGTTGTGGGATGTTTTCTAAATGCGTTTGTATTGCTTCCAACCTATGCAAAGGCTTTTGGGATGCCGATGGATGCATTGATAGAGATGGGTTCGGCTGTGAACGGCTATATTACGAATCTTACAACATTCGCACTTTTTGCCGTAGCTCCGTTTAATTTGTTAAAAGGATTTCTTGTTTCATTAATCGTATTTCTAATTTACAAAAAAATCAGTCCGATTTTAAAAATGGGAATGTAGCTGTACAACTGCCGTATTTGTCTGCTATAATATTAAAATCCGAAGGTTTTTGCCAGAACATCATATTTATCGGACAAATACAGAGTAGAAGAGAAGGAGAAATTGCCTCATGAAACAGGATTTAATCGTAATTTTAGACCTGGGAAGTACGCAGAACACGGTTATTGCCCGTGAAATCAGAGATCTCGGCGTATACAGTGAGATTCATCCGCATGATATAACCGCGGAAGAACTGAAAGCATTTGATAATGTGAAAGGTATCATATTAAATGGTGGAGAGAACCGCATTGTAGACGGTCGGGAGGTAGAAATCAGGCCGGAGCTGTATGAGTTGGGCTATCCGATGATTTCGATTGATTATCCGCAGTCAAAATGCGAGGTGCGGTTTAGCGGGCTGCCGGACAGGGAGGCATTGAAAAAATTCATATTTAAGGACTGCAGTGCAGAAGCAAACTGGAATATGAAAAACTTTATCGAGGATCAGATTGAGCTTATCCGTCAGCAGGTGGGAGAGAAGAAGGTGCTTCTTGCATTGTCCGGCGGAGTGGATTCCTCAGTGGTGGCGGCGATGCTGATAAAAGCAATCGGACAGCAGCTTGTATGTGTACACGTGAATCACGGATTAATGCGGAAAAATGAGTCTGAAAGCGTTGTGAAAGTATTCCGCGATGAGCTTCATGCAAATTTGATTTATGTAGATGCTTCTGAGCGTTTCTTAAGTAAGCTCGAGAATGTAGCGGATCCGGAGAAGAAACGAAAAATTATCGGAGGCGAGTTTATCCGTGTTTTTGAAGAAGAGGCAAGGAAATTAGAGGGAATAGATTTTTTGGGACAGGGAACTATCTATCCGGATATTATCGAAAGCGGAACGAAAACGGCGAAAATGGTAAAATCGCACCATAATGTAGGCGGTCTTCCTGAAGATTTGAAATTCGAGCTTGTAGAACCGCTGAAGCAGCTTTTTAAGGACGAGGTGCGCGCCTGCGGAGTGGAGCTTGGTCTCCCGTATGATATGGTATACCGTCAGCCATTTCCGGGGCCTGGCCTGGGAGTAAGATGTCTGGGCGCAATTACAAGAGACAGGCTGGAAGCAGTCCGTGAATCTGACGCGATATTGCGCGAAGAATTTGCGAAAGCGGGACTGGATAAAAAGGTATGGCAGTATTTTACCGTAGTGCCGGATTTTAAATCGGTTGGAATGAAAAATAATGCACGGGTGTTTGAGTATATGGTAATTATCCGCGCGATAAATACGATAGATGCAATGACCGCGTCTGTCGAGAAAGTAGATTGGGAGGTGCTGGAGAAGATAACCGGACGGATATTGGCAGAGGTGGAGAATGTAAACAGAGTTTGTTATGATATGAGTCCGAAGCCGCCGGCTACGATTGAGTTCGAGTAGCGGATAAAATCCCGGAAATGCTGATAAAATGGGCGTTTCCGGGATTGCTTTATGCCTGTTGGCTCTAAAATGGCTCTAATTATTTGAGGAATACTGGACTTTGGGTGGGTATCATGATACCTGCCTGAGACCGTTTCAAAGTTTGTGGAAACTATAAAAACCAATGTAAGATATGTGAT
>CAMNRH010000036.1 GCA_946552115.1 uncultured Lachnospiraceae bacterium
AAAGTGCATAAGTTTTTGTTACCGGTAACTTACACACTTTATATTACACTCTCAAATCTTTTGTATATGTTGGCAATCTGTCTGTATCTAAAAATGGAAAATACTCCTTTTTTTCTCTCATCAACTAATGGATATGCACCATTACCCTTTCCCAGTTGAATTAATTGTGAAAATGAATCTACACAGTTAAACCAGCCAATTACAAAAGCAACTTTTCCATAATTACCAGCATCTATCTCATACATCAGCCAATCAAAATCTTGTTGAAATACTGACCAGCTTTTGCTTGATGTTCTTGTATTTGCTGAACTAATCCAGTTTTTCAAATATTTGACCTCTATCTTAAAATCCCTCTGGCTTATCTATAAATCATGGTTTACTTTTTGTAATTTTTTTACTCTGTTACTTTCTCCTACTGTATAATGAGCATTTTGTTTAAATGGATATCCCAATCTCACTATTATATCCATTTCATTAAAATTTTCATCTGCCTCCTTTTTTAGTTTTTGATTATCCCACTCTCCATACAAAATATTGAACTCATCAATAATATATAAGCAATTTGCAACTAGATATCGATCAATTGTTGGATTCCCCATTTTATTGCCCCTTCCTATTCCTTGAATTATTTATTTCATAAACTTCTGTTATTATATTCACTCTATAACAATTCTTGTCCAAAAATATCCCTTTCCATAATAAAAAACCCTCGCAAATGGCACATTCACGCCACTTACAAGGGTTCTCATTCTTATCTCTATTCGCCTGATTTCGACAAATTTCTACTGATTCATACGACTGTTGCTAACCTCACCTTCGCCTTTCAGGCTCGGTTCGCTAAGCAACGCTACATAGCTTCCAACATAAGGCTCATCTGCGTCCTGCGGACTTGATTCGCCTAGTTTCCAGCCATCTGTTCTGCAAACTTTCCCTTTTCCTTGTCCCAGTCATATATCCCCGGAACTATGTATTTTACTGGCTTTGCAGTGATTTTTGACCGCTCTGAATCAATGCCTTTTCAGCTTCATCCCCCAAATTTTATTTTGGGGAAATTCATTTTGCTTTCTAAAATTTCCGATTTCTGATTTTTCAAATTTGGGGGATAGCCATTCTCCATTTGGGGGAATTTGGAGGTAAGGTTCTTCCCCCAAATTTCTAAGCCTTCTTCCTGCGATTTCTTTGCACAACCGCACTCTTAAATGCCTTCATCATGGCTGGCGACAATTCCTCACAATCCTCATCGAAGTTAATTGGGCTTTTTTTCGCCTCTTCAACCTCTTTCAATTGTTCTTCCGTAGGTTTTTGTCCACTCTCAATAATTAACGTTCTGGTCATAATAAAGCTCCTTTTCTGCATTTGTTGCAAGTCTGGCTGAAATTAATCGAATTGTTTCTTTTCGTTCTGTAAATACTACAAACAATACATCTCCAACTTTCCCTATCGCAATATATCTATCCTCTTCAACACTATGCTCAAAATCATACATCTCAATATAATAAGGATCGTCAAACACATATGCTGCTGTTTCAAAAGAAATCTTATGTTTTTCTTTATTTATAAAGTTCTTATGTTCGTCCCACTCAAATTTCATTTTTGACTATTCCTTCATTAATTATTCTATGCTAACAGTATACCATTAAATAGCAAGCCCATCAATTACAATTTTCCTAATCACTTTTCAAATTTTCCAGACATTGTCTGACAAATTCAACAAAGCAAAAACCCCTGCAGGTGACATATTCGCATCACTTACAAGGGTATCTCTATTCGCCTGATTTCGACAAATTTCTACCGATTCATGCGACTGTTGCTAACCTCACCTTCGCCTTTTAGGCTCGGTTTGCTAAGCAAAGCTGCATAGCTTCCAACATAAGGCTCATCTGCGTCCTACGGACTTGATTCGCCTAGTTTCCAGCCATCTGTGCCGCAACCTCAGCCGCAAAGTCCTCATTCTTCTTTTCAAGACCTTCACCTGTCTCAAAACGTACGAATCTCTTAAGCTCTACTGCTGAACCGACCTCTTTGGAAACCATCTCAAGATATTTTGCAACGGTCTCTTTATTCTCAGCCTTAACATACTCCTGCTCTAACAGACATACTTCCTTTAATTCCTTGCTAAGACGTCCTGCAATCATCTTCTCAATGATATTTTCCGGCTTATTTGCATTCTTTGGATCGTTCTTAGCCTGAGCCATCAAAATTTCTTTCTCATGCTCCTTGTAATCCTCCGGGACCTCATCCGTAGATACATACTTCGGACTCAGAGCCGCTATCTGCATAGCTACATTCTTAAGAGCTTCCTTTACCGCATCAGAATCGTTCTCTGTCTTTGCTTCCACAAGTACGCCAATCTTACCACCCGCATGAATATATGATACTACAATACCATCCTCAGAGACAATCTTCTCAAATCTTCTGATATTCATATTTTCGCCGATCTTAGCAATCATGGCTGCCAGCTTATCCTGAACGGTCATGGACGTATCAAGTGCCCATGCTTCTGCCTTAAATGCATCAATATCTGCAGCATCCGTATCTGCAGCCTGCTCTACAACCTCTTTTACATAAGTCCGGAATACTTCATTTTTAGCGACAAAATCTGTCTCAGCATTTACTTCAACGATAGCCGCTGCTTTGCCACCGTCCTTAATTGTTGCTGCAACAATTCCTTCTGCAGCAATTCTTCCTGCCTTTTTCTGAGCAGTTGCAAGACCTTTCTCGCGAAGGAACTCCACTGCCTTGTCAAAATCACCGTCTGTCTCGGTCAGCGCCTTTTTGCAGTCCATCATTCCTGCACCGGTCATCTCTCTTAACTCTTTTACCATACTAGCTGTAATTGCCATTTTCTATTCCTCCTCAGCTGCTTCCTCATATACTTCTTCTGCAGCATCCTCATAATATGCATCCTCTTCACCTGTAGCGCCCTGATTTGCCTCAATAACGGCATCGGCCATCTTAGACACAATCAACTTAACCGCACGGATTGCATCATCATTTCCCGGAATTACATAATCCAACTCCTCCGGATCACAGTTTGTATCCGCGATTCCGATAAGCGGAATACCGAGTGTATGCGCCTCTTGAACACAAATTCTCTCTTTTTTCGGGTCAACTACAAAAATCGCATCCGGAACTCTCTTCATCTCTTTGATTCCGCCAAGATTTTTTTCAAGCTTTTCCCATTCTTTCTTAATCTGAATAACCTCTTTTTTCGGCAATACGTCAAAGGTTCCGTCCTCTGACATTCTCTCAATCTCTTTAAGACGTGCAATTCTGCTCTTAATCGTTTTAAAGTTTGTAAGCATACCGCCGAGCCATCTCTCATTTACATAGAACATCCCGCAGCGCTCGGCCTCTACCTTGATTGCATCCTGAGCCTGCTTTTTCGTACCTACAAAAAGGATTGTACCGCCTTCTGCCGCAATATCAGACACCGCATTATAAGCCTCGTCAACTTTACCTACAGATTTCTGCAGGTCAATGATATAAATACCATTTCTCTCTGTGTAGATATACGGAGCCATCTTAGGATTCCATCTTCTTGTCTGATGTCCAAAATGAACACCTGCTTCTAAAAGCTGCTTCATTGAAATAACACTCATGTTTCTTTCCTCCATTCGGTTTTAATCTTCCGTATGCCTTTCTTCTCCGAAACCGTTCTGCACTGACAGACTTAGGCACCGTCCGGAAGCTGGCATACGTGCTTTTTTGCAACGTTTGTAGTATATCACAGAAATATTTCAAATGCAAGGATTTTACAAGCATTTCACGCATTTGCTTCGATACTTATAAATTACAGCGAAAAAAGGAACTGCCTTTCGGCAATCCCTTTTATAATTTCTTTCCTAATAACGAACATATACCATACCGCCCTGTACCGGACCAACAATAACGCCGACACCAAACGTGGCCGCATGAATCATCTGACCACCTCCGATATAAATACCGCAGTGATTTGCATTTACACAGACATCACCCGGCTGTGGGTTACTTGTCCGCGGCCATGTAAGGAATGTGTAAGTCGTACCCAGACGGGAATAACTTCCAGTCAGACAATAGCTTACAAAACCTGAACAATCAAATGCTCCGGGGCTGCATGCTCCCCAAACATACTGAGCCTTGCCGACCCAGCCGTAAGCACGGTCTACAACCGCATTCCCCGTTGCCGCGCTATAATCCGGCTCCGGTGTAGAACTATTTCCACCGGAAGCGGATGTATCCGAGCTGTCCGCATTATTTCCGGCATCCTGCTGCTGATCCTGACTCTGCTGCTGGTCATCCTGATCCTGCTGTTGAGCCACATCCTGTGCCTGCTGCTGTTGAGCCTGCTGTTCCCGCTCCTGACGTTCCCTCTCTTCTTTTTCTTTTCTCTCTCTTTCTTTCTGCGCTTCAAGAGCTGCTCTTGCCGCCTCCTGAATCATTGAATCGAGATTTTCTATTTCTGAGCTTTTGGAATCAATCGTCGTATTCAGTTCTTCTGACTGCTCCTCATATTCAGTTTGCAGTTTTTCAAGCTTTTTCTTATCCTTTTCAAGATTCGTCTTTAAATCTTCTACCTCTTTTACCGTGTCCTCGTATTCATGAAGCTTATCACGGTCATATGTATGCACTTTCTGCACATACTCTACCTGGCTCAACACCTCTGCAATACTTCCGGAAGAAGCTACCCTCTCAAGTGCCGACGAATCCCCGTCTTCATACATATACTTAATACGAAGCTTCATATCTTCATACTGCTGCTGCTGCTTTTCTTCCGCAACTACCAGATCATCCTGCGCCTTAGTAAGCTCCTGTCCTTTCTTAACGAGCTTATTTTCCAGCTCGTTCATCTTATCCATAAGTGTATTCAACTGCGTCTGAAGATTACTTACCTCGTTCTCCGCCGCTGCTTTCTCCTGTTTTAACTCATCCACAGACGGAGTTGCCAAAGCTGTCGTCACCATAAGAGAACTCGCCATAACAGACGCGATAAATATCCGTACCAATCGTCTTTTCATCTTTTCACCTGTCCTTAACTAATTATTTGTTATCCTACAAGCTATATTACATATCTCCCTCAAAGCAATATAACTCCACTCCCATTAGATTAGAAAATCTATCGTTAGCATACTACATCTTTCGATTGATTTCAATATATTTTTTCAAATTACCGGATTTTTCCCTTACCAGTATCGTACATACGTTGGCGTACCACAGGAATTTACAGATGAAACCTTAACAACGTCTCCCTCCGTAGGCGCATGTATCATCTGGCCGCCTCCAATATAAATTCCGACATGTCCCGGATAATATACAACATCTCCCGGCTGCGGATTACTGACCGCCGCGCCGGCCCCCTGAGACTCGGAATAATGTGACAATCCGATACCGGCCGCACTGTGGCAGTACATTACCAGTCCGGAACAATCAAAGCCTGACGGACTGGCTCCTCCCCATACATACGGAACCCCCAGCTGACTATAAGCCGTATTCACAATCGCCTGTGCCGCTGACGCATCACCGGAACCGCCCCCGGTCTGTCCGGCCGTATCTGCTGGTGTACCCGGATTTGCATTTGTATTTTCATTTGCATCCGCTTCGGTTCCATTATTATTCTCTGAGGCTTTCTTTTTATTTTCTTCCTCCTGACGCGCCTGCTCTCTTGTTACCTCTGCCAGCGCCGCCTGAAGCTGTGCACCTATGTCTTCAACCTCTTCCTTTTTCGAAACAAGCATATCATTTAAATTATCTTCTTCCGCCTGGAAATCTTTCTTCATAGCCTCCATTTTCTTCTGCTCTTTTTCCAGCGTTGTTTTCAAATTATAAACCTTTTGTTTCGCTTCCATATATTCATTTAATTTATCTCTGTCATAGCTATGTACATTCTGAACATATTCCGCCTTATTCATAAGATCAGTAAAACTGTCCGCTGTCATAAGTGCTTCCAGGAGACTATTGTCACCCTGCTCATACATAAAACGTATCCGAAGCTTCATATCCTCATATTGCTTCCGTTCCGTTTTCTCCGCATCAGCCAAATCCTCTTTTGCCTGTATGACCTCTTTCCCTTTATCGACCAGATTTTTTTCCAGCTTATTAATTTTCCCTATTATTTTTGTCAACTCTTCCTTTAAAGAATTAACCTCTTCCTCCGCCGCCTGCTTTTCCCTTTCTAACTCATCAAGTTCCGGTGCCGCCATAACGGGGGTTACAATTATTATACCTGCCAATATGGACGCAAGTATAATCCTGCCTGTTTTTCTCATATTCATTCTTCCTTTTATGTTATGAACTATTTTTCGTCATAAAGTACCACATTATGACATCGCTACCCCGTATACACCCCACATATAGACTTATTATACACACATAAGAACACTTTTGCAATAACCTTTAACATTTTTGTAACATTTCCGGAAATGCCGACTCCATTTTCTGCATCCACACGTATATCGTAGCGGCTATTGCCGCGCAAATAACCGTTACCGCCCCAACATGCATTACATCCTTAAATATCCAATCAAACCACTGAAACTGCGTGCCGACTACCGATATTATATTCGCTGTCACATGTCCGAGTATCGGAGCCGTAACCGAGCCGTATTTTTCATAAACATATGACAACAGCATCCCCATAGCAAAGGCATACAGCATTTGTACTAAATTCCCATGTGTAATTCCAAATATTACAGATGAGTATATTGCCGCATGTAAAAACTTTGTCTGCGTCCGCAGCCTCCGATAAGTCAGGCCGCGATAGGTAAGCTCTTCGCAAACCGGCATCAGTATACCCAGACAGATAATCTGTACGGCAAAAGACGGCTTATACAAAATTTCCACTGTCTCCTCATAAGCATCACTGTAGGAAGACAAATTTACAAGCAAAATAAAATTATTAAGCGTCAGACACAAAGCCGCAAAAATTACAACAATCGCGGGATATTTCCAAAACGACACCCTTTGAAAATCGTCTTTCTTTTCATAGTTCTTTCTTTTATCTCTATATATCAAAAATAACATAACCGGTATCGTGACAGCCGCCGTAATTCCCTCTAACGGTACCGCATAGTCAAGAAGCCGCTCCGCGGCCTCCATCGTTAATTTTGTCATATCGCCCGTCTGCTCCATAAGACTCATGACATCACCTGTTTGTCCCTGTTCCATAATATAAACGCCTGTAAAAATAAACATTCCCATCATAGACACAATACAGGCAATCCCATATTTTATAACCAACGGCCCCCATATGCTCCACATACGTTTTCCATAACTCTGATTCTGTTCCATGTAAATCCTCTTTTCTCATGTATTCCTGTATCTATTCCATATTATTCTACTTCTCTTCCTCTGAACATGCAATTAAAAAAAAATAAACTTTCTTATCTAAATTTTTCATCCGAATTTTTTCTCTTGACTTTTTGTTTCATCCGCATTATCCTGAAAATGTATCCAGGGGCGCTGAATATGGCTGAGATGTATGCTGAATGCATACAGACCCTTTAAACTTGATCCGGATAATACCGGCGTAAGGAAAGGAGAATTTCATAATGACACAAAAGATTTCAAACAGTGGCAGCAGTACGCCTGCCGCTTCTAACGCTGTCAAAAAACTTGTTTTTTCTGCTATGGGAATTGCTCTGGCAACTGTTACCTCTTACATAAAAATCTGGGAGATGCCGATGGGCGGTTCCATCACACTTTTATCCATGCTTTTTATATGTCTTATCGGATATTGGTTCGGAGCCAGATACGGAATCATTACTGGTATCGCATACGGGCTTCTGCAGTTTATTATTGATCCTTATATGCTTTCGATCCCTCAGATGCTTTTTGACTATCCGCTTGCATTCGGCGCATTAGGTCTGTCCGGTTTTTTCTGTAATCGGAAATACGGACTGCAGCTTGGATATATTGCGGGAGTTTTGGGCAGATTCATCTTCTCAACACTATCCGGAGTTATCTTTTTTGCTTCCTATGCACCAGATAACATGAATCCCTGGGTGTATTCTACTCTCTATCAGGGAAGCTATCTGGGAACCGAAGGAATCATCACTCTGATAATTATATCTCTTCCTCCGGTAACTAAAGCCCTTAACAGCATAAAAAAACAGACAATGAATTAAATAGAAAAACAAACAAAAGCACAGATAAACAGCGGGGACAGCGCCCTTTCTCAGCCGCCTCCCCCGCTGTATTTTTATAATTTAATTTTTACAACATCCACATCTAAATCCCACAAAAATTTATCCAAATCTTTAAAAGATAAAAAAACTGTTGCTGTATTCTCAAGCGGATGTATTCCTAAACTTTTGCACCGGCTCAAATCCTTGTCAATAAAAAATTCTACCGCATGATCCGTATCATTCATTAATCCGAACGGAGATACGCTTCCCTGCTTAAGCCCGAGATATTTTTCCAGTCTGTCCTCCGACGCAAAGCTGATATTCCCTGCTCCGAGCTGTCTTCCAAGCGCCTTTAAATCTACCTTTTTATCCTCCTCACAGGTAACAAGAAAATGACGCTTTCCCTTAGAATCCCGGAGAAACAAATTTTTACACAGTGTTCCTTTCTCCGGCAGTCCAAGTCTGTCCATATCCTCCATTGTATGCACCGGTTCATGCTCTACTACCTCATATTTAATCTTCATCTTGTCCAATGCATCATATACACGTTTTTTCTGTTCTTCCATAAATATAATGTCTCCTTTAAAAATTTATGATATTTTATTAAAGCAGAACAAAAAGTTCATCGACCGCTCTTATATAGTCCGTTATCCGCTCTGCTTTCTTCACTCTTTTAAGCTGCTTTTCTCCCCCGATAAAGCTTTTTCCCATATAGCACCAGATTTCTTTCATCTTAAACAGCACATTCTTATCTCCGAAATTAAGAGACATATAATCCGCAAATATTTTATCATGAAATGCCCGAAGCCTTTCGGCACTTTTCGGTCTTTCTCCCTTTATCTCATCCAGAAGCCCCGGATTTCCTATAATTCCCCGGCCCAGCATAACAGCCGGAATTTCCGAAAAGCTTTCCTGTATCCTCCGGTAATCCGACGCAGAAAATATATCGCCATTATAGCAAAGCGGATTTTTACTTTCCTTTACCGCTTCCGCGAACACCGAAAGATTCGGCATATTTTTATAGAAATCCTGCTGCACTCTCGGATGAATAATCAACTCCTTTACCGGATACCTGTTATATATTTCCATGAGCCTTTCAAATTCCTCAGGTGAAGCTTTTCCGATCCTTGTCTTGATAGATATCTCTATCTCCGATTCACCATATATTCTCGCAAGAAACCTTTCAAGCTCTTCCGTCTTTGCCAGAAAACCGGAGCCGCGATACTTTGACACAACAGTCTTAGATGGACAGCCGAGATTTAAGTTCACTTCCCGATACCCGTATCTCCGAAGCTTTTTTACCGTAGACAAAAATCCATCGGCATTATTACTTAAAATCTGAGGCACAAGATATAATCCCCTGTTATTATCCGGAAGAATCTCGTTTAATTCCTTTGTGCTGAAGCCCTTTTTCGTATGGGGCACAAGAAAAGGCGTAAAATATTTATCCATAGGTGCAAAATACTGATGATATGCATTACGATAAATATGTGTTGTAATTCCTTCTAACGGCGCCAGATAATATCTCATATCTTAAGCATCTTTCTGATTTCCACATTTTTTATACAGCCAATATACCCCATACGCCGGAATATTCACACCCTTTGCTTCCATCCGGCGCCCTGTAATTAAATCCGTATACATGCCGTCGTCCTCATTAATCCATGCTGTTTTATCAAATTCACTGAAATTAAAAATTGCGACCAGCTTTTCCTCCTCATTGGCACGGACGATGCCGAGAATAGACTTATCCCATGTATCAATCGTCCACACATCCGCGTCCGTACAAAATATTTTCTTTTCTTTACGGATATTCTCAAGCCTCTTCAGGCCGTCAAACATCCTCTGCTGCACGGTCCCTTTATTTGTCCTGAGCTTTTCCTTATCCCACTGGAATTTCCCCCTGTGGAGATAACGGGAATCATCCCATTTCTTCGGATCCTCATGATAGGTATAATCATTTTCCTGCCCAATCTCATCTCCGCTGTATATAACCGGAATTCCGGACTGAACAAGCATGTAAGAATGAAGCATAAGATCCAGCCTGATTGCACGATCCAGTGCCTCATCATCAAGCTCATATGCCGCTTTCTCAATACCGCTTAAGGAAGCCGTTGTACCGCACAGCCTTGCATCTCCGGACGCAGGATCGGAATTATACAGCTCTCCTCTCGCAAAGGAACCCGGATATTGTCCGGTAAGAAAATGATTCAGATATCTCTTATGGCTTACCTCACCGATTCCAAACTGCATAAGCCACAAATAATCGAGACCCCAGCCAATATCATCATGACAGCGCAGATAATTCAGAAATACATAATCTTTCGGTAATGTATTTACCACATTCATCTGCTGCTTTAACAGCATTGCATCTTTCGTTGCAACACTGTGCCACGTTGTCGCCATCGTCGTTACATTATATAACATATGACACTCTGGCTTTTCCACGCTTCCGAAATAAGGCACCACCTTATCCGGCGCCATAACCACTTCTCCCAGGAGGAGAACTCCCGGGCATACAATCTCCGTTATCATCCTCATAATCCGTACAATACTATGTACCTGCGGAAGATTCCGGCAGTTGGTGCCAAGCTGCTTCCAGATATAAGGAACTGCATCAATCCGGATAATGTCAACTCCTTTATTCACCAGATTCAGCATATTATAAATCATCTCGTTTAAAACAATCGGATTCCAGTAATTCAAATCCCACTGATAAGGATAAAAGGTTGTCATTATAAACTGCTCCATATCGGGAAGCCACGAAAAATTCCCCGGCGCCGTAGTGGGAAACACCTCCGGCATTGTCCGCTCAAACTGTGCCGGAATATCGTAATTATCGTAAAAATAATATCTGCTCTTATATTCCGAATCGCCCTGCCTTGCCTTTCTCGCCCACTCGTGTTCCTCCGACGTATGATTCATCACAAAATCCAGGCAGATACTGATTCCCCGCTTATGGCATTCCTCCGCAAGCTTTTCCAAATCTTCCATTGTACCGAGTTCCGGCTTTACCTTGCGGAAATCCGCAACCGCATAGCCGCCGTCGCTTCTTCCCTCCGGCGAATCAAGAAGCGGCATCAGATGAAGATAATTCACATTACATTCCTCTATATAATCAAGCTTTTCCCTGACTCCTTCAAGATTTCCCGCAAAAGCGTCCACGTACATCATCATACCCAGCATCTGATTTCCTTTATACCACCCCGGATTCTTTTCTCTGTCACGGTCCATTCCCTTAAGCTCCGGCTTTCTCTCTTTATACCATCGGAACATCTCGTCACACAGGCTCTCGAACATATCCGTGCGGCCGCTGTATAATTCATAATACAACCACTTAAATTCATCATAATATTTTAAAAAACGGTCTTTATACTCCTTATTATATGATTCGATAGGAAATTGCATAGAACGTCTCCTCCTGTAACATTTTCTCCTATTTATTTTATCACTTTCTATTCTTTATCTCAAGCCAAACGCCTATTCTCCGATAATCTTAATCAATACTCTTTTCTCTCTTTTCCCGTCAAATTCAAAGTAAAAAATCTGTTCCCATGTTCCAAAGTCCAGCTTCCCGTCCGTAATCGCCACAACGGTCTCTCTGCCCATAATCGTTCTCTTCAAATGTGCGTCGGCATTATCCTCATACCCGTTATGTCTATACTGGCTGTACGGCTTCTCCGGAGCCAATCCCTCCAGCCACTTTTCATAATCCTGATGAAGGCCGCTCTCATCATCATTAATAAAAACGCTGGCTGTAATATTCATGGCATTTACAAGAACCATTCCCTCCGTTACCCCGCTCTCTCTGACTGCCTGCCGCACCTCTTCTGTAATATTAACAAGCCCCCGTCTTCTGGGCAAATGAAAATGTAATTCTTTACGATATGATTTCATAATCTTTTCTCCTGACTTTTTAAGACTTCGTGACTATTTTAACATATTTATTCTGATTAATATATACCTTGATTGGTCAATCATTCAAAATAATATGGCTATCGGTAAAGCTTTCCGCTTTTCGAAAGAAGCGCCTCTCTTTCCCGGTAGTCCGGCAGCACGCCCTCTACAAGTTTCCAAAATGCTTTCGAATGATTCATTTCTATCCTATGGGCCAGCTCGTGAACAACCACATAATCCAGTACCCCCTCCGGCATAAGCATAAGCTTCCAGTTAAAATTCAAATTTCCCTCATCACTGCAGCTCCCCCACCTTGTTTTCTGTTCCCGTATCGTAATCTTTCCATAAGAAACACCCATAATCCCCGCATAGTAGCCTACACGCTCTGGAATTAGCCGCTTCGCCATACGGATTCCGCTCCGTCTCATTTCATCCGTAATTACGAATTGCTTTTTTCGTATTTCACACACTTTCTCCTGCTGTTTCTTTATCCACGCACTCTTCTCCACGAGAAATCGTTCAATCTCCTCTCTGGATACGCAATAAGGTGAACGGACAACAAGATGTCCGTCCTCTTTCACCTGAATCGAAATTGATTTTCTCCCGGAACGAATCCATTCATACGCTTCTGTTTCATACATTTTTAACACCTCTATATCTCGCCCCAATTTTATCATATAAAACTTTACACGGCAATCTGTTCCACCTCTTGCATTCTTCTTTGTAATTTGTTAAACTAAGCTTCGAAGAGGTGATTGCTATGGATATTTCAACATTATCGACTTATATGTCGATGAGTCATTTAAGCACAAACGTAGACATTGCCGTAATGTCCAAAATACTCGACACTGCCGAAGCTAGCGGCGAGGCACTCACAGAGATGCTGGAAGCTGCCCCCATACCGGGGCTCGGAGAGTTGATTGACATCAGGGCATAGAAAAGCCGGGCCGAGAGCCCGGTTTTTACTGTTAATTTATCTTTCCTTACAGGCTGAGCAAATAGTCGATTGCCTGTAAAAGCTCCTCTTTTTTATCCGGAAGCATCCCTTTTACCGTAAATTTATCAAGCACTGTCGTATCCTCAAACAGGCAGTCGGAAACTATCAGATTTTCAATGAGAAGACGCTCTTCTCTGAGAATTTCCTCCGGGGTCATCATATCAAATTTACCCGTTTTTTCTTCCCTGTAAAGAGGTGTGTTCTCCCATAGCTTCAGTTTCAGACACCAAATATTTTTCGGATGCACCTGATTTAGCATCCGCGCCGTTTCTATCGCATGAAGCCGCGAAAAAGTACGCCCTCCCAGTCCTGGAATAACTGTCAGATAATAATCTATTTCCGCATTATCAAGACACTTTAACGCCTCTATTGTCTGCGCAGCAGTAATTCCTTTTTGACGCTCCTCTAAAATAGAATCGCATCCGCTTTCCACACCAATATGAAGTGTTCGAAGTCCCTTTTTCCTCAGCCTTTCCAGCTCCTTATCCGTTTTCCTCAAAACATCGTCAATCCGGGAATACATGGTGTACTCACAGATATTTGGCATATATGCTTCCGTCAGCTCCATAATCTGAAAAAGCCGTTCCGTCTTCATACAAAACGCATTTTCCCCCAATAAAAACAAACGTCTGTCATCCGGCCGCAAATATGAAAGCACCTTAAGATTATACTCTATTTTTTCTAATGAATGAATCTGAAAATTGTCTTTCGCGAAATCGCAAAAGGTACATCTATGCCAGCTGCAGCCCAGAGACACTTCCAGCGCCGCCGTCGTCTGCTCATGGGGCGGCAGATAAATCGTATCGTGTGTGTAAATCGACTGATATAGCTCTTCACGCGTCATAAGGCAAAGTTCCTTTCAATCTTCCTTTCTTTACATTCGGTACAATAAAATTATCATAAGCATACTTCCACAGCTCTTTCGAGCCTTCCGCAGTATTCTGATTCCTCTTAAGCACCTGCATTAAATGAACTCCATGCTCGGCCCAGCTTTTTCCTTCCGTTGCCGCATTTAGCATTAATGGCTGAATACAGTCCATCATATGTGCAAATTTAGCTTCAGCCGTAGCTCCCTCTTCAAATTCCTCCCATAAACTCCGGAACCGTTTCTCCTGTTCTCCCGGCAATAAGCCAAAGATTCGGTCTGCCGCCACCGCTTCACGCTGTTTTTTATCCCTTTGGCCCGCTGCATCATAAGCATACGTATCACCGGCGTCAATCTCAACTAAGTCATGAATCAACAGCATTGTTACTGTTCTTAATACATCTATCTCTTCATTCGCATATTCACTCAGAATCACCGCCATAAGCGCCATATGCCATGCATGCTCTGCATCGTTTTCCTTTCTTTCCCCTCCGGTCAGATAAGTCTGTCTTCCGATAAATTTTTCTTTATCAATTTCTCTGCAAAAATCAAACTGTTTTTCAAGTCTGCTTTTATCCACCTCATTGCCTCCCTTTTTAATCAAAAATGTATTACACCAGCCTTACAAAAGCCGCCCTTAAGGCAGCTTTTAATATCCCAAATATTCCTGCATCTTTGCTGAAATCTCACCTACAACTCCCCAATCCGGTACTGTTACATATAACGGACCGGCATCATAGGAATAACAGTACTGCTGTCCGCCGGAGTCACCGGAAGCCGCCATTGACTCAATCTCCCAGCCTTTCATATCGTCAAGCTGCATCCGAATTAATGATTTAATTTGAGCCTCCGCCATATTCGTCTCAGCATTTCCCACAACACTGTTAATCATTCCATTTGCGCGAAACAGTATCATAGGCGACATCACTTTTTTAATAAGCCCGGTCATAAGTGCCTGCTGATTTTTTCCTCTTTGATTGTCTCCGTCCGCAAGAGCATGTCTCTCCCTTACAAAAGCAAGAGCTTCTTTTCCGTTAAAGTGATTTCGGCCTTCCTGAACCTCGACAATCTCACCAGATTCTTTTCCGGTTGTAAATGCAAGCTCTGACTCCACGTCCACACCGCCCATAACATTTACAATCTCTTCTACAGAAGTAAAGTTTACACGAACATAAAACGGAATATTTGTATCATATAAATTTTCAAGTGTTGCAACAGACGCATCTATCCCATAAATACCCGCATGTGTCAGCTTATCATTCTGCCCGTCCGATATTCCCGGAATCGGAACATAATAATCTCTTGGGGTCGTTACCAGCAATATCTTATGCGTCTGCGGATTAATTGCAGCAATCAAATTCACATCACTCCGGCTGTCCTGCGTAATTTCTCCATAAACGTCAATTCCGCTGATATAAATATTAAAGGGTTGCTGTGTCACATCTATTGCATGCGCCTGCGTATAATTACCGCTTTCCTCCCCCGTTGCAATCTTATCCAAAGCCCCGTTTACTTTCAATGCGTAAAAAGCCAGAATAAAAAAAAGGATACTGCATACCACCGAAAGCTTTCTACCGCTATTCTTTCTCCTTCTTCCCCAAAGCGCCGAAGCCTGCATACCTTTCACGGCAATCAAAAGGAAAACTACAACTACCGTCAACACAACCATGTATTTTTCCGGCAGTATCCCCAATATAAGCATAGAACCAATCATACAAACAGAAGCTGCTGCCTGGACGCACCACAAAAGTCCAATTCCTGGTCTTAGCCGTTCCGATTTTTCCTCCCGTCTGCTTTGTCGTTTTTGTTTCCGTCTTTTTTTTCTTCCGGTACTATGCATATTATCATCGCCATGAGACTTAATGTACTTTAACTGTTCACGATATTTCATACTCAACCAGCTTCTTTCCTTTATTCGCCTAAACCGCTGTTTACAGCCTCAGCCATAGCCTGCAATGCTTCCTCTTCATCCGGACCATCACATACTAAAGTAATCTCATCCCCTGATTTAATACATGCTCCCAGAACACTCAGCACACTTTTGGCATTCGTATTTGTATTTCCATATTCAAACATTACTTTGCATTCATATCTGTTAGCTATATTACAGAATATCCCTGCCGGCCTGAGATGCAGGCCGGTCGGATTGCTGATTATCACTTTTTTCTGTACCATATATCACAAAACTCCTATTTTTTCTTTTCCAGCGTTACACTTACTGTTACAGTCTGTTCCAGTTTACAGCCTTCCGGAAGCTCTACCTTTACCGGGACCTTATAACTTCCGGCCGATTTATAGCCTGACAAATCAACGCTTACTTTCCTGCTCACATCCGTATTATCCAAAATCGCCTCCGGTCCTCTTACCTGCACCTCTAATAAATCCACAACCTCGTATTTCATACTCAAATCTTCATCCAGCCCGTGCACAACAATTGAACCCAAAGATACCTCAAATGTCTTTGTACCGTCTTTTTCAACAGAGGCTGTCACCACAACCGAATTCGTATTCGCATCCACAAGACTCACCGTCTCCGGCAGATATTCCGTAATATCTACCACCTGCTCCGTTCTTGCCGTAAGATCTGACAGCTCCAATGCAGATGCGGGAATTTCAATTTCTTTCAGCGCGTCCAAATCCTTATTTTCTCCTGCCACCTGAAGCTCCTGCGGCTCATACGTGACGCCGGAAACAGAATATCCTTCTGCAGCCGTAACCAGCGATGTATCGAAAGCAAGCGGAATACTCTTTGTATTCAGGAGCTGTACGCTTACCGCAATCCCGTCAACACCAAGATTATTCGTAAGCAGCGACTGGTCAATCACATTATTTTCATCATCATACAATACAAGCTGTGACGGCAGTACCGTATCAGACGATAAACCGGATACGCTTACCTCAGCCTCCACTCTGCTTATTTTTCCAATAACAGATATTGGTCCCCTGATAGACACCATCTCCGGAACTGCTTTTATTTCACCCAGCGCATAACCGTCTCTTACCGTGCCTGTCGTTGTCGGAACAATCGGGAATTTCTTTGTCTGCTCCTCCTCAAGCTTTACCTGAAGATTTCTCGGCGAAGTATAAGCTTCCTTATACTCCCCCTCATATCCGTTGATAACAACCATAAGCGGAATCTGCGTATTCAGCGTCAGCTCTTTCATATCTGCAATGGCAATGATATCTTCGTTCTCTATATGATTTATGACAGAACGATGCGCGCTGACCGTCACACTGACCATCTGCGTATCATCTACAATCTGATAGGTCTGATTCGTTTCAGCCAAAACTTCTTCATTTACTACATTAACCGGAATATTATGATAGGTCTGTGTGGTTACCGGGTCGTCAATGTTAACTACAATAAGCCATAACAGAAAAGCCGCCAGAAAAGCCAACATCTTAAGACCAATATTATTCATCAGCCTTCTTTTCATTTTTCTGCCTTCCTTTCCATAATGCTGTAAATTTATTTGCTTCCACTTTTTTGTCCTGGATATGCGTTAATTTTGCGCGCAATTCATCCCGCGTCACTTTACGGTCAAGCTTTCCGCCCTGTGCCACGGATACCGCCCCGGTTTCCTCTGAAACTACAATAACAAGCGCATCACTTACCTCACTCATACCTACGGCTGCCCTGTGCCTTGTTCCAAGCTCCTTACTAAGCCCCATATTATCAGACAGCGGGAGATAACAGGTAGCGGACACAATTCTGTCTCCCCGTATAATTATAGCCCCGTCATGAAGCGGTGTATTATGTTCAAATATATTCATAAGCACCTGCATAGACACCATGCAATCCATATGGATTCCGGTACTTTCATATTCTGTCAAATGAATTGCCTGTTCCACGACAATTAAAGCACCTGTTTTTACACGGCCCATATTATACGACGCGTCTATAATACTCTCCATTGTGTCTTCACTGAATCTGACACGTTCACGCTTTGTCTCAAACGGAACGATAAATGTCAAAAATTTACGTTCTCCAAGCTTTTCCAATGCCCTTCTAAGCTCCGGCTGGAAGACTACAATCGCCACGATAGCCAAAACCGTGACGGAATTTTTTGCAAGATACAAAATCGTATGCATCTGAAAAACAAAAGCCACCAGAACAAATACAGCCAAAACAACAATACCCTTTAACAGCATCCATGCCTTTGTATTCTTAATCCATATCATAATATGATAAATCAGATATGCAAGAATTAAAACCTCTATGATATCTGTCAGATTGATTTTCGGCAGATACACATCTGTCATAAATCTTCCCATAACCGCTGATATACGCTGTTCCATTCCGGTCACCTCCTTTTCCTGTTGTTATCTTTTTCTACTTTAAATCTAAATCCTGCTTCAGACTCTGTGTCAACAGCCGTTTATTCACCTCATCCATATCGTGCTGCTTTGCCTGTGCTCCCCTTTTCTCGGTTGTACGTTTCACAGCGCCGTTCTCCTGATTCTGATTTTTCTTCCTCACCTTCGACGCATCAATAATCTCTGTCTCGCGTCGCTCATTAATTTTCTTCACTGTTTTTTCAGGTGTGGCTACCGATAATTTGGGAACGGCTTTCACATAATAATAATATTCATCATCCTCATATTGCAGACGCTCACTTCTGCCATAATCCACGGAAAAGAAAAACAACTCCAGAACAAGGCCAACCACAATTGCCGCAACACTTCCTCCTATAAGCGTTCCAAAAGAAACATCCACTCCAAGCGCCATATCTCCCGCGGTTATTACAACGACATGAACTACCGCCCCTGCTACGGACGCAATCTTCCAGGCATGGTTCACCGCCTGCCTGCGTATTGTATAAACTACTAAAAAGGTAATAATGATTGCCGCAACAACAATCCACATTTCCTTACTCTGAAATACCTTTTTCACATATGCAGATATCTGCTCCATAAGTCCTGCAGCACTCTCGCCTTTCATCCCTGCCGATGCATTTTTTACATATCCCATCATGTAATATACAATCACACCGCAGCTAATCGCAACAAATGCAACGGGAGCCTCAAGAAGCGCATATGCAACCGCGATTACACATGGGATCTTCCATACAAATGCAATCGGCGTTAAAAGCACTGCCAGCGCCATTTTCGGTGTCAGTCGGAAGTAAAAAATATACATAATTAAAAATACCAAAGCCGTAACACCAAACGCTGCCAGTGATACCGCATACATATGCGCCAAAATCAATGCACTTGCCGCAATAATCGTCATAACCATCGGAAAAAATGTACAGATAACCGCAAGCGCAAGCATGACCACCGGTGTCGCTGCTATTTTCATAAATCCCACATTTGTATTAATTACATAAAATGTTGCAAGTGCAACGATAAACTGAAAAATTTTATCAATTATTTTGGAATTTTTAGCATATAACCCCTGCATTCTTTCCCGAAGCACGAATAAACTGTCCATCTACCTATTCTCCTTTTCATACATCTTCAGTAACTTTAACAAGTCATGATTATACCTTTTTACTCTCTGTCTTGCATCTCTGTGCTTTTTATTATATATATGGCTCGTGATAATCAAATATATGATAACAAGCGCCAAATAACCTACAATTACTATAACCCCCAATGTAACAAGAAGCTGCATGGACATCTTATCCAGCAAAGGCTGCAGGCCTGCCAGTACGACTAAAGCAACCACGCACACATAACCAATCGTTACCCAAAAAAAAGAAAACAACATGTGCATCCCCGCATAATCTTTCCGGTAGTATTCACTGATCTTAAAATCCTCTTTTCCCTGTGTCTGCTCATATAACGCAAGCCTCGTCATCAGCTTTACTTTACGTTCATCTAACATAATCCACCTCGAAACGTATATTTGCATATTTAAACATCATTTTTAGTATAACAAATATCAGTTTCCTTGTCCAATACTTATAGTCAAAAAATAAACTTTTTGAACTCCCGCCCCTTTCAGTGCCTCTGCAGCTGCATCTATCGTATTTCCAGTTGTATAAATGTCATCCACAAGTAATACACAGCGAGGAGCTGCACCCGACACACGAACGGCAAAAGCCTTTTCAAGATTCTTCCGCCTTTTTCTGCTGTCCAAAATCTTCTGCGGCTCTGTATCTCGCACTCTTTTAAGAATACTGCCTGAAACAGGGATTTCCATGATTTTTCCCAGCTCCAATGCCAGAAGCTCTGCCTGATTATATCCTCTTTTTCTTCTTCGCCGAGGGTGAAGCGGAATCGCCACGATTATTTCCGGGATCCACCTTTTGATTAGCGCTTCGTAGCTTTTCGTTATTTCACATGCATAAAACTGTGCATAAAAGCGCTGATTATGATATTTAAACCGATAAACAGACTGGTTCACCGGCTCCTTATGGAGCCAGAGCGATACCCCTCTGTCATAGACGTGCCGTGTATGCATACAGTCCCGGCAGCACTCCCTCTCCGAATACCGAATTGGTTTTCCGCATTTCATACACCGGGGTTCTTTCACCTGCAGACTGTCTACTTTCTTTTTACAGGCCGCACAAATCCCTCCCGCATTTACTTTACCGCAAAAGGGGCAGGTATCCGGCCAGAAAATCCTTTTTAAATTTAATTTCATGCAAGCTCACGAATTCGCTCTGCCAGGCTTGTATTTCGCTCCTGCTCTCTTGTATTTTGAATCATTTCCTGAAATACGGTATCGCTTCCTACCAGCGTTACGCAAGCTTTTGCCCTGGTAACGGCTGTATAAAGAAGATTCCTGTAAAACAACTGTCTTGGCCCCCGCAAAAGAGGGATGATTACCGCGGGATATTCACTTCCCTGAGATTTATGTACGGTAATTGCATAAGCCAGCTCCAGCTCTTCATGCAGCGCATACGGATACTCCACCAGCCGGTGCTCGTCATACTCAACCGTTATGATTTCCTCATATTTATTAATTGTTTTGATAATCCCCATATCGCCGTTAAAAATACCAAGCCCTTTATCAACCATCATACCATATCTTGTTTTCACTTCCCATTCCAGCTGATAATTATTTTTAATTTGCATGACCTTATCGCCTTCGCGGAATAAATGATCTCCGTATTCCCACTCATTTTTACTTTTGTCCGGTGGATTCAGATATTGCTGAAGAATTTTATTTAAACGTTCCACTCCAAGCAGTCCTTTCCTCATAGGCGTCAGCACCTGAATATCATAAACCCCTGCATTTACATACTTAGGCAGCTTTTTTTGAATCAGAGTAATGATGACGCTGATGATAACATTCGCATCCTGGCGTTTGAGGAAAAAGAAATCTCTGCTCTTATTGTCCAGGATAACCGCTTCCCCCCGGTTAATCTTATGGGCATTTACGACTATATCACTTTTTCCTGCCTGCCGGAAAATTTTTGTCAGCATTACAACAGAAAAACAGTGTGATAAGATAATATCTTTCAACACACTTCCCGCTCCCACACTCGGAAGCTGATTACTGTCCCCTACCAAAATAAGCCTTGTACCGGGCATAACTGCATCTAAAAGAGCATACATAAGCGGCAAATCCACCATAGACATCTCATCAATAATAATAACATCCGCCTCCAATGGATTTTCTGCATTTCTGCTAAAGCCTGTATTTCCCTCCTCCGGCGTTCCGCTTACCTCAAGAAGACGGTGTATTGTCTGCGCCTCGCATCCGGTTGCCTCCGTCATACGCTTCGCTGCTCTGCCGGTCGGCGCTGCCAGAAAAATATCCATTCCTTCACTTTCAAAAAAATGAATCATTGCATTAATCGTTGTCGTCTTACCGGTACCCGGCCCGCCGGTAAGCACCAGAACACCGTGACGAACCGCTTCAAGCACTGCCGTCCGCTGCATCTCGTCCAAAGAAAGTCCTGTATTTTCCTCAATTGCATACAAACGGCGGTTCAACACCTCCTCCGATACTTCAAAACCAACATTCAAATCATGCAGCATTCTGGCGGTATTCAGCTCCATATAATAATAATGGGAGGAATATACTCTTGTACGGTCTCCCACATTTTTTAAAACAATCTTTTTTTCCATCGCAAGATCCATAAGATATTTCTCTATATGTACAATTTCCACATTGAGAAGTACCCCGGCACGATACAAGAGCGTCTCCTGATAAAGAAAAATCTGTCCTTCACCGACACTTTGTAAAAGGGTATAGAAAATGCCGCTGCGTATGCGGTAATCAGAATCTGAATGAATTCCCACTTTAGCCGCAATCTCATCAGCGGTTTTAAAACCCACTCCCGGAACATGGTCTGCCATTTGATAAGGATTTTCTTCTATCACCCGATAGACGCTTTGGCCATAATGTGTATATATTTTCGCTGCAAGAGCTGTTGATATCCCGTATTTCTGCAGATATATCATTGCCTCCCGCATATCTCTTTTCTCTTCTATCTGAACCGCAATCTCTCTTGCCTTTTTTTCACTGATTCCCTTAATCTCAGCAAGCCGCTCCGGCTCCTCCTCGATAATACGAAAGGTATCCTCCCTAAACTTTTTTACAATTCTGCCTGCCAGAGACGGGCCCACTCCTTTGATAGCCCCGGAGCCAAGATACCGTTCTATTGACATCAAATCCTCCGGCGCGCACGTCCTGGATGTCTCCACCTGAAGCTGAGTACCGTATAGCTTATGAACCGTATACTCTCCGGTCATTTCAAGGAGCTCCCCCTCTTCAATATAATGAAATTTTCCTACACAGGTGAGATCGCCATCATCATTATTCAAATTAAATACGGTATATCCATTCTCTTCGTTTCGATATACAATGTGCTCTACATATCCTTTTATCTTTTCCATCTGTATTACATGTCTTTTCTGCCGCTCATCAGCTCCACAAACTGACCGGTTCCGATTGCCACCACCTGCATCGGTTCCTCTGCAGTCATAGTATTAATTCCTGTTCTTTCCTCTATCATTTCCTCTAATCCTCTGAGCATAGCGCCTCCTCCGGTCAGAACAATCCCTCTGTCCAGAATGTCCGCCGAAAGCTCCGGCGGCGTTCGCTCCAGTACACTGATTACCGCCTCGACAATCTGTCCGGTCGTCTCTCTTAACGCTTCCTCCGTCTCTGCGGAAGTAACCGTCACCGTCTTCGGAAGCCCTGTCACCAGATTTCTTCCCCGTACTTCCATTACTTCATTTTCAATAAGCGGATAGGTCGTACCAATTTTAATTTTAATATCCTCCGCTGTACGCTCTCCAATCAGCAAATTATGCTTTTTACGCATATATCGGACAATCGCTTCGTCGAAATCATCACCTGCCAGCTTAATGGATGTGTTTACTACCGTGCCTCCAAGTGAAATCACCGCAATATCCGATGTACCTCCTCCGATATCTACAATCATATTGCCACATGGCTTGGAAATATCAATTCCCGCCCCGATTGCAGCCGCTACAGGCTCCTCAATCAGTTTTACTTCTCTTGCTCCCGCCGCATATGTGGCCTCTTCAACCGCCTTTCTCTCAACCTCCGTCACCCCGCTTGGCACACAGATACTGATTCTTGGCTTTTTAAAGGTACGCCTTCCCAGCGCTTTCTGTACAAAATATTTAATCATCTTCTCCGTTACCGTATAATCGGAAATTACTCCCTGACGAAGAGGACGAACCGCCACAATATTCCCCGGTGTTCTTCCCAGCATCAGGCGGGCCTCCTCCCCGATTGCTTTTACCTCATTGCTGTCTCTGTCAAAAGCAACCACCGACGGCTCCTTTAAAATTACACCCTTTCCTCTCACATATACAAGGACACTGGCGGTTCCCAAATCAATCCCTATATCTACTGCCATCTACGAAACTCCTTTCGCCATACTATCTATCTCATATCGTTATCATTCGTATAACTGTTCCGTAACCTCACAGTTAAATGCAAGTATCATTATAATCAAAATCAGAGTAATTTGAAACCCCTTTTTCCTTAATTCTTTGTGAAGTCAGGCACCTCTCTGTCGAAAAAGCAAACTATCTGTCAAGCATACTGCGGATATATTTTCCCGTATAGGAAACCGGATTTTCTGCCACATCCTCAGGCGTTCCCTGTGCAATCACAGTTCCGCCCTTATCTCCGCCTTCCGGCCCCATATCTATAATATAATCTGCCGTTTTTATTACATCCAGATTATGCTCAATCACAACCACAGTATTCCCGTCCGCCGAGAGACGGTGCAAGATTTCCGTCAGCTTATGCACATCCGCAAAATGCAGTCCTGTCGTAGGCTCATCCAGAATGTAAATGGTCTTCCCTGTGCTTCTTCGGCTCAATTCTGTTGCCAGTTTAATTCGCTGTGCTTCTCCTCCGGAAAGCTGAGTAGAGGGTTGTCCCAGACGAATATAGGAAAGCCCTACATCATGCAGTGTTTCCATCTTTCTGCGGATACTCGGAATATTCTCAAAAAAATGCAGGGCCTCCTCCACAGTCATATTTAATACATCATAGATACTTTTTCCTTTATATTGTACCTCCAAAGTCTCTCGATTATACCGTTTTCCGTGACATACTTCACATGGAACATAAACATCCGGGAGAAAATGCATCTCTATCTTTAAAATACCGTCTCCCGCACACGCCTCACAGCGCCCGCCTTTCACATTAAAGCTAAACCTTCCTTTTTTATATCCTTTTGCTTTAGCATCTGCAGTCGACGCGAATAAATCTCTGATTAAGTCAAACACACCGGTATAAGTAGCCGGATTGGAACGAGGCGTACGTCCAATCGGCGACTGATCAATATTTATCACCTTATCCAGCTTTTCAATTCCCTTAATATCCTTATGCTTACCCGGAATCGTCCGTGCTCTGTTTAACTCCCTTGCAAGACGCTTATATAAAATCTCATTAATCAGGGAACTCTTTCCAGATCCGGAAACGCCGGTAACACATGTCATAATCCCCAGCGGAATCTCCACGTCAATACTTTTCAGATTGTTTTCCCCTGCCCCTGTAATCTTAAGCCAGCCCGACGGTTTCGCACGTTTTTCCGGAACAGGAATCTGAATACTTCCATTTAAATATGCACCGGTAAGGGAATTTTTATTCTTCATAATCTCCCCGGCAGTTCCCACCGCGATTACCTCGCCGCCGTGCTCACCTGCTCCCGGACCAATATCTACAATAAAATCCGCCGCCCGCATCGTGTCTTCATCATGCTCAACTACAATCACAGAATTCCCTAAGTCACGCAAATGCTTAAGTGTTCCCAAAAGCTTATCATTGTCCCGCTGGTGCAGTCCAATACTCGGCTCATCCAGAATATACGCCACACCGACAAGTCCGGAACCTATCTGCGTTGCCAGTCGGATTCTCTGCGCTTCACCGCCAGACAAAGAGCCTGTCGCACGGGCCAGTGTCAGATAATCAAGCCCCACATCCATCAGAAATTTTATTCTTGCCTGAATCTCCTTTAAAATCTGTCCGCCTATTAACAGCTGCTGTTTTCCAAGCTCCAATTTCTGCATGAAAATCTGAAGCTGCTCAATTGATAATGCCGTCACCTCCGCAATATTCTTACCGCCTACGGTTACCGCCAGCGCTTCCGGTTTCAGCCTCTGTCCACCGCACTTACTGCATGGCGTAATCCGCATAAACTCCTCATATTCCGCTTTCATCGTTTCAGAAGATGTTTCCCGGTAACGGCGTTCTACATTCTTGATCAAGCCTTCAAACGCCACATCATAGGTTCCTTCTCCGCGTTGCCCCTTATAATAAACCTTAAGGCTTTTTCCTCCTGTTCCATAAAGAATAATGTCATGTATTTTTTTCGGATAGTCTTTAAAGGGCGTATCCAAGGAAAATTTATATTCCTTACAAAGCGCATCCAAAATAGCATACGTAAAACTTTTTTTATCCGCACAGGACTGCCAGCCAATAACGGTGATGGCCCCCTCCTGAATACTGAGCCTCTTGTCCGGTATCATAAGCTCCTCATCAAATTCCATCTTATACCCCAGGCCAAAGCATTCCGGGCATGCTCCAAACGGGTTGTTAAAGGAAAAGCTTCTCGGTTGAATCTCATCAATACTGATTCCGCAGTCCGGACAGGAAAAACTTTGACTGAAATTTATCGGCTCCCCGTCAATAATATCCACTACCATAAGTCCTTCCGCTAAATGAAGTACATTTTCTATAGAATCCGTGAGCCGTTTTTCAATCCCCTCTTTTACAACAAGACGATCTACAATAATCTCTATAGTATGCTTAATATTTTTATCTAAAGCAATCTCTTCTGATAATTCATAGAGATTTCCGTCAATACGTACACGAACATACCCGCTCTTCTTTGCCTGCTCCAGAAGCTTCTCATGCCGCCCTTTCCTACCGCGGACAACCGGCGCCAGAAGCTGAATTTTAGTCCTGTCCGGAAGCCCCATAATCTGGTCCACCATCTGATCGACCGTCTGCTTCCTGATTTCCTTTCCGCAGTTTGGGCAGTGCGGAATCCCGATTCTCGCATACAGGAGACGAAAATAATCGTAGATTTCTGTCACCGTCCCCACCGTTGAACGAGGATTCCGGTTTGTGGATTTCTGGTCAATAGATATTGCCGGAGAAAGCCCCTCTATACTCTCTACATCCGGTTTCTCCATCTGTCCCAAAAATTGTCTTGCATAGGACGATAAAGATTCCATGTACCGCCTCTGCCCTTCCGCATAAATCGTATCAAATGCAAGAGACGATTTTCCAGAACCACTAATACCCGTAAGTACTACCAATTCATTTCTTGGTATATCCAAATCAACATTCTTCAGATTATGCTCATTTGCTCCTCGTATCTTAATATACTGTCTGTTTCCTGTTTTCTCTGTCATTGTACTATTCATTCTCCTGTATTACTTTTTTTATTTCTATCAATTTATCACGAAGCTCTGCCGCAGCTTCAAAATTCAGCTCTGCCGCAGCCTTTTTCATTTGCTTTGTAATATTTCCTGCAAGCTTTTTCAGCTCTTCCGGACTCATAGATTCCGCATCCTTATTCATACGAAGTTCCTCTGCGTCTACCTTTCTGGAAATACTGATTAAGTCGCGTACGCCCTTTTGAATTGTTGTCGGCGTAATTCCATGCTCCTCATTATATTTCATCTGCACCTCGCGTCGGCGCTTTGTTTCGCCCAATGCCGCGCGCATAGAATCCGTAATCGTATCCGCATACATAATGACATGCCCTTCCGCATTTCTGGCCGCACGTCCAATCGTCTGGATAAGAGATATCTCGGAACGCAGGAACCCTTCCTTGTCCGCATCCAAAATTGCCACAAGTGTAATCTCCGGAATATCCAGTCCCTCTCTTAAAAGGTTAATTCCTACAAGGACATCAAAAACATCCAGACGCATATCTCTGACAATTTCCGTCCGCTCCAATGTATCAATATCCGAATGAAGATATCGTACCCGGATTCCGAGCTCACGCATATAATCAGTCAAATCCTCTGCCATTCGTTTCGTAAGAGTCGTAATCAGAACCTTATTTTTCTTTGCAGTCTCCTTATTTACCTCTCCTATCAGGTCATCAATCTGCCCTTTCACCGGCCGTACATCTACCTCCGGGTCAAGAAGCCCTGTCGGTCGTATTACCTGTTCCGCCCGCAAAAGCTCATGCTCCTCCTCATACTGCCCCGGTGTCGCAGACACAAAAAGCACCTGATCAATCTTACTTTCAAACTCGTCAAAGCTGAGAGGTCGGTTATCCAACGCCGAAGGCAGGCGAAAGCCATACTCCACCAGCGTCCTCTTCCTTGACTGATCCCCATGATACATACCGCCTACCTGCGGCACAGTCTTATGTGATTCATCTATCATCATAATAAAATCATCCGGGAAATAATCAATCAGCGTATGAGGCGGCTGTCCCGGTTCAAGTCCCGTCAGATGTCTCGAGTAATTTTCAATTCCCGAGCAAAAGCCCGTTTCCCTCATCATTTCTATATCGAAATTTGTTCTTTCGGAAATTCTCTGAGCCTCCAAAAGCTTCCCTTCCCCCTTAAAATAACGAATCTGAGACTCCAATTCCTCTTCAATCTCACGAATGGCTCTTTCCATACTCTCCTTAGAGACAACATAGTGAGATGCTGGAAAGATTACAATATGGTTTAAATCTGCCTTAATCTCCCCGGTTAATACATCAACCTCTGTAATTCTCTCCACCTCATCCCCAAAAAATTCAATACGGTATGCAAGCTCCTCTCTCAGCGCCGGAATCACCTCCAGCACATCTCCGTGTACCCGGAAAGTACCTCGCTTAAAATCCATCTCATTCCGGTCATACTGAATCTCAATCAGCTTTTTCACAACCTCATCTCTGTCCTTAATCATTCCCGGGCGCAGAGAAATTACCATTTCCTGATAATCAATCGGCGAACCCAAACCATAAATACAGGATACACTGGCAATAATAATAACATCGCGGCGCTCGGAAAGCGCTGCCGTTGCCGAGTGCCGAAGCTTGTCTATCTCATCGTTAATAGAAGAATCCTTTGCAATGTAAGTGTCGGATGAGGGGACGTAGGCCTCGGGCTGGTAGTAATCATAGTAGGAGACAAAATACTCCACTGCATTCTC
>CAMNRH010000037.1 GCA_946552115.1 uncultured Lachnospiraceae bacterium
TCTGGTATCCTCTGCTTCAACATATGTGGACACCGATAAATTGTAATCGTTGCCAGATACTTCCTCGTAGCTTGC
Source organism: uncultured Lachnospiraceae bacterium (assembly GCA_946552115.1). Classification (GTDB taxonomy): domain Bacteria; phylum Bacillota; class Clostridia; order Lachnospirales; family Lachnospiraceae; genus CAPEBR01. Next base: position 76 of record CAMNRH010000037.1, read on the forward strand.
CAGATGTGCAAAATACTCAACTTCTTCACGTTTTGCAAATACATCCACAATACGCTCTATATTTTCTGGTGTCAGCTTATTATTGTTCGTAACCTTCACGCATTCACTTGTAGCGTCAATGAACATTGTCTTATTATCTGCCTTATTCTTTTTCATCACCATGATACAGGTCGCAATCGAAGTACCGAAGAACAGATTGCTCGGCAACTGAATCACGCAGTCTACATAGTTGTTATCAATCAGATACTTACGTATTTTCTGTTCTGCACCGCCACGATACATAATTCCCGGGAAGCATACAATAGCAGCAGTTCCGTTAGACGCAAGCCATGACAGGCTGTGCATGATAAATGCCATATCTGCTTTACTCTTCGGTGCCAGCACTCCGGCGGGCGCAAAACGGGGATCACTGATGAGCAGCGGATTCTCATCTCCCGCCCATTTAATAGAATATGGCGGATTCGAGACGATCAGTTCAAACGGCTCGTCATCCCAGTGCTGCGGACTAATAAGGGTATCCTCACAGGCAATATCAAATTTATCAAATCCTACATCATGCAAGAACATATTGATACGGCACAGATTGTAGGTAGTAATATTAATTTCCTGTCCATAGAAACCATTGCGGATGGCATCTTTACCGAGAATTTTCTCAGCTTTCAAGAGCAGCGAGCCTGAACCACAGGCTGGATCATATACTTTATTGATTTCTGTCTTTCCCACAGTTCCAAGCCGTGTAAGTAGCTCAGACACATCTGCAGGAGTGAAGAACTCACCACCGGACTTTCCGGCATTGGATGCATACATCGTCATAAGATATTCATATGCATCGCCAAAAGCATCAATGGAATGGTCTTTGACATCTCCGAGATTCATTTCGCCCACACCGTTCAGAAGTTTTACGAGTTTCTCATTGCGCTTTGCAACGGTAGAACCCAATTTATTGCTGTTAACATCATAATCATCGAACAGTCCTGCAAAATCGCTCTCGGCCTCACTGCCTTTCGCTGATTCCTCAATATGACGGAATACACGCTCCAGTGTTTCATTCAAGTTCTCATCATTTGCAGCTTTGGCACGAACATTGCAGAACAACTCACTTGGCAAAATGAAAAAACCTTTTTCCTCTACTAATCCGTCTCGTGCTTCTTCCGCATCCCTGTCCGGCATTTTCGCATAGTCAAAATCGGTATTTCCTGCATCTGCCTCGCCACTGTTTATGTAATTGCACAAATTTTCAGAAATATATCGATAAAACATTGTTCCAAGAACATAATTTTTAAAGTCCCATCCATCTACCGCTCCCCGCAATTCATCTGCAATTGCCCAAATTGCGCGATGCAGTTCATCACGCTCTTGTTCCTTTTTTGTATCAACCATTCTCTTTTCCTCCGTCATTCTCCGGGATAAATTATTCCAAAATGTCGTCCACACCACAGTTAAAAGCACGGCAGATACTCTCCTCGCTTTCGAGAGAAATATACCCACCTCATTTCAATCGTATAATGATATTTGCAGGAAAACCAGTTTCCTATTAGTAAATATAAGAGAAGTGTATCACGCAAAAGTGAATTTTTCAATTCAACTGCGAATTATCTTTCAGCATTTCGGAAGCCTCTTTCCTTATACTTCCACTATAATGCATCAACGAAAAAAGCCCAATTCTTTTTTAGAATCAGACTTTTTCAGTGCCCTTGTTTTCAGTGTTTTCCCGATATTCTGTTCAATTCCTTTGCATCAAATAAGCGGTCTACATTTACCTCAGCTTCTCCCCTTTCAAGCTCACACAGGAACGCAGATACGCCATAGTAATTACAAGCCAGACTGCCGCCACTACCACAATCGCCATAAGACCCGTGCCAAAAAACAGATGCCCCAGCATCGTGAGGACGAGCAATACCGGAATCCACGTATTCATCTGTACATAAGCCTTATAAGCACTCCTGAAAATCACCTCTTTTTCAGCCTCATCGCAGCTTTCCAGCCACTGCTGCTGAAACTTCCCCGATGCGGGATCCCCTTTTTTCTCTGGATGGGCATACTGCACCTGTCTGACGTAACGCGCCTGCCAGAAACCATCATACGCATAACATGCCAAAAACACTAAACAAACCGCAAGCATACTCCGGTGGTGGTTATCTATAATATACCTTACAGAATAACCCACAGACAAAATCAAAATACAAAATACCTGCGACAGAATATTCACAACTACTCCGTATGCACCGGTTTTTTCTTCCTGATATTCCCATTTATCGCATTCTTCGTCCTCCGCCTCAAGAATTCTGATCCCGATTGCCTTAAGCTTCTTCAGATTTATTTCTCCAAAAATGACGGATAATATGGTAATTCCTATCATAAGCGGAAGCTGAATCCGCTGAATCTGCGTCAAAAAAAACGTCATTCCCGCTTCAACGCTGCCCTCTCTTCCGCCCAGAACCAGCATTGCCAAAAATCCTAAAGCTCCTCCGATTACAGCTGCTATCAACATAACTACTCCCATTTTTCTATAAGAATTCATTTTTCCTGTCCTCATACCTCTTCCTCCTCGTATTCGAATATATCCTCCACTGTTACTTGACAAATCTTTGCAATTTTCAGAGCTAATGTTACGGACGGAGAATAATCGCCCCTTTCAATTAAACTGATGGTCTGTCTGGAAACACCCGCCCTTTTTCCAAGCTCTGTCTGGTTAATTCCCATCCGGGAACGGTATTCTTTTAAATAATTCAATAACGGCAAATGAACACCTCCTGGTTTTTTATCGACGTCGTATTTTTTGACAACTTTATTTGTCATAACCAGTATATCATTGACAACTATCTTTGTCAAGTAGAATATATTGAATAACTTATTCCTTTTCAGGCGAAGTCAGGATCCGTATCCACCGGTAGCGATTGCAGGTAATGCCATTAGGGATACATTTTAATATCTGATCTGCTTTCAGAAGCCAAAATGTAGCAATCGGCGGCCATTTAAATATAAATGCGCTAAAAAAAGCTGCCGGAATTGTAAACAGCCACATAAAGAGATTATCTACAACCGCAGCATATTTTGTAGAACCTCCTCCGGCAATAATTCCGCTTTCTACCGGATATTCATAACAGGTTCCTATTGTCGTAATGCTTAAAACTGTCAGGAAGCTGACCGCCAGCGCCTTTGTTTCCTCTGAAACAGAATAAATTTCGACAATCACATCCTTAAATATAAACATCAGACCGCCGAAAAAAAGACCTGTCAAAAGGAATACCGCCTGCATTGTTTTCGCATAGGGCTTCACCCTGTCAAGCTTCCCCTCTCCAATCGTTTTCCCCATTGTTACAGATGCTGCATTCGCGCAGGACATGCCGACTACGGCAAATACCTGAAAAATTACAATTGCGATACTGTTTGCCGCAATAACGGCGGCGCTGATATGTCCCAGGATAGCAGTCTGGGCAGCCTGAGCCACACCCCAGAGCATTCCGCTTACAACAATAGGAGAAGCCGTCCTTATGTAGTCGTCCAAAAAGGTCGTATCGAAATGTAAAAAATCTGCCGGTTTCATCCGAAGCTTCCTATCAACAAAAAACACATATACAAAAATAATAATCAGCTCCACAGTCCTGCTGATTAACGTAGCCGCCGCCGCTCCGACAACTCCTAATTCCGGCGCCCCAAAATTACCATAAATCAAGCAGTAGTTCAGGCAGACATTGATACAGATTGTACTAACAGACATTATTGTTCCAACCATTGCTGTCTCTACACTCTGCAGGGAATACATCAGGGAATTTGAAAGACAGAATATAGGATATGTCCAGCATATCACCTGCAGATACCGTACTCCTTCTACAAGCACGGCTTCATCATTCGTAAAAACTGAAAGCACCGGCACCGGAGCCGCTTTCGAAGCAATAAAAAACAACGCACCCACAAAAAAACCGCATTTTACACCTATATTGATAATCTTCTTAATTGGCTCTACTCTTCTCTGTCCCCAGTATTGCGACGCGAGCACTACAATTCCCATGCCAATTCCCGAGGCAAGCTGTTGGAGAATAAATTGAATCTGATTAACCAGCGTTGCTCCTGAAAGAGCCAGCTCCGTATAAGTTCCCAACATAATATTATCAGCCATATTCACAATCAGTGCCGCAAGCTGTTGAAGTGTTACAATAGCCAGCAGCGGAAAAAAGGTGATATAAAAGGTCTTGTCCCGCGTAAACAACTTAAAAGATTTTTTATTCTTATCCTGCGGCAAAATAAGATTCTCCGGTTTTTTCATAAAATATCTGCTCCGTTCCTTTTAAATTTATTATGATAAATTATCGCATAATAAAAGGAAAAAAAATTGCAGATTAGTGTCATTTTATGATAAAATATCACCAGAATAAATGGAGGCAGGACTCAATGCACACATCTTATATTCCAACCGACGAATTCCTGCGATCAACGCTCACATACGGAACAAATACTTTTCCCTTTGCCTGCTATTTTGACGAAATCGAAAAATATGCCAATCAATGTATCGATTGGCACTGGCATAGAGAATTCGAATTTTCACTTGCTGTTAAGGGAACGGTTTTTTGCAGAATCGGAAATGAAATGATACATTTACATGAAAACGACGGCCTGTTTATCAACAGCGGCATCATTCACCGCTTCGAAGCCCGGCAAGGCGGCACACTGGTAAATATGATATTCTCGCCAGAATTTATCGCACCGGAAGACTCAGATCTGTTCCGGAAATACGTACAGCCCTATTTATCGGCAAATCTGGAATATTTACCCTTTTATCAAAAAACGCCGCGTCACAATTCTGTTTTGCACCCCGCCGGGGAAATCTTCGGCATCATAAATTCGGATACGCCCCTGAAAGAAATGATGATTCACAATCGGGTATCTCTGCTGTGGGAAGCACTGATTAAAAATACGGAAAAACCGTCTGGCCGGGAAAAATGCAGCAACAAATTAATCCATGCCCGGTTACAGAAAATGCTGGAATTTATCCACTTTCATTATTCCGAACCAGTCACGCTGTCTGACATTGCTTCATCCGCCAATGTAAGCCGAAGCGAAGCGCTGCGTTGTTTTCGTGCCGGCATTCAGACGACCCCCATAAATTACCTCAATAACTATCGGCTGGCCCGGGCAAAAGAACAATTGCTCTCGACAAACAACACGGTTACATCTATCGCTCTTTCCTCAGGTTTTGAACGCGCAGGATATTTCTGTCGCGTATTCAAAGAAAAATACGGCTGTCCACCGAACAAATTCCGCAAAGGAAAAAACTCTGAATCCGTTCAATAAGCAAGACATCCTATGTATTATTTTTCGGTTTTCTCAGATAGATAAACCAGTAAACACATCCCACACATACTGCGCCGCCTATGATATTTCCAAGCGTAACCGGCAGAAGATTTCTTCCCAGAAAGCTTCCCCATGATATTACATCTAAATTTACGCCCGCCTCTTTTGCTGCCTGTGCATAGGCGGATATATTCTTTGCCAAAAGACCTGCGGCTATGTAATACATATTAGCAACGCTATGTTCAAATCCACTCAATACAAAAATCATAATCGGGAAAAACAAGCCTGCAATTTTACCCGCCGCATCCTTTGCGGCAAAAGAAATCCACACCGCAATACATACAAGAAAATTACACAGGATACCCTTAATGAACGCATCTCCGAAAGGAAGCGCACACTTGGCCGACGCCGTAGAAATAACCGAAACTGCCAACCCATTATCAAAAAGACTGATTTGATGTGAAAAAACCACGCCCGACGCTACAAGCAGACTCCCTGCAAAATTTCCCATGTATACAACAAACCAGTTTTTTATCATACCCGCTGCCGGGATTTCCTTTTCTAAAAGCGGAACAGTGAGCAGGCAATTGCCCGTAAAAAGCTCGCTTCCGGCAAGAAGGACCATCGTAAGGCCTCCCGGAAAGATACAGGCTCCGACAAGCTTTCCGACAGACGCCATAGGAATCGATACCGCCGCCGTGGCCGCGCCTGCCCCTCCCATCGCTATAAAGGCCCCTGCAAGAACCGCCAGCAGAAACATCTTTGCAACCGGAGTATTTACTTTTCCTTTTCCAATCGTAATATAATTTTTAGCCACTTCAGCCGGAGAAAATAAATTCATTGGCTCGCACCTCCGTTTTATCATTTTATCGTATATTACTCATAACATTATATCCATCATTATAATAAAGTTTTTCAATAATGAAAAGTATTTTCCATATGGAAATCCCCTCTCTTATCCCTTAATATACAAAGTAAATTTACCCTTTTACCTGTTATTCATTTACCACTACATATGGCGGTGCTTTTACAAACACCGCCATATACGCTCCTCTTTTCCGCTCAATCGACAGCTATGCTCCAAACGTTCACATACTGTTCTCCCGAGGTCAGACGAATCAAATCATTTTTATACCGGAACTCCTCTATAATATCCTGTCTGGACGGAAGCGAGGTCCACGGTTCAATGCAGATATAGGGCGCCTCTGTCTTCGGCGCATGCCATAGCCCGAGATACGGCATATCCGGATAGGATACCCTCACCCGCCTGCTTCCCTTATCGGATTCTAATGTAACCTCATCCGCCATATTCTGAAGTACGATTGCATCATCGTCAAACATGGTATGCGCCAGTCTGATCTTTCTCCCCTCCTCAAGAGGAAACTCTGTACTTGTTCCGCTTAAAAAGCAGGCCTGCGTATGTCCCACTCTGTCCGGACGTGACGCTCCCTGAAATTCCAGATAATAATCAGAAAATGTAAGTCCCTCGTCCAAGGGTACGCGAAAGCCCGGGTGCCCTCCGATTCCGAAATACATCGTCTCCCTTGAGCCGTTGGAAACGCGGTACGTAATTATGATCTCATTTTCCTGAAGCTCATAGGATATTTGGAGAATAAAATGATATGGGTACATCCGAAAGGTTTCCTCGTTATCACGCAGCTCAAAGGTAATGCCGTCCTCCTCCTGATATACTACGGCGAAAGGAAGCTTTCTCGCAAAGCCATGAATTTCCATCTCAAGCACCTTTCCATTAAGCAGATACTTTCCGTCTGTAAACCGCCCTACATACGGAAATAAAACCGGTGACCTCTCCGGCCAATACGCGGCGTCGCCATTCCACAGGTATTCTCCCCCGTCCTTCTGAACCGACTGAAGCTCCGCACCCGTATCCGACAGTACGGCCTGTATATACCTGTTACAAATCCTATAATCCATCATGCTCCTCCTTTAAGCTCTCCATAAAGCTTTTGTCTAATATTATTTCACTTGCCTTCGCAAAATCCTCAAGCTGCTTTGTTCCGGATACGGACGCTACCGGGAACACCTGGAACGGCTGATTTAAAAGCCACGCAAGACTTAAAGCATACACGGACTCTCCGGTTTTTTTGCTTAATCTGCAAAGCGCTTCATACATCCTGAGGTTTTTATCATTCATATAAGCCCTTTTCATAGCGTCAGACAGCCCGCTGTTTCTATACAGCTTATCAAAAAATCCATGCGCTCCGGATGAAAACGGAATCATCGGCATTCCTGTTTCTTCGTGCCACTGATAATAAGCGTCGTCCATCATCACCAGAGACGGATCGCTGTTCATATTTCCGCCTTCATTTACCGTCGCCATGCTCCACTGATTAGACACGGCCGAAAAACCCTGAATTCCTTTTTCCGAAGCATATTTTACAGCTTCCTCCATCCGATACCGTTTATAATTGGAAGCGCCGTAATAGCGGATCTTCCCCTCCTTCACAAGCTTTTCCATCATATCTACGATGGCTTTTATATCCATGGATTCATCATCTCTGTGAAGCCAGTAAAAATCAATACAGTCAAGCCCAAGTGTTCTGAGGCTGTCCTCCAAATCCTTTCGGATTTCCTCCTCCCGCACTCTGGATTTCTCCGGCGCCGCAAAATCATAATGCGCCCCTTTTGTCGCAACCACCACCTTATTGTATGCATTCCGCGCGCTCAGCCATTGCCCGATAAACTGCTCGCTGGAATTTCCAAGTCCTTCTACCCATCTGCAGTACACATTCGCCGTATCAATAAAATTACCGCCCAGCTCCACATATGCGTCCAGCATACAAAAGGCCTGCTCCCTGTTCAGCTTTTCGCCAAAATTGCCCGCGCCATAACAGATATTACTAAGCTCCAAATCAGTATTTTTTAATTTTACTTTTTTCATATTCCGGCTCCTTTTTATAAATTATCAAACGGGGACGGGAGAAAATGAATTCTCTCCCGTCCCCGGCTCTCCGCCTTCCGCTCATCTGCTATTTATTTCGCCGCCGGATATTCATTGCAGAGCAGACGATATGGCTCCTCGTCCTCCTCTACCTCCGGGAAACGTCCGATTGGCTCATAAAAACGATTGTCATTTTCGTCGTCATTGCACATGGAAACCTCTCCGAGAAGAACGGCTCCTCCTGTCTCCGGTACAATAAAATCATGGTACATATACGGTGTAATTGTGATACTCTGTCCCGGCTTCAAAAGCACTTTCGTCCCGGCAGGAACAACCTCTGTTTTCCCGTCGGAATATACCGTCACATCCGTATCCAGCATCGCTCCGTCCTCAGCCCCGTTATACACGGTAATATAAATATCATTGCCGCCCCGGTTAATAATATCCTCCATCTTATTCCAGTGATAATGCATCGGAGCCGTCTGTCCCTCATAAAGCATGAGAAGCTTCTCCGCATAGGGCTTCGGATATTTCTCAGGCATCTTTTGATTTCCGTTTCGGATTGTCAGAAGTGAAAATCCCACCTTATCAAAGTTGCCTAATCCATAATCTGTAATATCCCAGCCGAGGCAGTTATCACGGATTTCATCATACTCATGTCCAATATTCTGCCACTCTTTCGCGCTCCATTTTGCAAACGGAGGTATCTCAAATCCATGCTCTTTAATAAGCGCTTCCATATCCTTTATTACTTCATTGATTCTTGAACGTTTCATAAACTCCGGCCTCCATAATTATATTTTATACTCTGACAAAATAATTTCCGGTTTGTCAGCCTGTGTTGTTTCTATCAGTTCCTCGTTGGTGACAAAATTGAGAAGCGCGTCAATAATCGCGGTTTCGTTCAAATGCGCATAGCCCTTATAATAGCTGAAAGGCCCCTCCTCTCCCGCAGACAATAATACATAATCTGCCAGATTAGATACCGGGGACTGGGCGAACGCCGTAATTGCAATCATTTTCAGCCCTTTTTCCTTTCCAAGCTCCATTCCCTGAATCACCTGCTTTGAAGTTCCCGACTGCGAAATCGCTATCAGGATATCCCCTTCGTCAGCCAGGTTGACGTGATTCAAAAAATATTCAGGAGCAACATTATAGGTACTCTTAATCCCAAGACGCCCTAAACGGAAGCCCATATACTGCGCCAGAGGACAGGTATTTCCCACCGCCATAATATGCGCCTGCTTACATGTCTTAAGCAGATTTACACAATCACGCATTACCTCAAGATCCAACCGTCTTCCGATTACCAGCATTGCCTTGGCAAATTCCCCGAACATCTTCTCCACGCTGTCTTTGCTCTCAATTTCATCCACGCTGCTGTACTGCTTTTTTCCCAAATCCCTCGCAAGCGTAATCCGGAACTGATAATAGCCGGTATATCCGATATGATGGCACATCCGCACAACCGTCGCATCGCTGACGCCGCTGTTTCTCGCAAGCTCGGAAACATTACAATCTACTGCTTTCTGAGGATTCTGCAGCACGAACAACGCCACTTTTTTCTCCGCGGAAAAGATATGGTCATACTTTGCCTTAATGACCTCAAGCACTTCCCTTTGCAGAAAATTATTCTCACTCAACTTTGGCACCTCAACTACTCAATTACGATTTTTTAATACAAATCCGCCTTTCCAATTGTCTGGAACAGCTCAAGCTTATGCTTCGCAACCTCTTTCATAGCTTCCATACAGATTGGCTCAATAACATTCGGCTCTCTTAAGCTCTTATCCTCAAGAACCTCTCTCATCTTCTCGAAATAAGCCGCCTTAATATCAGAAGAAATGTTAATCTTATTAATTCCAAGTGTTACCGACTCTCCGATTTCCTTATCCGGATTGTTGGAACCGCCGTGAAGTACTAACGGGATATCTACCTTAGAAGCAATCTCTTTCAAAATATCAAGCTTTAATTCCGGCTTCATGCCCGCCGGATACAGTCCGTGACATGTTCCGATTGCAATTGCAAGCGTATCAACTCCTGTCTCAGCAACAAACTTCACGGCATCATCCGGATCCGTGTAGATAATCTTTGCGGCGCCGCCCTCCATCTCATCAGGATTCGTAGTTCCGATCGTTCCAAGCTCCGCCTCAACAGATACATTCACCGGATGGGCAGCCTCAACAATCTTCTTTGTTCCTGCGATATTATCCTCAAAGGAAAGCTCTGCGCCGTCGAACATAACAGAAGTAAATCCGCTCTGGATTGCCCAGATAATTTTTCCGAAATCTCCGCAGTGATCCAAGTGAATACATACCGGAACAGGCGACTTATAAGCCTTTTCCTTAATAGCCGTTACCATCTCAGAACCGATAAAGCTTAACTCGTCCGGGTGAATCTCAATGATTACCGGTGAGTTTGTCTCCTCACAAACGTCCATGATTCCAAGAAACATGGAATAATCACTGATATTGAACGCCGGAAGCGCAAATTTATTTTCTTTAGCTACCGCCAAAATATCTTTCATATTCATTAACATAATCCTTTACCTCCATAAAATAATATTTTCTAAGTATTCGTTTTTATTTTAGTCCAGCTTTCTTTTTCTGTCAATAAAAGCAAGAAATATAATTTCATTTAAATCAGAAGCTTTCATTTAAAAGCAAATCTGGACACCGCCTGCAAAAGAATCGCCCAGACCTATCGTATATTTAGGCGTATCGATATACTTGGAAGGAACCAGCACTACCTTTCCCGCATAATCGCTCTCTGCAATTGTCTGATAATGCTCCATCCCTTTGGCGCTGAAACCAAATTCCAAAACCTCTTTTATCTGCTCTCTCGTTCCGTACCAGCCATTCTTTGCTTTTGCTGTCGCCAGCATATTTCCATACATCAGTCCCCGCTCAATATCTGCTTTAAGCGGTTCTCCGACATACATGGAATAATCTTTCGTGTGAATAACAACACCCTTTCGGATACCGAACTTACAGCGAATAAACGTCGCCCCCGCCACGCAGGAAATAATATTATCAATATCCGCCTCAAAACGATACATATCATTTAATGTATAATCAAGCTCCTCTTCATTCAGACTCACAATATCTACACTTGAATATATTGTTTCCAGGCAAAGCTTCTTAACATCCATATCATGATAATGTGCATCCTCAAAAAAGACGATTCCCTCCGGATTATTTTTCCGGTACTCCTCTATATGGCGCTTCACATATTTCAGCCGTTCCTCCAAAAGCTTCGAATCCAACAGCGCGTTAAAGCTTGACAATACATTACTGCTTACTTTCACAGCATTCTGCTCAACCCACTTAAAATACGGCTCTGAAAACGGCACAAATTCATTCACAGTAATTTTCGTAAGAATCAGACGGTTTGAACATGGAATCACAGCTACCTGTTCCCCGAGGCGAATCTCCTCATCCTTTTTAAACTGAATAATAAAATGAGGCTCCTGCTCCTGCTTCTGCTTAATTTTATCTGTGTGAACCAGAGTTCCCTCCTGCGAGACAGTATACACATACGGATTGTCAAGAATATCACACACTTCCCTTGAATCATCTGTCAGGTGTACAACAGACGGACAGCCCACCTCATTCAGCGCCATAGCCGCCTGTACTGCCGTCCCTCCCATACCATAGTCAAAATGAAAGCTTTCCTCTACCAGTCTTGTATTTTCAACATCGACCTCTCCGCCTATACCATGCGAGCAATAATATACCATCGTCTCCAGCAGATCCTCGATTGTCCGAATTTTCACCGCCACCTGCATCTCGGACAAAACTGCTCCCGGCATATGCTCCGCAAGGAGCTGATTAAGACGCTCCACTTTAAAATCACACAGCAGATCAAGATTACTTGTATATCCCAATGCCGGATACCGCCTCTCTTCCTGTCTTGCGCGGATTACACCATCCAGAGCTTCATACGCATCATAATATTTCTGTCTTAAATCCATCTGTCCACCCCTTTATCACTTTATCAGTCCGCTTAGCCTCCAAGCTTTGCGCCGTTTGCTTCGGCATATTTAAGAACAGTCTGAAAATCGGGCACTCCGGTGCTTGCGCCTGACGCGGCAATTCCATGTGCCGAAACGGCGCTGGCAAACTCACCGATTTTCCTCAAATCCCATCCGTGAAGATAGCCGCAGAGAAATCCTGCCATAAAACAGTCCCCTGCCCCGGTCGTATCGACAACTTTCACATCGGGATAGGATGACAGCCAGATTCTGTCTTTAAAGTCAGTCAGGACACATCCCTTATGTCCCAGTTTAATTCCTAATATTTTTAAAGAATACCGGCTGAATATATCAAGCATCTCTTCCACATCTGTCTTTCCTGTGAAAAAGGCTGCCTCCTCATAGCTGGGAATAAAAATATCGGTCTCCCACAGGGATTTTTCAATCAAATCCAGCTTCCTCTCCGCCGCCGCGTCCGTTGCAATGCTGGCATCCATCGCTGTAATCTTTCCTCTCGCATGCGCCCGCTTAAATATATCGGCGACCTCTTCATCCGACATTTTTTCCATGGACAGGGCGCTTCCGAAAAATACCAAATCAGCCTCTTCAATTGCTTCATCCGAAACATCCCTGCTGGTCAGCTCGTCATTTGCCCCTCGGTTTACCAGAAAATGACGCTCTCCGCTTTCCTCAATTAAAATGTAGGAGACTGCAGTGCGGCACGCTTCATCCTCTATAACTCTGCTGATATCCACATGGTTCTTTATCAATTCTTCTCTTACAAACTGTCCGTTTACATCCTTTCCGATTCTTCCGACCAGAGAGGTCTGTATCCCCAGCTTCGACAGAACCACCGATACCGTCAGCGCATCCCCGCCGGTATGCGGTACAGACGGCTCAATCCTGCTGTTATCAATCTCCAGAATGTTTTCCGGAACCGGTGATAATGGAATATCACAAAACGCCAAACCTACTGATAATACTTTCATAGCCCTTTCCCTTTCTAAAAAAAGCCCCGCTTTAACAGGGCTTTTTAAACATTCTCTGTACTAGTTCTTTACTGACCCCGCTGTCATACCTGCAATGAAATATTTCTGGAAGAATAAGAACAGGAATAAAATCGGCAGAGAGCCAAGCACGCTCATCGCCATCATCTGATTCCACTCATATGCATGCTGTCCCATCAAAAGGTTAATTCCTACCGGTACGGTACGCATATCGTTCGTCTTAGTTAATGCCAATGCAAACAAATACTCATTCCATGCCTGCATGAACGTATACATTCCTACGGAAACAAGACCCGGAATTGACGGCGGTACAAGAACACTCCAAAGCGCTTTAAAACGGGAGCCGCCGTCAATCATTACCGCCTCATCCAAATCCTTCGGCAGCGTATTGAAATATCCTGTCAGCATCAATATCGCATATGGAAGCGTAAATACCATATATGTCAGTATCAGCGCGCCAAATGTATTAAACAGCTTGAGTGACACGATTAAACTCATATAAGGAATCAACAGCGTAATCGGCGGTACTGCCTGAACCGCAACGATAATTGTATTGATAACTCCTTTTCCCGGAAAGTTAAACCGGCTGAATGCGTAAGCTGCTAAAATACCGATAATCAATGTAAGCGTAACAACAATTGCAGAGATCGCATAACTGTTAATAAAGAACCGAACCTGCTCCGGATTCGTGAAAATCGCTTTATACGCATCTAAACTGAAATTTTCTGAAATCCAGGTCGGCGGCCATGCAAAAATTTCGGAATTCGGCTTAAATGAATTCAAAATCATCCATAAAATCGGAAAGCCTGCCCAAATCGTTCCAATAATCAATAATATAATAATAACAACCTGTACCCATACTTTTTTCTTTCCAATCATACCTAATCCCCCGCTTTCTGTTGTCTAACATAGAAGATTCCTATGATTGTACATACAATCAGCAAGATAACAGCTCCGGCTGACGCCATAGAGTATTGATACTTACTGAAGCCCTGCTTATAGATATATGTACTGATGGTTTCTGTCGCATTTACCGGTCCGCCTCCTGTGGTCATCCAGATTAATGCGAACTGCTGCAGCGTCCATACGAAATCCAGCATAAGAAGACTGACCAAAATCGGTTTCAGCTGCGGAATTGTAATACGGAAGAAAGTCTGTACTGCATTTGCACCGTCTAAGGCAGATGCCTCATATAAATCTGTAGAAATTCCCTGTAAGCCGGCCAGGATACTAATCATATAGAACGGATAGCCTGACCATATATTAATAACCGTAACCGCCGAAAGCGCCACGTCCCTGGATGCCAGCCATTCTATTTTCTCACTGATAATTCCCATATTGGTCATCAGGTAGTTGAGCACACCGTTTGGATTCAGCATCATACGCCATACAATTGCAATAACAGATGCCGTAAACATCCACGGAAGCGCGTAAATAACACGGAAGATACCTTTCGTCATAACATTCAGGTATCTCGTATTCAAAAGCATCGCAAAAAGCATACCAATGAGGAAATGTGCAATAATACTAATAATTACAAAAAACAATGTATTCCTGATAGCCACAAGGAAAACCGGGTCAGACAATACAGTTGTATAATTCTCCAGGCCAACGAAAACCGGATTCTTATTTATGATAACATTGTCATAAAAAGAGTATCCGATAACCATAACAATCGGTATAATCAGCAAAATACACATCAATATGATTGTTGGCAGGAGATATATATATGGCGTTAAAAGTTTTTTCCCTTTCGTCAACTCAAATCCATCTCCTTCCCTTTAGAGTATATGGGCTGCACGCAAAGAAAGCGCACAGCCCATAATCCTTTGCCCATTGTTCTTTTATCTCTTAACAATAGTCCTTATTTTACTCAAATGCCGGCGTCCAACGCTCCTGAGCTGCCTTTAACATATCTGCTGCAGATTTTGTATCTCCGTCAAGATATAACTGTAACTCTTCGCCGAAGCTTCTCATTAAGTCTTCAGATGTCGGAGCGCCCGTAAACTCGTTGATTGCTTCACAGCCCTGGAAAAGCTCATAAGCCTTCACGAATAATTCGTCAGATGAAGAGTAATCAGGCTCTGCCTTGGAGTTTCCTGGGAATGCGTTTGCAAGTACTGCAAGCTCTGCATTTACTTCAGGACTCATAAGATACTCAACAAACTTCCATGCTTCTTCCTTATGTTCGCAGTTCTCTGCGATACCGATACCCCAGTTAGCAACGTCCATTCCGCTTGTCCCTGAGAATCCCTCTACTGTAGGAACAGTGATGTAATCGAACTTAAGATCCGGAGCTCCCTCTTTGATTGTTGTCAGGTGGGAAACACCGTCTGTCATAAATGCAACTCGTCCATTTGTAAACTCCTCAACCATGTCAGGCTCTTTCATGGAGTTTGCTCCTGCCGCAATATACTCCTTGTCAAATAACTCTTTTACAAAATCAACGGTTTCCTCAAGTTCTTTATTTCCCTCGAGATTTGGCTTGCCGTCCTTAAGCATGGAACCGCCTGATGCCCATAACCATGTCATAAACTGATTCTGGATACCGCTTGGAGATTCTGTTGATAACGGAATCGCCCATCCTGCAATGCTGTCGTCATACTTCTTTACAGCCTCACATGCCGCCAGGAACTCATCGCGTGTTTTCGGAAGCTCTTTTACACCTGCTTTTTCAAGAATATCCATGTTTGCATACATCGGATATGCGAAGTTTACTACAGGAATCATGTATGTATTGCCTTCGAACTGAATCTGAGAGGACAACTGGCTGTCGTCATAGCTTGCATTTCCCATCAGTTCTGTTAAGTTTGCGATAGAACCCTGTTTTGCGAAGTCATATACCCATGAGCCGTCAAGACCAACTACATCTGCCATCGTTCCTGATGCTGCGCCAGATGCAATCTGTGTCTTTGTGTCTGCATAAGGATTGCTCAGAAGATCAATCTTGATGCCTGTGTCATCTGTAAATTTCTGGCAGATATCTGCAAGAGCTCCGTCCGGAAGCTCAACGCCCCACCACTGCTGGAATTCCAGTGTAACACCATCTCCGCTGTCTCCGCTGTCTCCGCCGTCGCTGCTGCCTCCATCAGAATCTCCGGAACCGCCACATGCTGCTAATGACAATACCATTGCTCCTACAACAGCCGCAGAAAGCATCTTCTTTGCTACTGTTTTGAACTTCATACTTCTTCCTCCTTTAAAAAAATTTTATTTCAGCATCTACAAATATTCTTTTATCGCGTCAATTATCGACTTATTTTTTTGTCTACATCGACCATTTTTGACATTTTTATTAATATTTGCTTATGCTTTTTGTATAGATATATTATAAAATAATATTTCACTATGTCAATACTTTTTTAACATTTTGTTCATAAAAAATGAAATTTCTTCTGAAAGCATAAAAAGGCATCAAAAAAACAGGGAGCACTTTCTCAGGAGATAACTTTTCCTGAAAAAGGCGCCCTGCCTTTACAGATTTTACCCAATATTATACAAAGCTTTCTTCTGCGCCGACAGCCTGCTGATAATTTCCTGCATCTGTTCCCACTTTTTCTCCATATCCTTCACCAGCGTAAACTGGGTTCGGCATCGATCCAGATTCTGATTCTCCCGATGGATTTTAAAATAGGTATCTCCCTCCAGATAATCCGTCAAAAACCGCATTCCACACTCAAAGGTCATTGTTTTGGCCCCCATCGGCATAAGCTCTATCTCACGCTCTGTAAGCTTTCCTGCGCATCCCTCAATATATCCCTTCGCATACAGCTCAAACAGCTCCATGCTGCAGGATACCAGACTCAAATCCCGCTCATCCTCCGCTGCGGTACTTGCCCCGAAACGGATTGCATCGCCGAAATCATTCATGGCAAGCCCCGGCATAACCGTATCCAAATCAATAACACAGACGCCCTTATCCGTTTCATTATCAATCATAATATTATTCAGCTTGGTATCATTATGCGTAACACGAAGCGGAAGCTCTCCCGCCTCCAGAAGATTCATGAAATAATTCGCAGTATCCTCATGGTCAAGCACAAATTGTATTTCATCTTTCACAAGCCCTGCACGTCCCGCCGCATCTTTTTCCACCGCCTTTTTAAATGCGGCAAATCTTGATTTGGTATCATGAAAGCCTTTAATTGTCTCATGAAGCGTATCGGCCGGATAATCTGCCAGAAGCCGTTGGAAATTGCCGAAAGCCAGCGCGCTCTCATAAAAATGCTCCGGTTTTTCTACCTTATCATAGCTCACGGCATCCGTAATAAACAGATAGGAACGCCAATAATCTCCTTTCGAATCCACATAACAGGACTTACCCTCTGTCGTTGGAATTACATTCAATGTCTCCCGCTCCGGATTCCCTCCGCTTTTTTCAATCTGCTCCCTAAGATAGCTGGTTACACCGACAATATTCTCCATAAGCTCCTCCGGTTTTGTGAAGACCTCTTTATTGATCCGCTGGAGAATCGTATTTTTCCGTCCGCCCTTTTCTGTCTCAAAAGTAAGCAGATAGGTATCATTAATATGTCCGTTCCCATAGCTTCTCGCATCAATCAGCCGGCCCTCATATCGGAAATTCGCAATTGCCTCCGCTCTCTGCCCGTTTGTCGTCTGTGTCATCATTTTTCCTCCCAAAGATGCTTCGGATAAAGTCCTTCTTCTTTCATCCTCTGCACCGCATTTTCCACAACCGGCTTATCCTCCTTATAGGTAACCCCATACCATTTATCAGAGGACTTAAGCACCGCCACCGTCGCCCTGCCCTCCTGAACAAGGCGGCTTACAACCTCTGGAAGAAAATATTCGCACTTCTTCGGATTCCTTGCAAGCCCTGCATCCAGGAATACCGGAAAGCCGTCCCGTATCTCTTTCAATATACTGTATGTAAATCCCCACATATTCATAGATACCACAGTGTTTTCCGGAATCTCTGTCCACGTAGCCCCGTCGTCCTCCGTAAACGCAATCCTTTCGCCGCGTTTCTCTATCCGGGTTCTCTCATGAATTGCTATCAGCTCTCCGTCCGCATTCATATCACAGATTCCACGCGACACATGGCCATGATCCGTTACCGTATTCTCAAGCTGATAACCTACCATCGCATAGCGGTATTTTCCGTCGTCCTCATGCTCCGCAAGATAATTATAAATCAGCTCAAACGCTTCTCTTCCGTAATAATCGTCCGCATTAATAACCGCAAACGGCCCCTCTATCTCATCTATACAGCTTAGCACCGCGTGCGCCGTCCCCCACGGCTTTACCCGGCCCTCCGGAACCTCATAACTCTCCGGCAGACTGTCCATCTCCTGAAATACATAAGATACCTCTACATGCCCGGATACTCTGTTTCCAACAGCCTCCTTAAAATCCTCCTCATGTTCTTTCTTAATAATAAAAATCACTTTCTCGAATCCCGCTTTTTTTGCATCATATATGGAAAAATCCACAATAATATGCCCTTCCTTATCTATTGGATCGATTTGCTTTAAACCGCCGTAACGGCTCCCCATTCCGGCCGCCATAATCACTAACACAGGCTTCTTCATCACACTTCCTCCTTAAGCTTTCTTAAGTTAACCCTTAATTCCTCCTGTAACGCCGCCGATAATCTTCTCTGACAGGAAGAGATACAGGATAAATGTCGGCAGAAATACAATCATAACCGCCGCAAACATTCCTGCCCAGTTTCCGGTATACTGCATAGACTGAAGCATTCCGTAAAGTCCTACGGCTACCGGACGCAAAGCATCGTTATTTGCGAAAATAAGTGACAGGAAGTACTCATTCCATATATTAATAAAGTTGAAAATGGTTACGGTTATAATTCCCGACTGCGCCATGGGAAACATAATCTTCCAGAAAGTTCTCGTCGGAGGACAGCCGTCAATCGCCGCCGCTTCCTCATAGGTCCTCGAAAGATTTGCAAAAAATGTCAGCAGGAATATCGTTGTGTAAGGAATATTAATTCCCACATACAGAAATATCAACGTTACTTTACTCGCTGTAATATTATTCAAAATTCCCATATTGGCTACCACGCAGAAAAGCGGAAGCACAATCATCGTAATCGGCACACCCATAGCAGATACAAAGCCGGTCTGAATAATTTTATTTCCCATAAAGGTAAACCGCGCCAGCACATATGCCGCCGGAGCACAGATTACAACCAAAAGAGCACAGGACACCAGCGAATAGAGCAGCGAATTCATAAAGAATGTCGCAACGCCTCCGTCACCCCATGCCTTTGTATAATTTTCAAAATGAAGCCCCGTCGGAAATTCCAGCGCTTTTCCGGCGAAAATATCTGCCGTTGTAGAAAGGCTTGCCGCAAGAATCCACCCTAACAATATCAGGGTAAATAATACCCACAAAATAATAACCACATATCCGGGAGCCAGTCTTAATTCTTTTTTCAGATTCCATTTTGTCTTTACTTTATCTTCTTTTGCCATACTGGTCCTCCCTCCTAAAATTCCAAATCATCATCTTTAATCAACAGATTACAGATTGTAAAGATAACTACAATACATATACACAGAATAATTCCGATTGCGGCGCCATAACCTGCATTTCGCTCTGTCACCGCATTTCCCGCTCCAAAAATATTCATATACATATACTGTACCGGTACAATTGTCCCCTTATTTGCCGTTACGGAAGAGAACAGCTGTGACCATACAAAAAACGCCGCCGTACTTACCGACCACATTGTAATATTGGTTTTCAGCACGCCCTTAAGGAGCGGCAGGGTCATATATCTGAACTGCTGAATTTTATTCGCTCCGTCGATGGTCGCCGCCTCATAATATTCCGGGCTGATTCTTTCAATTCCGCTCATCCAGATCAGCATATGATACCCTATCATACCAAAGCAATATGCAAACAACAACGCCCAGAATACATGCTCCGGAGCTGTCCACTGCGTCTTTGCAAGCTCATGCAGCCCAATCGCATCCAGAAAGCTTTTCAGCAGTCCGAATTTCGGGCTGTACACATACTGGAGCCACATAGTTGCAAGCGCAACCGCACTGACAATATTCGGAAGATAAATAATTGCGCGGAAAAATTTTTTCCCCCTGATTCCGCTTGTCAAAATGACACCAAACAGTAATGATATGATTAAAACGATCAATCCGCCAATAAACCATATTCTGGCAATATTGAACATCGCCGTCTTAAAAATATCTGTAGTAAATAACTTCTGATAATTGCCGATTCCCACAAATTGCCATGTATCCGTCGCAGCCGTTACCGAATCAATCTTAAAAAAGCTCATGATAACTGTCCGGCAAATCGGATACAAAAATACAAGTGAAAATATAATAACCGCCGGTGCAAGGAAACCAACTATCATCCCTCTGTTCCTTTTCAATTCAGGCACCTCCTTTATAAAAAATATGGCGGCAGCGCAAAACGCTTATGCCGCCATATTCATTCTTACATAATCTTTATCCTGATGTCAACTCGGTTTCCGCTTACTCGCCTACTGCAGATTTGCATGTTGAAACAAATTCATCCGCTGTCATCGTTCCTGCCATCAGTTTGCAGATACTCTCATTTAAAACAGAAGTAGCATCGCCGTTATTCTCTGCGCCTACCGCCCAATCATAATATCCTGTCGTCGCCTCCATCCCGGTCTTTACTTCCGTAAGCTCTGTCGGCCACGCGTCGCCATTCGCGCTGTCTGTCGGAATACACATAGCTTCCTCTATCATCTTTTTGTCAAATTCGCCTGTTGTAATGTACTCAATCAGTTCAAACGCCTGATCTGCCATCTTGGAATCCTTGTTAATTGCAAGCACCTGATTGGAAAGGTGATTTACAGATGCATCATCTTTTCCGTCCTTTACTGCAGGATAGTTAAAATATCCCCACTCAAGGTCTTCTGCAACCGCGTTCTTAAGCTCGTTCGGAAGCCAGGAACCGCAGAGAATAATCGCTGCATCTCCCGGTGCGAATTCCTGATTCTGTCCGGCCGGGAAAACATTTGCCGCAATGTTCTCAGAAAAATATTTCTTAGAAGCAAAGTCCTCAATCTCTTTTGCTGCCTCGGCAACTCTCGGGTCATCCCATGATACATCCTCAATCTCTCCGGACTCAACCTTATCCGCAACCGCCGGATCCTTAACGAGAGCTTTTACGCCGTCCTGTCCGAGATGACGTCCCAGATGATAGCCCAGGAAGCTTGTCATATAAGTTGTATCTCCCGTAATCGGGATAATTCCTTTATCTTTAAGCTTCGCGCACGCTGCGTCCAGTTCTTCCCATGTCGTCGGAACTGCTGAAATTCCTGCTTTATCAAACAGCGTCTTATTATAGAAGAACCCAAAAATGGACGGCTGATAAGGAATAGACTTCAATGTTCCGCCGCCTGCCAGACGCGCAAGTGTAAATAAAGTTGCATTGCCGTGCTCTGCCTCATAATCCTTTGCCATATCCTCCAACTCTAAAAGATAGGAACCCCAGGAGCCGTTTACACGGTCTACGCTTTCATCAAACACATCGATCTGCTGCTTTGCATCAAGCGCCGGCTGCAGGCCTTCACGCTGTCCGTTACGTCCCTTGAACTGAACGTCCACCTCTACTCCCGTATCAGCGGTATATTTCTCTACTGCCTCCTTGATAACCTTTGCCTGAGGCTCTTCCTCGCTCCACATTGACCAGTACACAAGCTTATCCCCACCGCCTGAACTGCCGCTGTCGCCTGAGTCCGAACTGCCTCCGCTGCCGCCATCGCCTGATCCGCCGCAGCCTACGAGCATAGTTCCTACCATTGCCGCGCATAATAACGCACTGATGATTTTTCTTTTCATACTTTTCCTCCTTACAGATTCATTAATATTTTCTTTATAAAACATTGTATTACAAAATTGTACAAAAATATTTATCTAATATTCTCATTTATTTGCACTATCTGCTTTTTACTATTGATTTATCCAAAAATGGATGCTATGATATTGTTGATATTTCACAAATACATTTGGAGGAATTCCTATGAGCTACAACGGTGTTAATTTAAAAAGCTCAATTTCCATCGGAAAAATATACAGTATTCACTATTTTGAATATATGAATGATTTCTCTTTCGAAGGAGAGGCGCACAATTTCTGGGAATTTATATGCGTAGATAAAGGCGAGGTTGGCGTCACCGCCGGCAGAAATTTTTCTGTCCTGAAAAAGAGGGACATCCTCTTTCATCAGCCAAATGAATTCCATAATGTAAAAGCAACGGGAACCATCGCGCCCAATCTTGTCGTCATTTCCTTTGACTGCCACGATACGGCAATGAGCTTTTTTAGAAAGGGGATTTTTAAAATTGACGACCTGGAGCAAAATCTTCTTGCAAACATTATTAACGAAGCAAAGCAATGCTTTGACTGCCGACTGGATGATCCCTATCTTCAGAACATGCCTCAAAAGGAATCTCTGCTCTTTGGCTCAGAACAAATGATTCTGAACTACCTGGAGCAGTTTCTGATTCACATAATCAGACGATACTCCGCTCCCGTTATACCGTCATTGAATATCATACCTTTTTCAGGACTGACTTCCAACTGCAAAAACGGCGCAGAGCTATTCAGCCGTATTACGGATTATCTCGAAAAAAATATCAATAATCATCTGACGATTGAACAAATCTGCCACGATAATTTAATCGGCCGTTCCCAGCTCCAAAAGGTATTAAAAGAGCATTGCGGACTGGGAATCATCGAGTACTTTTCACATATGAAAATCAATGCCGCTAAGGAAATGATACGGACACAGTCTATGAATTTTACACAGGTTTCCGAAACGCTGGGCTATACCTCTATCCATTATTTTTCACGCCGCTTCAAAAAAGAAACCGGCATGACGCCGTCCGAATATGCATCCTCAATCAAAGCTATGGCCGAGGCTAAATTCTGACAATCCGGATTACATAAAAAATGCTGGGACTGCAGCGTCCCAGCTCTTTTTTCACTATTAAAGCGCATCAAAATTATAGATGGATGGAATTTTCCCTTTCTTTCCATATACACTTTTATAGCACTCGCTCCAAAGTGTTCCGAGTGTATCTTCACATTCACGCAAATCATCGAGAACAAATTCCGTACTCTCCATATAATCCAGCACTTCTCTTTCCCGCCCGGTATGAGAAAGCGCTAAAAGATAACCAAAATGAACACGGGGTTCCGCTGCGAACTCATCCGGAAGCTCCTTATACATGGAAACCAATGTATCATAGGAACGGCACATAAGCAGGATGCGCCACGTCTCTTTCAAATAAGACAAATCCTCTTTCTCATAGGAATATCCCGCCGTAATATAAGAAGCCGCCCGTCCGTAATTCTCTTTTTTAAGCTCCAGCGCCGCCAGCGCATGTAAGGCCCACGGATTCCCGCTTATTTCGTCTGACAGGGAAAAATGTTTTTCGGCGTTTACAAAATCCCCCTCGTTAAAAAAGCAAAGCCCCAGCTGATAATGCGCATACCAGTTGTCCTTATTTGGTCCGTCGATGGTCTCCGACAACCGCTTTTTAAGCGTACCGTCTAAAATAAAGTCGTGGGGAGCAGAAGCAGCCGGATATTCCGGGAAAACCCCGCTCTCCAAAAAGTCCTCCAGCCTTTTGTATTCCTCCGAAACTTCCGAAAAATCCAGCTGCTTTGAAAGAGCCGGCTCTTTCTCATAGCTTCGGATCACGTTTTCAAAAGCGCCGTATTCGCTTCCAGTATAAACCAGCTCGCCTTTCTTTTTTGCAAGTGCTTTTGTTAAGGCCAGCTTCTGCTCCGGATGAATCGCCTGAAAATGCTTTTTCACAATATCGCCAAGCTCTTTTTCCGCCTGCTCATACGGTGCATCCGAGGCCTCGGAAGAAGCCTGCACCGGCCCATAAAACTCCAGCCACTCCCATGCCGTGTGCGGCGCCATCGGGATGCAGCCATACTGTGTCTTTCCAAGTCCGGCCTGGATTTCCACATAACGTCCCGCTTCCTCCGTCAAAAAGTTCTGCCAGTTATCCGACGCTTCATTATTTCCCCATGAGAACAGCTTCCGGCTCTGAAGGCGCGACGTAGACATATGCAAAAGTCCATACCCGTCTTTATCAATATTCGCAATATATTTTTCCGACTCTTTCGGAATATTGAAGAAATAATCCACCTGCTTCGGAATATTCTTATAGCGGCTGATATCAGCTCCGTCTACATATGGAATATCAACCTTATATACCATATCCGCACGGTTTGTATATGCTTCTTTTGCCGGAACAATCACCCGTCCCCCCTCATGCTCCGGAACCGCCATATTACTCCACCAGTACATCGGGACAACCTCCGCCGTCTGATTAAAAATACGCATGCGGCAATTCAAAAACTCACTCTCGTCTTCCAACCAGAAATCCATCTGGTAAGTTACTCTGCGCACACGCTCATATTCGTACATACGAAGAACCGGATTGCCCTTTTCATCCTTCAGGACAGCCGTAAAAATCTGATCCATCGTAAACGGCGTATGGCCAATCATGCTGATATTCCACTCTACCCCTCCGCTTACCCATGCATTCCGAATGGCAAGATTACTCGGACGTATGACATCATTTGTATAAAGCAGATTCTTCCCTGTCCGTTTATCTGACAGGCTCCACAGACGCCCGCCAAGCTCCGGAAGAAAAACCGCCTTTAAATAGTCATTTTCAAGAACTGCCGTCTTCATATCTTTCTGTACCAGCTTACGGTTGTAGCAATTATACTGCCGGTAAGGGTATGAAGTACTCCGCTTTCCATACCCCTCATAAATCTCGTCATCCTCATCCAGCGAAAAATTCGTTTTATTCTGCACATTCGAACTCCCGATTAAATCCGGAACACTGGAAGCAGGACCGCATTCACTGACCCTGAACGATTCTGTTTGAAATGTCAGATTAGGCTTCATAAATTCACGCTCCTCATTGTCTATACTTTTCACCCATTATAATATACTTTTTACAAAAATGTATTTGCCATAACGACTTCTTAATTTGCACAATCATTTCCGGATTCCACCGTTCACATTTCCTGACGATGTTCAGCTATCTTATGCTTCCGTTTGATTTTACAGTAACATGTTTACCTTTGCTTATCCGATTGATCTTTTTAATGAGCGTTCGTTTCCTGCTGCCGGACAAAGGCGTAGGCTGAAAATTATTATAGCTTTTGACCGAAGAGATAGAGCAGGGGATGACTTTTGCGTCGTCATCTTTCTTTAATTTTCCATTCTTTATCGTAAAAGTCTGCTGAAAAATCATCGTGTCCTTGTCAGCCGGACAGGTATGGCCGCCATAGCAGAAATTACCGAGGCTGTATACAATATACCGGCCCTTATACTTTTCGATACCCTGCAGTACGTGAGGATGGTGACCGAGCACAAGAGAGGCTCCGCATCGAATCGCATACCGTCCAAGGGATTTCTGCAGACTGTTTGGCTCATAAGTTCTTTCGACTCCCCAATGAAAGCTTACGACAATAATTTTTGCCTTTGCTTTTTTTGCTTTACCGATGCCGTCTTTCACCTGCTTCTTTGATACTCCGCTTAACTGGTTGAAACCAAGAAAAGCAACCTTGACTCCCTTTACCTTTTTGTATGCAATCGTGCTTGTATGGCAATAGCTGATTTTACTCTTTTTCAAAGCCTTTTTTGTGTCGCTTAAGCCGGAAGTTCCATAGTCCCTTGTATGGTTGTTTGCCAGATTCACAACCTCCACAGAGCCTTTTGTCAGGATAGACGTATATCTGGGAGAACCCTTAAAAGTGAACTTACTTGGAACACGATTTCGAGAGGTGGTAAGAGGCCCCTCAAGATTGGTAATCGTAATGTCGTCTTTTGAAAATATTTTTTTCACGTTTTTTAGAAAATAAGCGGAACCCTTTGCCTTATAACAGTCATTAAACGCATTGTTATAGTGATAATCAACCCCTAATGTACAGTCGCCGGCAGCACTGATTGTGATTTCAGTCGCTTTGGAAGCTTTGCCTGCTTTGGCGGTTTTACTTGTTTTAGCGGTTCCGCCGCTTACAGATATCTCAGAAGCGTACGTTGTTCCGGTTATATGCAGCGTGCCGAATAAAACAAAAAGAAGAATGAAAAGAAAAATTGAGATTGATTTTTTCTGTGGGTGTTTTTCTCCTTTAAATGATTGTGTATAATCCTTTGATAACATAGCCTTTCCCCTCCGTTTATATTTCTTTATATCCGTTACAATTCAAAAGAACAATTGAGACTCACTTTTATTATACCTGTTCAAAGCGAAAAGTAAAGTCATCCACGTGGGAAAACATTAGTGAATGATATGCCATCACTCTATGATATTTACTTTCATATTACTAAACGTACTGTTCAGGGAAAAATCTTCTGCAATCACTTCCGTTAGATAGATTTCTCCGTCATCTGTTACTGCAATTAAATTAAAGTCCGAATGTGATCTCCAATATTCTATGGCACTCTCTAAGCCTTTTGCATACAACGCAGTAGACAATACATCCCCTTGCTTGCCTTCGTCTGTAATAATCGTAATCGACGCCAGTTCATTCTCTACCGGATATCCGGTTTCCGGATTGATGATATGCCCATACTCTTTTCCATCATCTCCTACAAAATATCTTTCATAATTACCAGAAGTAACTACTGCCTTATTTGCAACAAATAACACACCAATCGTACTTTCCCCAAAAAGATTACGGATCCCAAGTTTCCAGCTTGTTCCATCCGGTTGTGTGCCTATGGTCTGAATATTCCCTCCAATGTCAAGAACCGCCGATGTGATGCCCCGCTTTTTCAAAAGTTCCGTCACAAGATCTCCGGCATACCCTTTACCGACTGCCCCCAGATCCATCTCCATCCCTTGTGGAAGCTAAATCCGGTTGTCGGTTAAAGTGACTTTCTGATAATCGACACTGTTTAGCAACTCCTGACTCTCTTCTTTTTCCGGCACCCGATTTTCTCCTGCGGTAAATCCCCATACCTGTAAAGCTGGGTAAATAGTCGGCTCCAATGCCCTATGAATCAAGAATACATTTTGCGTTTGGTAAATACATATAAGGAAATTCTTTAATACTATTCCCGTGTTTCTCACATGAAGCGATAAGAATTAATCCATTCAAATAGCTTTCATATTATGCTGCGTCCCAATAGTTCTTTGAATCAATACATTTTTGTTTGATATCATCATATGCTCTAGCAGATGATGACAAAATTCCAGGCATATTATAATTGCCTGTATTGTACAACTGAATAAAACGTTCAAATGCATGTATTATCCCATCTTGATGCGCTAAACAATATATGACACATGGATACACATGGATATTAATATGTGAAATCTTATTATGAAGACCATTGATAACGCTATTTTTCGTTTACATTTCACAGATCAGAAAAGAGCGTAAACGCAAAAATATATACAGAAAAAAAGTGAACCTCTCGGCTCACTTTTCCACACTGTAAATCTCATATCATGTTAAAATACTTAAACGCCGCCATAATCGCCTTTTCTTTCTCCGGCGGGCATTTCGGCACACGGCTTTTATTTTCGCCCATATTATAATTCAGACGTTTAGGGGAACCGCACTTGTCTTTTATCTGCGCCACATACAAAGACGATACCTTTAAATCATACTTTGATTTTATCCATTCTTTGATTTCCGTATAGGTAGCACAGCCTTTTACGTCTTTTAAATATCCGCTGTCTTTTGGCTCATAATCAACATACGCATAGACTGTTTCGGCACTGTAATAAATCCAAACGTCCGCAGAAAAGATATGGTTTCAGATGCTTTCCCATTGGATAATGCCGTAAATAATGCGGATGAAAAAATATTGCATCCAGAGAACAGAAAGCTGA
>CAMNRH010000038.1 GCA_946552115.1 uncultured Lachnospiraceae bacterium
AAGATTTGCAGGATTGAATTCCATATAGGGGTGGAATTTAGTTTTGCAATTGAGTTATATGAGAAATTGTACAGAAATTTAGAAATAGTACTTGCATTTCCCTCTTCTATCTGCTAAAATATTAGTGTTGTGAGTTCGTATAGTTGAACTATATAGGAGCGTTAGGAGGTGCAGTCATGGCTAAATGTGCTGTTTGTGAAAAGGGTGCTCACTTTGGAAATAATGTAAGTCATTCTAATAGAAAGACACCAAAGATTTGGAAGTCGAATGTGAAGTCGGTTCGTGTGAAAACAGAGAACGGCGGGACAAAGAAGATGTATGTATGTACTTCCTGTCTCAGATCAGGAAAAGTGGAGCGTGCATAGGAAAAGCAGCTAAGCTCAGATTTCAGAACCTGAAATCTGAGCTTTTTTGTTGCGTCCGATATTTAATTATGTTATATTGGAAACAAAAAGAGAACAGGAGGGATTAAAAGTGAAAAAAACAGTTCGGTTATTTATGGTATTTGGTCTGGTGGCAGCGTTTTTTCTGGGAGATCCCTTAACGGCATCTGCCGCAAAGGGACTGCTCGGAAAAGAAAAGGCAAAGGCAATTGCACTTCAGGAGGCCGGCGTAAAAAAATCCTCCGTGAAGAGATGGACAAAAGCAAAGCTTAAGAATGACAGCGGTATAAAGGAATGGGATATTGAATTTCAGACGGATAAATACAAATATGAGGTTGAGATTAATGCCCGTACCGGAAGAATTGACGATTTCGAGATGAGAAGGATTAAAAAGAGCAGCAGGAAAGCTATCAGTGAAAAGAAAGCAAAAAATATTGCGCTTAAAACCGTCGGCATTAAATCATCTTCCGTAAAAAAATGGACAAAAATGAAATTTGACGGTAAGGAATGGGAATTCAAATTCCAGACAAAAAGTCATAAATATGAAGTCGATATCAATGCTTATACGGGAAAAGCGAATGATATTGAAAAAGAGAGAATCCATAAAAGCTCTGCCAAATATATCGGGATTTCGAAAGCAAAAGCTGTTGCGATTAAGCATGCGAAAAAGCATAGGGCTGTTTCCGGAAAGGTCAGATATACAAAAGCGAAGCTGGATAAAGATGACGGCGTTGTTTTTTACGAAATTGAATTTAAAAACAAGGGTGTTGAGTATGAATATGAAATTCATGCAAAGACCGGCAGGATTCTGGAATGGGATATTGACGAGGATGATTAAGAAAAGGATGGGAATGCCCCATCTTTTTCTTTTCCCCATTTTTTTGTTTGTAATATAGAAAGAAACAGAGTATAATATTGTTATTATACCGTATAAAGATTTTTTGCAGGATAGGCAGAAATGGAGGTTCATTTATGAAAGGATGTATGAGTACGGATCAGGGGATTATAACCGTCGATCAGGAGGTCATTGCAAAATATGCCGGTTCAGTGGCTATGGAGTGTTTTGGAATTGTAGGAATGGCTGCGGTTAATATGAAAGATGGCCTTGTTCATCTCTTAAAGCGTGCGAGCCTGACCCGGGGTATTCAGGTGGATATGTCGGAAGAGAATCATGTAACCCTTGATTTTCATGTGATTGTTGCATATGGGGTAAGTATTTCAGCGGTAACGGAGAATCTGATAAGCAATGTAAAATACCGCGTAGAGGAATTTGCGGGAATGCCTGTGGATAAAATAAATATCTATATCGAAGGCGTGAGAGTCATCGATTAGTAAGAGGAGGACTTAGGAAAGTGGCTACGAAAACGATTAATGCGGATATGCTTGCAAGGATGTTTCTTGCAGGCGCACAAAATATTGAAGCGAAGAAAGAAATGATTAATGAGCTGAATGTATTTCCGGTTCCGGACGGCGATACCGGAACGAATATGTCTCTTACAATTATGTCTGCGGCAAAAGAAGTGACCGCCCTTAAAAATCCGGGCATGAAAGAGCTGGCGAAAGCAATATCCTCCGGGTCTCTTCGAGGAGCGAGGGGAAACTCCGGCGTCATTTTATCTCAGCTTTTGAGAGGATTTACAAAAGCAATCCGGGAGGAGGATGAGAT
Source organism: uncultured Lachnospiraceae bacterium (assembly GCA_946552115.1). Classification (GTDB taxonomy): domain Bacteria; phylum Bacillota; class Clostridia; order Lachnospirales; family Lachnospiraceae; genus CAPEBR01. The sequence goes on from CAMNRH010000038.1 coordinate 2,050, forward strand.
TAACGCGGCGTGTCTTGCCGCTGCATGTCAGCGGGCGCGTGACACGGCGTACAAAGCAGTTATGAAGCCGAAAGAGGGTACGATTCTTACAGTGGCAAGCGGAATCGCGGAGAAAGCCGCGGAAATGGCACTTGAGACGGATGATTTGGAGGAATTTATCCCGGCAGTGCTTACACATGCAGTGGAGGTGCTGGAAAAAACACCGGAGCTTCTGCCGGTGCTTAAAGAAGCAGGGGTTGTAGATTCCGGCGGACAGGGACTTTTAGAGGTTTTGCGCGGCGCATACGATGCATTTCTTGGAAAAGAGGTGGATTACAGCGCGATAGCTCCCGGTGCAGGTACCGCTTCTGTAAAAATTGATTCTGAAGAAACAGCAGATATTAAATTCGGATATTGTACGGAATTTATTATATTGACGGAAAAAGAATTTTCAGAGAAAGATGAGACGGAGTTTAAGGAATATCTTTCTTCTATCGGCGATTCCATCGTATGTGTGGCGGATGATGATGTTGTGAAGATTCATGTTCATACGAATGATCCGGGACTTGCGATTCAAAGAGCGCTCACCTACGGACAGCTTTCCCGTATGAAGATTGATAATATGCGTGAGGAGCATCAGGAAAAGCTGATTCGGGACGCACAGAAGCTTGCCAGGGAACAGGCTTCTAAGGATGCGGAAGCAGTAAAGAAAGAGAAAAAGCCGTCGGCTCCGTTAAAACCGATGGGTTTTATTGCCGTGTCTATCGGCAGGGGGATGAATGAAATTTTTAAGGAGCTGGGCACGGATTATATTATTGAGGGCGGACAGACAATGAATCCGAGTACGGAGGATATGTTAAATGCCATTGAACAGGTTCATGCGGAAAATATTTTCATACTTCCTAATAATAAAAACATTGTACTTGCGGCAAATCAGGCAAAGGAGCTTGTAGAGGATAAAAATATTATTGTTATTCCGACAAAAACGGTTCCGCAGGGGATTACGGCCATTATTAATTTTATGCCGGATGCAGATGCGGCATCGAACGAAGAGACCATGCTTGAGGAAATTAAGAATGTAAAATCCGGGCAGGTGACTTATGCGGTTCGTGATACTCATATTGACGATAAGGAAATTCACGAGGGAGATATTATGGGTATCGGCGACAGCGGAATTCTTACGGTCGGCAGGGATGTGGAGGAGACGACGAAAGAAATGCTTGCACAGCTCGTGGATGAGGATTCGGAGCTTATCAGTCTGTATTATGGAGAGGAAGTAACCGAGGAAAAGGCTCTTGCTCTTACAAAGGAGCTTGAATCGCTGTATCCGGATGTGGATATTGACGTACATTCCGGCGGACAGCCGATTTATTATTATGTGCTGGCGGTGGAATAAAAGGGATGCCTGAACGTGTGCCGGCAGCGGAATGAAGAACAGAGATGATTGAACAGAGCAGGATTCGCGAATTAAAAGGGATAGGCGAAAAATCGGAAAAATTATTCGGAAAGCTTGGTATTTATACCGCAGGAGATCTCCTGCGGTATTATCCGCGTGGATATAATGTGTATGAAGAAGCGGCGCCGATAAGCGAGGCAGAAGAAGGAAAAGTGATGACCGTAACCGGTATGCTTTACGGACGCGTTCAGGTGTCGGGGAGCAGGCGGATGCAGGTGACAACGGCGTATGTAAAGGATATGACAGGGACACTTCGGATTATCTGGTTTAATATGCCCTTTCTCAGGAATACACTGGCAGGCGGAGGCCTGATTACGCTCCGTGGACGTGTGATGTCAAGAAAAAGCGGAATTTTGATGGAGCATCCGGAAATTTTTTATCCCAGTGAAAAATATGAGGAGAAGCTTCATACGCTGCAGCCGGTTTACGGGCTTACGTCGGGGCTTTCTAATAACGCGGTATCAAAGGCGGTAAAGCAGGCGCTTGACGGGCTGGATCTGTCAAAGGAAACGCTGCCGTCGGAGGTTCGGTTAAAATATGGATTGGCTGAGTATAATTATGCTGTAAGAGGAATTCATTTTCCCGAGGATAAGGAAGTATATTATCACGCAAGAGAACGTCTGGTATTCGAGGAATTTTTACAGTTTATTCTTTCGCTTAGGAGTCTTAAGGAAAAAAATGTCCGGATTGCGAATGAATATGTGATTAGGAAAAATGACAGGGTAGATGAATTCATAAAAGAGCTTCCTTTCAGGCTTACGCGGGCGCAGACAAGGGTTTGGCAGGAGATTGCCGATAATATGGCGTCGGATACCGTAATGTCAAGGCTTGTACAGGGAGACGTAGGCTCCGGCAAAACGATTGTGGCGGTGCTGGCGCTTATGAATACGGCGCTTAACGGTTATCAGGCGGCGATGATGGCGCCAACGGAGGTTTTGGCAAGACAGCACTATGAGTCTGTTGCCGGATTGTTTGAAAAATATGAAATTCCGGTTAAGGTTGTGCTTCTTACCGGCTCTATGACGGCAAAGGAAAAGAGAAAGGCTTACGACAGGATTGAGTGCGGGCTGGCGAAGGTTATTATCGGGACTCACGCATTGATTCAGGGAGCGGTTGTCTATGACAATCTTGCGCTGGTTGTTACCGATGAACAGCACCGGTTTGGCGTAAAGCAAAGGGAAGCATTTGCGGAAAAAGGCGGTGTCCCCCATGTACTTGTTATGAGCGCTACGCCGATTCCCCGTACTCTCGCAATTATTTTATACGGTGATTTGGATATATCGGTTATTGATGAGCTTCCGGCGAACCGGCTTCCCATTAAAAACTGTGTGGTGGATACCGGCTATCGAAGAACGGCATATACATTTATGAAAAGACAGATTGCAGAGGGACGGCAATGTTATATTATCTGCCCAATGGTTGAGGAAAGCGAACATCTGGAGGTAGAGAATGTGACAGATTACGCCAGGGCTTTGGAGGAAGAAATGGAGGATAGGGTTCAGGTGGCATTTCTTCACGGAAAGATGCGCCAGGCAGAAAAGGATGACATCATGGAGCGTTTCGGACGCAATGAAATTCAGATACTTGTCTCTACAACAGTGATTGAGGTGGGGATTGACGTGCCTAACGCCACGGTTATGATGATTGAAAATTCCGAGCGGTTCGGTCTGGCACAGCTTCACCAGTTAAGAGGCAGGGTGGGGCGGGGAAAATATCAGTCCTACTGTATCTTTATGAGCAGCTCAAAATCAAAGGAGACGAAAGAGCGTCTGGAAATTTTAAATAAAACGAACGACGGATTTAAAATAGCAAGCGAAGATTTGCGGCTTCGGGGGCCGGGCGATTTGTTCGGTATCCGGCAGAGCGGGCTTATGGATTTTCGTCTGGGCGACGTTTATCAGGATGCAGGGATTCTTAAGGCGGCAAACGAGGCGGCGGACTGGCTTTTAAAAAATGAAAATGAATATATTCAGAAAATGTCAGAGTATGAAACAATTTCCAGTGTAATAATTTAAATCTTCCATATACTATCTGTGTAACAACGATAAAGGTTACAAAAAGATACAAAAAGGAGGAGTATTAAAATGGCAAATCGTTCATCTAACAGAGCAGCAGTACCTGAGGCGAAGGGTGCACTTGACAAATTCAAATATGAGGTTGCAAGCGAATTAGGAGTACCGTTATCTGACGGTTACAATGGAGACCTTACTTCCAGACAGAACGGTTCTGTTGGCGGTTATATGGTTAAGAAAATGATCGAGCAGCAGGAAAAGCAGATGGCTGGCAAATAAGCTTTCGTGAGTGAGAAAAAGCATCTGACGGGTTTTAATTAAGTACCCGCCGGGTGCTTTTTTCTATTGTGTTTTTTTACTTCGCACTTGACAGAATGAGCAAATCAACGCATACTAAGGATATTGGAAAGGAGAGAAACTCTCATGAGAGTTATTGCGGGTACGGCTAAGAGGCTTAAATTAAAAGCTCCTGACGGTATGGAAACAAGACCAACGACAGATCGCATTAAAGAAACGTTATTCAATATGCTTGCACCGGATTTATATGACTGCCGGTTTCTGGATCTTTTTGCCGGAAGCGGCGGAATCGGGATAGAAGCACTTAGCCGGGGAGCGGTGGAGGCGGTATTTGTAGAGAAAAATCCGAAAGCGATGTCGTGTATTAAAGAGAATTTAGCATATACGAAGCTTGAGAAACGTGCAATTACGATACAAGCAGATGCTCTCAGCGCACTTGCGCGTATGGAGGACAGAAAGCAGTTCGACTTTATTTTTATGGATCCGCCTTATCTTAAGGATTGGGAAAAACGGGTATTGCAATGTCTGGCAGACAGAAGTCTCCTTTCGGACAGCGGAATGATCATCGTTGAGGCAGTAAAGGAAACGTCGCTTGATTATGCCGGGGATTTGGGCTTTTCTATTATAAAAGAGAAGCTGTATAAAACGAATAAACATGTATTTCTGAAACGAAAGGAGCGCGTATGCTGAGAGCGATTTACCCGGGAAGCTTCGACCCGGTGACATTCGGACATTTAGACATGATCAGACGTTCCTCGTCACTGGTAGATGAGCTGATTGTCGGAGTATTGAATAATAATGCAAAAAGTCCGTTGTTTTCCGTAGAAGAACGTGTTAAAATATTAAAGGAAGTAACTGAAAATATACCGAAGGTGAAAGTTGTTCCTTTTGAGGGGTTATTGGTAGAGTTTGCAAGGAAGATGGATGCCCGTATGATTATCCGGGGTCTGCGTGCAATTACAGATTTTGAATACGAGCTTCAGATGGCGCAGACAAATCACAAGATGGAACCGCAGCTGGAGACTGCATTTCTTACGACGAACCTTGCATATTCTTATTTAAGTTCTACTATCGTTAAGGAAGTTGCCGCCTTTGGAGGGAATATTTCTCAATTTGTACCTGAGATTGTAGAAAAAAGGATACAGGAGAAAATAAATAAAAGGAGAGTGTAATTAATGAGCAGCCGTATTGAGCAAATTATTGAAGAGATTGAGGAGTATGTTGACAGCTGTAAATTTCAGCCCTTATCTACAACAAAAATTATTGTAAACAAGGATCAGATAGATGAACTGCTTCGTGAGCTTCGTATGAAAACGCCGGATGAGATTAAGCGTTATCAGAAAATTATCGCCAACAAAGATGCAATTCTGGCAGATGCCCAGTCGAAAGCGGACAGTATGATTGAGGAGGCTCAGATTCATACAAATGAGCTGGTCAGCGAACATGAGATTATGCAGCAGGCGTATGCGCAGGCAAATGAAATTGTTACTGCCGCAACCGATCAGGCACAGGAGATTCTTGACAATGCGACGAATGATGCCAACAGCATCCGAATCGGTGCGATGCAGTATGCAGACGATTTAATGGCTAATGCGGAAAGCATTATTGGCCATACGCTGGACAGCTATACGACAAAGTATGACGGTCTTGTAAATTCTCTGCAGGAATGCTATGATATGGTGCGCAACAACCGGGCGGAGCTTGAGATTCCGGAGCAGACGCCGCAGGCGCTGCAGGCGGAGTATGGCGGTCCGAAAGCAGAGGCTCCGGCGGATGAGGATTATCTGATGGACGATATGGGTGATGATGAACTGATTTAAAAATTATCTGTATATTTAATATATAAAATAGAGATAGAGGCAGCAAAGCAGGCTGGTTACCAGAGCGGTAACCAGCTTTTGTATGATATAAGGCCTGACGGAAAGGCCTGTTCCGGCAATCATGCAGCGGGTCTGCGCTGCAGCGCACCATCCGCCGAAAGATGTGCATACCATACAGAGAAAAAAAACAACCGGCTCCGAAAGTGTGCTCCCGCATAAAAGGGAAATTCCGCTGGTGAGTTCAAGCGACGGAAGAAAAAGATACTGAAAGAAGAAATTGTGGATTTCCGGAATCTGCGCCAGTGATACAAAGATAGAAAAGAGCATAATGTAACCGCCGACACGGGTAATCATCTCAAATCCATTCATAATACACGAGTCGATAAGGCTTCCGGAGGAGAGAGGATTCTGTGCGGTTTTTGTTTTGATTTCGCCCCGTCTGTCGTCCAAACGGCGGCAAACGGCAGTGTCCAGGCTGTTTTTTAGAAAGAGACGGAAGAAAAAGCTGGCAAGCACCGGGGACATTGTGAGAATCACAAGTGCCGGGAGGATGAAGCGCCTCCGGGACAAATTCTGCAGTACAACATAGCTGATAATAAAAATCGGGCTTGCATTGTTGCAAAAGGAGAGAAGATAACGGGCCTCCGAAAGTTCGATATGTCCTTCGCGAAGGAGGTCTGTCGCGGCCTTGCTTCCCATTGGATAACCGCATAAAAATCCTGTAACAACGACAAAGGAGCCGTAGTTCGAGATTCGGAAGATATGCCGGAGTACAGGCCCGGTTATCCGGACAATCCAATCTACCGCATGGGTCCATATCAGAAGATTTGACAGTATTAAAAAGGGGAGAAGCGTCGGAAGTACACTGTGAAACCATAGAAGCAGTCCGTCGCTTGCTCCGGAAAATACCTGTTCCGGAAATAAAAGCATAAGGATAAAGAGAATAATTACAACAAATTTTATAAAACGCTGCCGCATACAATTACCGCATTGTAACATTTTACAATAATTGTATGGAATCGGTTGATTTTTTATGACAAGTGCCTCATAATATGAATGAAGCATTTATTCAAATAAATATATGAGAAGCGAGGGAATGTAGTATGGCAGTATTAGACCAGATTCAACCAAAAGAAGTTTTCCGATTTTTTGAGGAAATGTGTCAGATTCCGCACGGTACCTTTGACACGAAAAGAATCAGTGATTATTGTGTGGAATTTGCAAAGGAGAGAAAGCTTGATTATACCCAGGATTCTGTAAATAATGTCATTATCAGAAAACCGGGAACGGAAGGATATGAGGACAGCGAGCCGATTATTATTCAGGGACACCTTGATATGGTATGTGAGAAGCGTCCGGAATCCGATCATGATTTTTCCAGCGATCCGCTGGAGTTGTTTGTAGAGGATGGATTCGTAAAGGCGAAGGATACGACTCTTGGAGGCGATGATTGTATTGCAGTCGCGATGGCGATGGCGATTCTGGACAGTAAGGATATTCCGCATCCTCCGATTGAGGCAGTGTTTACTGTTGATGAGGAGGTTGGCATGGGCGGTGCAAATGCCATTGATTTGGCAAGCCTTAAGGGAAAGAAACTACTGAATATTGATTCTGATACAGAAGGAATTATGACTACCGGATGTGCCGGCGGCTATCGTTTTGAAACAAAGATTCCGGTGACCCGCACAAAAAAAAGCGGTTCGCAAATCGAAATTAAAATACACGGACTTCTTGGCGGGCATTCCGGCGCCGAAATCCATAAACAGCGCGGTAATGCGAATAAAATGATGGGACGTCTGTTAAACCGCATTTCCCTGGAGCTTCCGTTAAGTCTTGTATCGATATGCGGCGGTGCAAAGGACAATGTGATTGCGATGGATTCTACGGCACAGATTGTTGTAGAGCAAAAGGACAGCGAGAAGGTATTGGGAATTGTCAGCGAAATGAAAGCTGTCTGGGAGCATGAGTTTATGGGAGACGAGCCGACGTTCATGGTAGATACCGCTGTGACGGAAAATGCGGAGGCGGACGTATGCGATGAAGACAGTACCGGACGGGTGATTTCCTATCTTGTGATATGCCCGAATGGCGTACAGGGGTTTGCGAGAAAGCTTGAGAATCTGGTTGAGACCTCTTTGAATCTTGGCATTATTGAGACAGAAGATACATATATTAAGAGCTGCTCCCTTGTAAGAAGCTCTGTGGAAAGCCATAAGCAGAGGCTTAAGGAGGAGCTGGGACAATGCGCGAAGCTTGTCGGTGCCGCAACAGAGGTTTTGAACGAGTATCCGGCATGGCAGTATGATCCGGATTCCGAGATTCGCAAGGTGATGGAGAGCACCTATAAAGAGATGTTCGGAAAGGAGCCGGTAGTATCGGCAGTTCATGCGGGGTTGGAGTGCGGATTGTTTTTAGGGAAGCGTCCGGATCTTGATTGCGTGTCTTTCGGACCTAATATGTATGATATCCATTCCTTTAACGAAAGAGTTGATATTGCATCCACTGAACGTATGTGGAATTATCTGAAAGCGGTTCTTGCAAAGCTTAAATAAGACGGAAGATTTTCATAAAGAATTTATACGGCTGTATTCATAGTCATGGAAAGTGCGTGACATATGAATACGGCCGTTTTGCATATAGTACAAAAAAAGGATTTTTTTGTGAAGCAAAAACAGATTAAAAAAACGATTCTCAGTATTTTCTTTCTGTCATTTTTTACAGTACTTTGTACACATTGTCTGTATGATATGGCGAATATGCAGACGTACCGAAGGATGAAGCCGGATAACGACTGGTATCGCGCGCATTTTTTTGATAAAGAAATGGAGGAGATTGAAAAACAGCTTTCGCCGGAATGCGCGGCTCTATATAGAAATGTACGGCGTGAGGTGCAGTATTTTCCGGTGCCGGAATCTACAAGGGATGCGTCTCTTACGGTGTCCTATGTAGACTCATGGCAGGCCGAGCGTAATTATAAAGGAAAAAGCGGTCATGAGGGGACGGATATTATGGCTTATAAGGACGAGAGAGGAATATATCCCATTATCAGTATGACGGACGGCACGGTTACAAATCTGGGATGGCTGGAAAAGGGAGGCTATCGAATCGGGATTACCTCGGATAGTGGTACTTATTACTACTACGCGCATCTTGATTCCTATGCGGATATTCGTGAGGGAGACAGGGTAAAGGCCGGAGAATTCCTCGGATTTATGGGAGATTCCGGATATGGAAAGGAAGGGACGAAAGGGAAATTTGCCGTTCATCTCCATGTCGGAATTTACACCTGTCGGGAGGAAACAGAAATCAGCGTCAATCCGTATTATGTGCTCCTGTCTCTTGATAATAAGAAGCTTAAGTACGGGTTTTCTTAAGAAAACCCCCGGAAATGCTAGAGTTATACCTCTGAATATGTTATACTACCCTTTGGATATGTCGATTGGGAGGATAAGTATGGCTTTACCGGGAAAGTATGTGGATAAAATGCAGAAACTTTTAAGGGAGGAATATGAAGAATATCTTATTTCCTTTGAGGAACCGAGATATTATGGGCTTCGTGTGAATACGGAAAAGATTTCTGCGGAAGAATTTTATACCCGGTGCCCTTTTAAGATTACTCCGATTCCCTGGATTGAGAACGGTTTTTATTATGACGGTGAAGCGGTAAGCCCGGCGAAGCATCCTTATTATTTTGCGGGACTTTATTATCTTCAGGAGCCAAGCGCGATGACACCGGCGAACCGTCTTCCGGTTGAGCCGGGAGACAGAGTTCTTGATTTGTGCGCGGCGCCCGGAGGAAAAGCAACAGAGTTAGGCGCAAGGCTTAAAGGACGGGGAGTTCTTGCGGCAAATGACATCAGTAATTCCAGGGCGAAAGGATTACTTAAAAATATAGAGGTATTCGGGATTGGAAATGTTCTGGTATTAAATGAGGAACCGGGAAAGCTTGCGGATTATTTTGCCGGATATTTTGATAAGATTTTAATTGATGCGCCGTGCTCGGGAGAAGGGATGTTCCGCAAGGATAAAAAGATGATAAAAGCGTGGGAGGAGCACGGGCCGGAATATTTCAGTAATATTCAGAAAAATATTATTTTACAGGCGGCGGAATTGTTAAAACCCGGCGGGCAGATGCTATATTCTACCTGTACCTTTGATGCGGAAGAAAATGAGCAGGTTATCTGGCATCTGTTAAGCCGGTATCCGGAATTTAAAATAGAAGGGATAAAGCCTTATGAAGGCTTTGCATGCGGAATGCCTGAGACGGTCTCCGGAAATTGCCCTGAGCTTCGAAAGACGGTCCGCATCTTTCCCCATAGAATGAAAGGAGAAGGACATTATCTTGCTCTGCTGAAAAAGGGAGAGAAATATGAGGAGAAGAAACCGGAGACAGGGATTGTCAACAGGAAAAAAAAGCTTCCGGAAGCTTTCAGAGAGTTTCTTACAGATTTCCGGGAAACATTTGACACCGGACGCATGGAGCTTTACGGCGACAGGATTTATTATATGCCGGAGGGACTGCCGGATATGAGGGGGATTCGTTTTTTAAGGACGGGGCTTTTGATGGGAGAACTTAAGAAGAACCGTTTTGAGCCGAGCCAGGCGCTGGCGATGGCGTTAAAGAGGGACGATTACCGTAATATACTGGATTTTACCGTGGAGGATGCGCGTGTGATAAGGTATCTGAAAGGGGAAACTCTCGAGGCGCCTGAGCTGGTATCGGAAAAGAAAAAGGGATGGTATCTGGTTTGTGTGGACGGATTTCCGCTGGGATGGGGAAAGCTTCAAAACGGTATGCTGAAGAATAAATATCTCCCCGGCTGGAGGCTCGCATGATTCGATTGGCTCATATTCCGGTAAAAAAATCAGAGCCGGAAAATAACGTTATCTTACAGAGGAGGAGCTAAAAAAATGACGACAGAAATGCTAAGGGATATAGATGCAGTTATTTTTGATATGGACGGAACCCTGGTGGATTCCATGTGGATTTGGGTTTCGGTGGACGAGGAATATCTGGAAAAATATCAGCTGACGGAGCCGGAGAATTTCCATGAGGATATGGAGGGTATGAGCTATCTTGAGGTTGCCCGGTATTATCACCGCGTGTTCCCGACACTTTCCATGACCGTGGAGGAAATTATGGATGAGTGGCATGAGATGGCGCATGATAAGTATATGCATGAGGTTCCGCTGAAAAAGGGCGTTCGGGAATTTATAGAGGCTATGCGTGCGGAGGGAAAGAAAATCGGAATCGCGACAAGCAATTCCCGGGAGCTTGTAGACGATGCGCTAAAGGCCCTTGAGATTTCGGATCTGTTTGATACGGTGAAGACATCGGGAGAGGCAGGAGCCGGAAAGCCCGCGCCGGATGTCTATCTTCTTGCAGCGGAAGCGCTTCATACAGAACCGTCCCGCTGTCTTGTATTTGAGGATGTACCGGCCGGAATTATGGCGGGGAAAAATGCGGGAATGAAGGTCTGCGCCGTGGAGGATGAGTTTTCGGCGAAGCTCGGTGAAAAGAAACGGATGCTTGCGGATTATTACATACAGGATTATGATGATATAAAACGGGAAGCTTATGAGGTATTGTAATGACGGAGGGATTTTTACCGGTATGCAGACAGGATATGGAAGAGCGGGGCTGGAACCAGGTGGATTTTGTCTATGTTTCCGGTGATGCATATGTGGATCATCCCTCTTTCGGTACGGCAATTATCACCCGGGTTTTGGATGCCCACGGTTACCGGGTCGGAATTATTTCACAGCCTGACTGGAAAAAGGATGAAAGTATTATGGAATTCGGCGAGCCGAGACTTGCTTTTTTAGTATCCGCCGGCAATATGGATTCTATGGTAAACCATTATTCCGTGTCGAAGAAGCGCAGACAGACGGACGCGTTTACGCCCGGAGGCATAATGGGAAAGCGCCCGGATTACGCCGTATGTGTGTATGGAAATCTGATTCGCAGAGTATATAAAAAAATACCGGTTATTTTGGGAGGAATTGAGGCCAGCTTAAGACGGCTTGCACATTATGATTACTGGTCGGATAAGCTTAAGCGTTCCGTGCTTTTGGATTCCGGTGCGGATATGATTTCCTATGGAATGGGAGAACGCTCTGTCATCGAAATTGCGGAGGCGCTGGAAAGCGGAATTGATATGAAAGATATTACCTTTGTAGCGGGGACAGTGTTTCGGACAAGGAGTCTTGACGGAGTATACGACGCTGTTCTTCTGCCCTCCTATGAGGAGCTTAAGGAGGATAAGCTGAATTATGCAAAAAGCTTTTATATCCAATATTGCAATACCGATTCCTTTTCGGGAAAATGTCTTGCGGAACCATACGGGGAACATCTTTATGTTGTGCAGAATCCGCCTCAGAGACCGCTTTCAGGGGAGGAAATGGATGATGTTTACGGGTACCCGTATATGCGGACATGCCATCCGTCCTATCTTGAGGCGGGCGGAGTTCCGGCGGCGGGTGAGGTGCGTTTCAGCCTGATCAGCGGAAGAGGGTGTTTCGGCGGCTGCTCGTTCTGCGCGCTTACTTTTCATCAGGGGAGGATTGTGCAGGCGCGAAGCCATGAATCCCTTCTTGCCGAGGCGGAAAGGATGACTGAGGAAAAGGATTTTAAGGGATATATTCATGATGTGGGCGGGCCGACGGCAAATTTTAGACGCCCGTCCTGCGACATGCAGTATAAAAGGGGCGTCTGCAGGAATAAGCAGTGCCTGTTTCCAAAACCATGTGAGAATCTGAATGCGGATCACAGGGATTATGTGGCTCTCCTTCGAAAGCTTCGGAAGCTTCCCGGAGTAAAAAAAGTATTTATCCGCTCCGGAATTCGTTTTGACTATGTGATGGCGGATTCCGACGATACCTTTCTTAAGGAGCTGTGTGAGCATCACGTGAGCGGACAGCTTAAGGTGGCGCCGGAGCATGTGTCGGACAAGGTTCTGAGGAGGATGGGGAAACCCGAAAACAAGGTGTATCAGCAGTTTGCAAAAAAGTACCGGGAAATGAACCGGACACTCGGAAAGGAACAGTATCTCGTTCCGTACCTGATGTCCTCGCATCCGGGCTCTTCTCTTAAGGAAGCGATTGAGCTTGCGGAGTATGTGCGGGATTTGGGTTATATGCCGGAGCAGGTACAGGATTTTTATCCGACGCCGTCTACCTTATCTACCTGTATGTATTATACGGGAGTGGATCCGCGCGACATGTCGCCGGTTTATGTGCCGAAAAGTCCGCATGAAAAAGCGATGCAGCGTGCATTGATACAATACCGGGATCCAAAAAATTATGCGCTTGTTTTTGAGGCACTGAAAAAAGGCGGGCGCATGGATCTTGTAGGATATGAAAAGCGCTGCCTGATTCGTCCGAGGAAAGATTTGAAATTTGAAAACGATGGAGCTTCCGGTGAGAAAAACCAGAAGAGGAAAAAAACAAAGAAAACGATTCGAAATATTCATAAGGGGAAAAGACAGGGAGGATAGCTATGAGAATTGCCATTGTAACAGGAGCCTCCTCCGGCATCGGGAAAGAATTTGCAAGACAGATCCCGGGGTTATATAAGAGGCTTGATGAGCTGTGGGTTGTCGCAAGAAGAACGGAACGACTTGCAGAGCTAAAAGAGAAGCTTAAGATTCCGGTCCGTATTTTTGACAGTGATTTAAAAAGAGATTATGTCTATGAGCGTATGGAGCGCGAGCTGGAGCGTATGGCGCCGGATATACGCATGCTGGTAAATGCGGCGGGCTGCGGGAAAGTAGGGGTGTGTATGTCCCTTGATACAGAAGGGCAGCTCGGTATGGTTGAGCTTAATATCCATGCGCTTACAAGGCTTACCTGCCTCTGTCTTCCGTATATGTCGGCGGGAAGCAGAATTGTCCAGATTGCGTCGGCTGCAGCCTTTGCGCCGCAGCCCGGCTTTGCGGTATATGCGGCATCCAAGTCTTACGTATACAGCTTTTCCAGAGCCCTTTCCTGTGAGCTTAGAAAGAAAGGGATCTATGTGACGGCAGTCTGTCCCGGGCCGGTGGATACCGAGTTTTTTGAGCATGCAGACGGAGCGGCGGGAAGTATGAAAAAAGCCTTTCGCGCATGTCCTGAGGCGGTCGTAAGGCAGGCGCTTTTAGATTCTTATAAGGGAAAAGAGACGTCTGTCTACGGCGGGATGATAAAAGCGGCAAGGATTTTTGCGAAGCTTTTGCCGGACGGAATGCTTGCGCGGATGATGCAGAAGATAAATGAACAGGGAGATTATTCATAAATGGCAGGGATACAGAAAGGGCAGTCCGGATATTTAAGAATTCGAAAAATAAAATATCTGATTGGAGCTGTGGTGGAGTTTGGAATCGTAATTGTTCTTTTAATTCTGGGATACAGGCAGACAGGGACAAGACTGAATCCCTATACGCTTATTGCGGTTATCGGGTGTCTTCCGGCGTCCAAGATGCTTGTGGAATATATTACGATGGCGCCGCATAAGGGAATTTCGCCGGAAAAGCATAAGGAGCTTGAAAAGAAAGCGCCGCTTCCTCCAAAGGCATATGATCTGCTTATTACAAGCAGGGAAAAGGTAATGCCGGTCGACGTAGTTATTATCTGCGGACACAGCGTGTGCGGCTATACGCGGGAGGAACGCGTGGATGAGGCGGAATGCGCCGGATATCTTAAGGAGATGCTGGCAAAAAACGGGTATGATAAAATGACGGTGAAAATCTTCCGCGATTACCGCGTATTTTTGTCAAGGGCTGAGGGAATGAATAACATTGCGGCGGTGGAGAATAAGGAAAGAAAGACGGAAGAAAATATGAAGAAGGTCATACTCACCTTATCGATGTAGATTATGAGAGAGATTATTATAAAGGAAAACGAAGCCGGGCAGCGTTTTGATAAATATTTAAAAAAATATTTGCCGAAGGCTCCGGGAGGCTTCTTATATAAAATGCTTCGGAAAAAGAATATCGTCCTGAACGAAAAAAAGGCGTCGGGCGGCGAAAAGCTGTCGTCGGGGGACCGTGTGAAATTTTTTCTTTCGGAAGAGACAATGGATAAATTTTCGGAGGAGACAGAAAGCGTTGAAAGTTTTGCCTCATCGGGGGAGCTTTCGGTTATCTATGAGGATTTGGATATTCTTGTATTGAATAAGCCGGCGGGAATGCTGTCCCAAAAGGCCAAAAAGGGAGATATTTCCGTAGTGGAGGTTTTGACAGGATATCTGCTTAAGAGCGGAGCACTTAAAAAAGAAGAGCTTAAGACGTTCCGTCCGGGCGTCTGCAACCGTCTGGACCGTAATACAAGCGGGCTGATAGTTGCGGGGAAAAGCCTTTTGGGACTTCAGGTTATGTCGGAGCTTTTTAAAAGCCGGGCGCTTAAAAAGAATTATCTGTGTATTGTGAAAGGCTGTATTACGGAGGGTGCCCATATCAGGGGGTATCTGAAAAAAGAGGAACGGACGAACCGGGCAGAGATTTGTAAGGAGCCGTCCCCTGAAAGAATGAGTGAATTTACTCCGATTGAGACAGAGTATTTTCCGGTGGCATATCATCCGGAGCTTACGCTTCTTAAGGTTCATCTGATTACCGGGAAAACGCATCAGATACGGGCGCAGCTTGCCGCTCTTAATCATCCGATTGTAGGAGACTATAAGTACGGAGAGAGGGCCTTTAATGATGTGTATAAGAAACGGTATCAGATTGAAGCTCAGCTTCTTCATGCATACGAGCTCATTCTGCCGGAGATCGAAGGAGCGATGTCAAGGCTGTCGGGGCAGGTGTTTTATGCGCCGGCTCCGCCGGTATTTTACAGAATGATTGAGGATATAAAATGGCAACATGGAATTCAAGAGGCCTTAGAGGTTCTACACTGGAGGAGATGATCAACCGGACCAACGAGCATTATCAGGAGCGGAGGCTGGCGCTGATTCAGAAGATACCGACACCGATTACTCCGGTAAAAATGGATAAAGAGCACCGGCAGATTACGCTTGCTTATTTTGAAAAGCGCAGTACGGTGGACTATATCGGAGCAGCCCAGGGAATTCCGATATGCTTTGATGCGAAAGAATGCGTGTCGGATACATTTCCGCTGCAGAACGTTCACGAACACCAGGTACGGTTTATGGAGGCCTTTGAACGGCAGGAAGGCATTGCGTTTCTGATTATCTATTATTCGGAAAGAAACGAGCTTTATTATATGCGTTTTTCCGAGCTCCTAAAGTTTTGGAAGAGGGCCGGGGCAGGGGGGAGAAAGAGTATTCGTTATGAGGAGCTGGATCCGCGTTTTTTTATGAAGCTTGAGCATGGTTATCTGGTTCCGTATCTGGATGCTGTCAATGTGGATTTGGAGCTCAGAGAGGCTTGAGATTTGAAGCCCGGAGAGGCTTAGGAGAGCTTGACAAAGCGGTATAAAATGCGTATAATGCAATGAGGTTTTCATATAGTAGCATGCTAAAGTAAACAAAAGCATCAGGAGGGGCTATGAAGAAATTACTGCACACTCCCGAGGGAGTCAGAGATATTTATAATGTAGAATGCGGAAAAAAGCTTACGCTGGAAAGCAGTCTGAAAAAGACGCTTCATCTGTACGGCTATCATGATATACAGACGCCTACCTTTGAATATTTTGATGTATTTCGGAAAGAGATTGGTACGATTCCGTCAAAGGAGCTCTATAAATTTTTTGATAAGGAAGGAAATACGCTTGTTCTCAGGCCGGATATTACGCCGTCTGTAGCAAGGGCGGCGGCAACCTTGTTCGGTGATGAGGAGCTTCCAATCCGGCTTTGCTATACGGGAAATACCTTTATTAATCATTCCAGCTATCAGGGGCGGTTAAGAGAGGTAACACAGCTTGGCGCGGAGCTTATCGGAGATGATTCCGTAGAGGCGGATGCCGAGATGCTGGCGCTTGTAGTTGAAGCCATGCAGGCGGTCGGTCTTAAGGAATTTCAGTTAAATGTAGGAAATCTTGGCTTTTTCCAGAGCCTGATTGAGGATGCCGCTCTTGACGAGGACGCGAAAGAACGGGTGATTGAGCTTATCAATAACCGGAATTTTTACGGCGTGGAGGAATATCTGGACAGTATTATGGTGAAAAGAAGCTCAAGAGAAGCGTTTGCGTCTCTCGGGGAGCTTGTCGGAGGCGTGGAGGTATTGGCGAAAGCAAAAAATATCGCACCGAATTCCGGCGGAATTATGGCAATCAAACGATTGGAACGTATTTTTAATATTTTAAAGCTATATGGTATGGAAAAATATGTGACCTTTGATCTTGGAATGACCGGAACCTACGGATATTATACAGGTATTATTTTTCGTGGGTATACGTATGGAATCGGCGATGCAATCGTAAAGGGAGGCCGCTATGATAATCTTCTTGAAAAATTCGGAAAGACCTCCGCGTCAATAGGCTTTGCCATTGTAATAGATGAATTGATGAACGCTATGGTTCGACAGAGAGTCCGGATTGTATATACAAGGAAAAATAATATTATTTTATATGATGAGGGAAAAATGAAAGATGCCATTGTGCTTGCAAAGGATTTTCGCAGGAAAGCGAAAAATACAGAGCTGATAAAGAAAGACAAAGAAAAATTGCTGGAGGAATACGTGCAGTATGGTAAGGAGTATTATGCCGGCACGCTCATTTATATCAAGAAAAGCGGCGATATTTTGATGGTCAACCTGCTTACAGGGGAACAGAAAGAAATTAAGAAATCATCTGAGAAGATAGGAGATTAACATGCGATATCTGACATTTGCCCTCGGGAAAGGGCGGCTTGCGAACGAGACACTTGCGCTTCTTGAAAAAATCGGAATTACATGCGAGGAAATGAAGGATAAGGCTTCCAGAAAGCTGATATTTACCAATGAAGAGCTTAAGCTTCGGTTTTTCCTTGCCAAAGGGCCGGATGTTCCGACCTATGTCGAATACGGAGCGTCGGATATCGGTGTTGTAGGAAAGGATACGATACTGGAGGAAAGCAGAAAGGTGCATGAGGTGCTTGATTTAGGCTTCGGAAAATGCCGGATGTGCGTGTGCGGCCATGCATCGTCGGCGCCGCTTCTTAAGCATCATGAGCTGATTCGTGTCGCTACCAAATATCCGAAAATTGCGAAGGACTACTTTTATAATACGAAGCATCAGACCGTGGAAATTATTAAGCTTAACGGTTCTATTGAGCTTGCCCCGATAGTGGGGCTTTCCGAGGTGATCGTAGATATTGTGGAAACCGGTTCTACCCTGAGGGAAAACGGGCTTGAGGTACTGGAAGAGGTCTGTCCGCTCTCGGCGAGGATGATTGTAAATCCGGTGACAATGCGGATGGAGAGCGAGCGGATTAAAAATCTGATTATGAAGCTTAGAACACAGGTGTAGCAGGGAAAGAATGGAGGAACGCAGATGAGGATTGAAAAGCTTGATCATAATACGAGAAAGAATATTCTGGAGAATCTGTTAAAAAGGAGTCCAAATCAGTACGGGGAATATGAAAAAGGAGTTTCGGAGATTTTGAAAGCGGTTATGGAACGCGGAGACGAGGCTCTGTTTACATACACAAAAAGATTTGACGGAGCTAAGATAGACGCCTCTTCCGTCCGGGTAACAGAGGAAGAGATTGCAGAGGCTTATGCTCTTGTGGAGGACGGGCTTGTGGCGGTGATTAAAAAGGCTCTTAATAATATCAGAGCTTATCATGAAAAGCAGCGTCAGTACAGCTGGTTTGACAGTAAGCCGGACGGGACGATGCTGGGACAGAAGGTGACGGCTTTGGCCCGCGTGGGTGTTTATGTACCGGGGGGAAAGGCTGCTTATCCGTCTTCCGTGCTTATGAATGTTATTCCGGCTAAGGTGGCAGGTGTGGACGAGATTGTTATGGCGACACCGCCGGGAAAGGACGGGAAAGTGACGCCGACAACGCTTGTTGCCGCACATGAGGCGGGCGTGGATGTGATATATAAGGCAGGAGGCGCTCAGGCAATCGGCGCGCTTGCTTACGGGACGGAAAGTATTCCTAAGGTAGATAAAATTGTCGGACCGGGAAATATTTATGTGGCTCTTGCTAAAAAGGCAGTTTACGGCCATGTCAGCATTGATGCGATTGCGGGGCCCAGTGAGATTTTGGTCATTGCGGACGAGACGGCAAATCCCCGTTATGTTGCGGCTGATTTGCTCTCCCAGGCGGAGCACGACGAGCTGGCTTCTGCAATTTTGGTGACGACAAGCGAAAAGCTGGCGCATAAGGTATCCGAGGAGGCGGAAAAGTTTACGGAGGAGTTGTCCCGTGGGGAGATTATCCGGAAGTCTCTTGATAATTACGGCTATATTCTTGTTGCGGAGAATCTGGAGGAAGCGATTGAGACCGCAAATGAGATTGCCTCGGAGCATTTGGAAATTCAGACAAAAAATCCTTATGAGGTGATGATGAAAATCCGCAATGCCGGCGCGATTTTTATCGGAGAATACGCGAGCGAACCGTTAGGAGATTATTATGCAGGACCGAATCACGTGCTTCCGACGAATGGAACCGCCAGGTTTTTTTCTCCGCTTTCTGTAGACGACTTTATAAAGAAGTCGAGCATTATCGCTTATTCCAAAGAAGCACTCACAGCGGTACATGGGGAAATTGAGGCGTTTGCGCAGGCAGAGCGTCTGACCGCGCATGCAAATTCCATCAAGGTTCGTTTTGAAGAAAAATAAAAGTATGGAGGAAGTAGGAATGATGAGCCGGACAGGAACCTGCGAAAGGGTTACGAAAGAGACAAAGATTAGCGTATCGCTTAAGCTTGACGGGACAGGAAAGACGCGGATTCATACAGGGATTGGCTTTTTTGACCATATGCTTGACGGTATGGCAAGGCATGGTTTGTTTGATCTTGACGTCCAGGCGGAGGGAGACCTCTATGTGGACGGGCATCATACGGCAGAGGATACCGGAATTGTGCTTGGACAGGCGATTCTTGAGAGCCTGGGCGATAAGGCCGGGATTAAGCGTTACGGGCATATGATTCTTCCGATGGATGAAACACTGGCACTGTGCGCGGTCGATCTTTCGGGAAGACCGTATTTTAACTATGACGCCCTGTTTACGGCAGAGCGCATTGGAGAGATGGATACAGAGCTTGTCCGTGAATTTTTCTATGCGGTATCCTACAGTGCAAAAATGAACCTGCATCTTAAAATACTGGAGGCAGGAAATAATCACCATATGGCAGAGGCGCTCTTTAAGAGCTTTGGGAAAGCGCTTGATATGGCGACAACAAGAGAGCCCCGGATTGCGGAGGCATGGACGACAAAAGGAAGCCTTTAAAAGGAGTAAAAAACGATGAGTTACAAGAGATGTATTCCCTGTATCTTTATCGCAGGGCAAAAAGCGGTAAGAGGATTTCATAATAAAGAGACTGTATGCGAGGATGTAGCAGGTCTTGCCAAAGCCTATAATGATAACGGTGCAGATGAGCTGCTTATTTTTGATTTGTCAAGTTCGGATGAGGAGCATGAGGAAGCAATTGATTTGATGCGCAGGGTAAACCGGATTATCCGGATTCCGATGCTGGCGGGCGGAAATATCAGACGTTTAGAGGATATAAAAAAGATTTTATATGCGGGCGCCAAGCGTGTGCTGATTAATTTTTCAAAGCCGGACAGTGAGAAGCTGCTCAAAGAAGCCTCAAAGCGGTTCGGGGCCGGAAAGCTGGCGGTGTCGTTAAATGATTTTGACGCACTTTTTAAACATCAGCATGTGATTGGAGACTATGCCGGAGAGCTTGTATTTATGCATCGTCCGGATATGAATTCCGTTATGAATATAACAGAGCTTCCCTGTATCATTATGACAGATACGATGGAGGAAGATGAGCTTATGAAAATCCTGAAGTGTACGGGAGTGCGGGGGCTGTCCGGAAAGTATGTAAGCCGGCCGGATATGGACTTTCTTTCTTTTAAAGAGCGCTGCGCAGATGAGGATATTAAGATGGCCAGTTTTGAGAGCATGATAGAATTTTCACAGTTTAAGACGAATGATCAGGGACTGATTCCGGTTATTGTACAGCATTATAAAACGCAGGAGGTATTGATGCTTGCTTATATGAATGAGGAGGCCTTTTACCAGACGATAAAAAGCGGCAGGATGACATATTTCAGCCGAAGCAGGCAGTCTCTCTGGGTGAAGGGTGAGACAAGCGGGCATTTTCAGTATGTAAAATCGCTGACGATAGACTGCGATTACGATACGCTGCTTGCAAAGGTAGATCAGATAGGAGCCGCATGCCATACAGGGAATCCGACATGTTTTTATCAGCCGATTGCCGGCGGTGACGCCGATGTAAAAAATCCGCTTCAGATTTTTGAAACAGTATATGAGACGATTGTAAACCGGAAAAAAAATCCGAAGGAAGGCTCCTACACAAATTATCTTTTTGATAAGGGGATTGATAAGATTCTGAAAAAGGTGGGCGAAGAGGCAACGGAAATTGTTATCGCGGCCAAAAATCCCAACCCGGAGGAAATCAAATATGAGATGGCGGACTTTCTGTATCACGCCATGGTTTTAATGGTAGAAAAAGGAATCGGCTGGGAGGATATTATTCAGGAGATGGCGGACCGTTAGGCATATATCCGAAGCTATAGACATATTCTGTAGTGAGGTGAATGCGTATGAATTCTTCTGAAAAGAGAAGAAAAGAATTGTTGGAGCAGACGAGAAGATTGTACAGCGACAAACGGGAGCCGCCGGCGGTGCACCCAAGGTATAAGGCAGTGTACCACAGACTTTACGGAGATGAAAATGACGAAAGTATTCCGGCGGGAACATTCGGATTAAGGCTTTTTCTGGCATTTTTGCTGTTCGCAGGATTCGTAACGATGGATAAGCAGAATTATGAGGTGCTTCATGTGAACAGTGAGAGAATTGTGAAAGAGATTGGGACGGATATGGATGTGGCAGAGGTGTGGAAAGAGCTGTAGCCGGAATATTCAGGAAAATAGGAATATGTATTGAAAACAAACGTAAGTTCTGTTAGAATAAACGGAACAGGCGTTTGTTTTTTTGATGATAGGAGGTAACCGCTATGACATCGGAGCATCGCACCTATATTGCGATTGATTTAAAATCCTTTTACGCCTCTGTGGAATGTGTAGAGCGGGGACTTGATTCCATGACAACGAATCTGGTTGTCGCTGATTTAAGCCGAACGGAAAAGACCATTTGTCTGGCCGTATCGCCGTCCCTGAAAGCCTATGGTATTTCAGGAAGAGCGAGACTGTTCGAGGTCGTGCAGAGGGTGAAAGAGGTAAATGCCGAAAGACAGAGTAAAGCGCCGGACGGAAAACTTGACGGCTCCTCATGGGATGACAGGGAACTTAAGGCCTGTCCCCGGAAAGCGCTTAATTATATTGTCGCTCCTCCGAGAATGGCATATTATATTGAATACAGTACAAGGATTTATGAGATATACTTAAAATATATAGCGCCGGAGGACTGTCACGTATATTCGATTGATGAGATTATGATGGATGTTACATATTATCTCGCCACCTATCGGCTGTCTGCCCGTGAGCTGGCAGGCAAAATTATACAGGATATTTATTCTTCCACAGGAATTACAGCCACAGCGGGAATCGGAACGAACCTGTATCTGTGTAAGGTGGCTATGGATATTGTGGCAAAGCACATTCCGCCGGATAAAAACGGCGTACGGATTGCACAGTTAAATGAAAAGAGCTACCGGAGAATTTTATGGAGTCATCAGCCGATTACAGATTTTTGGCGTATCGGGCGGGGATATGCGAAAAAGCTTGCGGAACATGGGATGTTTACAATGGGAGATGTGGCAAGGTGCTCCGTCGGAAAGCCGGAGGATTATTACAATGAAGAGCTGCTTTATCAGCTGTTCGGAATTAACGCGGAGCTTTTGATTGACCATGCATGGGGATGGGAGCCCTGTACGATGGCGGATATCAAGGCCTATAAGCCGGTCAGCAGCAGTCTGTGTTCCGGACAGGTGCTTCATTGTCCCTATCCTTCCCGGAAAGCGAGAATTGTTGTACGTGAGATGACAGAGCAGCTTGTTCTGGAGATGGTGGAGAAGCGTCTGGTGACAGACCAGCTTGTTTTGACGATAGGCTATGATATGGAAAATCTTACGGATACACAGGCCATGAGCCGATATAAGGGCGAGGTTACAACAGACCGCTACGGGCGCAGAATTCCGAAGCACGCGCACGGGACAACGAATCTTGGAAAACCAACCTCCTCTACAAAACGGATTGTAACGGCGGCTATAGAGCTATATGATAAAATTATTAATAAGGATTTTCTTGTCCGGAGAATTACTCTGGGAGCGAATCATGTGACAGGGGAAAAGATACAGGCAGACGAGCCTGATTATGAACAGCTTGATTTATTTACCGATTATGCTGCGCTTAAGAAAAAGCAGGAGGAGGAAGAAAAAGAGCTGGAGCGGGAAAGAAGCCTGCAGGAGGCAGTCATAGAGATAAAAAAAAGATATGGAAAAAATGCAATTTTAAAAGGGACGAACCTTATGAAAGGGGCGACGGCAATTGACAGAAATAAACAAATCGGAGGTCATAAGGCGTGAAAGATAACAGGAATCAATTTATGGATCAGAGGAATATGCACAGGTATGACGATATTATTCAGCTTCCCCGTCCTGTTTCTAAAAATCATCCGCAGATGCCAATATCGGACAGAGCTGCGCAGTTTGCACCGTTTGCGGCGCTGGACGGGCATCAGGAGGCTGTAAAAGAAACTGCCGATATGGCCGCAAAAAGAACGGAATAATGCATTTTTATTCCCGCGAGCAGCGGAGTATTTGACTTGAAGCTGCATATATATAATACAGCAGACGGTTTCTACGATGACATTGACAGTCTTGGCTTTTAAATGTTAGAATATAAACGATATGTCGGAGGGAAAAATATGGAAAAAATACTGATTGTTGATGACAGCGCCATACAGGCAGGACAGTTAAAATCTATTTTGGATGCTGATTATGACGTTACAATTGCGCAGACAGCAAAAGAAGGGCTTCACTATGCAAAACTGGAAGAGTTTTCTTTGATTTTACTGGATGTAGTTATGCCTGAAATGGATGGCTTTACACTGCTTAAGAGATTGCAGGAAGAAATTATTACGCGAAATGTTCCCGTGATTCTGATTACAAGCCTTTCTGATACAGAAAATGAACAGAGGGGCTTTATGCTGGGCGCAGTTGATTATATTACAAAACCTTTTCACCCGCTGATCGTACAGGCAAGAGTCAATACACATGTCAAGCTGTACCTTTATCGTAAGCAGATTGAGCAGCAGTCTATGACTGATCAGCTGACCGGAATTGCGAATAGAAGACAGTATGACCTTTACAGCGCTGCCAAATGGGAAGAGGTTGTCCGGCTGCAAATTCCATTTTCTATTTGTATGTTTGATATTGATAATTTTAAGATGTACAACGACACGTTTGGCCATCCGGCCGGAGATAAAGTAATAGCTGCCGTTGCAAATATCCTTTCAGGTTCTTTGCAGCGTGTAACAGATTTTGTAGCACGCTATGGAGGAGAAGAATTTATTGCTATTATTCTGGGGGACAAAGCAAAAAAAATTTACAGGCACACGGAAAAAATCAGAAAGAGAGTCGAAGAGCTGCATATTCCGCAGGCGACCTCTGTTGGAAAGTGGGTTACGATTAGCAGCGGAGGCGTTACAGTTATTCCTCAATACCGCGACAAATATACTACATATTTGAAAATCGCAGACGCTATGCTGTATGATGCAAAAAGATTTGGAAGGAACCGGGTTGTCTGGTTTGGGGATGATATGAGGCAATGGAAATAACAAGAATTTGGAGAATATAAATAAAAACAAAGATTCTGACAGAGCATAATAACATAAGGGTTTGTGCGAGAGAGTGTGTGAACGAGGAAATCATTTTTGCATAAGTACAGAAAGGGCTGTCGCTTTAACGATTAGAAAATCGTGAAGCGGCAGCTTCATTGTAAACGCAAAATAGCGAGTACCTTTTCAAAATCATCAGTTGTGGGATAATAGACTCATCACTATAAATAAAGTCCAAATAGTTTAGTACTTAACTTTTTAGACTTTGCTACAGGAGGTGAGCCATGAAATCACACACAAGTTTAGTTGCACAGCAAACCCGTTTGAGTGAATGGGCGGATCTGATCAGAGACTGCCAAAATCGCCCGCAGGGAATGAAAAGGGAATATCCCAAAGATTGTGTAAACCTCTAAACTGATGTAAGATAAAATTAC
>CAMNRH010000039.1 GCA_946552115.1 uncultured Lachnospiraceae bacterium
GAAATGACCGCCAAAAAAATCATAAGAAATTTACACACTTTACTTGACAAAGCCTTGATTAAGGCATAGAGAGGGGCATCCTCTCTTTATGCCTCTAAAACGATAGTTTTTCATCAAAAATAGCACTGTTTGGTTACCCCTCCAGTGCCATTTTTGTGATGTTATGTGCAATTGCCAACAACCCCCTTTCTATTTTTACCTTGTCTTTCCCCCGCAAATGGAACCGCCGGAACGACCAACAGCCTTTGATCCGGCCAAAGACCTGTTCTACTTCCACTACTCTCTGTGAGCGAAGCTCCAGTCCTTTCTCAGAGCAAAGGTTCTCATTTGCTTTTCTCTTCAGTTCATTCAGACGGTGGGATACCTGCAGCATGCGGTTTTTATCTGTATCCTTACATTCTGCTGCATAGGGACAGCCTCCGCAGTCCTCACACCGGTAATAATCCCGTCTGGTTTCATATCCCGCATCTGTTACATACTTGCGGTTCCCTGTATGCACCAGCTGCTTCCCATTGCGGCAGGTAAAGCGGTCTGTTTCCGGTATATAGCACAGGTTCTCTGCCAGATAGGGGTTCTCCCTGTTTCTCTTTTTCTTCTCCCAGTGAAACTTGTTGTATTTTACATAATTCCCCAGATTCTTTTCTTCCAGATATTCGTAATTCTCTTCACTTCCATAGCCTGCATCTGTAATAATGTTTTCCGGCAACCTCCCCAGCCTTTCCTCCAGGTGATTTAGATGCGGGATCATGGTTTTCGTATCCGTTGGATTGGGATGGATGGTAAATCCAACGATATATCGGTTTTCCGTACCGATTTGTATGTTATAGCCGGGTTTTAACTGGCCGTTAAGCATCGCATCTTCTTTCATCCGCATAAAGGTAGCGTCCGGGTCTGTTTTGGAATAACTGTTACGTCCTTTAAACAGGGCAAAGGCTTCCTCATATTTACGCTTTCTGGGTAAGATCCCCTTTTTGAATTCCCTGGCTTCTTTCTTCCATACTTTATGGTCCGGATTTTCGGTGAGCTTTTTATCAATGCTTTCTACAACCGCTTCCACCTGGGATGCAGTAATGCGGTTGTTTTCCCCTGTTTCTTCTAAATCCTCATCCAGATAGATCTGATTTTCCTCATCCACGATACGGTCGATTTCGCGTAAGTGATTTTTTATCTTTTCGTCCAGCCTGCGGTCGTAGTCCTCTACGGATTTCTTCCACACAAAAGTATACTTATTGGCATTGGCTTCTATTTTTGTACCATCCAAAAAGTAGTTCTGTAGTTTTATATATTTTTTCTCAATCAGGAGTTTGACGACTTCATAGAAAACATCCTCTATGATATCTTTCATGTCCAGCCGGAAACGGTTGATGGTTCGGAAATCCGGCTGATTCCCGCCGGCAATCCACAGGAAGTTGATATTTTCCCGGAGTGCTTTTGCAATCTGACGGGAAGAGTATATCTTCTGGGAGAAAGAATAAATCATGACCCTCAGCATCATCCCTGGGTGATATGCAGGGCAGCCGCCCTCTTTATATCTGTCGTAGAGTGGTTTCAGCTCCAGACTGTCCACAACTGTATTTACGACCCGCACGAGATGATTTTCAGGAATGAAATCTTCAAAAGACAGTGGCAATTGTAATTGATTCATAGTATAATCTTTAAATGTAGGCATACCTTATTATATCACATAATAAGGGAAAATAGGGAACGGCGTGGTAACCGTTCTCTATTTTTTTCAGAAAGAGGGTGCCCCCCTCAAGTCACTTTGTGACTTTTGGGACACCCTCATGCTTTCCATACCTCCTTTATAATAGAGCCGATTTTCGGCTTTGTTCCATAAAGCAATACACCGACACGGTATATTTTCGCAGAAAGGACGCCGACGCCGACCACCGAACCGATAAGAATTACGATAGAAACCAGGATTCCGTACCACGGCACCGTGCTCATGGCAATCCGGGTAAACATCGCCATTGACGAGGTAAACGGAACATAGGAACAAACTTTCATCAGCATATTATCTACGTCTCCTGAAGCAAGGGAGAACATAACAACCATAAAGGCAACGATAAACAGCATCGTTACAGGCATTACCGACGTATTGATATCCTCAAGCTTCGACGCTGTCGAGCCAATGGCGCCGTAAAGAAACGCATAGATAAAAAATCCCAGTACAAAAAATACAAGCATATAACCGAAAAGCTCCGGAGGCATGTCAAAAATCGACGCGACAATCGGATGATCTCCCCATTGCTCCTTATTGACGGAATAAAACAGGATTGCGGAACCGAAAACCGCAATAAGCTGGACAAGCCCTGCAAGGCAGGAAGCAATCACCTTTCCAAACATCATATTCACAGGCTTTGCACTTGTAATAAGAAGCTCCATTGCCCTTGAACTTTTCTCTGTTGCCACATTCGTGGCAATCATCTGGCCGTAAAGCAGGATAACCATATAAAGGGCAAAAATCATAATATAGGTATACCAGTAATTCTGCGCCTGATCCTTTCCGAGACTTACCGCATTGCTCTCTATTTGCACCGATACGGCCTTTTCTGCCTGCTCTTTCGTCATTCCGCCCGCAACCATCTGATCCATACGATAGACATTCTGTAAAACACTGTCCGCAATCTCGGTATTCATATCATACATCGAAAGATTCTTGACATAGTAAGTATAGGAAGTCATTTCCTCTATAATAAATGCACATTCTGCCTCTCCGGAAATGATTTTTTCCTTAATCGTATCAACACTCTCCTCAGAGCTCTGCACACGGTAATCGGCAAAAGCTTCCTGAAAGAACGCCTCAATCATTTCCTTTTCCCCGGGATCTTCGGCCTTTATAAGCATTACCGAAGCCTCTGTATCCTCTTTTGTTTTGTCACCGCTTTGGAAGACATTCACAATGCGTGGAAAAAACATCAGGGCTGCAATCAGCAGCATAAGAAAAACCGTAACGCCTACAAAAATCTTATTTTTAATATAATATGTCAATTCAAATTTCAGTATTTTTCCAAACTGCTTCATCTCCTGTCCTCCTTATCTGCCGCCTCACCCGCATACTCAACAAATATATCATTCAGCGACGGTTCGAACACTCTTACCTCGTCAATATCATAGCCCGCCACAAGTTTTTGCATCACCTTTTTCTTTTCCTCCGGTGACGCAAGACGAATAAGCAGACTGTTATTTGGGAGAACTACACAGCTTTCTTTAAAATCCTTTTTAACCGCGTCCGGATACTCTGTGCGCACAATCAGTCTGTCACGTACATAGCTTCTTTTTATCTCATGAAGCTCACCGCAAAGTACGGCCTTTCCGGAATTCAAAATTGCAATACTGTCGCAGAATTCCTCAATATAACTCATCTGATGACTTGAAAACAGAACGATTTTATTACAGGCAATCTGCTCTCTGACTACATCCTTAAGAAGCATCGCATTTACAGGGTCAAGCCCGGAAAACGGCTCATCCAGTATAATAATATCCGGATCATGCGCCAATGCGGTAATCAGCTGAATCTTCTGCTGGTTTCCTTTCGAGAGCGTATCCAGCCGTTTATTTCTGTATTCTGTCATTCCCAGACGCTCAAGCCACTTATCCGCCGCCGCAACGGCAGCCTTATGCCCCATCCCCTTAAGCTCCGCAAAATACGCAAGCTGATGGACAATTATTTTTTTCGGATAAAGTCCCCTTTCCTCCGGAAGATATCCAATCCCTACCTGACGATAGTCAATCGGTTTCCCGTCCAACAATACTTCGCCGCTGTCTGCCGGAAACACATTCATCAAAATACGGATAGAAGTCGTCTTACCCGCCCCGTTTCTTCCCAACAGTCCAAACGCCTTGCCGCTCTCTGCCCGAAAGGATACTTCCTTAAGAACTTTCTTCTCACCAAATGATTTCTCAATTTTTTTAAGCTCCAGAACCATTGTCTTTCCTCCATGTTGTATTTATTTTTCTGTCATTACTATTATAACACAGCATCTCCTATAATTGTAAAAATTAAGAAACGGCATTTTTCCTTATGACTCTTTTCCCGATACCGCTTAAAATATCATTGGAAATCGTTCCCGCCTCATGTGCCATCTCCTCCGCCGAAATCTCCTTTCCGCCCGATCTGCCGATAAATACAACGTCATCTTCTACCGAGACCTTTCCTGCCCCTGATATGTCAAGCATCAATTGGTCCATACAGACACGCCCGATTATCGGCGCCCTTTTCCCATTCACAAGCGCATGGCCCCGGTTGGAAAGCTCCCGCGGAATCCCGTCCGCATATCCGATCGAAACCACTCCCAGCTTCATTTCCTTTTGCGCCGTGAAAGCAAGTCCATATCCTGCCGCTTCGCCGGCATAAAGCTTTTTCACACATACAAGCTTTGCTTTCAGAGCCATAACCGGCTTCAGGGAGACATCCGCAATTGTCCGGTCATCAGGGTTACTTAACACTCCGTAAAGGGCAATTCCCACTCTTGCATAGTCATAGGATAATTCCGGATAGTTAAGAACCCCGTAGCTTCCCTGAAGATGTGTCTTAAATCCGCCAATCCCCCGTTTATGTAATTCCTCTACCAGCCCGTTAAAATCATTAATCTGCCTTAACGTATACTTTCTTTCTTCTTTCGTCATTCCGTCCGACGCACATAAATGAGAAAATACTCCCGTAATTTTCAGGTTTTGCAATTTCCAGAGCCTCGCTATTTTTTCAATACTGTCACTCCGTTCTCCGAGCCTGTGCATCCCCGTGTCTACTCCCACATGGACCGTAAGCATACTTCCATAACAATTCAGCTCCTGTGCATATGCATAATCCACTACCGTCTGAATAAGCCGGTATTTTTCTAAATCCTGAAACCGGCATGGAGACGTATATCCAAGAATTAATATCCGGCCCGTAATCCCGCATTCCCGAAGCTCGATTGCCTCATCGACGGACGCCACGCAAAAATCGCGGATTCCCATATTCCAGAGCGCCTTTCCTATCAGACATGCCCCGTGACCGTAAGCATCCGCTTTCACAGCCGGCATCAGCTTACAGCCCGCCGGCAAAATCCGCTGAAGCTGCCTTACATTATTTCCTAAATTATCAAAATCCAGCTCTATCCATGCCCGCCCTGTCTGACGCATACCATTCCCTCCCTCTGAAAATCTATAACGGCTTCACGCCAAGAATTTTTTCTATTATCTCATCAAAGGACAGCCCTGCCGCTTTCAGCATATTCGGATAACGGCTGTGAGCGGTAAATCCGGGAATTGTATTTACTTCATTAAAATATATTTCACCTGCCGGCGAAAGAAACATGTCCACTCTCGCAAAAAAAGAGCATCCCAACAGGCGGTAAATTTTAATGGCTGTCTTCTTAATTTCCTCCGCTTTTTCAGCTGAAATACGAGCCGGTACATGAATACCGGATGTTTTCAATGTATATTTTTCTGTATAATTGAAAAAACCCTGAGACAATTCAATCTCATCCACCTCCCCTGTTAAAAGCTCCTCTGTTCCGAGAATTGCACATCCAACCTCAAAGCCCTTTATCTCTTCCTCTAAAATCACAATCGAATCATGGCGGAACGCTTCCTCTACGGCGCCCGGAAGCTCTCTTTCCGAAAACACCTTTGCAATACCAAAGGAGGAACCGGCGCGGACCGGCTTTACAAAAAGAGGGTATCCAATCCTATGTGCCGCCGTTCGTACTTCTTCCTCCGTATTTCCGGTTCTCAATATTTCTGCTTTCGCCGTCCTGATACCTGCTGCCGCAACGACGCGGTGCGCCATTTCCTTATTCATACAAAGCGCCGAGCACAACAAATCACATCCTATCACCGGAACTCCCATCAGCTCCAGTATACCCTGAACCGTCCCATCCTCGCCGTTCTTTCCATGAAGAATCGGAAAAGCTGCATCTAAAGACTGTATGCACAGGCTTCCCTCTTTCATATAATGAAAGCCGTGAAGCTTCTTATCCA
Organism: uncultured Lachnospiraceae bacterium; assembly: GCA_946552115.1. Classification (GTDB taxonomy): domain Bacteria; phylum Bacillota; class Clostridia; order Lachnospirales; family Lachnospiraceae; genus CAPEBR01. The sequence goes on from CAMNRH010000039.1 coordinate 5,968, forward strand.
TTGACGGAAAAACCGGCGTGCACATTTCCTGATACCAGCAGTTATCTCTTATTTTTTCAAGCTCTCCCCGATACCAGAGCCACTTTCCCGTACGCCTTTCAATTCCGATTAAAACCAATTGATATTTTTCCGTATCAATACTTTTAATAACCGAAAAAGCTGATTTTAGTGACACCTCATATTCCGTAGAGCATCCGCCGAAAAACACCGCAATTGTTTTTTTCCTGAATTCCATATACTTTCTTTTACCTCATCTTTCACTTTTTTATCATTTTACAAAACTGTGATGAAGTATTTCTGTATATTGCAGTAATATATTATTAAGATTTCCGGCAGAAATCATGAAATATTATTAAGATTTATTTCCGTAAAGCAACGGCAGCATACTTACATGTACGTTTAATTTACAAAATACATCGGGCGGAGAACTTCATTCTCCGCCCGGCAAATCATTTTTTGCAAGTTTTTATTTTTTCAACAACATGTACGCAATCACCGCGACCGCCACTATAATCGCAATGCCAAGTACGATAATCGGTACCATTGACACACCCTCGTCGTCATAATCGTCATCATAAAGATCCTCTTCCGGCTCCACACGCTTCTTTGCCTTTTTCTTTTTGGATTTATTATCCTCAACCGCCAGCAAATCGTCATATGCCTTTTTCATTTCCCGTTCCCGCTTGTCACGGACCGCCTTTGGCGGAATATTGGAATATTTCTGCTCCTTACTCTCACCGGAAGTTTTTTTCTGCGGAGCCTTGAATTTCTTCTTGCAGCTATAGCACAGAAGATAGTTTGGATCTTTTTTTCCCGGCCGCAGTGTTTCGCCGCATATTGGACATTTCATTTGTACTTTATTCCTCCTCATAATTCATTTTTATCTGCCGTATTTATATCCGCATTCTCCTACGGCTATTATTATAGCACTATTATGAGTTAGTTCCAAGTACAACTTCTATTGTTTCTTCTTTATATTCTCCGTTCTTTTCCGGAATCTTTACCGTCACCTCTACCGATTCACCCGGACGGTAATACTGAAGCTGCTCCTTGAGAGCTTCCATACCGTCGACATTAATCCCGCCAAGCGCCGTGATAATTGAGCTCTTTGATATCCCCGCCTTATCTGCCGCGCCGTTTCTGATAACCTCGGAAATGTAGACGCCTGTCGGCATATTGTACATCTCAGATACATCTGAACTTACGTCTGTCCCCTGAATACCCAGATAGCCCTGCTGGCCCTCCGGCACCTTCGTCCTTGTCTCGCGGTTCATCAAATTCGCAATTACGTCGCTGGCATCTGAAATCGGGATTGCATAGCCCATACCCTCTACGCCCACATCCATTCCGCCTGAGGAGGCTTTCATCGTATTGATTCCAATAACCTCACCTTTCGCATTCAGAAGCGCGCCTCCGCTGTTTCCGGGATTAATCGCCGCATCTGTCTGAATCAATTCGCTGTCAAAGCCCTCCAGTACTCTCTGTGTCGCCGACACGATTCCGCTTGTCACCGACTGTCCATAACCCAGCGCGTTTCCAATCGCGATTGCCGGCTCGCCCACCTTAAGCGCCGTGGAATCACCCAATGTAGCCACTGCAATCTGATCCATCGTAGAATCCTTAATATCCTTAAGCTTCACCGAGACAACGGCAAGATCCCTGGAAGAATCCGTCCCCTTAATAGCCGCCTCCACACTTTCCTCGTCAATAAAGGAAACGGTTAATGTATTACTGTTTTCCACTACATGGTTATTTGTAAGTATCAAAAGCTCCTCATCGTTCTGCCCGATAATGATTCCCGAACCCGCGCTCGGAATCTCCTGCTCATACACTCTTCCAAAGAAGCTCTGTACCTGCTCGATACTGATATTTGTAATAGACACAACTGACGGCATTGCATTTTGAGCAATTTTTGTCACGTCTGTGGAAATATCCCCGCCAGAGGATATATTAAGCTTTGCCCCGTCTATTTGCTTATCTTTCTTATTTTCTGCGGAAGCGCTTTCCTTTGACACTCCTAAAATCTTTCCTACCGCATAGCTTCCCGCCTCAAAGGCTCCGCCTGCAATAAGTCCGAATGCCAACGCCGCACAGACAATTTTTATCCACTTCGGCACCTTACGCTGTTTCTTCGGTTTCTGTCCGCCGTCCCCATAATTTTGTTCCGGTGTATAATAAGTATATTGGTTTTCCATAAATATTTCCCCTTTCATTATCATTTCTATGTAAGCTAGTGTACTGCTAAATTGTGTTCAAATTGTGATAAATTCTTGTCGAAATCTTTAAATCAAACCTAAAATACAACCTGAATTAAAAACATATACAGTACGGTGCCGGCCCCGATACTTAACAGATTGTTACGCTTCCACACATGGAGGCCCGCCGTAACAAAAACTGCACATAATTCCGGTATCCCATGCGAGCCTTCGATAAGGCTGACATTCCTGAGGCAATAAACCACCAGCATCCCTATGACTGCAGGGGTAAGAACTCTGCCCAAATACTGAACCGTTTTTGGTATCTCTTTCCCTTTCGGAAAAATAAGAAAGGGAAGCACTCTCGTGACAAAGGTTGTGGCCGCTACCGAAAAAATAATAAAAAGAGACGTAACAGCATTTACCGGCATGTTTCCTCCCCCCTCTCTTCCAGTCTTGCCCTTCCGGCAAAAAGAATACAGATAATTCCAAGCATCGCTGGAAGTACAAAACTTCCAGCGCCGAAAATCAAAAGACATATCAGGGATACGCCCACACCGAAAAGCTCCGGAATCCGATTTTTTCTTTCCATCCACTGCTCCACAAATATGACAACAAACAGCGACGTCATGGCAAAATCTATTCCCTCCGAATTAAACGGAATTACCGTTCCCGCAAGTGCGCCGATAAAAGAACCGAGAACCCAGTAGGACTGGTCAAGCAGCGAAATGGCAAAAAGAAACTTCTCCGCATCCACATCCCCTGGAACCTTTGTCGTACACAGAAGGGAATATGTCTCATCCGTCAATGCGAAAATCATATACCACCGCTTCTTTCCTATCCGATTAAACCGCTCAAGAAGAGAAACTCCATAAAATATATGACGGACATTCACCATCAGCGTCATAAAAATAATCTGTAAAAAAGAAATACCCGGCACAAAAAAATTCACCGCCAGATACTGTCCCGAACCAGCATATACAACAAGGCTCATCAAAACTGCCCACCAACAGGAATAACCTTTTTCCGCATACATCACGCCAAACGCAATTCCGATAAACAGATAGCCGGTAAGTACCGGTATCGTATACGGAAATGCCCTCTTAAACACCGCTTTGTAACCAGTCATACTTTCTGCACACCTCTTTTGCCCTTTAAAAAGACCAGCCCTGTTCTAAGGTCTGGTCCTGTTTTTCTGCATGTATTCTTCATCTCATGCCGGTCTGATTCTCATACGCATTCTTAAGATCCATAAGTGCTTCCCTGAGAAGTGCATCCGAATTTACAGCTTTCTCATATTCCTCGTTTGTCTCATCAAGAAGCTTTTTTACATCCTCATGAGAACCGATTAACGCCATATATTCCTTAAATTCTGTGTCTTTTGAATCATTTTTTATCTCATACTTACCGCTTGTCCCATCTTTTTCGGCATATAATGTCCCAAGCCCCGGCACCTTTGTATAGATATCTTTTATCTCCATCTCATATTTCACAAAAACAATATATGAGCCCGTATATTTCCCCAGTTTCGTATATACCCGGATATTATCGTAGGCTTTAATAAAAGCTCTGTCACTGTCAAGCTGCCTGTAATGCTCCTGTACAGCCGACACAATTCCCGAATATTTTTCCTCGCGGAGGGGATTCAGAGCCTCCACCTCACATCCGGGATTCTCTGCTCTTACCGCTTCATGATTCATCTTCTGTACTTTCTGTGCTCCTCCTCCGGTAAGACCAAATCCCAAAATGCCGATTACTCCTATAAGCATCAGCGGGATAAGCCACCTTCTTTTCATAGTTTACCTCCGCACAATAAGTACTTTTTTTCAGGTACACACCCGGGCGGATTCGAACCGCCGCTCCCGCCTCCGGAGGGCGGTGCTCTATCCCCTGAGCTACGGGTGCATAGCTATAATATAAATTTGCCATTTGTAATATTAACATATTTTCCGGATAAAGTAAAGGAAATGATGACGACAAATCAAACATTTCCTCTACTTTCCGCCTATTTACATGTTAAGTCTTTTACGCGCCCTGTCATAATAATAAGCCCGGTTTGATAATACCTCTTCCCTTTCTACCTGTGTCTCGTTAATCTCTTTCACAACCCCGCTTAAAAATTCTTTTCCGGAGGCCGCGCTTTTCCGAATAACGATCACCTCATGAACGCTGCTCGGAAGTACATAGTAATCCTCCCCCAGATATTCTCCAACCTCCTCAAGCCGTCCCTGATAAAGCAATGCCGCCGCACCAAAGCTTCTCAGATGATTACTCAGTACATAAAGCACATCATCCTCTCCTGTATCATTCATATCGGTAAGCTCCGCGATTACTGAGCACATCGTCCGAAACTCATACGGAAGAAGACGCTCCGTATTCTCACATGCCTGCTCATATACCTGCTGTGCCGTAACACGCCAGAGACGCAGATGCTCCGTTTTTACCGGCATCGCAGCCGTCCCGTAGGGACCGGCCTCCAAAAGCACATAAAACACAATTGCAAGATCCAGATAGGGAATATACGGCATCTCATTCAATATCACCTTATTTTTTTCCCTGTGAATGAGCCGATACACAATCTTTTCCTTAAGATTAGCATAGTTCCGGAGCAATTCATCCTCCCACGGTTCCTGAAAACGAATCTCCCTGTAAAGCTCCGCTATTTCCCGTACCGCAAGCTCAACCGGCTTCCCGCACCGATACTGCCTGTAATATTCCTCCAGATAAATCGTGGGAGAAACATTGTTCTCATGCTCACGGAACAGAAGCCCTTTTCGCAGAGTTCCGTTATATTTCTGTGCCGTGTAAACACTCACACGAACGTTTCCCGTCATCTCCTTCTTCATTTTTTCCTCTACTGCCTGCACAAACTCATCGTATGTCATAATTTCCCTTTCCGCAGGCAGCGCTATTTTTATATTCGAATATTATGGTATATGCATTATAAAAAGGCCCCGCAAAAAATGCAAGACCTTTTCATCTTATGTTTTTCTTAAATTTATGCTCTGGATAAATATTCCCCGGAACGGGTATCAATCTTAATCTTCTCACCCTGTTCTACAAAGAGGGGAACCATAACCTGAGCCCCTGTCTCAACGATAGCAGGCTTTGTCGCTCCTGTTGCCGTATTGCCTTTCACTCCTGGCTCAGACTCCGTAATCTCAAGCTCCACCGTAAACGGAGGCTCGATTGAGAACACCTTGCCCTGATAGGATTTCATCGTAACCATCTCATTTTCCTTTACAAACTTGAGAGAATCGCCCACATCGTCTTTCCCTACCGGTGTCTGTTCAAAAGATTCCATATCCATAAAGTAATATAAATCGCCGTCATTATAAAGATACTGTACTTCTTTTCTTTCAATAAATGCTTTCTTTAAAACATCCTTAGACGGATTAAATGTTCTCTCAACCACACCGCCGTTAATTACATCCTTAAGCTTAGTACGAACAAATGCAGAACCCTTTCCCGGCTTTACATGCAAAAATTCCAGACATTCATATACTTTCCCATCAATCTCGTACGTTGTACCCTTTTCGATATAAGCATCTGCCATTATATAAATCCTCCTTAGACGCGCCCGGACAGCGCTTAATACATTCCTTCACTTTTTTCATTCTATAATAAAACAGAAGTATTTTCAACTAAATTTTTCATAATCACACATTTTCTTTCCGTTTTTACAGGCTCCTGTGCAGAAGCTTTAAAACCGTGCTCAAATCCTCCGCTCCTATCTGTCCCGGTGCCGAAAGCTTCCCCGCCGCTCCAAAGGTCATCGCAGAGCCAAATATCTCGCCGCAAAGGCGGCTGATTACACCAGTTCCCGACATCGACATAGTTACCAGCGGACGGTTTGCATATTTCCTTTTCATCTCCTCCGTCGCCGCAAGGAGCACAAGCACATCTCTTTCACACCGCGGCATAACCGCAAGCTTTAAAATATCCGCACCCAGGCTCTGCATCCTGCGAAGCCTGTCCACAAGCTCCTCTTTCCCGGGCGTCTTATCAAAATCATGACTGGAGGAAATTACTTTCACATCACATTTATGCGCTTCTTCAATCATCTCTTTCACCGCGCTCTCCCCGGTAAAAAATTCTACGTCCATCAAATCAACATAGCCTGAAACGCAAATCTTTTTATTAAGCTCCGTATAATCTTTCGCATCCAGCTCTTTTTCTCCGCCCTCTCTCCTGGTCCGAAATGTAAAAAGAAGCGGAATATCCTTAAGAGCCGTTCTAAGTTCACCAAGCACATCCGTCACTTTCCGGATATCACAGCCGTCTTCAAACCAGTCGGCACGCCACTCTGCCACGTCAACCGGCAAGGCTGCAAGTTTCTTTGCCTCAGCTATAATTTCCTCGTTAGTAATTCCTACGAGCGGCGCACAAATTTTAGGGATACCCTCCCCAATCTTAATATTTCTTACCTGAACCGACTTCATAAAAACGTCTCCTTATCTTTTTCTCTTTTATAAAAATAGAGAACAATTTTTTCCAGATAACGCTTTAATACAATCTGTATCTCTTCTTTCGGATAAACAGGTTTTACTAAAATACTTTTTATGCCCGTTCGTTTTGCCCCCCAGACATCTGTAAACAGCTGGTCTCCGACAAACAGCGTCGTCTCTTCATCTGTACCCATAAGCTCCATCGCTTTCTTATAATTTTTCACAGAAGGCTTATGGGCATTTGAAACATACCTGCTTTTTACACTGTCCGCAAAAGGCTTCACACGCGGCTCCTGATTGTTCGAAATCAGGCAGGTATCAAATCCTGTCCGTCTAAGTCCCTCAAACAGGCGAACCGCACGCTCATCTGCCGGAGCTCCGTGCATAACGAGCGTATTGTCAATATCGAAAATAATTCCCCGGTATCCCCTGTCATATAATTTTTCAAAATTAATCATATAGGCGGACGCCACATATGCATCCGGATAAAACGTATTAAACATATCTCATCAGCTCCTCACACACTTCGGAAATCTTTTTATTATCCGTCTTTATAATAATATCCGCCGCCGCCTCATATTTTTTCCGCCGCGCCTCCATAAGCTCCTTAATGCCTTCCACACTTTTTCTTCCTGCAAGAAGCGGTCTGTTACTGCTGTTCTTCACACGCTCATAAATTGTTTCCGGTGCTGCGGTAAGAAGCACAACCCGTCCGTTTTTTTTCATCTCCGCCACATTTTTTTCTCTTAACGCTGCTCCTCCTCCGCAGGAAATAACCGCATTTTTTCTATTTTGAAGCTCCGTAAGAAGAGCCGTTTCCTTTTCACGGAAATATTCCTCTCCGTACCTTTCAAAGATTTCCGAAATGGTCATCTGCTCTCTCTTAGCAATAATCTGGTCCGTCTCTATCCTGTCCATACCATAATTTTTCCTGAGATACGATGATACGGCAGACTTCCCTGCACCCATAAAACCAATCAGCACAATATTATAATCAAGCGCCATCGTTCTCTCCTTTGTCCTCTATTTTGATTTTTTTATCGCTGCCTTAATATCGGCACGGAATCTCTCCCATGCCTCCTCGTCCTCCACAAAATATTTCGGACAATTCTTCCCTGTCACGTCATAATGGCGGATAACATCCTTTTCATCTAAATCGAACTTAAGACAGAGCCATGCGCACAGCTGCACCATCGAGCGGTAAGTTTCATTGGTAAAAACTCCGCTCTCGTCCGGATGGCAGCATTCTATAGATACAGTGTCTATATTACGCGAATTCGACGCATATGCCACCTCCCATGTAGGCACACACTGGACAATCTCACCTTCAATTCCAATGACAAAATTGCTGCTGACCTCCGTCGCATGAGTATCCTTTAAGCTTTCAAAATAATTTCGGTTATCCATCGCGGTCGAACCCGGATTTGCCGTATAATGAACTACAATGCCTCGAATTTTCTCTGTCTCGGTCCCCGGTCTTGAATATTCATTCACCGTAAGAAGCTGTACATCAATCTCCGGCTTTGAAGCATCAATCCCCGCACCGTTCAGCTCAAAATATTCCTGTGTGAACCATCCGGGCTTTACTGCTTTTAATATACCCAGAATAACCGTCAAAACCGCCAATAAAATCAGGCCCAGACGGATATTTCGCCGGACCTGCCTTTTTCTCTGTACGTCAGATATTTTTTTGCCGCTTCCCTTTTTCTTCATCTGTACTCTCCATCATCTTATCCTTCTATATACTTATTCTAACACATTTTCCGAATAAAACTATGAAAAGCTGCTTAGGAATTTCTGAAGAATTTCTTATTCATCAACACTGTAATTCGGGGCCTCTTTTGTAATATGAATATCATGCGGATGGCTCTCCTTAAGCGATGCCGACGATATCTTAACAAACTGCCCGTTCTTCTTTAACTCTTCAATGCTCGGTGTTCCGCAATATCCCATACCCGAACGCAAACCGCCCATCAGCTGGAATACGGTATCCTCCACACTTCCTTTATATGCAACCCGTCCTTCTACTCCTTCCGGCACCAGCTTCTTGGCGTCACTCTGGAAGTATCTGTCCTTGCTTCCGTTCTCCATCGCTGCAATCGAACCCATGCCCCGGTAGACCTTGTATTTTCTTCCCTGATATAGCTCAAAGGTTCCCGGGCTTTCATCACATCCTGCAAATATACTTCCCATCATACATACATTGGCGCCCGCCGCAATTGCCTTTGTCATATCTCCCGAATACTTAATACCGCCGTCTGCAATAATCGGAATACCGTATTGAGAAGCCGTCTCATAGCAATTCATAACCGCCGTAATCTGCGGTACGCCAATTCCTGCCACAACACGGGTCGTACAGATAGAGCCTGGTCCGATTCCTACTTTAACGGCATCAACGCCTGCTTTAATGAGTGCCTCTGCTCCCGCCCCCGTCGCCACATTACCTGCAATCACCTGAAGGTCAGGGAATTTGTTCTTTATCATATCAACCGTACGGATAACATTCTCCGAATGTCCGTGAGCGGAATCCATCACTACGACATCCACTTTCGCGTCAACAAGCGCCCGTGCCCTCTCCAGACAATTGGCAGTAATACCGATTGCAGCTCCGCAAAGAAGCCGTCCCTGGGAATCCTTTGCTGACAGCGGGTACTTAATCTGCTTTTCAATATCTTTAATTGTAATAAGTCCTTTTAAGTTGAAATCTTTATCTACGATTGGAAGCTTTTCTTTTCTTGCTTTGGCAAGAATCATCTTGGCTTCCTCCAATGTGATGCCCTCTTTGGCAGTAACCAGGCCTTCCGAGGTCATAGACTCTTTAATCTTCTTTGTGAAATCCTCTTCAAATTTCAAATCACGATTTGTAATGATACCGACAAGTTTTCCGTTTTCCGTAACGGGAACTCCGGATATACGGAATTTCCCCATCAAATCATTGGCATCCGCCAGTGTATTTTCAGGCGAAAGATAGAAAGGATCCGTAATGACGCCGTTCTCCGAACGCTTTACCTTATCTACTTCTTCTGCCTGCTGGTCAATCGACATGTTCTTATGAATAATACCGATCCCTCCCTGACGTGCCATCGCAATTGCCATACGATGCTCTGTTACCGTATCCATACCCGCACTCATCATCGGTATATTCAGTTTAATACTCTTCGTCAGATACGTGGACAAATCCACTTGATTCGGAATGACTTCCGAGTAAGCAGGCACCAAAAGAACGTCATCAAATGTAATACCCTCTCCTATAATCTTTCCCATGCTTTTTATCCCTCTCTTTTCGTATATTAAATGCTATGATACAAAATATACTCCATGCTTGTCAATAACTTTTCGAATTTTATCTCCGGATTTTTCCCGTAATTTATTTCACTACCTTTCGCGGCGCCATTAAAAAGATACCCTCAACAATCTCCTCATTCGGCTCGAATATCATTTTAGTAATCTGTCCGTTTTCCGCCACAACAAAAACATAACGCTTTGCATCTGCCATACCGGAGCTGAAATCAAGAACCTTTGCATTTCTGAACTGATTCAACGCGTCTGCACCCTCCGGCGCCAGAAGCTCCATACTGCTGATATTCGTAGAAAATACCCGCTTCCTCTTCGCCCTGTTCATAATCTTATCAATATCCAAATCTCCATTCACATACAAATACTCATATTCTACATTCAGTCTCCGAATCAGAAAAACAACAACCGTAATGACGACAACCGGAACAATAATCGCCACCGGAAACATAAGCACAACGAACACTGATACAATCGCCAACGCTACGAGAAAAGCCTTAATAAACACATCTTTCATCGTCGCCTGCTTTTTTACAAGCTGCTCGGTATAAAAATCACTCATCTCTTTTATCCTCCCTGGTATCAAACTTTTAATGCTATTATTGTATCACATATGCGCGTAAAAAGCACCTTATAATTTTATTCGGGAATAAAACAGCAGGTCAGGAAAGGGACTGACCGCGCCCGCTGTGCGGGCACTGTCGATCCTTTCCCTGACCTGCGTCCTGTTTTCAAAAAATGGCCGTCAAAATTACATCATGCCCATTCCGCCGCCACCGGCCGGCATTGCCGGAGTTTCCTCTTTAATATTTGCTACAACAGATTCTGTTGTAAGGAGTGTGGAAGCAACGCTTGTCGCATTCTGCAGCGCGCTTCTTGTAACCTTTGCAGGATCCAGAATTCCATTCTGCACCATATCCACATATTCCTCTGTGAGGGCGTCAAATCCGATTCCGGCATCTGCCTCGGCTACCTTGCTGATAATTACGGATCCCTCAAGGCCTGCATTTGCCGCAATGTGGAAAAGCGGAGACTCCAATGCTTTCAATACAACGCCTGCACCTGTCTTTTCGTCTCCCTCAAGGCTGTCCGCAAGCTTTGCAACCTCTTTTGCCGCATGGATATAAGCAGAACCGCCGCCTGCTACAATTCCTTCCTCTACTGCCGCTCTTGTAGCAGCAAGCGCATCCTCCATACGGAGCTTTGCTTCTTTCATCTCAGTCTCCGTTGCAGCGCCTACACGGATAACCGCTACGCCTCCTGCAAGTTTTGCAAGTCTCTCCTGAAGCTTTTCTCTGTCAAAATCAGATGTTGTCTCTTCAATCTGAGCCTTAATCTGAGCAACACGCGCGGAAATCTCATCCTTGTCGCCAAGTCCGTCTACAATCACCGTATTTTCTTTCTGAACCTTTACGGATTTTGCACGGCCCAGCTGTTCCATCGTTGTCTCTTTCAAATCTAATCCAAGCTCCTCGGAAATGACCTGTCCGCCGGTAAGGATTGCGATATCCTTTAACATTTCTTTTCTTCTGTCGCCATATCCCGGAGCCTTAACAGCTACTACATTAAAGGTTCCTCTTAATTTATTGACAATTAATGTTGTAAGCGCCTCTCCCTCAACATCCTCTGCAATAATCAGAAGTCTTGCGCCGGACTGTACAATCTGCTCTAAGATTGGAAGAATATCCTGAATATTGGAAAGCTTCTTATCTGTAATCAGAATATACGGATCCTCAAGATTTGCTTCCATCTTGTCCATATCTGTTGCCATATATGCAGAAACATATCCGCGGTCAAACTGCATGCCTTCTACAAGGTCAAGCTCTGTCTTCATTGTCTTCGATTCTTCAATTGTAATAACGCCGTCGCCGGAAACCTTTTCCATCGCGTCTGCCACCATCTCGCCGACACTTTCGTCGCCTGCGGAAATAGCGGCAACCTTTGCAATCTGGTCTTTTCCGTTAATCTTGCTGGACATCTTCTCAATGGCTTCCACTGCCATATCCGTCGCTTTCTTCATACCCTTTCTTAAAATAATCGGATTTGCACCTGCGGCAAGATTCTTGATTCCCTCATGCACCATTGCCTGTGCAAGAACGGTAGCTGTCGTTGTACCGTCGCCGGCTACGTCATTTGTCTTGGATGCAACCTCTTTAATCAGCTGCGCTCCCATATTTTCAAAGGCATCTTCAAGTTCAATCTCCTTCGCAATTGTAACACCGTCATTTGTAATAAGCGGTGCGCCAAAGGATTTATCCAGAACAACATTGCGCCCCTTAGGTCCAAGTGTTACCCTGACTGTATCCGCCAGCTGATTTACTCCTGATTCCAGTGCGGCTCTCGCCTCTGCACCATACTTAATTTCTTTTGCCATAATTCATACGCCTCCTGAACTTTTCTTTAATTTTATATCTTACTCAACAACTGCAAGAATATCATCCTGCTTTACAATAATATACTCTTCTTCGTCAACCTCTACGGTCGTTCCTGAATATTTGGAAAAGATAACCGTCTGTCCCACCGAAATATTCATCTTAACCTCTTTTCCGTCTACTGTTCCGCCCGGTCCTACCGCCAGAACCTCCGCCTGCTGCGGTTTCTCCTTTGACTGTCCTGGAATTACGATTCCGGATTTTGTAGTCTCTTCAGCTACTAACTGTTTCAATACAACTCTGTCTCCTAATGGTACTAATTTCATTATGCTTCCTCCTTAACTTTTCTGAATTTATTTTGTTAGCACTCGTAAAAAGAGAGTGCTAAAAACTTCTAGATATAAAATAGCACTCTCTTTATGTTTTGTCAACACACTTTTATTTAGTTTAGATTATTTTTATAAAATCCATTTTCCACCCGGAATACAATTACCCTCCCGACTTTACTCCAATACCTTTCCTGAATCGTACCGGTACAGATAAGCGGTCCGTCCTCTGAATGAATTGTACATTCATAAATTCCGTCCAGTGAAAATGTCGGGAGATCCACTTTTCCTGTTAATAAGTATATGCTCTCTTCTTCCTCATTATACCGGATAATTTTACAATGATAGGAAAGATCGTCAAAAAAACCGTCTTTCACAATTATTCTCACCATCCGAAGGTCAGCGGAACATTCCCCAAACATAGTATCTCTCCTTTAAGTACATACATTAATTCTTGCATCGCTCTAATTTAATGCGCTCAAGCTCTGTAAACACATAATCATTTACAACCTTGATATAGGTCCCTTTCATTCCTGACGAACGGGACTCTATCACACCGGCGCTTTCAAATTTCCGGAGCGCATTTACAATGACAGAACGTGTAATGCCGACCCTGTCTGCAATCTTGCTGGCGACCAAAATTCCCTCCGTACCATCCAACTCTTCAAAAATATGAATGATAGCCTCCAATTCTGAATAGGAAAGAGTACTTACGGCAGAGCGGACGATATGCTCTTTCCGGCTCTCCTCCGCACTCTCTTCATTAACAGAGCGCAGCATCTCAAGCCCGACTACCGTCGTTCCGTACTCACTTAAAATAATATCGTCAATTTCATACATCTGCTCTTTCTTGTAAATGAACAGAGTTCCCAGGCGCTCTCCCGCAATGTCAATCGGAGTAATAATTGCCTGGTAACCATTTACCTCTTCCTCTGAAAATCCAAGAGTCTGCAGATTTACATTTTCTTTCGTGGAAAGAATACTGAGAAGCCTCTCATTCAACATATCGTCAATATGCTTTCCAACCTCATTTACAATTAGTTCCTCAATAAATGGTACTCTTTCACATTTGCTCTTTCCAAGCACTTTTCCTTTTCTGCTCACTACTAGTACATTCGAGTCCAAAATCTCTGTCAGAACTTCACAAATGTCGTTGAACACTACTTTACTCGAATTGTTGTTGTGCAGCAACTTGTTGATCTTTCTCGTTTTGTCTAACAATTGTACGCTCATCAGCAATCCTCCATTTTTAACTGTATATTATCATACAATTCATTAATATTCAATGAATTTCGAGATTATCTTCCATTTTTTTCAATTTTCTCTGTATAACCACATTTTTCATCACTGCAAAGTAGCTTATTTCCCTTTTCTACCATATAATTGCCACATTTCGGACATTTTTTCTCTGACGGCTTCTGCCATGACATAAATTCACAGTCCGGGTTGTTCTCACAGCCAAAATAGCGTCTGCCTTTCTTTGTTTTTCTCACAACCACTTCTTTTCCGCAGACCGGACATTTTACTCCTGTCTTTTCCAGATACGGCTTCGTGTTGCGGCACTCCGGAAAGCCCGGACATGCAAGGAATCTTCCATGAGGACCATATTTAATAACCATGTTGCGTCCGCATTCTTCACAAATCTCGTCGCTTACCTCATCCTCAATCTTAACATTTTCCAGCTCCTTTTGCGCCGTCTCTACTGCCTCTTCAAGATCCGGGTAAAAATTCTCAATAATTGTCCTCCACTTCACTTTCCCATCCGCGACACCGTCAAGAAGGCTTTCCATATTGGCGGTAAAATTCACATCCACAATACTTGGAAAGGACTGCTTCATAATGTGATTCACCACCTCGCCAAGCTCCGTCATATATAAATTCTTATTTTCCTTTGCCACATATCTTCTGGCAATAATAGTCGAAATCGTAGGCGCATACGTACTCGGCCGCCCGATTCCAAGCTCCTCCAATGTTTTTACAAGAGCTGCTTCCGTATAGTGCGCCGGCGGCTGCGTAAAATGCTGCCCTGGCTCAAATTCTCCCACGGAAAGGCTCACGCCCTTTTCAAGGCTTTTAAGCGAAACTCCTCTTTCTTCCTTTTCTTCCTCCGCCTCCGTATATACTAAACGAAAACCCTCAAATACCACTTTCGATGTGGCGGCCGTAAAACGATATTTTCCCGCTGCAATCTTTACCGACGTCGTCTCGTATTTTGCCGGCTGCATCCGGCTGGCGACAAAACGCTTCCATATTAACTGATACAGACGGAACTGGTCTCTCGACAGGGAATCCTTAAGCATAGCAGGCGTGCGGTTTACATCCGTCGGCCGAATTGCCTCATGGGCATCCTGTATCTTACCGCTCCCGCTTTTTCTGCTCACTCCTGCCGCTGCATACTGCCCGCCATACTGCTCTTTCACGAACTGCCTTACGCTATTTTCCGCCTCGTCGGATACCCGCGTCGAATCTGTACGCAGATACGTAATCACACCGACGGTTCCGTTTCCCTTAATATCAATACCCTCATAGAGCTGCTGCGCAATACGCATAGTTTTTGAGGTCGCAAAATTAAGTGCCTTAGAGGCCTCCTGCTGCAAAGTACTGGTAGTAAACACTATCGGAGCTTTCTTAAAACGTTCTCCCTTTTTAATGTCAACAACGGAAAAGCTTTCTCCCTCCAGCTCTTTTAAAATATTGTCCATCTCATCCTTCGAGCCGATAGTAATTTTTTTATTCTCCGTCCCATAAAATTTTGCGCCTAAAAGCTTTTTCTCGCCCGGCGCCTTTAAGCTTACGCCTAAGCTCCAATATTCCTCCGGGATAAATGCGTTAATCTCCTCCTCGCGGTCTGCGATAATACGGAGCGCCACTGACTGAACGCGGCCTGCGCTTAACCCCCGCTTTACCTTTGCCCATAAAAGCGGACTGATACGGTAGCCGACAATGCGGTCTAAAATCCGGCGGGCCTGCTGCGCGTCTACCAAATCCATATCAATCTCTCTTGCATTTTTTAAAGACGCCTTGACGGCATTTTTCGTAATTTCATTAAAACTGATTCGATATACCTTTTTGTCCTCAAGCTTAAGCGCCTGGCTTAAATGCCATGAAATCGCCTCTCCCTCGCGGTCCGGATCTGTTGCAAGATATATTTTATCCGCACGCTTCACTTCTTTTCTGAGATTTGCCAGGATTTCTCCCTTGCCCCGAATTGTAATATACTTCGGCTCATAATCATGTTCCACGTCAATCCCAATCTGGCTTTTGGGCAAATCTCTCACATGTCCGTTTGACGCGGTCACTACATAATTACTTCCCAGAAATTTTTTAATTGTCTTCACCTTTGCCGGTGACTCAACGATTACAAGATAGCGTGCCATATCACTATTTCCTCACTTTTACATAATAATTCTTCGATACCTCTTTAATCAGTCCGTCAATTTCCAATGTCGTCAGTATCTGCAGAAGCTCCCGGGGGCAAATTCCAGTACATGCTGCAAGCTCATCAATACCTTTCGGGAACAAATCAAGGCAACTATACACCATATTTTCGATAGTTTCAAGCACTTTTTTATCTTTGTTATTATTTTCACTCATTTTGACAATTTGAATATTTAATTCCTCTAAAAGCTCCCGGGGCGACAAAAGAATGCCCGCACCCTGCGCAATCAGGCGGTGGCATCCCCGGCTTAAGGGACTGGTCACCGGCCCGGGAAGCGCATAAATATCTTTCCCCTGCTCAAGCCCTAAATCGGCCGTAATAAGAGAACCGCTTCTTTCTTTTGCCTCAATAATAATAATTACATCTGACAACGCGCTGATTATCCGGTTCCGGCGGGGAAAGTAAAAGGGAAGCGGAGGCTCGCCCGGGCATTGCTCCGACAAAATTCCCCCCGCCCTTTCAATATCCATATAAAGCCCGATATGCTCTCTCGGGTAGCAAATATCCGCGCCGCAGCCAAGCACCGAATAGGTACTTCCCCCGGCGTTTAACGCCCCTCTCTGTCCCGCTCCGTCAATTCCTTTCGCCATACCGCTGATAATATCAATTCCTGCCCCTGCAAGCTCCTGCCCGTATTCCAATGCCAGCGCCTCACCGTAAGGAGTACATTTTCTTGCTCCTACAATTGCCGCCGCTTTCTTTTTCCCGTCGGGAAGCTCTCCCCTTACATAAAGCGCATAAGGAAAATCCTTAATTTTTCCAAGCTTTTCCGGATAATTTTTGTCGAAATGCGGAAAGAACCGAATCCCACGCTTTTCCATATCCCGATACTTTTCCTCCAGCTTTTTATCCTTTTTTGCGTTTTTCAGTATTTCTGTCTCATATTCCGTCAAAAAATCCAATCCATTGAAACATTTTTCTTCTATATAGAAAATCTCTCTCCCATTCCCAAAATACTCTCTCACTCTTCTTTTCTTTCCGTCTGAAAGCCCTCTTATCCCCGCCAGCCAATATTCATACACCATATCTCTCACCTCCCCCAATATTTTTTATCAATGGTCCGGTATCCGACTGCCTCCTTAAGATGGGACAGCCGGATATCCGCTTCACCGTCAAGATCCGCAATTGTTCTGGCCACCTTTAAAATCTTGTGATATGTGCGCGCGGTAAGTCCAAGAGAAGTAAACGCCCGCTTCATCAGAAGCTCCCCCTCCCCGTCAAGGGCGCAGTACCGTTCCACCTCTCCTACGCCAAGCATGGCGTTTGACAAAATTCCTGTCCCTTTATATCTCCGGTTCTGTACTGTCCTTGCCCGGCATACCCGCCTGCGGATAGTCTCCGATGATTCCGGTCTTTCTTTCCTGCTCAACGCCTCGTATTGGATTTTCGGAGCTTCTATACAGATATCCATACGGTCCAAAAAAGGCTGACTGATTCTTCCAAGATACTGCCTGATCTGACTCTCCGAGCAGCTGCATTTTTCCAAATCAGGATAATTTCCGCAAGGACAGGGATTCATCGGTACAACGAAATTGATACAATTCAACGATGCACCCCTAAATGCACCCC
>CAMNRH010000040.1 GCA_946552115.1 uncultured Lachnospiraceae bacterium
TGAGCTATAGCGACAGTTACAAAATCTATATTTAGTTTTACTTGTTACCTTTTTCCTTTTCCTCTTAGGCGAGTGTTTTAACACTTTCTTAGGAGGCGGTCGCTCTATCCAGCTGAGCTATAGCGACAGTTACTAAATCTATATTTATTTTTACTTGTTACCTTTTCCCTTGTCCTCTCAGGCGAGTGTTTTAACACTTTCTTAGGAGGCAACCGCTCTATCCAACTGAGCTGTAGTGATAATTATATATCATCTCATGCTTTTTCATTCTAACACTTCGTACTAAAAAAATCAATAAGAAATTAAACTTTGAATTTAAAGTAAAATTTCATCCCGAAATGCGTCCGCACCCTCGACCACGGATTTGATATCAATGACTATTACCACTATTTTCCAGAGCATGAGGAGCGTTTTATCATTCATGCCAAAAAGAGCTGGAATGTCATCTATAATGAAAAAATCTGTAACATCATGGATGTGGCGTTAAAATATAAAGAGACTTACTGCATGGATTTAAAAAAATAAAAGCGGTAAGAGCGTCCAGCGCAAAATAAGCTGTTTATCTCTGTACAACTCTGTGAATTTTCAATAAAAGATCAAATTCAGGAAACAGCAGTTTGAACTGGAAGATTTGCACGTAATACCGCTGTAGTTTATCCGCAGCCTGAATTTCTTTGCCGCCCTTGCGGCAGGGTATATTAGTCTTATATTGTCTTTTTTCTTGCAAAAAAGGTCAAATTACGACAACTGTTGAAAAACTCAAAGAAATTAACGGGCAAACTAAAAGTTTACCCGTCCCTGAAGCCATATATTTCCTTTAAATCTCCGGCCGACTGCAGGTTCTCCTGTGATTTCTTTTATCGGCACACATATATCAAATGTCAATTCATTTACTTCCAGCTTCATAATATAGATTTCTTCACTGCTATATTCATTTTTAACTATATTAAGCTCCCTTATTTCTCCCAAAATAGAATACCTGTCACACTCTATGCCATAAGGCATAATATAGGTATCTACAATGCTGAATACATCTTCCGTTATCAATCTTCTTGAAACTTCGGAATATGTATCAATATCATCTAAGGTAAGACTTTCTATTGCTTCCGGATCACCGTTTTTTGCGGCATCCATAAGCATCATTCTATTTTTTACTTCTTCTTTTTGCTTTTTTGCCTGTACCTTATCTTTTTTAATTGGAAGAAGTATTTTTCCGGTATTACACAAACCAGATAGTGTAACAGAAGTGTATTTTACTTTATCCTGTGTTATCTGCCGTTCTCTTAAATATTCCAATGTATTTTGTAAATGAAATATCAAACTGATGCCTACCTTTGTATCTTCACATATACCTGCATACGCTTCCTTATCCATTCGCTTTTCAATTAAAATATCAGCATATGAAGTAATGCCTGTCCCAAAGAAAAAAGGGGAATAATATTGCTTTCGGAAATATTCATCTATATTTAAATCCCCATAGACGGAAATTCCTATTCCTGGGCCATATTCCTTTTGATACTCACAAAAATCCATTTTTTCTTCCATATAAACCAACTCATGGCAGGTGAAATTTTTTTCTACTTCTTCTAATATTTGATATAATTCATCCTTGGATGAAATATTGCCAAACCCTACGGATTTTAAATATTGATGCATTTTTTAATTCCTTTTAATCTCTGTTTTTCCACCCATATACGAACGAAGAACCTCCGGAATTTTTACAGAACCATCTTCCTGAAGATTGTTTTCCAAAAATGCGATTAACATTCTGGGCGGAGCAACAACTGTATTATTGAGTGTATGTGCAAAATATTTGTTTCCATTTTCTCCTCTTACACGTATTCCAAGTCTTCTTGCCTGCGCATCTCCGAGATTGGAACAGCTTCCAACTTCAAAATATTTCTTCTGTCTTGGAGACCATGCTTCCACATCACAGGATTTTACTTTCAAATCGGCAAGGTCACCGGAACAGCATTCTAAAGTACGTACAGGAATATCAAGAGAACGGAATAAATCTACCGTATTTTTCCATAATACATCGTACCACTTTTTACTTTCTTCTGGTTTACATACTACAATCATTTCCTGTTTTTCAAATTGATGTATACGATATACTCCTCTTTCTTCAATACCGTGTGAGCCTTTCTCTTTACGAAAACATGGAGAATAGCTTGTAAGCGTCTGCGGAAGCTGATCCTCTGTCAGCATTGTATCTATGAATTTTCCAATCATAGAATGTTCGCTTGTCCCAATAAGGTATAAATCCTCCCCTTCAATTTTGTACATCATTGCATCCATTTCCGCAAAACTCATAACACCGGTAACAACATTACTCCGAATCATAAAAGGAGGTACACAATAGGTAAATCCTCTGTCAATCATAAAATCACGGGCATACGATATAACTGCGGAATGAAGTCTTGCAATATCTCCCATAAGATAATAAAAACCATTTCCAGCTACCTTTCCGGCACTTTCAAGATCAATCCCATTAAAGCTTTCCATTATTTCCGTATGATATGGAATATCGTACTCAGGAACTACAGGCTCTCCGAATTTTTCTATCTCCACATTTTCGCTGTCGTCCTTTCCAATCGGCACAGAATCATCAATAATATTCGGAATTGTCATCATTATCTTTTTTATTTTTGCTTCAACCTCTTTTTCCTCTGTAGATAATTGCTCTATTCTGTCTGCATTTTCCTGAACATGATGCTTTAATTCTTCAGCTTCTTCTCTTTTTCCCTGTGCCATACATGCGCCTATTTGTTTGGATATTTTATTTTTTTGCGCACGTAAAGCCTCTACCTCCTGTTTAATATCCCTGTTCCTCTGATCCAATTCAATTACTTCATCTACCATCGGAAGCTTGTCATCCTGAAATTTCTTCTTTATATTTTCCTTTACAATTTCCGGATTCATTCTTACAAATTTAATGTCCAGCATTTTTATCCCTCCTATTTTTCTATAATTTCATCACTGTCTAATCCATATGCATTTTCAAACATTGCTTTATCAAGAGCTTCTGCTTCTTCTTCAGCAAGTTCGACAAAACTTTCTCCCTTAACAATTTCTTTTACATATGTGTAACAGCCTTCTCTGCTATGCATCGCGTTAATAACCCAGCCGCTGTCATTTCCATTTAACATTGCAAGTGAAAAACTTAATTTTCCTCCCATTTCATTAAATGCATCATATTTTACAATACCAAATTTATGATAGGTAGAAGAAAGTATTTTATTGATTTCTTTAATATCCTGTCTGTTTTGCTTTGTAAATTTAAGAACAGCCTCTACATCGGCAAAACCATCTTTCATTGTTCCTTCTAAAGTTTTGCCGTCTTTTCCACGCATAAACGTTTGATAATTACTTTTTAACCGATTATACTTTACATTTACATTCACATACAAAATAAATAATATAACGAGCATAACAAACATGAATGCAAATATATAAGCTACATCTATCCCAAGTGCATTTAAGATTCTACTTTCCATATATCCTTAATCATCCTTCCCAATACTCATTATCATATCGAACAAACGTTCTAATTCTATATCTGAATAATATTCTATCTCAATTTTACCTTTTCCATTACCTTTTGAAGATATACTAACTTTTGTTCCCATTGCCTCTTTCATTTTATTTGCTAAATCATCGTAGATAAATTCATGTTCTATTTTTTTCTTTTCTTTTTTTGTTTTTGGATTTTTCAAATCCTTGACAAGCTTCTCTGTTTCCCGCACACTTAGTTTTTCATCAAATACACGATTAGCAAGTTCGAATTGCTGTTCCTTTTCATCAATAGCAAGAAGAGCTCTTGCATGTCCTGTAGAAATCATATCATCTACAATCATCTGTTGTACTCTGTCATCCAGTTTTAAAAGACGCATAGAATTTGTAACTGCCGTTCTGCTTTTTGAAACTCTTTCTGCCACCTCATCCTGTTTAAGATTAAATTCCTGTAACAGTTTTTTAAAAGCCATAGCTTCTTCTATTGGATTTAAATTTTCTCTTTGAATATTTTCAATGAGACTTATTTCTACTATTTCCTGCTCTGTATATTCTTTTACAATAACAGGTACTTCTTTCAGACCGGCCATTTTTGCCGCACGCCAACGCCTCTCTCCTGCAATAATTTCATAATAGTCTTTTCTTTTTTGTACAATCAATGGCTGGATAATTCCAAATTGCTTAATAGAATCAGATAACTCTAATAATGCATCCTCTTCAAACTTTTTACGGGGCTGTTCTCTATTCGGTTCTACATCATTTATTTTCATCATTTGTGCCCCAGATTTTGATTCTTCATTTGTATCTGAATCATCAAACTTTGCTACTCTCGTTTGCTTATTATCAGGTATCAAACTATCAAGGCCTTTACCCAACCCCTTTTTTTTAACCGCCATATTATTCTCCTTATTAATTATTTTCTGTTAATAACCTCTTCTGCTAAATTTCTATAGCTTTCTGCACCGGCAGATTTTGAATCATATAAATTAATAGGCATTCCATAACTTGGAGCCTCTGCCAATCGAATATTTCTTGGTATGATTGTTTTATAAATATTTTGTTCAAGGTTATCTTTAACATTTTCTACAACTTGAAGAGAAAGATTAGTTCTTGCATCATACATTGTAAAGACAACGCCTTCTATTTCAAGTTTTGTATTTAGCCTATCCTTAACAAGCTGAACTGTATGTATTAGTTGACTTAATCCTTCCAAAGCATAATATTCACATTGAATTGGAACTAAAACTGAATCAGCAGTTGTCATAGCATTAATTGTAAGCATGCTCAAAGATGGCGGACAATCAATAATAATAAAATCATAATTATCCTTTACTTTTTCTATCGCATTTTTTAATATAAATTCCTTATCCTCAATGTCAATAAGTTCAATCTCGGCTGCAGATAAATCAATACTTGTAGGAATGATTTCGAGATTATCAATTTCATTTTTAACAATAACCTCATCCACACTGGCTTCTCCAATAATCAAATCATATATTGTTTTATCGACAGAACCTTTTTCCATTCCTAAACCGCTGGTTAAATTACCTTGAGGATCCATATCTACAGAAAGAACTCTTTTACCCTTTTCTGCTAAACATGAAGAAAGATTAATGGCTGTAGTAGTTTTTCCTACACCGCCTTTTTGATTTGCTATAGCTATAATTCTTCCCATGATCAATCACCTTTCTATTTCAATAAGGATAGTATAACATAAATATTTTGAGTGAGACATAGTTTTTCGTAATTTTTTTGTTTTATTTTAGATATTCATGTGTTTATATGCATTTATTGTTTCACGTGAAACATTTCTGTGAATAATTATATTTATCTGATGATATTTTCAATGAAAGTTTAAATTAATATTATCAAAACCTTTATACATAATAAAGCATATAAAGATTCAATCTGTTGGAGATTATATAGTTAAGAGAATGATTGTACATTAGAAAAAATAAATGGTTGAAAGTATGTTTTCTATTATAATCATTAGATAACATAAATATATTTTTAAAATCAATATAAATATAAGATGTTTCACGTGAAACATCTTATATTTATATTGATTTTAAAATAACTAATTCTAAAATTATATTTTTAAATCAAGCCAAACTTATTATATATTAAAAAAATAATATTCACCATACAATTATTTATAAAAATGTTTCACGTGAATCATAAAAAGAGCCAAAATTACAATGGCTCTTTCGCAGGCACTCCTGCTTTTCTGGGATATTTTTTTTCCGTCTTTTTTTCTTTTTTTATTTTCACTAACATTCTTCCTATATCTGTTCCAGATAGTTGAAATTTTTCTATTTTTTCAACTCTTCCGCCTAACATGAACACCGCATTTCTTGCTTTTTCTATTTCTTCATCTGCCTTTTCTGTCTTATATGATATAAAACTCCCTCCGACTTTCACAAATGGCAAACAATATTCTGATAAAGTAGATAAATTAGCAACTGCACGAGATACACAAATATCATATTTTTCACGATACTCTTCTTTTCTTGCTACATCCTCTGCTCTTCCATGTATAGCTTCTATATCTTCTAATCCAAGCTCACTAATTACTTTATATAAGAATTTGATTCTCTTATTTAATGAATCTAAAAGTGTTATTTTCAAATGAGGATATGCTATTTTTAGCGGAATTCCAGGAAAACCTGCGCCAGTTCCTACATCTATTACCTTTTTTATATTAGGCATATTTATAATTCTATCAATTGATAAGCTATCTATAAAATGTTTTTCTGCAACTTCTTTACATTCTGTTATTGCAGTCAAATTTATTTTTTTATTCCATTCTATTAAAAGCTCATAATATCTATAAAATTGTTCTACCTGTTTTTCATTCAAAGCTATATTAGAAGCTTTTATTATATTTTTCAAATAATTTTCCATATCCATTTCCTTTTATTATTAACCTGATATTCCGCTTAAATATACTAAAAGTACTGAAATATCTGCAGGAGATACTCCAGATATTCTGGAGGCCTGTCCTATAGATACCGGACGATATTCCTTTAACTTTTGAATTGCCTCTATCCGAAGACTTTTTACATTATCATAATCAAAATTATCAGGGATCTTCTTTTTTTCCATTTTTTTAAATTGCTCTACCTGTTTCTGTTGTCTTTTAATATATCCTTCATATTTAATTGATATATTTACCTGTTCCGAAATTTCATCAGAAATATTCTTTGGAAATTCAGGTCTTTTATTATCTATCAATGACAAAATATCATAAGACAACTCCGGTCTTTTAATCAATTCTGCAAGAGACGTACCTGAAGATAATAACGCACTGCCATATTTTTCAAGAAGTATCTGTACCTGTTCATTTGTTCCAACATAAGTATTTGAAACACGCTTTATTTCTTCGTCAATTAATTTTTCTTTTAAGATTAAATTTTGATAGCGCTCTTCAGAAATTAATCCTATCTCATATCCGATTTTTGTTAAACGTTGGTCAGCGTTATCCTGGCGAAGCAAAAGACGGTATTCTGCTCTTGAGGTCATCATACGATAAGGTTCATGACTCTCTTTTGTAACAAGGTCGTCAATCAATACGCCTATATAAGCCTCTGAACGATCTAACACAATACATTCCTTTCCCTGAAGCTTTCTTGCAGCATTAATGCCGGCAATTAATCCTTGAGCGGCCGCCTCCTCATATCCTGAACTTCCATTAAACTGACCTCCGCTAAATAATCCATCAATATTTCGAAATTCCAAAGTTGGCTTTAACTGTCTTGCATCTATACAATCATACTCGATTGCATATGCATTTCTGACAATTTTTACATTTTCAAGCCCAGGAACTGTTCTATACATCGCATATTGAACATCCTCAGGAAGTGAACTTGACATTCCGCCAATATACATTTCATTTGTGTCAATTCCTTCCGGCTCTATAAATACCTGATGTCTTTCTTTATCTGCAAACTTTACTACCTTATCTTCTATAGATGGACAATAACGGGGACCTGTCCCTTCTATCATACCAGAAAATAACGGAGAACGATTAAGATTTGCTTTTATAATATCATGTGTTTTCTTATTTGTATAAGTGAGCCAGCAGGAAACCTGATTAATCTGTACGTCGTCAGGGTTAGTCGTAAAAGAAAATGGAATAACATGTTCATCTCCAAATTGTACTTCCATTTTACTGAAATCTACCGACCTTTTATCAATTCTTGCAGGAGTTCCTGTTTTAAAACGATACATTTTGATTCCAAGCTCTTTCAGAGAATCCGTTAAATAATTTGCCGCCTGGAGACCGTTTGGACCAGTATAAGTACTTACATCACCATAGATACATCTTGCTTTTAGATATGTTCCAGTACATAATATGACGGCTTTCGCATAATAAATACCCCCAGATAGTATTTGTATGCCTGAAACACGATTATTTTCAGTTAAAATATTAACTACCTCTGCCTGTTTTATCTCGAGATTTTCCTGATTTTCCAATACCTGGCGCATAGTGCTGCTATATCGTGCTTTATCGGCCTGAGCCCTCAGGGAATGTACCGCAGGCCCCTTTGATTTATTTAACATTTTTGATTGTATAAAGGTCCTGTCAATTACCTTTCCCATCTCTCCGCCAAGCGCATCCACTTCTCTCACAAGATGTCCTTTTGAACTTCCTCCTATATTAGGATTACAAGGCATTAAGGCAATGCTATCTACACTTACTGTAAAAATGATGGTCCGAAAACCCAGTCTGGCAGCGGCAAGAGCTGCTTCACAGCCGGCATGCCCGGCTCCGATTACTACAACATCATACTGTTCCTTACTTTCCCATACAGAATTTGCTGAATATTTCATTTACCAAATCCTCTCCTATCGTTTCTCCCGTAATACTTCCGAGTGACTCATATGCGTCAATTAAATCTATAGAATAAAAATCTTCCGGCATACCTGCGTCAATACTTTCATTCACTCTTTTTAATGATTCATATGCATTTTGAAGTGCATTCTTATGTCTGACATTAGTAATATATATTTCATCATTAAATGAAAGTTTTCCGTCATAAAACATTTTTCTTAAAGTCTTTTGTATTTCATCAATTCCATCACTTGTTTTCATAGAAATTTCTATAACAGGTACATCAAATAAATTATTTTTTTCTTTTTTTGCAGGAAATAATTCATAATATTTTTTTTCTATATCTTCTTTTTTTACTATCATATCTAAATCTGACTTATTTAACAATATAATTGATTTCTTTTCCCGTATCATTTTAAATATATTTTCATCATTATAATCCAAAGGAGTAGATGCATCTACCATATAAATAATTAAATCTGCAGATTCTATATAACTTTTTGTTTTATCAACGCCAATTTTTTCTATAATATCCTCCGTATCTCTGATTCCCGCAGTATCAATAATATTTAAAGAAATTCCCTGAATATTAATATGCTCTTCTAAAACATCTCTTGTTGTACCGGCAATATCTGTAACAATTGCACGTTCTTCTCCCAGAAGACTATTAAGGAGAGAAGACTTTCCCGCATTTGGTTTACCGGTAATTACAGTACGAATTCCTTCCTTTATAATTCTTCCATCGTCACATGTTGATAAAAGTTGATATAAATCCTCCAGTAATTTTTCTATTTCTTTCTTTAAATTTTTACCATATCCGTCTACATTAATATGTTCCGGATCATCAAGAGCAGATTCTATAAATGCCGTATGATAAATAATTTTTTTTCTGATTTCATTTATTTTATTTTTTATATTTCCTTTTAATTGACTGACAGAGCTTTTTAATGCATATTCATTTTGAGAAGATATTAAGTCTCCAACTGCCTCGGCCTGTGAAAGATCAAGACGTCCGTTTAAAAATGCCCTTTTTGTAAATTCACCCGGTTCAGCCGGCCTGGCTCCATTTTTAATAAGAATGTCAAGGATACGTTTCACAACATATATTCCACCATGACAGTTAATTTCTATTGTATCCTCACCGGTAAATGTATGAGGAGCTTTCATAAGCATAATTAATACTTCGTCTATAATATACCCATTATCAACAATATATCCATAATGAATTGTATGTGATTTTTGATTGGAAAGAGTCTTGTTATGTTTTCCCTTATATATTTTATCAGCGATAAAAATGGCGTTTTTACCACTCATCCGTACAATTCCTATTCCGGAAGTACTTACGGCAGTAGATATTGCTGCAATTGTAGTTGAATTTTGATTCATTTCAAACTCCTTTCAAAAAAAGCAGGGGATAAAACCCCTGCCTCTTTATTCTTTTATCTGTTACGTACCAATGTTACTACAACTCTCCTATATGGTTCTTCACCCTCACTATGTGTAGACACAGCCGGATCAGATTGCAACGCCGAATGAATAATTCTTCTTTCATATGGATTCATCGGTTCTAATGATACAGTTCTTCTTGTTCTTTTTACCTTACTTGCAATATTCTTAGCCAAATTTTCAAGAGTTTCTTTCCTTCTTCTTCTATAATCCTCTGTATCAAGTTTTATACGAACATATCCTTCCTGCATCTTATTGGCCACACGATTGGTAAGATACTGGAGAGAATCCAGAGTTTGTCCTCTTTTTCCAATTAAAATTCCCATATTATCTCCTTCCATATTAATAGAAAGAGCGCCTTCCTCATCAACCTCTGACGTAACCTTTACATTTTCCATATGCATAGCTTTTAATACATCAACAATGAATTTTTCGCAGGCTTTAATTGTTTCTTCCTCAATCTTTTCAATCTTTATTTCTTTTCTTGTTTCTTTCTTAATCTCTTTTTTAATCTCTTTCTTTATTTCTTTCTTTATTTCTTTTTTTGGTACTTCTTTTATAACAGCTTCCTCTTTCTGTTCAACAGGCTCAGCTTTTTCCTCTTCCTTTATACGTGCTTTTATAACAGCCTGTTTCATACCAATTCCTAAAAATCCCGCACTTCCTTTCTCAATCACTACATAATCCAGACGATCACTTGTTACACCCAGCTGAATCAATGCTTCCGTAATAGCATCGTCTAATGTCTTTGCTGATACTGTAATGTAATCCATACCTATAATGCCCCCTTATTTATTTTCATTAAATTTTTTTACCATATTTGCTTTTGCCGCAAGGCTTCCTTCTTTTACATTTTGTGAAGCTCTTGCTATTCTTTCTTCTCTTTCCTTTTCACTCATAGAAGAAGTACTGCGGTTCGCAGAAGATTTAATACTTTTTGTATTCATCTGAGCCATTTCATTTATTTTTTCAGCTCTCTCGCCCCGCTTCTTACGTTTTTTAGCCGCTTTTTCTTTATTCTTTTCAATCAGATCTTCTACGGACATTTTCGAAAGATATTTATTGATTACAATTTGCTGAATACAACGAACAACTGCGCTTACTATCCAATATACACCGATACCTGTCGGAAATGAAAATACCATAAAAGCAGAAAATAACGGCATCGTAACATTCATTGTCTTCATAGTTCCGGCCATCTGATTATCCGGTTGCGGAGAATTTCCGGAAATATTTTGTGAAAGCCTTATACTTATATACTGTGTAGCACCGGAAAGTACAGGAATTAAAATAGCTGTAATTACAATCACTGCCGCCGGGAATCCCAAATCCTTTCCATCCTTTACTGCTCCAATCATCGCTGACGGTGTAATTGTCATATTAGGAATTGTAAGAAACTTATTTGCTTCTTCTGTAATATGCGGCACATATTCCGAAATATTATAAATAACAGGATATAATGCAAACAAAAACGGCATCTGAATTAATAACGGAAGACATCCTCCCATCATAGATGTTCCGTATTTATCATAAACCTGTTGAATTTCCTCCTGCTGCTTCATCATAGAAGCCTGATCTTTTTTATTTTTATATTTTTTCTGAATAGCCTGTACTTCCGGATTAATTACAGCCTGCATTTTTGTCGTTCTCTGTTGATTAATTGTCATTGGAAGCATACATGTATATACCAGTATTGTATAAATAATAATTGACCATCCAACAAGGCCTGTATCTGTTGTCAATATATTATCCAACATTGTATAGATAAAGTTCATAACCTTACCTAATACCCAGCAAATCTGCCCGACAATCGGCCAATTTGCTGCAGATATTAAACTCATTGTCATTTACGTCTCCTCCGTTTTTCAAATTAGTTTTCTTTTCTTACTTTTCTCAGGGAACCGGATCATATCCTCCTTTTGAAAATGGATTACAACGAAGTATTCTCCAGGCACTCATCATTCCACCCTTAAAGGCGCCATATTTTTCTACAGCTTCAAGAGCATAAGTCGAGCATGTAGGATAATATTTGCAGGAAGAATATCCCTTTGAACCAGATAAATATTTTCGATAAAATTTTATTAGAGCCAGAAGAATTTTTTTCATCATCCGCTATCCCTCATCTTTATCTATAATCTTATGAAGATGCCCCAAATGCAGAAGTGCACTTTCAATTTCTCTATATACTTTTCCTTTCGCACTTACTCTTCCAATTACAACAATATCATATCCGCATTTAAAGCTTTCTTCTTGTAGTCTGTAACTTTCTCTAATTAAACGAATTAATCTATGTCTTACAACACTGTTACCAACCTTTTTACTTACAGATATTCCCAACCGGTTTATATTTTTTTCATTTTTCTTTATATACATTACCAGATACTTATTCCCATAGGAAAATCCATTTTCATAAACACTTCGAAAATCTCTGTTTTTTTTCAGTGATTCGGAATATTTCATAATTTTTTTCTCCTATTTTCAGAGAAGAAAAGGCCACATATATGCGGCCTACGCTGATAATTTCTTTCTTCCTTTTGCTCTTCTGCTTGCAAGAACCTTTCTTCCACCTGCTGAACTCATTCTTGCACGAAAACCATGAACCTTAGATCTCTGTCTCTTTTTTGGCTGGAATGTCATTTTCATAAATTTCCACCTCCTCATATTTTATAAGGGATTATTCCCACTTTATTTCTAAAAGACGTCATTTTTGATTATATTAAAAAAATGGCTCTACGTCAAGCAAAACCGATGATTTTATTCACTTTTTATTGCTTAAATTTCATTTTTGATGTAGAATAGAAAAGAATAAATGTTAAAGAGTAGGAGTTTATCTAAAATGAACATCGTTGAGGAAAAGTGGCCTGAAATTATTGAACATCTCAGAATAGAACATGAATTATCCAACGTATCTTTCAGTACATGGATACAGCCATTAAAGGTATTTGACATTTTAAATGATACGGTATTCATTCTTGTTAATATGAATGCAAGTATAGAATATATGGAAAAGAAATATCTTCTTCCATTAAAAGTATCCATTGCAGAAATAACCGGTATTGAATATGAAGTAACATTTATTTCAGAGGATGATGACAGATTACATGAAATACAAAATATGTCTATTGAAGTAAGTCAAAAGAAGAGGACAAAATCTATAGCTGAAAAAGCCGGATTAAATCCAAAATATACTTTTGACACTTTTGTTGTGGGAGGAAATAATAATTTTGCACATGCAGCTTCTCTCGCTGTAGCAGAATCTCCCGGAGAAGTTTATAACCCACTATTCCTTTACGGAGGCGTAGGACTTGGTAAAACACATTTGATGCATTCAATCGCACATTTTAT
Source organism: uncultured Lachnospiraceae bacterium (assembly GCA_946552115.1). Taxonomy (GTDB): domain Bacteria; phylum Bacillota; class Clostridia; order Lachnospirales; family Lachnospiraceae; genus CAPEBR01. The sequence continues at coordinate 13,139 of CAMNRH010000040.1, forward strand.
ATTAGTAAATAATCCGAAAAAAAATGTTTTATACGTTACGAGTGAAACATTCACAAACGAACTTATTAATGCTCTCAGGACAGGAAGAACAGAAGGCAACGAATCGGCGATGATGAAATTTCGTGAAAAATATAGAAATAACGACGTACTTTTAATTGACGATATTCAATTCATCATAGGAAAAGAAAGCACACAAGAAGAATTTTTCCATACTTTCAATCATCTTCATACGTCAGGAAAACAAATAATCATATCCAGCGACAAACCTCCCCGGGACATAGAAACATTAGAAGCAAGACTTCGTACAAGATTTGAATGGGGATTAATTGCAGATATTTCCTCTCCGGATTATGAAACACGTATGGCCATTTTGCAGAAAAAAATTGAATTGGACAATCTTGAAAAATACAATTTATCACATGAGGTTCTTGATTATATTGCGAAAAACATAAAATCAAATATAAGAGAATTGGAAGGCTCTCTCAATAAACTGATTGCTCTATATAAATTAAATAATAATCATGGACCGATAGATATATCTCTTGCATCGGAGGCTTTAAAAGATATCATATCAGCTGAAAATAAAAGAGAGGTTACGCCGGAATTTATTGTAGATATTGTAGCTGACCATTTTGGTGTAACTGTCGCAGATTTAAAAAGTAAAAAAAGAAGTGAGGATATTTCTATTCCAAGACAAATATGTATGTATTTAATGAGAGATATGACTGATACCGCTCTTAAAACAATTGGAATTATTCTAGGCGGAAAAGACCACTCAACCATCAAATATGGTGCTGAAAAGATTGCCTCAGAAATAGAAAATGACGAAACACTGGCAAACACCATCAGTATTATAAAGAAGAAAATAAATCCTATATAACAATATTATGTGAATAATTATGTGGACAACCCTGTTAAAACCCATGTATAAGTCAGGAATAAATCATTTTTTACAGATAAACCAACAAAATAAAAAAAAAATTATCCAGATAATATTCACATATTTTCAAATCATAATTCACTGACTTATTAAAAGATAAAATCTTTGATAAAAGGGGCTTTAAAAGGGTTTTACACTTTTTACCGCCCCCTAATAAGAAGAATACGGAAATAAAATATATATTTATATATAATCTCACGATAGGAAAGGAGTTTTAAACATATGAAAATAATTTGCAGCAAATCTAATCTTACAAAAGGTGTAAACATAGTATCAAAAGCTGTTCCTTCAAAAACTACAATGCCGATCCTGGAATGCATATTAATTGATGCAACAATGGATACCATTAAATTAACAGCTAACGATATGGAGCTTGGAATTCAAACAGAAATAGAAGGGCAGATTGCAGAGAGAGGAATGATTGCAATCAATGCAAAGATTTTCTCGGAAATTGTAAGGAAGCTTCCTGAAAATGATGTTGTTATAAATACGGACGAATCATACTATACAACAATAGTTTGCGAAAAATCAAAATTTGATATAGCAGGAAAGCCCGGAGAAGAATTTTCTTATCTTCCGATTGTAGAAAAAGAAAGTTCTATTGAAACTTCTCAATTTACTTTAAAAGAAATTATAAGGCAGACAATATTTTCAATTGCGGATAATGACAGTAATAAAATAATGACCGGTGAGCTATTTGAAATAAAGGATAATATATTAAGAGTTGCTTCTCTTGACGGACACCGTATTTCGATTCGAAAAGTAGAACTTAAGAATGATACGGAGGATAAAAAACTAATCGTTCCGGGAAAGACATTAACGGAGGTAAGTAAAATATTATCCGGAGAAGCAGAAAGTATGGTAAATATATCTTACACAAATAATCATATCGTATTTGAATTTGATAATACAATTGTTGTTTCAAGATTGCTTGAAGGGGAGTATTTCAAAATAGACCAGATGCTTTCTAAGGATTACGATACAAAATTAAGGATAAATAAAAGGGAATTTTTAAATTGTATTGACAGGGCAACCCTTCTGGTAAAAGAAGGCGATAAAAAGCCTATTATAATTAATATAGGCGATGAAATTATGGAGCTTAAGATTAAATCACAAATTGGCTCCATGAATGAAGAAATATCAATCAGTAAAGAAGGAAAGGATATTCTTATAGGATTTAATCCAAAATTTTTAATCGATGCGCTGCGGGTAATCGACGATGAAGAAGTAACATTATATCTCATGAATGCCAAAGCGCCGTGCTTTATAAAGGATGATTCAGAAAGCTACATATATCTTATACTCCCCGTAAATTTTAATGCGATGGTCTAAAGAAATGGAAAAAACGATATGGAAACTATAAAGTTGCGTAATGAATATATTAAGTTAGGTCAGGTTCTTAAAGCAGCCGGTTTTGTAGAATCAGGTGTGGAAGCAAAAGAAGTTATTCAAAATGGTCTGGTTAGCGTAAACGGTAAGGTAGATACCCGCCGTGGAAAAAAATTATATGCCGGAGATATAGCGGAATTTAATGGAGAAAAGGTAAAAATTGAAAATTAAATCTTTAAAGATAAAGAATTTTAGAAATTATGAGCTGCTTCAGCTTTATTTTGATGCTTCAACGAATATATTTTACGGCAATAACGCTCAGGGAAAAACAAATATATTGGAGGCAATTTATCTTTCCGGAACAACGAAATCCCACAGGGGGACAAAGGATAAGGATTTAATAAAATTCGGGGAAAATGAGTCTCATATTGAAGTAGTTGTGGAAAAAGGAGATATTTCATACCAGATAGATTTTCATTTAAAAAAAAGCAGTCCAAAAGGAATTGCTATTAATAAAATTCCGATTCGCAAGGCAAGCGAATTATTTGGCATCATTAATATTGTATTTTTTTCTCCGGAGGATTTGAATATAATAAAAAACGGACCTTCGGAAAGAAGAAGATTCATAGATCTTGAATTGTCACAGCTTGATAAGATATATCTAAATAATTTATCGAATTATAATCGCGTTATAAATCAAAGAAATCATTTATTAAAAGATTTGAGGGATACAGAAAAACAGGAAAGTCTTATTCAAACATTAGATATTTGGGATTCACAATTAATAAAATATGGAAATGAAATAATTAATAAAAGAAAACAATTTATATGCAAAATAAATAAAATAATTTCTAATATACATTTTAAATTAACTGGAGGAAAGGAAAATATTGTGATTACCTATGAGCCGGGCAACGGAAATTTAAGCTTAGAGCAGGCTCTTATAAAAAACAGAGAAAAGGATATAAAAATAAAAAGTACATCTGTAGGACCTCATAGAGACGACATATGCTTTATGACAAATAATCTGGATATCAGACGTTTCGGCTCCCAGGGACAGCAAAGGACGGCAGCTCTTTCTCTTAAGCTTGCGGAAATTGAGCTTGTAAAAGAAATTATAAATGATACGCCTATACTGTTACTTGATGATGTATTGTCTGAACTTGATAAATACAGGCAAAACTATTTATTAGATAGTATTCATGATATACAGACGCTTATTACATGTACAGGTGTAGATGAGTTTGTAAATCATCGTTTTTCTATAAACAAAGTATTTCATGTCTGTAATGGACAAGTAGCAAAAGAAAATTAGGAGGATTATAATGAGCACAGAAAGGGTACAGCATGAATATGGAGCAGATGAAATTCAAATATTAGAAGGCCTGGAAGCAGTAAGAAAGCGTCCGGGAATGTATATAGGAAGTACATCGGCAAGAGGTTTGCATCATCTTGTTTATGAAATTGTGGATAATTCTGTGGATGAGGCATTAGCAGGATTCTGTGATTCTATATTTGTCAGTATTAATAAAGACAACTCCATAACTGTGATAGATAACGGACGCGGAATTCCGACAGGTATTAATCATAAAGCAGGATTGCCGGCAGTTGAAGTAGTATTTACTGTACTGCATGCCGGAGGAAAGTTCGGCGGCGGCGGATATAAGGTATCCGGAGGACTTCATGGGGTAGGTGCTTCTGTTGTAAATGCGCTCTCAAATTGGCTGGAGGTCGAAATCTGCAAGGAAGGAAAGATTTATAAGCAGCGTTATGAACGCGGAAAGGTTGTTGAAAGATTATCTGTTATTGGAGAATGTGAATCGGGAAAAACCGGAACAAAGGTAACATTTCTTCCAGATGATACAATATTTGAAACAACAATATTTGATTATAAAATATTAAAACAGCGTTTCCGTGAAATGGCATTTCTAACTGCAGGCCTTAAAATTACACTTCGTGACGAAAGGGAAGAAAATCCGACAGAAAAAATATTTCATTATGAAGGGGGTATTAAGGAATTTGTTCAGTATTTAAACCGCAGTACGACACCTTTATATGAAAATATTATATATTGTGAGGGAAATGTAAATAATGTAGCGGTTGAGGTTGCCATGCAGCATAATGATTCCTACAATGAAAATTCTTATGGATTTGTAAATAATATTACAACTCCGGAAGGAGGAACTCATATAGTAGGATTCCGAAATGCGCTTACAAAAACCTTTAATGATTACGCGAGAAAGAATAAATTATTAAAAGATAATGAGCCTAATTTGTCCGGTGAGGATATAAGGGAAGGACTTACGGCTATTATAAGTGTAAAAATTGAGGATCCGCAGTTTGAAGGACAAACAAAGCAAAAGCTTGGAAATAGTGAGGCAAGAGGGGCTGTAGATAATGTTGTAAGTACACAGCTTGAAATATTTCTTGAACAGAATCCGCAGGTTGCAAAACAGACAATTGAAAAATCTGTTATGGCACAGCGTGCCCGTGAGGCAGCAAGAAAGGCAAGAGATCTCACCAGAAGAAAATCTGCTCTTGACGGAATGTCACTTCCGGGAAAGCTTGCAGATTGTTCAGATAAAAATCCTGAAAATTGTGAAATTTATATTGTTGAGGGTGATTCTGCAGGAGGATCGGCAAAAACAGCAAGAGACAGGGCAACGCAGGCAATTCTTCCCCTTCGCGGTAAGATATTAAATGTCGAAAAGGCAAGATTAGACAGAATTTATGGAAATGCAGAAATAAAAGCTATGATTACCGCATTTGGTACAGGAATACATGAGGATTTTGATATATCAAAGCTTCGTTATCATAAAATTATTATTATGACGGATGCCGACGTAGACGGTGCTCATATCAGTACTTTATTATTAACATTTTTATATCGTTTTATGCCGGAACTTATTAAACAGGGTTATGTATATTTGGCACAGCCGCCTTTATTTAAGCTTGAAAAAAATAAAAAGATATGGTATGCATACAGCGATGAGGAGTTAGATGATATTTTAAAGGAAGTAGGCCGTGACACAAACAATAAAATTCAGCGGTATAAGGGACTCGGAGAAATGGATGCAGAACAGCTTTGGGATACAACTATGGATCCGGAACACAGAATCCTTTTAAAAGTGACGATGGATGAAGAGACAACCTCGGAACTTGACCTTACTTTTACTACACTTATGGGAGATAAGGTAGAGCCAAGACGCGAATTTATTGAAGAGAATGCAAAATATGTCAAGAATTTAGATATATAGGAGAAAAAGATGGAAGACAATATATTTGATAAGGTCCATGAAGTAGACTTAAAAAAGACAATGGAAGATTCCTATATTGATTATGCGATGAGCGTAATTGCGTCCCGTGCGCTTCCGGATGTAAGAGACGGTCTGAAGCCGGTACAAAGAAGAATCCTTTATTCTATGATAGAACTGAATAATGGCCCTGACAAACCTCATAGGAAGTCCGCGCGTATTGTCGGTGATACGATGGGTAAATATCACCCTCACGGTGACAGCTCCATTTATGGAGCTCTTGTAAATATGGCTCAGGAGTGGTCTACCAGATATCCCCTTGTGGACGGACATGGAAATTTTGGCTCTGTGGATGGTGACGGTGCAGCCGCTATGAGGTATACAGAAGCAAGGCTTAGTAAAATTTCTATGGAGCTTACCGCAGATATCAATAAAAATACCGTTGATTTTATGCCAAATTTTGATGAGACAGAAAAAGAACCGGTTGTACTTCCGGCCAGATTTCCAAATCTTCTGGTAAATGGAACTTCAGGTATTGCAGTCGGTATGGCAACAAATATTCCTCCTCATAATTTAAAAGAGGTCATTAATGCGGTTGTAAAGATTATTGACAATCAGATAGATGATAAAGAAGAAACAACAATTGAGGAAATTTTAGAAATTATAAAGGGACCGGATTTTCCAACAGGAGGTACGATACTTGGTACAAGAGGAATTGAGGAAGCATATCGTACCGGACGGGGAAAAATTCGTGTCCGCGCTATTACAAATATTGAGACGATGCCTAATGGAAAGAGCCGTATTATTGTTACAGAACTTCCTTATATGGTAAATAAGGCGCGGTTGATAGAAAAAATTGCCGAAATGGTAAGGGATAAAAAAATCGACGGAATTACAGATTTGAGCGATCAGTCAAGTCGTGAAGGCATGCGGATTGTAATTGAATTAAGAAGAGATGTAAATGCAAATGTAATTTTAAACCAGTTATATAAGCATACGCAGCTTCAGGATACATTTGGCGTCATTATGCTTGCCCTTGTAAATAATGAGCCAAAAGTGATGAATATTCTTGATATGCTGTCAAATTATTTGCTTCATCAGGAAGAAGTCGTTACCCGCAGGACAAGATATGAATTAAATAAAGCAAAAGAACGGGCACATATTTTAGAGGGATTATTAATTGCTCTTGATAATATCGATGAAGTAATAAAAATTATCAGAGGATCTCAGACTGTTCAGATAGCTAAAACAGAGCTTATAGAAAGATTTGGGCTTAGCGATGCACAGTCTCAGGCTATTGTAGATATGCGTCTTCGTGCTCTTACAGGTTTGGAAAGAGAAAAGCTGGAGGCGGAATATAAGGAGCTTATAAAATTCATTCATGAATTAGAAGCCATTCTCGGCGACCGTAAGCTTTTGCTTGGGGTAATCAGAAAAGAAATTATTGTAATCCGGGACAAATATGGTGATGAGAGAAGAACATCTATTGGATTTGACGAATTTGATATTTCTATGGAGGATTTAATTCCAAAAGAGGACGTTGTAATTACTATGACAAAGCTTGGATACATTAAGCGTATGTCTGATGATACTTTCAAAGCGCAAAACAGAGGCGGAAAAGGTATCAAAGGAATGCAGACCTTAGAAGAGGATTACGTAGAAGAGCTGTTTATGTCTAATACTCATCATTATATTATGTTCTTTACGAATAAAGGACGGGTATATCGGCTAAAGGGCTATGAGATACCGGAGGCAAGCCGTACTTCGAGAGGAACGGCAATTATTAATCTTCTTCAGCTCATGCCGGAAGAAAAAATTACGGCGATTATACCAGTTGAATATTATCGTGAGGATGCTTACCTGGTCATGGCTACAAGAAACGGGCTGATTAAAAAAACACCTTTGAAAGAATATATGAATGTCCGTAAAATAGGACTTGCCGCAATTACGCTCCGTGAAGAAGACGAGCTGATAGAGGTTAAATTCACAGATAGTGAACAGGAAATTATATTGGTTACAAAATACGGACAGTGTATAAGATTTAAAGAAAGAGATGTACGTGCAACCGGAAGAACCTCTATGGGAGTAAGGGGGATCAACCTTGCAGACAGAGATGAAGTGATTGGAATGCAGCTCGTAACACAGGGAAAATACCTGTTAATTGTTTCTGAAAGAGGAATGGGAAAACGTACTCTAATTGATGAGTTTACTGCACAAAACAGAGGAGGAAAGGGTGTTAAATGTTATAAAATAACAGAAAAAACAGGCAACGTAGTAGGCATCAAGGCAGTGGATGAAGATGATGAAATTATGATAATTAATACAGAAGGTATTATTATACGTATGCTTTGCAGCGGAATATCCATACTTGGCCGTATTACGTCAGGAGTAAAACTCATTAATTTGAAAGATGGAGATATAGTTGCAAGTATAGCTAAGGTAAGAGATGGAGAAAAAGAGGAATAATATGAATACAAATATTAACATGGAACAGCTGCAAAAGGATGCAGTAGAAATTTTTAATCAGGGATTTGCATGTTCGGAGTCAGTAATTTATGCAATCCGAAAGCATTTTGAATTAGAAATGTCAGATGATGCCATTGCGATGAGCTCCGGATTTCCATGGGGACTTGGAGGTGGCGGATGTATTTGCGGAGCGTTAGCGGGAGCTACAATGTGTATCGGATATTTTTTTGGAAGAAAGATCCCGGGGGATCCTAAAATCGGGCGGTGTTTTGAGCTTACAAACGAGCTTCACGACTATTTTAAGGAAAACTGCGGTGCTACGTGCTGCCGTATTCTTACGAGAGGAAAAGAGAAAAACTCACCGGAAAGAAAAGCACAGTGTACAAAATTTGTTTCTGATACAGTTAAGAAAACAGCAGAGATTATTATTCGAGAATTAGAGAAAGATAATAAATAATTATGAAAAGAATATTATTAATGGTATTTCGAAATATTATTCTTGTTCCGTTTATGTGGTGTAAATTGTGTTACTACGCTTCTCATGTTGATAAATATACAGAGGAACAGCATTATAAAATGTTAAAATTTATTGTGCTCCGTGCCAATAAAGGGGGAAATGTTACAATTGATATTCACGGACAGGAAAATATACCGAAAGAGAATGGATTTATGTTTTTTCCAAATCATCAGGGCCTGTATGATGTCCTGGCAATTGTAGAAGCATGTCCGGTTCCTTTTTCAGTTGTCGCTAAAAAAGAAATAAAAGATATTCAATTTTTAAAACAGGTAATTGCATGTATGCGTGGATATCTTCTGGATCGCGAAGATGTAAGACAGGCAATGAAAGTAATTTCTGATGTAACAAATGAAGTTAAAAATGGAAGAAATTATCTTATATTTGCTGAAGGGACACGTTCGAAGAATGGAAATGAGATACAGGATTTTAAGGGAGGAAGCTTTAAAGCGGCTACAAGAGCAAGATGTCCGATTGTACCGGTAGCATTGATTGATTCCTTTAAACCATTTGATACCAATACTATTAGTCCGGTAACAGTTCAGGTACATTTTCTTAAACCTGTTTATTACGAAGAGTATAAAAATATGAAAACACATGAAATTGCAGAGATTGTAAAAAAGCAAATTCAAAAAACAATTTATGAGAATATAAAAGCATAGTTATATGTTTCCCTGATTCTGTCGATATAATATATAGTAAAAAGACAGAAAAGAGGAATTTTTATGCAGGTAAAAAGTGAAAAGATTCACAATAACATGATACCCGCAGAATTGTCTCAGCCAAATTTCCAGACAGAAGTAAAAAATGATAATGAATCCGTTCAGTCAGGCGCGGCTTCTATGATGAATTACCTCAGAGAGAATTATAAACATATTAATTTCAGTTTTTTTTCTTTTGACAATAAAAGCCAGATTGCACAATATGGTTCTAAAATGACAGGAATGAATCATGTGACAATTTCACCGGAGCTTTTAGAAAAAATGAGTACGGATGAAGAAGTAAGAAAGCAGGTAGAAAATGTTTTAAATCACCTGAATAGTTATCAGAAAACTGCTCAGACCGGAGCACTTCTTAAGGATAAAGATTTGGTAGGTATGGGACTTGTTCTTAATGAAGATGGCCAGGTATCTATGTGGACAGCAACAAAGGAAAAGGATAAGGAGAAAGCTTATCCGACATATTGGAGAGATCGGGAATCAACTTCTTTTTATGCTACACACGCAAAAAAGAAAGGTTATAGTTCTCCATATAATTATTCTCATAGTACAAATATGATGCGTCTTGCGAATGCAAGGAATGTATCATCAGTCAGAGGAATTATTGCTTCGAAATATGGCGAGATACAGAGAGTAAAGGCACAGGTTAAGGATCCGGCAGAATCCGCGGCGATTGTAAGAAAAATAAAAACTGTAATACAAAGCGGAAATCTGAAAATTGCAAGGCTCCATAAGGAGGAGAATTTATCACGGCTTCAAAAATCCGCGGAAAAGAAGCTTAAGGAGAAGCTTGCAAGACAGCTTGCAGAGGAGTTAAGGCGGAAAAAAACAGCAAGAAAAGGATTGGAACAGGCACAGACGTCTCATTTGGATGATGTGATGCCTAAACCATCGTTAAGTGATGAAAAGTTCCGTCAAATAGCAGAGCAATATGTAGATTCATTGCCGTCTTCCGCAGTGTCGGCCGAGACAGGGGTTTCCTCTGCCGGTGGAGCAGCGGGATCAGGAGGAGCCGAAGCAGTAAGCGTAGCGGTAGTATCAGCGCCGGTTGCGGCTATAATAGATTGCACGGCGTAGAAATCAGGATTAACCAAAGTATATAAAAATCGAAAGAATGAGGAGCAGAGAAATCATTCTTTCGGGCTTTGTCAAGTAAAGTGTGTAAATTTCTTATGATTTTTTTGGCGGTCATTT
>CAMNRH010000041.1 GCA_946552115.1 uncultured Lachnospiraceae bacterium
GTGCAGCCGGGGTGTTAGCGGTACCTTGTACCTGCAATCCGCTATAGCAGGGGTGATGTTGCGCAGAGGGCTTATGTTTGTGAGGCTGCCCTTGATAAGTGACGTTGATGTTCGGGTCTTACGCGACGAAAATCTATGAACCGTGTCAGGTCGGGAACGAAGCAGCACTAAGTAGAACCTTTCGGGTGCCGTAAGGGCGCCTGGGCTGAGTTAACTGTCAAGGTAACGCTCATGAATTTTCGCTCGAAGCGTAACGCACGAAAAAAGAAAAAATGACCAGACCACCGCGTCCGGTCTTATTTTTTCTTTTTTTCTCTTAATTCTTTAAAAAACGCTTTCATCATCTGACTGCACTCCTCTTCTAAAACTCCCGTCGTAAGCTCTGTCTGATGATTAAATTCCTCCATCTGCAGCAGATTCAATACCGAACCAGCGCATCCTGCTTTCGGGTTCATGCATCCCACCACGACTCTCGTCATCCGAGACTGTACAATCGCGCCGGCGCACATCTGGCAGGGCTCCAGCGTCACATACATCGTGCATTCCTCAAGCCGCCAGTCGCCCATTTTCCTGCCTGCTTTCCTTATCGCTATCAGCTCCGCATGGGCCAGCGTATTTTTATCAATTGTCCTGCGGTTATATCCCCGTCCAATAATTTTATCCTGATATACAATCACGCAGCCAATCGGCGTCTCACCAATTGCATATGCCTTTTTTGCCTGTCTGATGGCTTCTTTCATGTATTTTTCGTCGGTACTTCGCATCACTTTCCCCCGCTATCCTTATCTGACCGGCTTTCTCACCTGTCGGCACCAATATCCGAATCGTTCCTCTTCGCTGCATTCTGCGGCGCTTAATGAAAGCCTTGTCTTATCTGCACTTATAAACTCCGGAAATCCGAAACCTGACGCCGCTCTGGCCTCCTTTTCATGATAAATCCCCGGCACTCCGAGCCTTAAAACCTTTCCGTCGTCAAGGAGAACCAAGTGCCGGTAATTATAATATCCATGCAGAAGGAAATGGTTATTGGCAAGACGCCACTCGCACCGGGGCAGCATCGATATCTCTGCGCGCTGTATTTTTGTAATCTTCCACGGACAGTCCTCTCCCCGTTCTTCCTGCTGCACTTCGACATCTGCATCTGTCTCTTCTACTTCATCCAGAATATTTTCCGGCGCTTCGGCTAATCGTTCCCCGCCCGAAGCGCTCTCCTGCTTCCCGGCCTCCCAGTCCTCTTCCGAAGTTCTCTCCTCCTCCATAGCTGACTGCTCTTTTCCGGTATTCTCACTGTCGGTCTGTACATCTCTGTCCTCCTCGTCAACCGCATCCACTGACAGCTCTGCGCCCCTTTGTTCCGTCCACAGCCGCATATTGTCCACATCAGCAGGAGCGTCATCCCACACGGCGGCAAATTTCCGGTTACTTCTGTTTTTCAGCAGTATTCCTCTTATCCGTTCAAAGTTTTCCGGTGTTCCGGTATCCTCTCCCGTATATTTCAGCCGGTAATTAACCGACGGTCCCATATAGGCAATCTCACCCTGCAAAATTCCGATCAGCCTGCCGTCCTCTTCATAAAACAGATAAAGCTCCAGCGCATCTCCTCCTGCCAGCCGAAGCCCTTTCCCGTGAATATGGAGCGTACTTTCCATGTCATCCTGCTCTACATTTACAAATCCTACATTGCGTATCCTTTTTCCCTGCTCATACTCGTACAGATAGCGGATAAATCTTCTCAAAACTTCACTTCCAATATCATATTATTTATCACAATCTATTCCGCCCCATTAAAAAAAATTACACAATCGCTTTTAATTCCTGATACAATCTTTTTGCATAGCTGTCCGTCATTCCGCAGACGTAATCTGTAACCAGAAGAAGCCTCAGATACAGCTTTTCTGTCTCTGATTTCCCTTTTGCATGATAATGATATGCCTTTTTATAATTACTCGATATAAATGACACCATCCGAAGAGGCGTAGATTCAAGCCTCTCCCTCTCATCATCATATTTTATAATTGCACCGACAAAGCTGTCCATAAGAAAATCTATCATAGCCGCCTCGGCGACCTCCATACGATAGACAGCCTCCGACGTAAACACCTCCCGATATGCCATATTCCCCAGAAGCTTCATCAGTCTGCCGGCAAATGTCCGATAAAATAAATCATACTTATATGTTCCCTCCATAATTGCCGTATAGTTGGAGGTAAAGCCAAATGTCGCACAGTTAATTAAAAAGCCCTGCACCCGTACAATCCAGTTTTTAACCGCATACTCCTCCGGATTTTCCACCTGCATGCTCTTTCCTCTGGAATACAGCTCCTGAAGCTTATCGGCCGGCTTAAAGGTCTGCCCGTCCTCTCTTCCGGCATTCTCCAGCTCTTTAAGCTCCTCAAGCAATTGATGATAGGTTAAGAAGCCTTTTACAAAGGCATCCTCAATATCAGCCGTCTTATAGGCAATATCGTCCGCCGCCTCCAGAATATAAGTGAGCGGATGCCTGCTGCCATTCGTCCCGGTCTCCCGCTGAATTTCCTCAAAAATCTCTGCATCCGCATAATAGTATCCCATTTTTTTATCTTTAATATTGCCGGAACTTTTATTAATCTGAGTAGATGCCACCGGATATTTTACAATTGTATTCAGAAGCGCATAGGTCAGATTCATTCCATGCCCGTCCACAAGAAAATGCAGCTTTGTCACCAGTCTTAACGCCTGCGCATTTCCTTCAAAATGGTAGAAATCCTCCCGCATCTGCGGTGTAAGCACCTTGTCTAACGTCTCTCCGTGATAGGTAAGCACAGGCAGCTTTCTCTCGAACCACTCTCTTATAGCTGTTTCGCCAAAATGTCCGAAAGGCGGATTCCCAATATCATGAATCAGCCCCGCACATTGCAGGATGCTGCAAATATCCTCTTTCATACGCGGAGTAAAATTTTTATCCTTTTCATAAGCAAGAATATTTTCTCCTATATTCTGCCCAAGAGATTTTGCAAATGAGGACACCTCCAGCGAATGTGTCAGCCTCGTCCGGACAAAATCGCTCTTATCAAGAGGAAATACCTGTGTTTTGTCCTGGAGCCTCCGAAAGGATGCGCTTCCGATAATCCGGTGGTAATCCTTTTCAAACTCACTCCGCAAATCAGTATTTCCAGTATATTGATTTCTGTTTGAAGCTCCGCGGCTTCTTCTTGTCGATAGTAGCTGCTCCCAATTCATTTGTTTTCCTGCTCCTTAACTTAATCCAGATAGATTGGAGAAACATAATCCTTTCCAAGTAAAGCCTTTTTTCTTTCTTGATAGCCAAGAAAAGCCCATTCTGTCATATCTGTCCATTTATGCTCTGCCCGATCATATACCTGTACGTATCCTATCCGGTCCGGATGCATCCGTACACTGTTCGTCTTATACTCTCTGCCCGTATACGGATTCACGTCTCCAGCCTCCGTATCCTCCTCCTCGTCAAAATCCGCTTCTCCCGCAATATACAGCTCCTCGTCTGCCTCATAATCAGAGCCGAAGATTTCTGCATCACTCGTTTCATACGCTTCCCTGTATCCGTCATAGGCCTCGCTTTCATAAGTCTCCGGCTCTGCTTCCTCTTCCCTTTTATTTATCTGCAAATATGATTTCCAGCTGCGGGGCTTTTCCTCCCGAAAAGAAGTGCGGCTGTTCTCCTGCGTTTCTGATTCCAAAGCATCTACCTCTGCCAGAAGCTCTTCAACCGTATAGGAAGACTGTACGGGTTCTCCGTTCATACCTGCCGCCGCCCCCTGCACACTCTCCTCAATCTCATCCAGTCTCTTGTGGATATCCAGAAGCTCTCCGACCGTAATATCCCGTTCCCGCTCTTCTTCCCGTGCAAACATGCCTTTCTCGCGAACCGGCACTTTTTCCTCTATTGTCTCCGCCGCTTTCACTGTCTTTCGGGGCATCTGTGTGTCAGGAGCCTCATCCTCCAGTATACTCAGATACAGAGGGCACTCCAGAATTCCCGCAATCATGCGCATATCATGCTCTTGAAAATTGTCTCTCGACAACCGCTGCGTAAGATTCTGTCTTGACATCTTCTTACCGGTCCGTTCCTCGATGAGCTCCGCAAGTTCCTTAATTGTCATTCCCTTACGGTTCAAAACAATTTTAACCTGTTCTCCAAATGTCAATTCAACCATAATTTCTCCTCCCGCTAAAAATGATATGCCGCCCTCATACTTTCACTTTACGTAAACAATTTTGTTTCTTGATAAACCCTTATTTTTCTTTATCTATTTTATCAAATACAAAAACCCGCGTCAACTCCAGATAGCAGACAGAAAAAGTGTTTTTAGAACATTTCGAGAAATCATTGACAAACAACTCACTCAAACGGTACTATAAATGCGGCAATAGACACACATACAGCAAGGAGTTGAAATTATGATTATCGTATTGAAACCGCGTACCACCAAACAGGATATTGTCCGTGTAGAGGATATGGTAAAGGCACGTGGGCTTGACACCCATATTATTGAGGGATCCGAAATGACGATTATCGGATGTATCGGGGATACGACCCGCATTGATATGAAGCTTTTCGAGGTAGATCCTGCAGTTACAAAGGTTATGCATGTACAGGAGCCCTATAAGCTGGCAAGCCGCGCTTTCCATCCGGAGGATTCTGTCGTTAATGTCTCCGGCGTTCCGGTCGGCTGCGGGCATCTCGCCCTCATTGCCGGACCCTGCTCCGTAGAGTCTGTCGATCAGGTTCTTGAAATTGCCCGGGCCGCAAAGGCCTCCGGCGCCAATATGCTCAGAGGAGGCGCATTCAAACCCCGAACAAGTCCCTATTCTTTCCAGGGCATGGGACTGAAAGGTTTAGACATCTTATGCGAGGCAAAGGCCGCAACCGGACTTCCCATTGTAACCGAGCTTATGTCTGCGGAATATCTGGATATTTTTAATGAAAAAGTAGATTTAATTCAAATCGGCGCCCGCAATATGCAGAATTTTGATCTTTTAAAGCAATTAGGACAGATTGAGCGTCCAATCCTGCTGAAGAGAGGATTAAACGCCACTTATGAGGAATGGTTCATGTCCGCCGAATATATTATGTCGGCAGGAAATGAAAATGTCATTTTGTGTGAGCGCGGCGTAAGAACCTTTGAGAGCTATACAAGAAATACTCTTGACCTCCAGAGCATTCCTGTAGTACGCAAACTTACGCATCTCCCAATCGTTGTAGACCCAAGCCATGCAGGCGGAAAATGGTGGCTTGTTGAACCTATGGCAAAGGCTGCAATTGCCGCCGGCGCCGACGGCCTCATGATAGAAGTACACAACAATCCGGAATGTGCATTATGCGACGGCGCTCAGTCCTTAAAGCCCAAAAAATACGACGAGCTAATCCGGCAGGTATCCCAGATTGCACATGTAATCGGAAAGACCCTGTAAAAAACATAAAGAGGTACGGCTATGAAATTATATGTTGATTTAGGAAAGAACAGCTATCCTGTTTATATTGAAAATCATATTCTCAAAGAAGCTGACAAATATATTGCAAAAGTATTTACCGGGAAAAAAATTATGGTTGTATCGGATGATAACGTATACCCGCTTTATGGCGAAGAATTAAGAGCGGCGCTGTCTGAACAATACGAATGCTATTCCCTTGTCCTGCCTCACGGTGAAGCAACAAAAAGCTTCCAAAGCCTTCCCGCTATTTACAGTGCCCTTTTAGAGGTTCGATTATCCCGAAGCGACCTTGTAATTGCCCTCGGCGGCGGAGTTATCGGCGATTTGGCCGGCTTTGCCGCTGCAAGCTATCTCCGGGGCATAAAATTTATACAGATTCCCACCTCTCTTCTCGCTCAGGTAGATTCCTCTGTGGGCGGAAAGGTGGCCGTAGATTTACCTCAGGGCAAGAATCTCATAGGCGCATTTTTCCAACCGTCTCTTGTGTTAATTGACCCGCTTGTGCTGAATACACTCCCAGGCCGCTTTATCAATGACGGAATGGGAGAGATTATTAAATACGGCTGCATAAAGGATAAAGATTTGTTCGCCGCCTTAGAAAAACACGGCTCCTTTGACGATTTAAAAGAAGAGCTTCCCGAAATCATCTGCCGCTGCGTAGATATAAAGCGAGCTGTAGTAGAGGCCGATCAATTTGACAGGGGCGAACGTATGCTCTTAAATTTCGGACATACGCTGGCACATACAATCGAACAATATTATCACTATGAACGAGAAAGCCACGGAGAAGCAGTCGCAATCGGAATGTATCAGATTACAAAAACAGCGGAGGAAAAAGGACTTACCCACGCCGGAGAAGCAGAGCGTATCCGGAAAGTCCTTGACAGTTACGGATTGCCTCATTCCTGTGGATTGCCGCTTAAGGAGCTTACCGGAGCTATTACTCTGGATAAGAAAAATCTGGACGGGAATCTCAATGTCGTCCTGCTCCATGAAATCGGCGACAGCTATGTATATCCTGCTTCGGACTCATTTTTTGCCGATAAAAACAAGCATCAAATCATATAAAACCTTTTTTAAATAGAAAATTTCTTTATAAGTCATATTTTGTTAACAATTAATTTGCATTTTTATCACATTTTTATCATACTTTCTGCTTATACTATAATTGTTCGTAAGAACAAATAATTTTCTTTTTCATAACTTTTTCCTCAGGACTGCAGCCTCCCAAACTTGCAGTCCTTTTTAATTTCCGGCTTTTCTAATTTCTGATTTTCCGAATTTCTTTCTCCCACTCATCGCGGATTTCCTCTTTCTCCATTCTCAGATTATTTAACAGCTTCTGCTGCTCCTCAAGCAGCACAAGAATCTCTCTGTCTGATTCCTTACAGCCCTCGCGCATATACATAAGTCTCCGACAGGCTTCATTAATTTCTTCCTCCTCTTCCTCCTCATATCTGATACATTGCATAAGCTCTTCTTCCGTCACCCGACAGACCTCCTCTCACAAATCTCCGCCGCTTCTGTCATTCAAAAGAATATAAACCGGAACCCCTAATATTTCCGAATACTCTCTCTCCTTTTCTCTTTTCACCTTATCAAGGTATTCGCATCTTTCTTTTACCAGATCCCCCGGAATCAGTCTGCCCGAAGCGTCATACCTGACATCATTTGTTATGGCCAGCACCAGCGCCTGATTAGGAATCTTCGGTTCTTTCCCCGGCGAATCGGCATAAAAAAATCTACGGCTATTTTCCCCGTCTTCCAAATTCCTGACCCTTACAACCGACGGACAGGTCCTTTTCACCATTTCCTTAAGCACCTCCGTAACCGGGGTATCTCCGTTCTTCAATTGATGATCCAGCAGTGCAAGCTCCCTCTCGTTCAAATTCTCAATATATAGATGATTTCTCAGGTAAATAAGTTCAAGCCCCATTGTAGATTCTCTCTCGTATAAATTCCTTTTCCCCGGACTCCTGCTCTCAAATCCTAATCCGCTGTTTTTTAATTTCCCGTCAAGATCTTCTATATCTGTTTCTTCAAGCAGATACGCATCAAGATTCGCCCTGTATACCGCCTGTAAATTCAGATAATATTTCCCCGGACCGCCGCTGTCTGCAAGCCCTTTCTCTTTCATTTTCTCATAATTGTACCGATATGCATAAGCATCCTCTGCTGCCTCCTCCGGCGCCGGAACCTTTAGCTGCCCTGCAATCCGATATTCATTTATGTTACTCTCTCCCATATGAAAACATCCTCCCACGAAACATTCTCCTGAAAAGCATCCTCCCACAATCAGTATCATAGCCGCAAATAAGCATCTCCTCATCCCGCCTCTTCCTCCTCACTCCTTTCTACGGAAAGCTCACGGACTGCAGCGTAATATACGCATCATTTCTACAGTTTTTCCGAGAGCATTTTCCGTCATAAACCGAATCCTCCGGCGTAACAAAATACCTTTTCCCCCACGATGAAACCTCTATCTTCCCATCCCCTGCAAGTCCGGTAACCGTCATAGCATGTCCTCCGTCCGTCTCCGCTAAATTCCCCTTTTCATCCTCCAGCTTCACAGGATGCGTTGCGATAATCATTCCGTTCCCTTTATCTAATTCCCTTTTACAAATTTGAAATACATCCTCTGCAGTACATTCTATGCTATCTATTTTTACATCTATATTATGGGATTCCATATATCTCCTAAACCGGTATTCTCTGTCTTTCCTTGTCGTGCCTTTCCCCTTTACCACAGTGCTGTCCTCTTTCCTGTCATACCTGTCTTTCTTTTTCCATAAAAGACCTTTCTCATTGTGATTATCACTGGCACAGTACAAATCCAAAATCAGCCAGTTATAATTCACATATTCCTTTCCGGCGCCGTTCTCGGAAAAAAGAGGAAATCCAAATGTTTTCTCAAAAGCTTTCTCTTTCCCTCTGTACTCATCCACAATGATATTCGCAAAGGCAGTATAACCGCAGCCCTCACTGTCCAGCTTCTCCAAAAGCTCACCTATCTCTTCATCCGAATAATCCGCATATTCCTCATAACCATGAATGATTTCTCTCATATATTCCCTGTCAGAGCCGAGCCCTCTCTTCCACAGCGCATAAGGTCCGCCCTGCTTCCCGCCCATATCGCCGCAGCATCTTGCCAGGCGAAGCCCCGCATTCATAAGCTGGTTTCTCCATGCAGCATTTGATTTCGGCATATAGACGCCATCCACAAAAGCATCCCCGGTCTCAGAAAGGCCTTTGGAAATAAGCGTCCGAAGACCGCCGCTGTTCATAAACAGACGGCCTGTACGCAGAGCAATCTCGTCAAAGCTTTCCGCTTTTTTCTTCCATTTTTCATACACCCGGCGGCTTGCCTCCGCCAGCCGTTCATATTGCTGTGCTTTCCACCAATAATACAGGCCGATGGGGTTTTCCGTCCCTGCCGTTATTTTATCTCTCCACATTGCTTCGCTTTCCAGATAATGCTCCTTAGCCTCCTGTGCAAGCTGCATCTGATCAAATATATTATCACCGTCCAGCACTTCGTTTCCTACGGCTTTACGAAGGCTTTGAAAATCTGAAATGTCTGCGGTATTTGCCGCTTTCATTCCCTCTGTGATTGTCTCATAATCCCGAAGCTGTCTTTTCAGCGCGTCAAAGGCTTCGCTTTTTATCCTTTCGCTCCCCGAAAAGCTTCTGATATTTTTTTGTACTGTCTCCAAAGCGTCATTGTCCTCCTTAAGCCGCCGCACCGCCCTGTCGCACTGCCCCTTCATACTTTCCGGATTCAAATAGTCACTTCTTCGCATATCATAGCCCTCCCATCATGTTGTCGAATTCCTCAAAGGCTTCATAAAGCTCTCTGATATTCCCGGCCTCCCGGCCCAGGGAGGCACCAAGCGCTTCCATATGTTCCTGTGCCTTTCTATATACTTCCTTTCCGTTTTGATTAGCGGGAAGCGTCGTCCGCATATCCTGTGGCGCTAAAACCGCGCCCCAAAAATAATCTGCCGCACTTTCAATCTGTGCCGCTTCTGCATCGACATTTCTATTATTTACCTCAATGATCCCCGGCATTTCATATCTCCTCCTTTCTGTACTTCGGAATGCGGACTCTGCGGTAAATTCCGTTTTGAAACAGTAATCCGTCTCCAGGCGCCGGAAGCTCGCGCATACTGGGAACCGGAAATATCGGTATCGCACCCTGAGCGCTTAATACTATCCCGTCCGCCGCCTGTTTCACCATACGGCTCAATTCGTCAAGCCCTCCCGGCTTCGCCGCATGAACCGTTATAACACAGGTAACCCCCAGCGCTGCGCTTTCCTTTATAATAAATGCTATCCGTCCGGATTCCTCCCTGAAACGCTCTGTAAATGTATCTAAATCGTCAATGAGCAGAGTACAGAGCGGAAATTCGCAAACGAGTTCTCTCGGATTTGCTTCCGGGCATTCTCCAAGCCGCCTCCTCAAAAAATCCTTTCTTCTTTCAAGCTCCTCTTCTATTTCTTTCATAAAAACAGCCATCTGCTCTGCTTTTTCTACGTACAGCACACTCTCTTTTGTCCGGTAATGATACAGCTCCATCCCTTTCGCGTCAAAGATATAAGTCCTGCCCCGGACAACTGCCCGGGCCGCAAGCACTTTCATAAGATTTGTCTTTCCCGTACCCGTATTTCCGATAATAACAAATGGACTTGCCGCTCTTGCAAAGCCCGTTCCGATTACCTCATCAGCATCCAAACCAATCACATAATCGCTTCCGTCGTCCGCATAATTCTGAAGCGAAAACGGCTGAAGTTCCTCCGGCAATACCGGAATATGAGGCGCCTCCTTTCCCGGATTCCTCCTGCGTATCTTCTCTATAAGCTTGTCCCATTTCTCATAATATTTTTCATCATCGCACCGCACCATAACATAAAGCTGCGCGGCATGCACGCTCTCCTCCTTTACCAGCACGCGCCCGCGAATATCCTTTTGGCGATACTGTGTTCTTCCTACCGCCAAAAACGTCTCATTCTCATCAAAATTATATCCCGCTATTTTTTTTCTGAAATTATTTAAAGTTGCCTGACGTACGGAATTCTGCCTTGTCACAGCCGCCGCTACATAGATGCCAAGCCCGGGACCGTCGCGGGTGACCTTTGTAAAAAACTCCTCCTCTTCCATTCCCATTTCTTTCACAGCGTCAAACTGGTCTGCCGCTACAATAATTGCTTTTAAAGGCACTGCGGACAGACGGTGATAAGCCTCTAGTGAAGATACTCCATATTCCGCAAACACTCTCTTGCGTCCCGCTATTTCCTCCTGCATACGCTTCTTAAACTTTCTATACCGCTCTCCGTCATCTGCCGAAATATATTCGGCCGTATGCGGAAGCTTTTTCATCGGTATCATTCCGCTGTTTCCATAATCCAAAATATAAAAATTTAAAAAATCCACATCATTCCGGACAGCGAGGCTTGCCAGGATTGTCGTCAGAAATGATGTTTTTCCAAAGCCGCTCGAAGCTACCAACAAAAGATTCCCGCCGCTCATAAAATTGTGTGTAAGCGATCTTTGCTCCTGCTTCTCAGGAATATCGATTACCCCAATACAGATAGATAAACAAAGCTCTTTCAACGCTTCGTTTCTATCTGCATAAGGGCTGACAAGCATTTTTTTCAGAGGAGGAAGCCACGGTTTTTTTACCTCGGCTCCCGTTTCTTTTTCATAGACTTCGCTTATATGCTCAATCACGGCCTCCAGCTGTGTTTTTTCCGAAATCGTCTCCTCGTCCCCGGCACTTAAATCCCGATTCACAAGCTCTCCCTGCCCCAAATCATTTAGTACATAGATACGCCCGTCCCCTGTGCTCTCCTGCCCCTTTTTATATGCCGCGCTGCACAGAGCCGCCTGAAACAATTCATATCTCTCATTGTTTCCGACCTGCAGGTATGCCCTGCCGGGTATCGTAATGCCCGCCGCATCCGCTGTTTTCAATACCTCTTTACTATCCTCCGCACTTTGTACCCTTAAACAGATTTTAAATTTACTGTTGCTCCATATCTGCTCGTCAATCACTCCTGCCGGCCTCTGGGTTGCTAAAATAAGATGCACCCCCAGACTTCGCCCTATCCGCGCCGCAGAGATAAGCTCTTTCATAAAATCAGGCTGTTCTTTTCTAAGCTCCGCAAACTCATCACAAATCATAAAAAGATGAGGAATCGGTTCCTTTGCCTTTCTTTCCCGAAACAGCTTCATGTAATCGTTAATGTGATTCACCCCGCAGCTGCGAAAGATGCTCTGTCTTCTGGAAAGCTCGGCCTTTACGGAGACAAGCGCACGCACACTCTCTCCTCCGTCCAGATTGGTAATCGTCCCCAAATGATGGGGAAGTCCCTGAAACAAATCAGCCATTCCGCCGCCCTTATAATCAATCAGTAAAAATCCGACTTCATGGGGATGAAAATTTACCGCCAGCGACAGGATATAGCTTTGTATCAGCTCCGACTTTCCGGAGCCGGTTGTTCCCGCCACAAGTCCGTGGGGCCCATGCGCTCTCTCATGAAGATTCAAAAATAACCTCTCTTCCTCCGAGCGCATTCCCAGGGGCGCCTCCAAAGAACGGCGGGATTGATTCTGCTTCCATCTTCTTTCTATCTCAAGCTCCTCCGGATACCGCACCCCATACATATCGAAAAAAGTGATTTCTTCAGGAATATGATTCCGCATTCCCCGTTCATGCACCATCACGCTTAAATCTCTCGCCAGCCATTCAAAATCTATACCTTTCGCATCATATGTTTTAAGCTTTTGCCCCTTGTACTCCTTTTCTTCCAAAAGAAGTGTCCCTTCTCCGAAATTTTCTACCGCTAAAACGGTCCCTATATACTCCGGGAGGTTCGTGTACTGACAGCCGGTGTAAATAACAGACAGTCCCATCTTTCTTTCATCCGTCCTAAGATATTCCATTACCGGATGATTCACAATTAAAGAAGGCTCGTCAATCACAAACAAATAATACGGTTCCCATTGCCTTTCTCCTTTTTCCCTTTCCGGCCTCCCAGCTCTCTCCCTTAAAATCTGCGCCATACTTCCCAGCACAATATCTCTTGTTCTCCTTGAACAAACCATTCCCGCAACATTAACATCCGGAAGCCTCAGATGCGGAAGCCATCTCATCCAGGCAAATTCTTCTTCATATTTACTGTCATACACCATAATCACGCGAAGCTCATGATAGCTCTGAAAAAACACAAGCTGAGCCGTCAACAGGTTAAGCTGCTCATGAAGCTTCCCCTTTTCCCCGACGAGCCCCAGATACGCTTTCTTTAAATCAACAGCTTTCGGCCTGTCAAGCTTCGAAAAGCTTTCCATAACCTTTCTGCCCATTTTCATGAGAGCCTCCTCCTCATCATC
This sequence comes from uncultured Lachnospiraceae bacterium, assembly GCA_946552115.1. Taxonomy (GTDB): domain Bacteria; phylum Bacillota; class Clostridia; order Lachnospirales; family Lachnospiraceae; genus CAPEBR01. The sequence goes on from CAMNRH010000041.1 coordinate 12,842, forward strand.
CCACCTCTGTTCCTTGCCTACAATCTGAAAACTTGTTTTCTCTGTCCCACGGCCGACCGCTGCTGTAAGAAAATCCTCATCCAGGCTCATCCTCTCATAAATTCGGCCGCTGTACTCTTTCGTCATTCTGCAAATTTCCGTTATATCCGGATATCGGTACTGATACTCCTCCCATTCATATAGATAAGCTTTGAAAAGCTCTTTTTGCCGGTTCTGTATGTACTCTGTGTAGCGCTTTTCTCTGATTCTGTTTTTTTCTTTCCTCTCTCTTTTGTCATAAGAATATTTTACGACAGAAAAGACAACTGTCACACTGGTCGCAGAAACCGACAAAACCATATAGATACCCCGGCCAATGAGAAAGCTGACCGCCGTCGTCACCGCAAGCATCACAAGAGGCGGCAATACTGTCATAAAAAATTCCCTTTTCTTCTGTGTCTCTCTTTTTCCCGGAAGCTCTATGGAAAACCTTTTCTCCGGCAGTCTTTTTATGAATCTCGGAGAACGCCTGTAAACCGGAAAGCTTCCGAAAGGCTTCTGCGGCGGTGCGGTTTCTAAAAATCCGGTACTATATGCAGCGCGGACTCCCTGAACGATTACCTGCTCCTTTCGCACAATGAGCTTCACAGTTTTTAAAAACAGCACATCACCGGAATGCAGGACAAAATCACCGGGCATAAGCCTTTGTTGATTTAAATACAAATCTTCTTCCTCTTCTGCCTCTTCAAAAAAAACCTGCATTCTCTGAATATAAAAACGGCTTCTCATCTCTGGTATCCTAATATCCGCTTCCTGTCCGGAGGATATCGTAAACTCCTCCGCCCGCTCAAAAATATGGGTTTCACTGTCAAGATAGAAAACACGCGTTCTGCCGTCTGCTTTCCATTCATGCGCGAAGCTGCACCCGGCATCTGCCGTATCCTCCGGCACCGGCCTTTCCCAATATCCTCCTTTTGTCTGTGTCAGCAGATATCTCATAGCTGATACCATACAAGCGCATAAAAAACCGCTGCCGTATATATAACAAGTAAAACTATAGAAACAATCCGGTCTCTCCTCATCCTTTTATATTTCTTTCGCTCTATCCGTACCATATCCTTTTTCTCTTTCTCCCTCGCCTGATTGTAAGCCTCCTCCAAAAGCCCTTTCATTTCCGATACCGTTTCCGCCTCCAAAAACGCTTTTATCCCATGTAACGTTTCTTTCCAAAATCCTGTAATCCCGCTCTGGCCTCCCATAATTTCGCTTCCGGCAAACAGATAATCCTCGTATGAATGTGTACTTTTTTCCAGCATATAGACAATCAATGCCTTATACTGCCTTAGAAATTGACGCTCTCTGTCTTTATAAACGCCTGGAATAATGTCTCTTATTTTCACCCTTACTCTGCCGGAAATATCACAGTATAGATTCCCCGGTTCCAGTGAAAAATCAAGCCTTTGATACAGCTCTAAAAGCTCCGCTATCTGCCAGAGACAGGAAAGCCTCACAGCCTCTTCCTCCTCTCTTAACTCTGTCAGAGGCTGAAAGCCTTTCAGATGAAAGCTTATACAAATTACCTCCTGCTTCTCTTGAATTTCGCAGGGAAGCAGAAGAAAGTGCTTCTGCTCAAGCCTTTTAAAATCATAGACTGTCTTTGCGGACATATCGTCTTTCGGTATCCGAAGCTCCATGCCAATCATCACCTTCTTCTAATCAATACGAAGAATATCCCCGCTGTATATTCCTCCCTGCCTGAATGTCAGCATCGGGTTAATGTACCCCTGCTGTCTGAAAGAATATACTCTCACCTGTTTTGAATGGTATACCGGAGCAAAATATCCGTTTTCCAGAAGTTCCCGATATACCTCCTGTATTCTCTGCTCCGGCTTTATAATAATATCTACCTTTCTGTCATTCACCATAATCGTCAATAGCATCCATGCACTTCCTTAACCGCGGTTTGCGCTTCCTGCCGCCCTGTCAAATTCCGCATATTGCCGTGCATTTGTTACTACCCCCTGTCCGATTGCCGTAATCAATTCACGCATCGCTGCAAAGCTCGGAGCCATCTCCGCCACTCTTGCCGCAAATCCCTCATATCCGCTCCCCTCCCACAATTCCGGGAGCTGTCGGTTCACCACATCATTTAAATAATTCTGGAGAGCCGTAACATCCTCCACATGTCCTCCTATCTCCTGTCCTCTGACAATTACATCCTCTGTATTCATTCTGATACTCAATCTTTTTTCCTCCTTTATCCGCTTAAATTTTAAAATTAGCACAACTGGCTGTCATACACCTCCAAAGCCGGGCTTACCTCTCACAGGCACGCAGTATTCCCATTGCAAAAGGACGCACTGCGGCCTTTACAGTCCATGTTCCCTCTTCATTTTTCATTGTCTCTTTACTGTTATAAGGATTGTTAAAGGGTTGGGGATGCCGGCATCCCCAACATAGATTACCGTAATCGAACTGTTGAAATAAGATGCATCAACGCGAAAAATTGACGCAATGTGTATATAATTTGTATAATACAATACCCTTTACGTATTGTCAAGAGCAAAAATTCAAAAATTTATTCTTCTATCAAAAACATTTTACAGAAAATATTTCTGAACCCTTTCCCAAATATCCTCTGCAATTTTCTCCGGAGTCTGATTTCCATCCACAAAGATAATCCTCTCCTTTTCTTTCAGCCTTTCAAATGCCTCCAGATACTTCTCCCGCACCTTGACGAGTCTGGATTTTTTCTCGAACAGCTCTCTGTGGAACCGATTTTTTGCAATTCTCTCAATTGCCGTGTCCACATCTACATCAATAAAAATGGTCGCCGTGGGCTTTAATACACGCTCGCATTGCTCATTGGCCTGTATCACCCATTCCATAGGCATATCTACACTGTGGTACGCATAGGATGAAAAATAGTATCTGTCGGTTATAACCGTAACCCCTTTTTCAATTTTCGGCACGATTCCGTCTATATCATTCAGTAAATGATCCAGCCTGTCTGCAACAAATAAAGCCGCAATTACTTTATTATCCGTCTTGATTCTTCCGGTCATAATCTGATGAATCAACGATCCGATCGGTGAGTCTGTCGGCTCCATCGTCGTATAACAGGAAATCCCTTTCTCCATTAATTTCTCTGTCAGATAGCGAATTTGAGTACTCTTTCCGCTCCCGTCTATTCCCTCCAGTGCAAAAAACTTCCCTCCGCCGTCTTTTGCCGCTGTCTTTTGCTCTTTATGTTCCATAATTATAAAACCTTTCTTCTTAATTTTACAGACCGTGCAAGGCCGCTGTCTTCCATTTTGCGTGTCATACAGGATCACTGTTTCCTACAGCCTTTTTGACTTCTCTGCCGCCACGCGGATACATTCCATAACGGCTCCGCGCATAGCGCCTTTTTCCAGTGCCTCACAGCCTTCGATCGTCGTACCGCCCGGAGAGGTTACCATATCCTTAATCTGTCCCGGATGAACTTTCTGCTCGAGAATCATCTTCGCCGTCCCAAGGCAGGTCTGCGCCGCCAGACGATAAGCTGTCTCGCGCGGAAGACCCTGCTTCACGCCGCCGTCTGCCATCGCCTCTATAAACATTGCCGCATACGCAGGACCGCCTCCGTTCAGTGCACAGGCAGCGTCAATCAAATGCTCCGGAACCATTTCGATAATTCCGATTGCCCCGTAAACAGCCTTTGCCGTTTCCAGCTCCTCCTCTGTAAAATCATTGTCGGAGCACAAGGCAAAAGCCCCCTCAAACACCATCGCCGGAGTATTCGGAAGCAGCCGCAGTATTCTGGCGGTACCGATCATCATCCCCCGAAGACGCTCTACTGTAACTCCGGCAACAATTGACATCAGTGCCTTTCCGTCAAGAGCAGCCTTACACTGCTCAAGTGCCTCTGCGGCATTCTGAGGCTTTACTGACAGCAGAATCATATCTGCACTCCTGCACACATCCTCGTCATCCGCCGCAAGATGAACACCCCATTTTTCCGCTTTTTCCATCATCGCCGGATTAATGTCGTACACATATGCATTTTCCTTTGGCAGCACCCCGCTTTCTAATGCGCCGTATAAAATAGCTCCTCCCATATTTCCGCATCCGATAATTCCAATCTTTTTTGTAATCATAGCCTCTCCTCCAAACATTTTATGATGTACTCCTGTGATACTCCCACGCTTTCTGTAATTTCTCCGGCTTCTCAAGCAAAAGCCCTGTCCCCTCCGCCATACATCTGGCCGCATAAAGCATTCCCTTATGCCCGATACTCATCCCTGCCTGCTTTGCCGCCGCCCGATGATGGAGCGGCGTGCCCCTGCACATAGTAGCGGCGCTTAATGTAATCAAGGGCACCGTGTGGCTCACCTCCGAGGCGTCCGTACCTATGGAAATTGTCACAGGCTCTTTCTCCAGAGGTTCCAGCCCTGCAAAATACTGTCCCCGATTCACAAGACCGGCCTCTTCCGTAATTTTCTGTGCATATAAAAGCTCATCCTCTGTATATTCCGGTACCGGAACCCGCGTCATAGCCTCATAATATACCTCCGCAAGCACACGGTTCACTTTCATCTCCCTGCAGCTTGCCACAAGCTCAATTTCCACGGAGGTTCCCGTCATCATAGCCGCCCCTTTCGCACAGGCGTCCACTCTTGCGCTTGCATCCTCCGTCCGTTCCCGCTTCGATGAACGGATAAAATAATTCGTCTTTGCATAATCCGGTACAACATTCGCCGGAATCCCGTTGTCCGCATATGCATAATGCATCTGTACGTCGCCCGGCACGTGTTCCCTCAAATAATTCACCCCGATATTCATAAGCTCCGCCGCGTCCAGTGCACTTCGCCCTGTTTCCGGCGATTTTGCGGCATGTGCGCTGACTCCCCGGAAAATATAATTTTTAATATCCTGAGACTGCCAGACATCATTGCTCACACGATTCCTGTCAAAGGGATGCCACATAACCGCAACGTCCAAATCATCAAATACGCCCTGCTCATTCATAACAATTTTCCCGGACATCATCTCCTCCGCCGGACAGCCGTATACCCGAATCGTACCGGACATTTGCCTTTCTTTCATATCCGCTTTGAGCGCACAGGCAGCCGCACACACGCCGGTTCCCAAAAGATTATGCCCGCAGGCATGCCCGATTTCCGGAAGCGCGTCATACTCCGCAAGGAATCCGATAATCGGCTCTCCTGTCCGGTTTTTCCAGACAGCTGTAAACGCCGTATTAATCCCTGCCGTCCGGTAAGCCACCTCAAACCCCTGCGCCTCAAGGTACTTTGCCAGACATTGCGAGGATTTGATTTCCCCATACGCTGTTTCCGGATTCTCATAGAGAAACTGGGCCGTGCGGATTAATTCCTCTCTGTGGGAGGAAATCCATTTTTCAATTGTGTTCATCCGGGTACACTCCTTCAAGCACATCCAAATACTCCTGTCCGAAAAGCTTAACGTAATCCCTGACGGCATACTCCACCGCTTTTTCTCCGTCCTCACCAAGCTCCTCTGACAAAACTTTACTAAGAGTATATTTTAAATGTGCCGTATGAAAATTAAAATCCCGCATACAGGATGTGCCAAGCTCCTTTTTCTTCCTTACAAGCTCCTCCGCCTCTTTTTCCGTAAGCGGATGTCCCCAGTCAAATTCACATCTCGTCCCGCCCCAACTTAGCGCCGTTGCCGTCGGCGTACAGACAAAATCAGAACGGAATCCCTGATACACCGCATTATCAACATTTACACAATATAGCTTTCCGTATTCCAAAAGTCCATGCTTCTCCCATGCGTCACACCAAGCGCATTTCGCTATATATGTTTGAAGCGTCGGCTCTGTCCGAAGCTGTCCAAACTCCATCTGACCGTCATAGTCCGGCTTCCATTCTCCGTACGCCTGATTAGTCATTGTCGTAAGCTCGTCTCCATTCGCAAGCGCATTTGCCGCCATACGGGCGCCGCGCTCCTTTCCGTACGCCGTCATACCAGAAAGAACAGCCTCTTTTCCTTTCTCGCCGCACAGCGTAACCGCATGCTTCGCAAGCAGTGCAAATAAAACCGCGTGATGCTCGATTTTGCAGGTAACTGTTTCTTTTGCCATTGTTCTATCCCCTTTCTTAAACCCTGTCACTGTAAGGCAGAGATTTTATGTACCTTTCCATATATGTAAAATCTGGTGTTCAGTCCTCCATACCCGGTAATTTTATAATAGTTTCTTTCATCTTCTCTATCGTCCATTTTCTTCCATACCCGAAGCGATACTTATTTGCCTTAATTACAGTTATCAGGAACATCGCAATATACTTATTCATTTCCCAAAAATTTTTCGCATATAAAATATTTACATCATCAGATGCCCAAAATGGCTCCGACTGATAAAACGCTTCTCCCACACTTCCGTTATAATTAACAGTGATACAATTAGGCTGCCAGATATAATCTGCTGTAATCTTCTCTCTAACGCCATTATTTTCGCTGATTGCTCCCAGAAAATTTGTATTTCCGGGAATCATAGCTTCTTTGGTCAACCGTTTCCCTTTTTCAAAACGAAATAAAGCATCCATTGTATATCCTATCCATTTTTTTGTATCAAATATCCAATTGGACTTATTAATGCTTGTTGACAGAGGCTTTACCTTGCTCGTCATGACCCATTCCGGTATTGCATCTGGTAAGATTATATCTTTTAATGTCCGATCTGCCTGTCTGCCGTAATTAAATCGGTATGCGTTTTTTCGTATACACATACAGTAATACAATTTTTCTTGTTTTGTCATAGGTCTCTTTGGACTTAATACTGCTATTTGATGGGCTATATAACACGGTTCCGGCTGAACATGCGCCATCAAAACAGAACCTTTCAGGGGAACCGTAATCACTCCCGCAGGATATCTCTTTATATCTTCACATTCTTCTACTTTCGCAACCACACTGTTATTTTTATCCTGAGAGCTTACAAAATTAATTCCATTTTTATTAATTGTCATATCAGAAAATATTAAGGTCTTGGGATATTCTATATAAAATAAATCATTCAGCTTCATCTATATCTCCACTTTTCACTAAATATGCAAGATAATCATTTATCGTCTGTTGAAAATCTTCTTGTGTTAATTTGGAATAATCTGTCTGCATATACGCTTCACACAGCCATTCGTCATCATGCCCGACACATCTTCTTGCCGACAGGCCGTCAACAACATCCTTATTTCTATATAACTGCAGCCATTCTTTTTCAATACTTTTCCACTTTCCAAAAGCATCAATTCTCCCCAGCTTTTTTCGTTTAACAAAACCATCGTTTTTACAATATCCGAAAAAAGTTTCCTGCATGCTGTCATGGGGTGTATGTGCAGCCCAGACCATAACGCAGACATTCGTTCCGGTTGGATAAAAGATATCATCCGGCATGGAGAAAACAGCTTTCAAAGTGTTTTTCTTCATCAGCCGTTCTCCTATCTCCTTGAACTTTGTGCCAATTGCACAGCTCGTTGGAACGACAACAACTCCCGTCCCTCCCGTTATGAGAATGTCCAGCAAATGTTCAACGAACTCCAGCTCGGTAACATCCTTCTGTGAATATGGCGGGTTGATTAGCCCGATATTTATATTTTTACTTTTAAGCTCATCAGCGATATCCTTATTAAAACAATCGCCTTTATAGATATTCGATTTACCATCTTTACGGATAATCATATTTGCAACTGCTAATGTGTACAACCCATCATCAAACTCAACACCGTATAATCCATTTTTGCGGATGTTCTCAATTTCAACCGAATTTGCATTTTTGAACATTTTACTTATGGCAGTTACCAAAAAAGAGCCAGAGCCACAGCAGATATCTACTACCCGGCTGTTCTTATTAACGCCGGCCAGATCACACATAAATTCCGTCAAATGCTGAGGTGTCAAGACAATCCCTAATCCGCTGCCATCGCCGCCGGAGTATTTAATAAATTCATGATAAAACACGCCAAGTGCATCAACTGTGCTGTCTGCATAATCCATCATTGGTTTAATTTTCATTTCTAACTGTTCAATATACCAGGTGATGGATCTTGAATATCCCAATGGAATCCCCGCAAACTTCGTATTATCCAAAAGAGTGCTGAAAACCTGCCTGATATAGCTTATTCTGCTGCTTTTAATATCGCTTTCCTTAAGAACATTTTCTATGGCATTTTGGATATTCTGTATCACCAGTTTATAGGATGTCAGAGAAGAATAACTTTTAGAAAAATCTTCATCATTTAATGCAATGATGCTGGGGTCAAAACATAGTGTTTTCTATGTTTGATACTCTGCAAGAACC
>CAMNRH010000042.1 GCA_946552115.1 uncultured Lachnospiraceae bacterium
CTTTTCAGAAAGTTTTTTCTAATAATTGTGTCTACTTACTTGACTATGGTTCAGTCAATTTTTTCTATTTCCAACTTCTTAGCCATAAAATCACCCTTTCGTATTCTACATTATAACTTTCATCCGTCCCCCTTTCAACATCTATATATGAAATTAAAATATTTACCTAATCTTATCTGCAGAACCTGCCTCCGACATCTTTCGGATACTGTAATAACTTCAACACAGCCAAATTCAACTACTCCGTAAAACAGCAAACGTATCCCTATCCATTACAATAAATCATTTAAACTCTGCTTACAGCTCACACTGGTATACTATCCCTCACACACAATGCCCCATACCCCACCAACGGATTCGGATACTCCGTAAATCCCGGCAATGGTTTTGCCCCTCTCCTCAGATAAGCTTTCACCTTCTCCCCATATAAATAAGCATCATTCCCCCTCACGATCCCCCACTCCATCAAAAGCGCTGCGCTGCCTGCCGCAAACGGCGTTGCAAAGGAGGTTCCGCTAACTGCCGCGTATCCTCCGCCTGCTGCCACCGTTGTGATATTTACTCCCGGCGCCACAATATCCGGCTTTATTCCTCCCGTTCCGGTTCGGTTCCCTTCCGGCATCGGCGCTCCTCTTCCCGAAAAGTCCGCATAAGTAAATGTCAGAGGGTTATATGCGCCCACCGATATCACCCGGCTCGCCGTAGAAGGAATTGTAATCGTCGTATTATCTCTTGGATACAGGAAGCCTGTGCCTTGATTCAGCACTCCTTCACTTGGAAGCCACAACTCATAATTGCCTGAGATAATTTTTCTCGGCGTCAATATAATTCTCCACACACCCGCATTAATATAACTTTCTCTCGGAAGCATATCAATATATATCTCCTGGGCGGTACTGTAAGGACTTGGCTCCCCATAGTATAAAAGAATCTCCGTCTGCCCCGCCGTAAACCTCTGGGAACCTAATATCTCCTGTATGGGCCCAATCTGTATCCCGGACGGCGACACAAGAGAAACATCCATTACATCTACATATTCTTTCCAAATCTGTATATTAAGCGACGGCTGATTTTCCTGAACTCCCAGCTCGATAATAACCTCATTTTCATCCCCCGCCTTTCCCGATGTATGCCCGGCACTGGCCGCCTCATTTCCTGTTCCGATACAGATACTGCTTTTCCATATATTCGAAATATCGTCAATAAAACGCTCTAACAGCGACGTTCCATCATGGGAGCCATATGTATTCCCGAAACTGATATTCACAGCTACCGGCGTACGATACATAAGCGCTTTCCGTACCGCATAGTCAAGTCCCATCATAAGCTCTGTCGTCCTCGGGAAGCCCTCCCTTGACGGATTCCCCAGTTTGACTATAATAAGCTCACTTTCCGGAGCTACCCCTGCATATCGTCCATAACCGGAAGATCCTCCCGAATCGCTCCCTCTCCCATTACCGGCGGCAATCCCGGCTACCGCCGTTCCATGTCCTGATGTATCCCGGGATGCGACAAGCGACATCCGTTCTGGCATTGTCCGCGCATTTAACGCCTCATTTATTTTTTCCCGACTATATTCAACCCCGACATTATAGCCCTCCGGTGCATTCTCACCCTCTCCCGGATCTAATGACTGATCCCAGAGCGAAAGAATTCTTGTTGTTCCATCCTCATTTCTAAAATCTTCCAGCGTATAATCAATTCCCGAATCAATGACTGCTACCAGGACACCCTGTCCAAACAGCGAAAAACGGGAGCCCTGTACTTCATCTATACAGGACACCCGTTTCCCATTGTCAACCTGAAAAAAAAGTCTCTTCGGTTTCTCAATATATTCAATCTGAGGCAGCGCTGCAAGCGCGTTAATTCTGGATTCCTTTATCGAAATTACCGCGTACTCATTCATAAGCTCTGTCACTCTTTCTGAAAGCTCTTTAATCTCTGTAATATCACCCGAATATTTTATAATCAAATCCCACGCCCGCTCAATCGGGTTATAGCCCACATCGAGCTGCAGAGATTTTTCTCTTTCCTCCTCAGTGGCATCCAGTGCCAAATTCAATAAATTTTCGACCTTTTGACTCATAATTTTTTCGCTTTCTGATTACATATATTCATTTTATTTCTGATTCAAAAACCCGCATTCCAGATAAGGCGCAAGTCCCGCCGGTACAAAATATCCCCGTTCATAATGACACACCGGGCATACATTCGGAACCAGCTTTCCATGAAAAATATGTCCGCAATTTAAACACATCCAGTCCTGTGTGTCTGTACTCTCATAATATTGGTTATTTTCTAAAAGCTCTGCAAGCTTACCGAATCTCTTTGCATGTATCTCCTCAATCCTGGCAATTTGATAAAAGGCATTTGCTTCCTCAATAAAGCCTTCCTCTTTAGCAATATCGCCAAATGCAGGATATACATCGTCAAATTCTTCCAGCTCGTTATGCTCTGCAGCTCTTAAAAGCTTCTCCACACTCTCAAAATGATCTACCGGATATCCTCCGTCGATTTTTATCGTCTCACCGGCTGATTTTTTTAACAATTCATAATATCTCTCCGCATGCGCTCTTTCCTGATCCGCCGTAAAAAGAAAGATTTGGCTTATCGCATACATCCCCTGCTTTTCGGCCGCTCCTGCCGCGATTGTATAACGGTTTCTTGCCTGGCTTTCCCCTGCGAATGCCCGCATAAGATTTTCTCTTGTTTTACTCTCATTAAAACTCATAGCCATGTTACATACTCCTTATCATTTTTATTACTAGTATGTATCATGGCTATGAATTTATTCTTCTTTTTTTTAGTTAAATCCGATAATTCTGCGCGCTACAGAATAAGCAAGAGAGGAAATTTTCCGTCCTGACTTTCCCGGTATATTCATTGTCTGTCCAAGAATCCCCCATCGAATCCTTACATAAACTTTCCAGTCTTTTCTCTTTAAATACTGCCACAGCTCTTTCTTCTTCTCCAGATTCTCCGGCTTTTTTGAGCGTATAGCGAGAATTGAGGAGACCGTCATCATAATCGCAAGATAATTTATCATATAAGCACGGAGCTTTTTGCTCGTAATCTTTCTCAGCTGATACATGTCAATCATTGATTTCGTAACAAAGATTTGCTGATCAATCCTTGAAATCATTGTCTTCTCATTAACAGATTGGTCCTCCCTGCCTATATAATAGCGGTAAAAATCAACATCCAGATAATATATTTTCCGCATATGCGGAAGCGGATAATATACATAAATATTATCTACATAAAAGGTATGCTTCGGGAGCTTTAACTGTGTCAGCTTCAGCATGTCTGTCCTATAAATAACTGAATGCATCAAAATATACTGGTCCAAATGAAAATGACCAATATCGTCCCATCTGAAAATCTCGTCCTGCGGCAGAACATTTCGGTAATGAACACATTTTTTTCGCTCTGCACCTACTTTTTCATACACATAATTGGAAATCAGCATATCAATCTCCTGCTCATCCTCCTCAAGCTCTCTGAAAAGTCTCAGAATCTTATGCAAACTTTCCTCTTCCACCCAGTCATCACTGTCAACTACTTTAAAATATTTTCCGGTTGCGCTGCATAACCCTGAATTCACCGCATCTCCATGTCCGCCGTTTTCCTTATCTACCACCTTAATAATATCCGGATATTTTCTCTGATATTCATGAGCAATCCCGGAGGTTCCATCCCTGGATCCATCATTTACAATAATAATCTCTACATCCTTCCCTCCCAGAAGAATACTGTCAATTGCCCGGGTCATATATGCTTCTGAATTATAGCATGGAATTGCAAACGAAATATACTTCATATCTTGTCCTCCTTTGTAACACTTTTATAGTATAAAGTATTATTCCTTATTTTCCAACTATATTTCCGTCCAAAATCAGGACAAATATGAAACTTTTTATTGTTCATAATTTGTTCATTTATCTTTTAAAAATCTTTCATTTCTTTAACACGATTTCTTCATAGCTGTTTCATATACTATAATTATCAAATGAGCAAAGCATAATACTATTTTGAATAAACTTTTTCATAATACATGCCGGGCACTGCGAGAGCAGTGACCCGGCATCCTCCCTTTTTATTGACTTTTATACCATTTCCCCGCTGCCGATAAATCAGAGGCTTTAAACTTCCCCGTTTTTTTACAGGTGCGTTTTAAAAGGGAACAGCTCTCATTTTTATTCGACAAGTTCCAGCAGACATAGCTAATCTTCTTTTTCTTCAGGAATTTTATCCATTTCCCGGCCTCAGATTTATTTATTTTCCCGTTTCCGGAGCTTTCCGAAATCCCAAATTCGCTGACAAATACGGGAAGCCTCTTTTTCAGCGCGTTTTCAACCTTCGCCCGGTAGGACGCCTTATGAGTAGCCGCATAAAAATGAAAGGTGTACATCAGATTCGAGTATCCCTTAATCGGGCTTTTGGCAACGACATCTACATCCTGAGACCATGTCGGCGTTCCTACAAGAATAATATTTTTCTTATCATACGAACGGATTGTTTTTATAACTGATTTAGCATAAGACTTAATATCCTTCCACTGTGTTCCGCCGTTTGGCTCATTACAGATTTCATATATGACATTTTTATGTTTCTTATATTTCTTCGCCATATATTTAAAAAAGGATAATGCCTGCTTTTTATGCCGGTTGGGATTACCGTCGCTCAAAATATGCCAGTCTATAATCACGTACATGCCAAGCTCTGTTGCATATTTTACCCCTTTGTCAACAAGCCCCCTTAATTTCTTCTGATTTCCTCCCGAGCAATATCCGTTATATTCCTCTGTATACATAGCAAGACGGATGCAGTTGACGCCCCAGCTGTCACGCAGCGTTTTAAAGGCGGAGGAATTCACATATTCCGGGAACCAATTAATCCCATGTGTGCTGACCCCCTTAAGAATAACCGCCTTTCCCTTGCTATTTACAAGCGTTGTTCCCTTTACTCTCAGCTGGCCGTTCTTTTTAAGGGGAGTCGCGGCTTTCTTCGTTTTAGACACGGCGGCAGATACGCTTTCTGCCGGCACGGAAGCAAAAAGCACAACTGCCAAAAGGAGACACAAAACTTTTTTCATAATATTTACAGAGCGCATCCTGTTGATTCCTCCTCTGATGGTTTTCTTTTATCATATCTCAATCGCCCGCCGGATTCAACTCTTTCTTTTCCGATGCCATACAACACCTGCGGCACATAACGCTATGCACACGGCACATAATGCCTCTGCCGTCAAAAGCCCGTTTTTTCTTTCCTCATAGCTTTCCGAATTTTCTTTCACCTGCCCTTTTTCCATATACTCCTCTTTCTCTCCGGAAAATATCCGTCTGATAGGTTTTATTGCTTTTTGCAGTATGGTTTCCTTTTCTGTAATTTCAAACCAAATACCGGATACCGTTTCATTACCTGCCTTGTCACGCGCTTTTGCCGTCACTTCATAGTCTCCCGGCTCCTTTAGCTTATATTGCCGAAGCCTGCCGCCCTGTGCCAGCGGCTGAAATGTGCCGTTAATACTGACTTCCCTAAGCTCGTCCTCCGTACCCTTTACAGCAATTTGAAATGTGCGCTCTTCCTCATATGCCGCACCATCCTCAAGCTCGGAAAATGTAATCTCCGGCGGGGTATGGTCCACGACAAAGGCTGCCTTTGCTTCTGCTTTATTTCCTGCCGAATCTGTCACCTGTACCTTGAGCATATGACGTCCCTCTTCCCTGATTTCCTTTCCGATTGGATACAGCTTTCCGTCCAGCTCTATCTGATAATCATAGGTTGTAAAATCCTGAATAAACGTTTCCTTTTGATAATCCCACTGGAACTTTTTCAGGTATTTCCCCTCCAGCGTATCCACATAACGAATCACTGGGCTGCGCCTGTCAATAATGAACTGAAGCTCCTTTTCTTCTGCGTATCCTGACAAATCCTCCGCCTTAACCCTCATATAATATATGCCGTCTTTTTCTAAGGAAAGAGATGTTTCCTTTGCAAATACCTCCCCTGTCCATTCCAGCCCCGAAAGCAACAGCCTCTCACCGTCCGGATTTTCCCATCCAATTTCAGCGCTGTAGCTCTTTAATCCGTTATCATCCGATATGCGAAGGGCAAGCTCTACTGTTTTACTCGTAATCATATAATCGGTTGTCCCCTCTACGAATATCCCGGGCGCGGCATTATCAATATAAAGCTTATGTTTTCTCTCGCTTATATTTCCAGCCTTATCCTTTGCAACAATCAAAACATCTGTTCCTTCTGCACGCTCAGACGCGTCGTCAACAAGGAAGCTTCCTTCCCTGTCCCTGACCGAACCCACCAGCTCGCCTCCGCAATAGCAGGAAACAGAGTCAATCTGACTTCCCGCAGTCCCGTCATTCGCAGACACAAAAATTTCCGCCTCTTTCTGATACCACACGTCAAAGCCATCGGAGCTGTTCACCTCAACGGACGGCTTCTGCGTATCTAATAAAATATCTTTTGTCAGATTAAATTCCTCAATTCTTACTCCTTTTTCATCCTCCATATATAACGACAGAGTATTGCGTCCTTCTTCAAAACTTTCGCCGGACAGCACAACACGTCCGTTTTCTTTCCTGAGTTCTCCCTTTTCCTTTCCTTTCTTTTCGTTTTTCAGAATGTATACGGTCTTCCCTTTGGAGCTTACATGCCGTATTTCTATCTCCGGAGCGGTAATATAATAGCCGTTTTCTCCGTCGGCCTTTGGAAGCTTCAGCTCATATTTACGGACAGGCTCTTCCCTGCCGTCGTTTTCTTCATCCGCATTTTCCTCTTTCCCGTCGCCATTCTCTTTGTCATTTCCCGCATTCCCATCATCCTTACCACTTTCATCCTCTTTTTTATCGTCTCCATCGTCCTTATCATCTCCGTTCTCTTTCTTATCCCCGTCGTCCTTATCATCTTCATCGCCCTTCTCATCCTCATGACTTATGTCACTTTTATTATCTCTATCCACCCCGTCATTCCCGATATCCTTTTCACTGCTGCTCTCTCCAAACGCCCCTTCACGGGTATGCCACGCATCTTTCATATCTCCCGCATCTTTCATATCTCCCGCATAGCTTACCGGCGAATACTGATAATAAATCATAATTAACGTCAAAATCAATAATAATACGTTTTTTACCTTCCCACCCATATCTTCTCTCCTTCCATTGTAATACCGTACTCCTTTGTCAGCTTTTGAAACTCCTGTTCCTCTATTATCTCCGGCATCTCCTCTATATATTTTCCAATTGTCTGCGCACATATCTCCCGCTCTACCTCATCGTCCGCACACTGCATCCTGATATGCAGAAGCCTGAGCTCGGCTGAATCCTCCAGCTCCTCAACTCCCTGCCTGCATATACTCGCCGCCTGTTCAGGCTCACCGTTTTCCTGACGCAGATGTACCAGCTTTTTATACACTTCCTCCCGAAAGCTCCCGGTACTTTCCCATGAAAGCATCTCTGTATAACTCTCAATTGCTTTTCCAAGCTCTCCCGTTTTTTCATATGCAAACGCCATATATCCGGTAAGCTCCTGTCTTATATTTTCATCTGCGCCGTCCATACACTTCTCTCCAAGACGCAAAACGGCATCATATGCCTCCTCCCTGTCTAAAAGGCGGTAGCCCTCTATCATACATCTGTAATAGCTTTCCTGCATCATATCCGGAACGTTTCTTTCCAGCTCTTCAAGCAGAGTGCAGATCTCATCCTCCTTTCCGGAAATATCCTCAAGCCTCATATATTCCGTCATCCCCGCAAGCCCCTGCGAAGCTCTGTCAGACGTATCGTCCCGGAAATATTTTCCACTTTTTTCATAATCCTTTTTCTCTAAAAAATAAAGAAACCCCAACTCCTTTTTCATAAGAGATGTATTTTCCAGCTCTTCTTTTGCGGCTGTCCTCCCCTCCCCGGCCGTATCTTTCTCATCTATATCGGACAGCTCTTTTTCACCCGCTTTTCCCTCCTCTGACCGTACCTCTTCCAGCCTCTCAGGCCCGTCATTTATGTACAGCGTTATACCTGCCGCCGCTGTTATAAACAACGCCGCAAGAAAAAGGACACTGGTCCTTGTAATCTGTTTTTTGGGCATATGATAAATTGGAATTTGTTTCCGAAGCTCGGACACATTCGTATAGGCCCGTTTTAAATGCCTGTTAAGACTTCTGGATATGATATTCTGAAACCGCACCTCCTCAAGCTTCGTAAAAGCAGGCGTCGGCTTTGACTCTGACAATAGATATTGAATTGTTTTTCCCAGACCATAGATATCTAAGAGAACACTTTCTGTCTGATAATATGCTTCCTCCGGCGGCAGGAAATGCTCCCTCACATTTCGTCTCTGCATTACAGAAAGAATGTTTTCATTTGCTTTTGCACTTACATCAAGAAAATAAAGTTCCTTATCCTTTGTAATAATCATGCTATACGGATTCACATACCTGTAACAGGGGTTCCCACGGCACTTGTGAATACATTCCAGCTGTCTTGCCATCTCATGAATCCATAAAAATAACTGTTCTTTCGAAAGGGCAGGATGATACTTAAGACACCTGATAAGCGGGGTCCCCTCTACATAATCAGCGCTTACATAGCATCCCCTGTTATGCTCAATCAGGCGCAGCACATCATAACCCTCTGCATCTTTCATCCGCATCACCTCAACTTCTTTTTACAATTGTTTCATTTTTTGGAAAGTATTTTTCCGATTGGTTTTTGATGTCATTTTTGAAAATAAAGAATAAAAACCAGATATTTAATAGAGTGTTTGTATTTTATGACACTTTAAAGGGAAATGCAAGCAACGATGTGTTGCGGAATCCTGCCGCGTTGACTCGTAGGAGAAACTTACAATTCCTCAATAAACTGAATCCCTTTCTCATGCGCCAGCACCTCCAGTATCTCCGAATGGGTACGGTGAATCTGGCTGGAAACGGTTACGGTATAGCTTAGTATCCCGTGTTTTCCATCCCGTTCCTGCCATGAAAATCCTTTATTTACCCGGATATTGCTCACCTCAAATTCATGCTCCCTTGCATACTGCAAAAATCCGCCGAAATTCCCCTTTTCTATATTGTACTCTATATACAGATCCAGATAGCGCGACCGTTTCCGAATCCAGATATCGAACTTTAAAAGCCCGGATACGGTAAATGCGATCCCAAGTCCTCCCAATATCGCTCCCTCATAAAATCCGATTCCGATTGCCAATCCGCTGCAGGCAGCCGTCCAAAGCCCTGCCGCAGTCGTAATCCCCATAATTTTACTTCTTCCGGTCAGTATAATTGTTCCCGCTCCCAAAAAACCGATGCCGCTAATCACCTGCGCCCCCAGGCGCACCGGATCCCCCGTGTCAAATGTAACATATACATACTGGTTTGTCATCATCACCAACGCAGACCCCAGGCAGACCAAAATATAAGTGCGCAAACCCGCGGGACGGTTCTTTCTTCCGCGCTCTATCCCTAAGATTCCTCCCAGCAGAATGGACAGGATAATCCGAAATGAGATTGATACCAGATTCAGTTCACGCAGATATTCCATGATTGATTCCAAATACTCTAATCCTGCCATTTTATTTTATCTTCCTCCCACATAATATACAGCCCCATACCAGATGCTTATCTATATTTTAATTTTACTTTGCCGATTTTGTCAATCAATTCCTCCAAAGAATAAAAATATCCCGCAAAACCCCACGCCGAAAAAGCGCAGAATTCCACGGGATATCCTGATTCTTTTATAAAGAGCAGAAAACCTGCCGCACCTACCTCTGGCTTAGCTCTCTCGGAGTATACAAATGTCTCGGAATACCGTCTACCATAACCGGAGATACATCGCCCTGAATAAGAGGCCGTACATAGGAAACAAATTCATTTGTCACATAGCTTCCATCCTTATTCACCCATTCTCTCGGAACCAGCTTCTCATCATTCGCAATCTTGTGCACATCCTTTACCTCTGTTCCGCACTGGTACGGGTCATCGGACAATCTCTGCAGTACAACCATCTTGCCGCTGTCACCCTCGTCAGCTGCCTTTACGGCCGCGCCGCCTACCTGATAAGCCTCCAGAATATCTACCCGGGAAGCAGAATGAGATGCCGAACGCTGTAAGGTACTAAACTCAATGGCACGTGTCTTACAGCCAACCTCTCCCGCAATATAGCTTGCCAGATATGCCGCTGTTCCGGATAACTGCTTATGGCCGAATGCATCCACAAAATCAATGCTGCTGCCAAGCTCACAGACATATCTTCCGTCATCAAGATGAATTCCTTCTGAAACCGCTACAACAACGGAGGTCTTCTTTTCAAGAAGCTTCTTTACTTTCTCGCCGAACTTCTTGAGGTCAAACGAAATCTCCGGAAGATAAATCAAATCCGGTCCTTCGCAGTCCTCGCCCTTTGCAAGTGCCGATGCGCCGGTAAGCCATCCTGCATTTCTTCCCATAATCTCTACAATAGAAACAAGGCCCTTGCTGTACTCCAGGCAGAAGCTGTCGCGGATAATCTCTTTCATAGAGGTACCGATATACTTCGCCGCGCTTCCGTACCCCGGCGTGTGATCCGTAAGCGCGAGGTCATTATCAATCGTCTTCGGGCATCCGATAAATCTTGTCGGATGTCCGGTAATAATCGCATAGTCCGACAATTTCTTAATCGTATCCATAGAATCATTACCGCCGATATAAATAAACGCCTCAATATCAAGCTTATCCAGAATTGAAAAAATCTTTTCGTAAACCCCTCTGTCCTCGTGAATCTCCGGAAGCTTAAAACGGCATGAGCCAAGAAACGCCGCAGGCGTTCTCTTTAACAGCTCTGCATCCAGCTCTGTCTTAATGTGGTCTGCAAGGTCAATATACTTTTCTTCCATCAATCCCTGCACTCCGTGAAGCATACCATATACCTTTTTTGCCCCGCGGTCTTTGGCCGTACGGTATACTCCCGCAAGGCTTGAATTAATGGCCGCCGTCGGGCCCCCTGACTGTCCTACTATTACGTTTCTTTCCATGATATCTAATCCCTTCTTTTCTAAAATTGCGCCAACATGATTATTCTATTACATTTTTTTATAAATGTCTACATAGAAACGCCTATTTTTTGTCTGATCCTGCCGTTTTCTTTCCCATATCCAAAGCCTGCTCCGCAAGCTTTCTCACTTCATTCTGCGCACGCATGATTCCTCTCATACAGCCGTTTCCGATAACCTCTGTCACTTCGCCGTCTTCATACTCCGCCTCTATTTCGCATGCATTCCGGCATGCATGACAGGTCATTTTCAGCCTTTCCATTCTTCTCACTCCCCATCCTTTGCCCAATTATATGCATAAGCCACCGCTTTATTCCATCCCTTTATCCTTTTTTCTCTGTCCGCCGCCCCGATACCTGGCTCAAAAATCATATCCGTCTTCCGGTTCCTTTTTACCTCTTCCTTATCTTTCCAATAGCCTGCCGCCAATCCCGCAAGATATGCCGCTCCCATCGCCGTCGTCTCAATACAGCGCGGACGCTCCACCGGGGCGTTAATAATATCGGCCTGCGACTGCATGAGGAAATCATTTGCACTGGCGCCTCCGTCCACCTTAAGAGAGCTTAAGGTAATACCTGAATCAGCCTCCATCGCTTTTAATACGTCATTCGTCTGATATGCCAATGATTCCAGTGTTGCCCGGATAATATGATATTTATTCACGCCTCTCGTAATTCCCACAATCGTTCCTCTTGCATACTGGTCCCAGTAAGGCGCTCCCAGTCCGGTAAACGCGGGCACCACATAGCAGCCGTTTGTATCCGGTACTTTCTTCGCCATATATTCGGAATCCATAGCCGAATCAATCAGCCGAAGCTCGTCGCGAAGCCACTGAATCGCGGCCCCCGCCACAAAAATAGAACCCTCCAGAGCATAGGTAACCTTTCCGTCTAACCCCCAGGCTATCGTCGTCACAAGGCCATTTTTTGAAAATACCGGTTTTTCCCCCGTATTCATCAAAAGAAAGCACCCTGTTCCGTATGTGTTCTTCGCTTCTCCCGCCTGAAAGCAGGTCTGCCCGAACAACGCTGACTGCTGGTCGCCCGACGCTCCGCCGATTGCAATCGGCCCGCCAAAGAAAGACGAATCAGCCTCTCCGTAAATGCAGCTCGACGGCTTTACCTCCGGAAGCATACATTCCGGAATACCTATTAAATCTAAAATTTCCTTATCCCAGGCAAGCGTATTGATGTTAAAGAGCAGTGTCCTCGAAGCATTGGAATAATCCGTCACATGCACTCTGCCTTTCGTCAGCTTCCATATCAGCCACGTCTCTACGGTGCCGAACAACAGCTCGCCGCGCTCTGCTTTTTCCCTTGCCCCTTTCACATGCTCCAGTATCCATTTTATCTTTGTGCCTGAAAAATAAGCGTCAATAATCAGCCCGGTTTTCCTGCGGAAAAGCTCCGTATATCCCTGTTCCTTCAGACTGTCGCAGTATTCCGCCGTTCTTCTGCACTGCCATACAATTGCGTGATACACCGGCACTCCGGTCGCCTTATCCCACACAATTACCGTTTCCCTCTGATTGGTAATTCCGATTGCCGCAATATCTTCTGCAGCCGCTCCGATCTTACTCATTGCCTCCACGGCAACTCCAAGCTGGGTGGACCATATCTCGTCCGCATCGTGCTCCACCCAGCCCGGTTTGGGGAAATACTGTGTAAATTCTTTCTGCGCCACACTGCATATCCCGCCTTTCTCATTAAAAAGAATACAGCGGTTGCTTGTCGTCCCCGCGTCAAGCGCCATTACATATTTTGCCATAGCCTTTTCCCCTCCTTATTTCCCCTCTATATAATATTCTTTCTGAATCTGGCTCTCAAGAATTGCTTTTACTACATTCGCACAGCATCTTTTCAAATCTCTCACCTGAATTTTCCCGGCTTTCAGCCCTTTTAAAATCTCCTTTTTAAAATAGCCTCCTCCCGGCATAATCAAATCATTTCCGGCTTTCATGGCAAGCGCGTTATCGCCAAGACCCTTTCCGGTAGAAAACCAGTCCGTCATAACGACGCCGTCAAAGCCCCATTCATTGCGAAGCACCTTTGTGCAGAGATCATAGCTGTTCGGCGCATATATACCGTTTACTTTGTTATAGGAGGTCATAATCCCTTTTGCCCGCCCTTTTCTTACCGCACGCTCGAATCCCCGCAGGTAAATCTCTCTCAGGGCCCGCTCGCTTACATTGCTGGAAACACGGTTTCTGTTATCCTCCTGATTATTACATGCAAAATGCTTTACCGTTACATAATATCCGTCCTCCTGCTGAACGCCTTTTGTCATAGCCGCCGCCATCTCTCCCGTAAGAAGAGGGTCTTCTGAGAAATATTCAAAATTTCTTCCGCACAAAGGATTTCGGTGTATATTGACCGCCGGTGCGAGCCAGAATGTGCAGCCGTATTCTTTCATTTCCTCATAAACCGCTTTTCCTACCTCATAAAGAAGTCCTGTATTAAAGCTCTGGGCCAGGGCCGCCGCCACCGGAAATGCCGTTGTATACTGATACAGCACCGTATCTTTCTCCGGATTTCCCATCATGGCCTTTTTGACAGGTTTCGGCATCATATCAAAGACGGACAGCGCCGCATCTATCATTTTCACTTTCCCGGATTTTGTAACCGCAGAGCGTCTCTGAATCCGTAGTCCCGCCGGGCCGTCGCAGAGCGCCACGCCTGCAAGCCCCATATCCCAGAATTTGGAAGTCGTATTTCCGACCGAGCCCGGAAGCGTGAATTTCGTCTCACCTCCGAACATGCCGTTTCCGACTACAATCTCTGTCATATCCTGAACAGAAAGCCTGTTTATAATATTCTGTACCTCTTTTTCTTTGCGGATTTCGGGCACTTCATACGTATAGACAACGGTCGAAACCGCATCAGACGGAAGCTCAATACAGGGCACATCCGAAACCGTCTCTTCCTTTCTCCCTGCCCTTTCAAGCTCCTCAAATACCTGCTGCTGCGGACAGATATTCTGATGTCTGGAAACAATCATCTCCCCGCTAATTCTGATAACGGCGCAGGGCTTTGTATTTCTTGAGGAGTTTCCAAGCCGCAAAATATACTCTCCCGCCTCAAGAACGTAAGAAGCGTCACTTTCCCTGTAGCTCGCTGCCTCAGCCATATCAAAAGTAAGCTTAAGTTCCTCCGCTTCATTTGGCAGAAGCTCCTTTGTCTTTGCAAATGCAACAAGGCTTTGATACTCTTTGTCAAGCTTTCCGTCCGGCGCGCTTACATAAAGCTCCGCCACCTCTTTTCCCGCATAGTGATTCCCGGTATTTTTAACCTGAACCGCAACCCTTATCCGGCTTCCCTCCGCCCATACCTCTTTTGCTTCCAGCTCAAAATCAGTATAGCTCAGCCCATAGCCGAACGGATAGCGGGGTTCTACGGAAAAGCTGTCAAAATACCGATAACCGACATAAATTCCCTCCTTGTAATATTCGTCCTCAAGATTTCCGTTTAAATAGCTGTACCCGTCCGAAAAAGGAATATCCGAATATGCCCTTGCCCACGTATCCGCAAGCTTTCCCGACGGCGTAACTTTCCCCAGCAAAACATCAGCCGCCGCATTTCCCCCCTGAGTTCCAAGCTGGCAGATATAAAGAATTGCGCCGATTCCCTCTATCTCATCTGTGAAAGATAAATCTATCTGAGAGCCGCAGTTAATGATCAGAATAAATCTCTTATAATTCGCAGCACACATACGGATTGCCTCTTTCTCCTCCTCCGTGACAAATAAATCTCCCGGAAGCGCTCTTCTGTCGCGTCCCTCTCCCGCCTGACGGCTCAGCACATAAACACACGTATCCGTGCCGCTTCTTCTAATATCACTGTCCGTAACCGGATTTGCCTCCGCTCCCGGATAGCCTGTAAGAGCGTTCTGCATCACAGAACCCGGATTTTTTAAAAACCGCTTTCCTGCCTCTTTTCGGAACTCTGCTTCACCCTGCCGATATTTTTTCTCATAGGCAAACAGCCATGAATTTGTCGTAATCTCACATCCGCGGCTCTTCATTCCCTCGTAAATACTCACACTGTGTCTTTCGTTGACCTCCCCCGAACCGGTTCCGCCCTTCACTGTCCTTAAAGCGCCCGCGCCATACAGCGCAATCCTGCCGGCTTTTATCGGCAATATTCCGTCATTTTTAAGCAGAACGATACATTCACACGCCGCGCGGTAGGCCGTATCCAGATTTCTTTTTTCCCTTTCATTTGCCGCGCCGCTTCTCGCCGCCTTTGTCAAAAACTTTTCCATCCGAATCCTCTCCTTAATTTTCATCCAGTTTTCCGCTGCTCTTTATTACAATCTCAGAAAATTATATCACATATCGCACATCTTGTGTCAAATCATCACATAGTTCCCATAGAAGAAATGGATAAATTTTTCGAGTCAACAAATGGAACCCCCTCTGCTTCCTGTCCGTCCGATGTAGATGGAATAAGCCTTTCAAGCTGCGCGTTCACGCTTTCCGCCCGGAGAATGCAAAACTCTTTCAAAGTCTCCGTCCCCGTTTCAAACTCCTCGAAAGTACAGAATTTTGTCGCATCCTTTTTCACATACGGCGCTATCATCTGTACGGTAGATGCGAATATTGTTTCAAAATACCCGCTTCCAAAATATTCCTCCAAAAATTCTGCAAAATACGCATGATACATTTCCGTATATTCTTCCTTTTCAAAAATCCATGCAAGCATTGGTCTTGGAGGAATACATAACCCCCATAAATGTCCTTTTATATACAAGAAAAATAAACAGCCCCAGACCAAATGCACATATCAGGGCAACTGATTATGTGAATGGTGATTGTCCCTAAAAGAATTTTTAATTTTTCTCCAGGATAGATAATGAATTTTTCCCCGCAAAGAGTTATACTAAGGAAGAAATATGAAAAAGGAGTGTTTGCAAAATGAATGAAGTACTAAATAACATTTACACAAGAAGAAGTATTCGTAAATTTACGGAACAGGAAGTATCAAAGGAATTGATTGACGAGGTTGTAAAAGCCGGAACACTCGCTCCGAGCGGAAAAAACCTGCAGACCTACCGTTTCTTTGTTATGCAGAAAGAGGCTTCCATTCTCGCACTTCAGGATGTCGTTGCGAAAGGAATGGAAAATCCGTCGTACAATTTTTACGGAACAAAGGCGCTGATTATCGTTACCTGTAATAAGGAGGACGTAAACGGAGTCGAAGACGGTTCCTGCGCACTGGAAAACATGATGCTCGCCGCACATGCGCTCGGACTTGGAAGCTGCTGGATTAATCAGTTGAAATACTGCGGGGACAAGCCGGAAGTTGCCGCTTACCTTGACAAAATCGGTCTTCCGGCGGGACGCCGCGTCGTAGGTATGCTGGCGCTCGGATATGCTGCCGATGCCGGAACCGCGCACCCGAGACAGGACGGACTTGTAACATATCTTGACTAGTGGAACTTTCAGATATAAAAAGCACCCCTAAAGCTTAGGAGTGCTTTTTGTATCCTTTTAAGGATCCATTTAACGTGGGCGAGAGGATTCGAACCCCCGACCTTCTGGTCCGTAGCCAGACGCTCTATCCAGCTGAGCTACGCCCACATACATCTTAAATGCTTTTCACAGCGAAGATTATTATAACTCACAATCCCTTTCATGTCAACTAAGAAAAAAGAAATATTTCTAAAAATATTACTCGAATTTCTCTCATAATTTGCACCTGAATTCTTTTTATGCTATATTATTGTTACATTATGACTAGCTGATCATCACTGCAAAAGAGGTTTTTCTTATGACAAAAAAAATTGCTGTAATCAATGATTTATCCGGCTTCGGGCGCTGTTCGCTCACCGCCGCAATCTCTGTTATTTCTTCAATGGGAGTACAGGCATGCCCGCTTCCCACTGCGATTTTAACCGCGCAGACCGGATATCCAAGCTATTATCTCGACGATTATACGGATAAAATGGAATATTACCGTCAGGAATGGGAAAAAATGCAGCAAACCTTTGACGGCATTTATACCGGGTTCGTCGCAGGCGAAAAACAGATTCGGCAAATCTTCCGTTTCATTGATACCTTTGACACCGCGGATACTTTCCTTCTTGTAGACCCTGTCATGGGGGACGACGGAATCAAATATGACATGTTTACTCAGGGGCTTCTTAATCAGATGAAACGGCTTGCAAAAAAGGCCGATATTATCACCCCCAACCTCACCGAGCTTTGTCTTCTTACAGACGCTGATTTTCATGCTCTTAAGAAACTCACGGACACCGAAAAGCTGCTCGGTAACATACACCGGCTGGCACTTGATTTTTGCCCGGACGGACCGAAGCATATCATTGTTACAGGCATACGCTTTACGGACGAGGCCGGAATTCTCCAAATGGGGAATTTATATGTCTCAGAAAACAAGACATTCCTAAGCTCCTTTCCTTACATCGGTCAAAGCTATTCCGGAACCGGAGACCTTTTTGCCTCCTGTCTCGCCGCCGGAATTGCAAATAATCAGAGCATTCCGGAAATCATCCAAATGTCGGGACAATTTCTTGAAGCCGCAATTGCCGACTCCGTAAAAGAACATGTTCCGAGAAATGACGGGGTAAATTATGAAAAATATCTCCATATGCTTCAGTTGGGGACGGGGTTTTTTTAAAAAAACCCCGTCCCCAACTGACGAATGAATCTCATAAAAGCTTCTCTTCCCTCCGGTGTGCATTTATACACGCCCGCATCCTCCAGCACATGTACGAATACCTTTCCGACCTCTTCTTTTAAAATATCCGTTACATTTTCCCGGGTAATATTTTGATACCGCGGCAGGAACTCCTCTACCCAGTCCGCGTGCTTTTCGATATCCGGGTTGCTCCTGGTATCCTTCTTCTCGGTGATATATTCCGCCAGAAGCTCCAGCTCTCTCTTAAGCCTGGAAGGGAGCACGGCAAGCCCCATTACTTCAATAAGTCCGATGTTTTCTTTCTTAATATGATGGTACTGGGCGTGCGGATGATATACTCCCAGCGGATGCTCTTCGGTTGTAATATTATTGCGGAGAGTCAAATCAAGCTCATAAGTATCTCCAACCTTTCTGGCAATCGGCGTGATCGTATTGTGCGGCTCACCGTCAGTCTCCGCAAAAATATACGCAGCCTCATCCGTATAAGAGCGCCAGCTTTTCAGTACATGCTCCGCAAGGTCAATTAACCGTTTCTCATCCATGTGTCGGATACGAAGCACCGAGAGCGGCCATTTTACAATGCCTGCCTCCACATCCTCATATCCCGGAACTGTTACCTTTTTTTCTATCGGCGCCTTTGCCATGGCAAAGGTATAATGTCCGCCCTGAAAATGGTCATGGCTTAAAATGGAGCCGCCGACAATCGGAAGGTCTGCATTGGAGCCGAGAAAATAATGCGGAAAAAGCTTGACAAAATCAAACAGCTTCGTAAATGCGGCCCTGTCTATCTTCATCGGAGTATGCTGTCCGTTAAATACGATACAATGCTCATTGTAATATACATACGGGGAATACTGGAACCCCCATGCGCTGTCATGAATCGTAATCGGGATAATCCGGTGATTTTCCCTCGCCGGATGGTTCACCCGTCCCGCATAGCCCTCATTTTCCATGCAGAGCTGACACTTCGGATAGCTGCTCGCTTTTGCGTTTTTTGCCGCCGCAATGGCTTTTGGATCCTTTTCCGGCTTAGAGAGATTCACAGTAATGTCAATCTCTCCGTATGGAGAATTTACTTTCCATTTCATATCTCTTTTCACACGGTAACGGCGGATATAATCGCTGTCCTGGCTGAACTTATAATAGTAATCGGTGGCAGCCTCGGGAGATTCCTTATAATGATTATAAAATGTGTCCTGCACCTGCGCCGGTCTCGGCATCAGGCAGTTCATAAGCTTTGTGTCAAACAAATCCCGGTATACGACGCTGTCGGAAATAAGCTCTCTTTTCACCGCTTCGTCCAATAGATTTTTAAGAATCTCTTCCAACTCCTCTGTCACGTAAGAAGTATCAACCTCTATATCCTCATAATTATCCTCATGGAATATTTCCAGCAGAAGATTTGTCGTGTAAATGCGCTCGGTTTCCGGAGTGAGGCCTGTCCGGATTCCATATTCCACCAGCTTTTTAATATTTTCATACAGCATTATCATTTTCTCCTCTCCATTAGCTCAATCTTCCCGCGCCGTCTCCGATATCTACAACATAAAATTCCGCCCTGTGTCCTACCTTTTCAAAATATGCTTCCCCTATTTCATTTACAAATGTATCTACCGCTTCATTTTTCACAATGCTGACCGTGCAGCCGCCAAAGCCGCCTCCGGTAATTCGGGAACCAATCACTCCCTCTGTCTTCCATGCCAAATCCACTAAAATATCAATTTCCTCACAGGACACCTCGTAGTCGTCTTTTAAAGAAATATGAGAAGCATTCATAAGCTGACCGAACAATGTAATGTCATTTGCCTTTAATGCCCCGACGGCGCGAATGGTGCGTTGATTTTCATATACCGCATGCTTTGCGCGCTTCTGCCTTACCGCATCCTTAATCGCTCCTTTATGCTCTTCATATTCCTCCTCGGACAGCTCGCCTAATGAATGAATATTCACAACCTCCTGAAGCTCCCGAAGCGCCGTCTCGCATTCATTTCTTCTGTCGTTATAAGCAGAATCTACCAGACTATGCTTCACTCTGCTGTTTGTAATGATAATTTTCGCATCCGGAAGCTTTACCGGAGCGTATTCATAATTTAGCGTGTTCGTATCCAGAAAAACGGCATGGTCTTTCTTTCCCATCGCGCTCGCAAACTGGTCCATAATTCCGCAGTTGCATCCATTATAATTATTTTCCGCATCCTGTCCGATAAGGGCAATCTCTGCCATTGAAACCTGTTCAAAGCCAAAAATATCCTTTAAAATCACACCCGTCAGCACCTCAAGAGACGCAGAGGAAGAAAGGCCCGAGCCATTGGGAATATCCCCGTAAATTGCAATGTCAAGACCATGGGACAGCTTCATTCCGCGCTTTTCAAACGCCCACATAACGCCTTTCGGATAATTTGTCCAGGAAGCTTCCTTATTCGGAACCAAATCATCAAGGCTCGTTTCCACAACACCGAACGAATCAAAATTCATAGAATAGAAACGAAGAACACGGTCATTCCGGCTTCTTACCGCCGCATAGGTACCGAGCGTAAGCGCGCATGGGAACACATGGCCGCCGTTATAGTCCGTATGCTCTCCGATCAGATTCACACGGCCCGGCGCAAAATACGTACGCAGCTCGCCGTCCGCTCCATAAAGCTCTTTAAACTTCTGCATCAATTTGTCTAACATTTCTCTACTCTCCTATCCTCTGCATTATTTCCCCTTGCGGGAACCCGCGCTTTGATTTATATTTATTTATAATGATAAGATGCTGGGGTCAAAAGCCCACGAAATAGAACCTTGAAAATTTAATATTTTACAG
>CAMNRH010000043.1 GCA_946552115.1 uncultured Lachnospiraceae bacterium
GAAATGACCGCCAAAAAAATCATAAGAAATTTACACACTTTACTTGACAAAGCCCAAAAGGACTTACTGGAACAATTTTCCGCTGAAATTGAACGTCTGAAAAAACAGGCTGACATACAGGAATCCCGCTGATATTCTCATCAGGCGGGATTCATCCTTTCCATTCTTATATCTGATAATGATCATTATGTCCCATATTACAGCCGATAGCTCATTTCATGCCATTTTTCCCCGCCCCATGAGGAAGCTGCGATTCCCTCATCAAGGAATCCCATCCTTTCATACATCCTGACCTTTGACGGCAGACAGGTCAGAAGAAGCTTTTGGCGGCCGTTTTTACGTTCTCTTCGGCAGTAAATTTTCATCAGCTCGCGCGCCAGTCCCTGATTCCGATACCCGGGCAGCACATCCAGCCCTAACAGCATAATATTTTTGCCTTCCGAATGATACAAATCGGCACAGGTGAAAAATTCGTCGCGAAAGGTATTCTCACTGGTAGACAGGCCGTTTAAAAAGCCGGCTATTTTTCCGTTCTGTTTATCAATCGCCACTAAAAACAGCTCCGGCGCCTTTTGTATGCGCTTCAGCATCATTTCTCCTGAGCACGCCTCGTTGGGCGGAAAACAGATTTTTTCAATCTCAGCCGCCTCCTCCGCCTCCTGCGGCCGGATATTCCGAAACTCAAATCTCTCGTATAAGCTCTGCCCGCCTTTTTCCTCCTGCGGTTCCCACAGCTCCCCAATGCGTCCGTCAATCTGGCTTCCCAGTTCATAGACGACATTGCTCACAACGTACTGGCCTTCATTGACAAATACTTCAATCAAATTCTTATCCACAAAAATATCGAGACGGCATGTTTCAACCTTTGGGGTCGTACTGACCAGACGGTGTCCCTCAATACCCGCAAATACCGCGCTGCGGTCTGTTTTCACAAACCCCCGCTCCCACCATATTCTATAGCCGCCGATATTCAGGGCCTCTCCGTCCTCAAGCTCCGTCTTAATCCGAAACGGACTATCCGGCATCTTTCGTGTCTTAGGAGATGTCTCCTCTTTTGTCTTCCGTACAAAGTATTTCTCCGCCTCCGGGTGCACGCGAAAATAAATATGCCCGTCTATTACCTCCACCACCCGGGGAAGTGACATCATTCCAATCCACGGCGCCCTTCCCGGCTCCTCTACCACTTTCGGCATCCGGAACCATGCAATCATCACCCGTCTTCCGTCCTTATCTACATTCGTCTGGGGCGCATAAAGATCCAGCCCGTAATCTACATACTGGTACCGCTCCTGAAGCGTCAGCGTACAGCTTTCCGCGTCAAAGCCTGCCGTCATACACACGGCATGATGCTCATATCCTCCCGCATCTTCCTCAATATACATCGGCGAACCCATAAACACATGCTCATTCCCAACCTTAAATATATCCGGACACTCCAGAATTTTCCCAAACCGGGCATTCCGAAGCTGCGCCGCATATTCCCAGCTCTTTGCATCCTTACTCTTATAAATGACTGTCCGTCCGGTTTCTTTCCTGTAGGTGCTGCCGAGAATCATATAAAAATTGCCATCCTCCCGCCAGACTTTCGGGTCCCGTGTATCTTTCCTGTCACCGATTTCCTCATTTTCTATCACAGGCACAACAACACGCTTTCCCGCAAAATTATCAAAATGTATCCCATCCTCCGAGGAAATCATAAGCTGGGATGCCTGAAAATCATCGCCGGCACAAACATGGATATTGTCCGGATCCGCCTTTTTATAATGAATTCCGGTATAATACAGATTCAGCTTTCCGTCATATTCAAGCGCACTCCCGGAAAAGCATCCGTTCTGGTCCTCATAGATAGTCGGAAACAGCGCCACTCCCAAATGCTCCCAATGAATCAAATCCGAGCTCACCGCATGTCCCCAGTGCATCGTCCCCCATAAAGGAGCATACGGAAAATACTGGTAAAAAAGATGATATTTACCCTGAAAATAAATAAAACCATTCGGGTCATTAATCCAGTTTCCCGGCGCTTTCAAATGTAATGTCTGCTTTACCATATATACTTGTCTCCATCTTTCCATACTTAAATTACTAAAAACCCCGCTTGTAAACAGTATACTAATAAGGAGGGCATATTACAATACCCTCCAATAGAAATACACAATCTGCGGCGTGCCGGCGCATTCTCTCTGCCTCTTTTTCTCTACTTTACAGCTCCGGCCACTACGCCGCCGATAATCTGCTTCTGAAGCGCCACATACAAAATCAGGATTGGAATTACACACAGCAGCAGCCCCGCCATAATTGTTCCGTAATCTGCGGAATAGGTTCCGTAGAAGCTGTATGTAGACAGCGGCAGTGTCAGAAGCTTCTTATCTGTCAGTACCAGCGACGGAAGCAGGAAGTCATTCCAGAACGCCAGTGAGTTAAGTATTACCATTGTAGAGATAATCGGCTTTAAAAGCGGCAGTACAATTTTGAAAAATGTCTGTGAATGTGTACATCCGTCTATATAAGCCGCTTCCTCTAACGCCATAGGAACATTTCCTTTGATAAAGCCGTGGAACATAAATACGGACATTGCCATTGAAAATCCGGTGTGCATAAATATCAGCGTAATTCTATGATTCAGTACATTAAGCGTACCGCCGTAAATACTTACGAGAGGAATCATGATTGCCTGGAACGGAATAATCATAGAGGCTACCATCAATGCAAAAGTAAACTTGGAAATTCCGTTATTGTGACGCACAATATAGTATGCCAGCATTGCCGCAAGCAGCGTTACAAGCACTGTGGCCGATACCGTTACAATCAGTGAATTCTTAAACGCATTCAGGAAATCCATCTGTGTGAATGCATTTACAAAGTTGTCAAAAGACAGGCCTTTAATTGTAAACAGCCAGGAAAACGGGCTCTTTATAATATCCCTTTTCTGTTTCAGGGAGTTGATGACCACCATAATAAACGGGAACATATATGCAATGAAAATAATAATCAGCCCGAGCATTGCCAATGCGTTCGTAACCTTTCTCTTTGTTCCGCCGATCGTTGTCTGTTTCATTATGCTTCCACCTCCTGCTTCTTTGTAAAGTAAACCTGAAGACCGCTAATTACCGCAACAATAATAAATAGAATAAATGCTTCCGCCTGACCTACGCCAAACTGTCTGGATGTAAACGCCTTTTCATATACGTGCATTGCCGCCATCTCGGTTGTACCGTAGGGCGCTCCTGCAGTCAGCGACAGGTTCACATCGTATACCATGAACGCACGGGACAGGGTAAGGAACAGACAAATTGTAATGGATGACATCATAAGAGGCATAATAATGCTCTTAAGCTTTACAAAGCCCGAAGCTCCGTCAATGCTTGCCGCCTCCATAACATCCTCGCTGAGTCCCATAAAGCCCGCCACATAGATAAGAATCATGTATCCGGACAACTGCCATACAGAAACGACTACTAACGCGATAAATGCGTTCGTCGGATCAGACAGCCATGATACCTCAAATAATTTCCAGCCGGTGCTCTCCCCGATGCTTACGAATACTCTGGAAAATACAAACTGCCAGATATATCCAAGCACAATACCCCCGATTAGATTCGGAGTGAAAAATCCTGCACGGAAGAAATTCTGTCCCTTGATTCCCCTCGTAAGAAGATAGGCAATCGCGAACGCCAGCACATTTACGATGACAACAACAAATATTACATATTTAAAGGTAAGAAGCAATGATGTCCAGAACTGACCGTCACGCATAACGCCTCCGAAATTCTTAAGACCGATAAAATTCTTAACCTTTGATACACCATTCCAGTCTGTAAGTGTCAGATATACACCATAGATAAACGGTATAATTACAACCGCAAAGAAGCAAAACATACCTGGCAGTGCAAACATACAAAAATCTTTTCCGCTATTTTTTGATTTCATATCCCGCTCCTCCTATTCCTGCTCATCCCAATATTTCTGGATATCGCTTATAAGCTCTTCCCTGTCGCTTCTGCCTGCAAGATATTTCTGCATCGAAGCGCCTAATACTGCCCAGTGGTCATTCGGTACAATCGCAGATGCGTTGAACGCCTTATCCTCGTGAACCTTTGCATAAATATCTGCACTTAACGGATCGCCCGGCTCATACGGATTATTCTTAAACGGCGGGATAATGTTACAGGTTTTTACAAGCATCTGCTGGCCAATCTCACTAAATACAATCCAGTTTAAAAATTCTTTCGCTGCAGCCTGCTCTTTCTCTGTCGCAATCTGTCCATCCAGCATCACCTGCTTTGACGGAGAAGCCTGTATCTTCTGATTTACAAAATCACTCTTGTCGTCATTTAAGAAATATGGAAGGAAGCCGTACTCATCCTCCTCGTTTGCTCCTGCCTCTGAAATATTCGGCCAAGCCCAGTTCCCGTTGAACCAGAACGCTGTCTTTCCGTCGGCCAAATCAATTGCCATCTCGTCATAGTCGGCTCCAAGCGGGTCGCCCTTTGCAACATTATATTTTTTCAATATGTCAAAACCATCTAAAAACTGAGACATTCTGTTATAGGAGGAAAGGTCCAGCTTCCCGGCCTTAATGTCCTCAATGACCTTCTGCGCTCCCTCGCTTGTTCCCTCATATGTCTCATAAATGTACTGAAGCTGATGCGCCCCAAGCGACCAGTCCTCTTTCGCCATAGATACCGGCTTTTCAATTCCTGCATCTACCAGACGGTCAAGCAGCGCTACAAACTCACTCTGCGTCGTAATGGAATCTGCGTCAAAGCTCTCGCCAAGCGCTTTCTCAATTACTGCTTTGTTGTAAATAATCCCCCGGCCTTCAATACAGAGCGGAAAGCTATAAATTTTTCCGTTTACCTCTGTCAGATATCCTTCTGCTTCTGCCGTCCACGGCTCACCTGTCAAATCTGCCGCCTTTTCCTCAGCCAGTGCAATTATATCTGTCGTATCCAAAATCGACGCTGTCGGCGGTGTTCCTGAATTGTAAAGGCTTACAACCTTCGTATACGGAGAATCTCCGTCCGTAACCGGCATAACCTCAACATGGACGCCTGATTTTTTCTCATACTCTGCACCCATCTTTTCCAGTGCCACCTGAATCTCTGCTTTCGAATTCAAAAGCGTGATATTCGTTCCGCTTAAAGACGCATCATACTCGAATGTGTCTGTCGAAGTATCAATCGGCACTTCCTTCTCCTCTTCATTCGGGTCATCCGGGTCGCTGGCGAAGCCAAACCTGCATCCTGTCAGCATGGCTGTCATCAACACCAGGACCAGTCCCAATGAGATGGATCTTGCAATGACTTTCTTTCTCATGAATCATTCCTCCTGTTTTATAATATATTTTATATTACGTATTATAACCGGTAAAGTAACCGGTTATTTATAGGATTATAATATCACTGCCCTACTATAGCGTCAATCAAAAAAATGAACTTTAAATAAACTTTGTGAATTACAGCTAAATTTTATTTTTCCAATTTGTACACCTTTCACAAAACCGGTTACTTAACCGATTACTCATTGCCTGTACTTTTATTTTCTGCTATACTATTACTAATATTTCTGTAATATTTTATCGGATTTAAAAGAGGTTAGAAAGAAACTATGAAACAGAAAAAAAACGTGACATTTAATGATATCGCAAACTACACACATTTCTCAAAAACTACGATTTCCAGATATTTTAATAATCCGGATTCTCTTACACTGGAAAATCAGGAAATTATTGCAAAGGCTCTTGTTGACCTTGATTATAAAGAAAATAAGGTGGCGCGGATTCTCGCCAACGGAAAGACTGAATTTATCGGCGTTATCATTCCAAATCTGTTTCTTCATTATTATTCGGAAATGCTGAACCAGATTCTTTCCACTTACGAAAGCTTTGGGTATAAATTTCTCGTATTTATCGGAAACGGCCAGGAGGAAACCGAACGCCGCTACATCCAGGAGCTTCTCGCCTATAAAATTGAGGGACTTATCATTCTGAGCCACACCATTCCCTCAAAAGAGCTGTCAGAGCTTGGTATTCCGATTGTTACCATTGAGAGGGAGGACAAATACGTCTGCAGCGTCAATACAGACAACTATATGGGCGGCTATCAGGCTACCGGCCTTCTT
Organism: uncultured Lachnospiraceae bacterium; assembly: GCA_946552115.1. GTDB lineage: Bacteria > Bacillota > Clostridia > Lachnospirales > Lachnospiraceae > CAPEBR01. The sequence goes on from CAMNRH010000043.1 coordinate 6,121, forward strand.
GCAGAGCACAATTGTGAGGTTATCATCCATATAAATTATATCAATTCCCCTGCCAATCCGGACGTCCCCGCTTATGGACGTGTGCAGGGCTTCCTTGATTTTTGTACAGAGCATCAGATAAAGCATGAGCTTATCCTTAAGGAAATGGGAAATACCTATGAATCTATCAGGCATCATTTATCCGACATTTTAGATGAAATCACAGGAAAATATCCGAATCTTAAAAAGGGCCTGTTCATCTCCAACGATACACAGGCCAATGTACTTGTTAATTTACTGATACGGAAATACGGGAAGCTTCCGGAAGATTTTCTTTTAGTCGGCTTTGATAATTCTCCTATTTCAGAGGAGGCAGTCATTCCCATCAGCACAGTCGGACAGCAGATTGACAAGCTGTCCTATGAGGCTGTAAAACTCCTCGTAGAACAGATGAATGAGCGCAAAAAAAGAAAGCCCATGCTTTTAAAAGAGCCGATTCATAAGGTTATTACGCCCGTTCTTCTCAGGAAAGAAACAACGGAGAAAGAGTTGGGGACGGGGTTTTTTTAATTTTCCCCCGTCCCCAACTTTATTTTCTCAAGGAACCTTTCCCCGTATTTATCATATTTATACTGTCCGACTCCTGATACTTTCAGCATCTCTGCTTTTGTTTTCGGCTTTAATAAGCACATATGAATTAACGATTTATCCGAAAATATAAGATACGGCGGCACTCTTTCTTCCTTTGCAATTTCCGTCCGAAGCGAACGTAAGCTGTCAAACAGCTTCACATCCTCCGTCCCAGGCTCTCTGAAAGTGACAGGTCTTTTCTTTTTTCCATACCCTGTCTTTTCCCGTTTTTCCTGCTCTTTCGCCATTTTCATAACGAGCTTTTCTTTTCCCTCCAAAAGCGCGCCTGCTTTTTCTGTCAGCTTTACAAGCATATACCCGTCATTTGTCAGACGGAGATAATTTTCCACAAGGAGATATTGGATTACCTGTCTGAGCTTATATACCGGTACTTTTGAAAGGCTTCCATAATAGGAATTCCTGTCCATATGATACTGACGGACCTTTGCCGTATCCGCTCCGTGCACCGTGTCAATCAGTACATTCATTCCATACCTTTGCCCCGCCTCACGAACACAGCCCGCAAGAGCCGAGGCAATTTCCGTTATCTCTGTTTCTTCAAACCGCGTCATGCAATTTCCGCAGTTCCCACAGTAATTACTTCCGTATTCTCCAAAATACCGGAGCATATAATCCCGCAGGCATTCATTGGTAAAGCAGTAAAAGGTCATTTTTTTCAATCTTTCATGGTCGCGCTCGCGTACCAGACGTCTTGTAAACTCGTCAAGCTCAGCGTTATCCTGATTATTTTCAATAAAAAACTGATTCATGACCACATCCTGACCGCCGTAATACAGGATGCATTCCGCCGGTTCTCCGTCACGTCCGGCTCTTCCTGCCTCCTGATAGTAGGATTCCATATTTTTCGGCATATTGTAGTGTACCACATACCTTACATTTGACTTGTCAATCCCCATTCCAAAGGCATTTGTCGCCACCATCACAGGAGCACGATCATAAATAAAATCATCCTGATTCCTTTTCCGCTCCTCATCGCTTAATCCCGCATGGTATCTGGTTGCGGAAATTCCCTCCTTAATGAGATTGCCGCATACCTCCTCCACCTGCTTTCTTGTCAGACAGTAGATAATCCCGCTTTCCTTCGCATGCTTTTTCAGGTAATCCGTCAGCGCGCGATATTTATTTTTCGGCATCTGTACCTCAAAATAGAGATTCGGCCTGTCAAAGCCTGTACTTACAACCACAGGATTTTGAAGCATCAAAATATCAATAACGTCCTCTCTTACCTCCTTTGTTGCAGAAGCCGTAAACGCACTGACGATCGGACGGCGGGGAAGCCTCTCTATGAATTCCGTAATTTTTAAATAGCTGGGCCTGAAATCCTGTCCCCACTGTGAAACACAGTGAGCTTCATCTACCGCAACCATCGCAATTTTCGCATGCCCTGCAAAATCAAGAAAGCTTTCTGTAAGAAGACGCTCCGGCGCTATATAAATAATCGGGTAGCGCCCCTCCTTCGCAAATTCCAGCGCCTTAAAATACTGACCGGCAGTCAACGAGCTGTTTAAATATGCCGCATGAATTCCCGCCTGATTAAGCGCACCCACCTGGTCTTTCATAAGCGAAATAAGCGGTGAAATAACCAATGTGATTCCGTCAGACATCAGCGCCGGAATCTGAAAGCAAAGCGACTTCCCGGCGCCGGTCGGCATAATGCCAAAGGTATCCCTGCCTGAAAGTATACTGTCAATCAGAACCTCCTGCCCTTCCCTGAAATCATCATACCCAAAATATTGTTTTAACAGCTTCCTTTTCTCATCCGCCATACTACGCTTCGCTCTTCTTTCCGCCGGCACAATACAGAACAAATCCCAGGAACAATACCGCTGCCGCCATCCACCTGACAAGTACAGCCGTTCCCTGCGCCGCAAACATATCATAATACCCTTTCAGATAAATAATTATGATAATCGGCGGCAGTCCATATAACATATACAGCCTTAAGCCCTTTGGAAGACGAATGCCTTTTCCCGTATTTGCCTCCCGGATAAAATTATCAAAGCCCCATCCGTTGTTTTTTGCGCAGAACAGGACATAGCCGAGGCTCCCAAGCGGAAGCAGATTATTAGACACAATAAAATCCTCCAGATCCAGAATCGTCGTGCTCGCTCCCAGGGGCTCAAAGCCGCTCCACAGATTAAAGCCCAGCACACACGGCATACTGAGGATACAAATAAGAACCGCACTTACAAATACACTTTTATTTCTGGACCAGCCAAGCATATCCATATCAAAGGAAATAATATTTTCAAATACCGCAACCAGCGTAGAAAATGCGGCAAAGGTCATAAATAAAAAGAAAAGCGCACTCCAGAGCCGGCCTCCCGGCATCTGTGCAAAGATATTCGGTATCGTAATGAAAATAAGGCTCGGACCCGCTCCCGGCTCAATCCCAAAGGAAAAACACGCCGGAATAATGATAAATCCCGCCATCAGCGCCACAAACGTATCGAGCGCCGTAATATTTACCGCTTCCCCCGCAAGTCTTCTCTCCTTATCCATATAGCTTCCGAAAATAAGCATCGCGCCGATTCCGATGGATAGTGTAAAAAATGCCTGACTCATCGCGCCGAAAACCACATTTCCGATTCCGATTTCTCTCATCTTCTGAAAATCCGGAACCAGATAAAAACGAATGCCTGCGCCCGCTCCGTCCAAAAAAACAGAATGAACCGCCAGTACAACCATAATAACCAGAAGCGCCGACATCATAATCTTAGACACTTTCTCGATTCCGCCCCGAATTCCAAAAAAACAGACCGCAAAGCCGAGCACCGTAACCAGTATCGTCCAAAATATCATCGTTGGCATGTTTCCAAGCATACCGGAAAAGCTTTCCGCGACCGCGTCTGCCGACGCTCCCACAAATTCACCCCGAATACTGCGGTAACAATAATAAAGCATCCAGCCTCCTACCGTCGTATAAAACATCATAAGAAGATAGCTTCCTATGATTCCAATCCATTTACCGATATGCCAGCGGGTTCCCTCAGGCGCCAGTACCTCAAAGCTTGCCGCCACACCTTTCCCGCTGCCTCTTCCCACTGCAAATTCACATACAAGAACCGGGATTCCCAGAATCAAAAGGAAAACCAGATAAATCAGGATAAACGCCGCACCGCCGAATTCCCCGCACATATAGGGAAATTTCCATACATTTCCTATTCCAATCGCACATCCGGCCGAGACTAAAATAAATCCCAGCCGTGAGCCAAATTTTTCTCTCTTCATAAACTTCTCCAATACCCGACATTACCTATCTGGAACATCTGAATTTTAAGTCCTCCCACCTTCTGTCTACTTCCTTTTGAAATGCTTCAAGAAGATATTCGTTCCCTTTCTTAAACAGATGCTTAAATCTTCCCTGCGGCCTTAAGAAATCCTCAACCGGCAGCTTTTTCTTCGGCTCGTAGTTCAGAACCCATTTTCCTTCCACTACCTCGAACAGCGGCCAGTAGCATGTCTCCACACCAAGCCTGCAGATGTCCATAATATCCGGTGTGTTATATCTCCAGCCGCGCGGACATGGCGCCATAATATTGAGGAACGCCGCTCCCGGCGTATAGATTGCTTTCTCAGACTTCATATGCAAATCCTTAAAATTCTGCACAAAGGTCGTCTGCGCCACATACGGTATGTCATGCGCCGCAATGATTGCGGCCAAATCCTTTCTGTTTTGGGGCTTTCCGTTGCTAACGCTTCCTACCGGCGTCGTCGTCGTATCCGCATACATCGGTGTTGCCGAAGATCGCTGAATACCCGTATTCATATATGCGCCGTTATCGTAGCATACATAAACCAAATCATGGTTCCGCTCCATCGCACCCGACAGAGACTGGAAGCCGATATCATAGGTCCCGCCGTCGCCGCCGAAGGTGATAAACTTATAGGTCGCATCAAGCTTTCCTTTTTTCTTTAACGCCCTGTACGCACCCTCAACTCCGCTTAAGGTCGCACCCGCATTTTCAAAAGCATTGTGAATGTAGCTGTCCTCCCATGCGGTATACGGATAAGTGAAAGTAGATACCTCCAGACATCCCGTCGCATTTCCGATAACTGCCTTATCTCCCTCATGAAGTCCGCGAAGTACATTCCTTACCGCAATGGTTCCGCCGCAGCCCGCACACATTCTATGTCCCGGAGCAAGACGCTCCGGTTTATTCATTGTCTCTTTAAAATTGTAGCTCATTCTTTTATCCCCCTTACTCTCTAAGTCCAAGATAGCGATAGGTCTCGCCCGCGTCGCCTTCTTTTATCATCTGTTTCAGGGCTTCAAATACATGTTCCATATCCTGGACGCGCACATCGCGCCCGCCAAGTCCATAGATATAATTCACCGCCAACGCATCCGCATGAGCTCTGTATAACGCCGACATCACGTCCGCACCCAGAGGCCCGCCATGATTCGTATAGCCCTCCGAGCGGTCCATAATGGCAACTGCCTTTACATTTTTTAACGCCTCAGCAAGCTCAGCCGCCGGGAATGGCCGGTAGAGGCGAATCTTAATTAAGCCTACTTTCTCTCCCTGCTCTCTTAATCTGTCAACAGCGTCCTTTGTCGTACCTGCTGCGGAGCCAATCATCACAACTGCTCTCTCCGCATCCTCCATACGGTATTCCTCAAACAGGCCATAGGCCCTTCCGGAGAGGCTTTCAAATTCCTTTGCCACATCCAAAACAACCTGACTTACATGCCTCATTCCCTCCGCCTGATTGCGTTTTGCCTCCATATAATAATCTGTAATGGAGTAAGGCCCTACCGCCATCGGACACTCCGGATTCAAAAGATAGTTTTCCGGGTTATATTCCCCGACAAACTTCTTTACCTCCTCATCCTCCAAAAGCTCAATATTTTCTACCGCGTGGCTCGTAATAAAACCGTCCTGACAAATCATAATCGGAAGCCTTACATCCCTATGCTCACTGATACGGTAGGCCTGTACCATATTATCGTACGCTTCCTGATTATTTTCCGCATACATCTGAATCCAGCCGGAATCCCTCGCTCCCATACTGTCGGAATGGTCGCAGTTAATATTAATCGGACCGGACAGCGCACGGTTTACAAGCGCCAGCGCAAGAGGAAGCCTGTTGGATGCGGCTATGTATAATTCCTCCCACATATAGGCAAGTCCACAGGAAGAGGTCGCCGTAAGACTCCTTGCACCCGCCGCAGACGCGCCGATTGCCGCGCTCATAGAGCTGTGCTCGCTCTCTACCGGAATAAACTCCGTATCTACCTGCCCGTTTGCCACAAAGGAAGCAAAATACTGGGGAATTTCTGTGGACGGGGTAATCGGAAATGCCGGAAATACATCCGGATTAATCTGTCTTAAAGCGATCGCCACCGCTTCGTTTCCTGATAATCTGTCTCTCTTTGCCATCTTATTTCACCCCTTCCATCGTAATCGCGCCGAACGGACATGCTTTTACACAAATACCGCAGCCCTTGCAGTGGTCATAATCAAACGCTCCCCTTTTCATATCTGAAACCGGAATACAGCTATCCGGGCATACCGGCACACATAACAGACACTGTTTACATTTCTCTTCCACAAACTCCGGCTTGTCCGTAGACCATTCTCCGGTATGAAACTCCTTAGAAGTCCCTGCCCCGGCAATCACCATTCCTTCCGTAAGCTCTTTCCAGCCTGCCTTTACTCCTAATTTACTTATATCCATCGCCATCACCGCACCTCCTTAAGCGCCATTTCCAAAGTAGCCATATTGCCGTCTATTACCTCCGGCTTGCTGGCAAATTTGTGGGAAAAGGACGCCCTCATCTCCCGCAGGAATGTATCCTCGTCCATCAGCCCCGTTACCTTTACAATTGCCGCCAGAAGCGGTGTGTTCGGAAAATATTTTCCCATAGCCTCCATAGAAACCCTGTGAGCGTCAATGGTGTAAATCTTTCCCTCATAGCCCTTTAAATGAGGAACCACCTCCTCCTTGCTGCGGGCAGTATTTACTAAAATCGCACCTTCCTTTTTAAGGCCGCTTGTCACATCAACCGCCTCTAAAAGAGACTCATCCACAACGACTACATATTCCGGCTCATAAATATTGGAGTGCGCCCTGATTACAGAATCGCTGATTCGGTTATATGCTGTAATCGGCGCACCCATACGCTCCGGACCGTATTCCGGAAACCCCTGTACATACTTTCCTGTCTGAAATGCCACATCCGCCAAAAGCAGCGCGGCTGTCTTGGCGCCCTGGCCGCCCCGGCCGTGCCACCTGATTTCTGTTAAGTTACTCATATTCTTTCTTCCTTTCTGCTGTACTTTATATTTGAAATGGATTCCCTTAAGCCTTTTTTACAGCTTTGCTGTCAGTGTTTTTGCACTGACTCCTTTCTGCATTCCCAATTTTCCTGACAATGCACTTACCGCGTCGCCGGGAGCATCCATCACCACGCTTATAATAGATACTGCCCGTTCTCTGTATGGAATTCCCATACGTCCCACGATATACTCCCTGTATTCATGGAGAATTTCATTTACCGCAGCCGCGGATCCCTCATCCTTTACAATGATACTGATAACCGATACTCTGCTTTCCATGTATTTCCTTTCCCTTTACATTCCCTTTTGTACAAAAGTTACATGTTTTTTATTATAGCATAATTCTATAGAAAGCATGTTAAAAATTTTTCTATGTTATGCCCTCTATTTTCAGATAATTTCAGGAATCCTTTATCTGTTTTCCAGTCACATCCATATGATAGTCCTTTTTATAGATTAATTCAGATATAGGTACAAGCTCATAGCCCTTTTCTTTCAAACCCTTAATTAAGGTCTCGAGTGCCTCCGCCGTATATTTTGCCCCGTTATGGCAGAGGATAATTGCACCGTCTTCAAGCGCCTTATGATTTAAAACCGTATCTATAATGCTGTCCACTCCGTAATCTTTCCAATCAAGACTATCCACACTCCACTGAATGGTATAATATCCGTTGTCTTTCGCATTCAGTACGACACGATCATCATAATCTCCATAGGGCGGACGGAAAAGCTGCATATCCACACCCGTCAGTTCTTTCACTTTCTCATGGACACTCATCAGTTCTTTCGTCTTTTCCTCATCCGAAAGCTGGGACATATTTTTATGGTTTTCACTGTGATTTCCCAAATCATGCCCGGCCTCCTGAATCGCTTTTACATCATCCGGATAGCTCTCCACCCAGCCCCCGGTCATAAAAAAAGTCACATGCACGTCATTCTTCTTTAGAATATCAAGAATTTTCTGGGTGTCCTCATTCCCCCACGCGGCATCAAAGGAAAGCGCCACTTTCTTTTCTTTTGTGTCAACCGAATAAATCGGAAGCTCTCTTCCGTTTACATTACTGGATACCGTAACATAGCCCGACACATACTTATAGGAACCGGTGAGCGCTATAATAAGTGCCAGAACTGCAATCCCGTAATTTCTCCATCTCTGCTTTCTGTTTTCTTTCATAACGTAAAGCTCCAGAAATTTCCTTTACTTGCAGTATATGTTATTTTCTGTCCGCTTATGAACTATCCGGCATGGCAAAGAAAGCTGCCGCTTCACGAATTTTTATTCATGATAGCGGCAGCTGCCTGTCCTTTATAAATTCTGTTTTAATAATATACTTTCCTTAAAAACAGCCCTCTTGCCGGGGCAAGAAAGCCCGCGGAGCTCCTGTCCTCCGCGGCAATAATAACCGGAAGCATAGACGGCTCTCTCTTCCCGGTCCCCACCTCGAGAAGCGTCCCTGTAAGAATCCGGACCATATGATATAAAAATCCTGTCCCGTAATAGGTAATCCTCACTTTATCTCCGGTACTGACAATTTTAATGTTCGTAATACGGCGCACCGGATCCCTGCAGTCCTTATCGTCCGTAAAACTGATAAAATTCCGTTCGCCAATCAAATAAGACGCCGCTTTCCTCATCGCGTCAACATCCAGCCGATGCGGATAATGATAGCAATATCTTCTGGAAAATACATCCGGCTTTTCACGGCAGTCAATATAATATTCGTATTTTTTCCCTTTTGCGCTCTTTCTCGCATGAAACCCGTTCTTCACCAGCTCCGCCTTTATAACGCGGATATCCTCCGGCAAATAACGGTTCAGGGATTCCTTTAGCTCCTGCTCATCATATAATCTTGATAATTTGACACTTGCCACCTGTCCTCTTGCATGCACGCCGGCATCCGTTCTTCCGGAGCCGTCTACACGCACACGGTAACCCACCAGCTTTCCAATGCTCCACTCCAGTACAAACTGTATTGTATTATCTGTCGTTGCCTGACGCTGCCAGCCCTGATAACGGCTTCCATCATAAGAAATTGTCAGCTTATATGTTCTCATAATCTTTCCCTAATTCAATATTTTTTTCAGCTCATCCATAAACGTATTTACATCTTTAAACTCCCTGTAAACAGAGGCAAATCTTACGTATGCCACCTCATCTAACGTCTTCAGCTCCTCCATTACAAGCTCGCCGACCGTACTGCTTGGAATCTCTTTTTCCTCCAGACTGAACACCTTCGTCTCAACAGTATTGACAACTTTCTGAATATCCTCCGCTGAAACCGGCCTCTTATAGCAGGCGCGTAAAATTCCTGTCTCTATCTTCCCGCGCTCATACTGCTCTCTGTTATTGTCTTTCTTTATGATAATCAGAGGAATCGTCTCCACTTTCTCATATGTTGTAAAACGCTTTCCGCACACATCACAGGAGCGTCTTCTCCGTATAGAATTACCGTCCTCCGCGTGTCTGGAATCAATGACTCTTGTATCTGGATTTGTACAATATGGGCATTTCATATTTTCTGCTCCTTTTCCATAAAACTCTGCAAATGGTTACTTTTTTACAAATTATAGCACAGAAGCCTCACAGAATACAATAAATTTAGCATTCTTCGTGCATCTCTACAAGAATAATATCCGGCCCTATTTTCCTGATACATTTATATGGAATTATGTACTCTGAGCCGTCACTGAAAAATCCACAGAATTTTCCTGTTTTCGGTATGATAATCGCTTCAATACAGCCGCTGCATTCATCGATAACAAGATCCACCACATACCCCAGCTTTTTACAGTCGCATGTATTTATCACTTCTTTATCCTGCAATTCACACAAACGCATATTTTCGCCTCCTCCATTCAATTAAAAATCCGCATACGCTACTCATTCATAGCATATGCGGATTCCACCTATCCTGTTCTACATCTCTTTCTCTCTTTCTCTCTTTCTCTATTCCTCAATATCAATAACAGAAACAGGACAACTGTCTCTCGCCTCCTCAGCAGTCTGCTCATACTCCGGCTCCACCTCGGCATAGGCTTCCGCTACGCCGTTATCATCAAACCGAAATACCTCCGGGCAGGCGGCAACACATGCCCCGCAGGAAATACATCCCTCCTGAACCTTTGCAGTCATAGGAATTCCTCCTTCACTTCTTTTCCGGTAGTATTCCCATCTTTTTGAAATTCATACAATTATTTTATCACTGTGCCTGTTCTTCCTTTCAATGCATCCCCGAGCCTGTCAAATGAAGTAATCAGAGCGCTTCTGCCCTTTCTTCCCTCAATGAACTCTACCGACGCCCGGAATTTGGGAAGCATATTATAAACCCCGAAATGGCCTGCCTCCATATATTCTTTCGCCTGCTCCACCGTAATCCCGCCCAGTTCTTCCTCCTCCGGACAGTTCATGTTAATCTTCACCCTTTCAACGCTTGTCAGAATAACAAGAAGCTCTGCGTCAATTTCCTCCGCAAGCTTCCCTGCGGCCAAATCCTTTTCAATCACGGCGCTTGCTCCTTTCAGATGATGATCCTGCTGCAGCACCGGAATTCCACCGCCTCCGCAGGCAATTACTACCTGATCCGCGTCCAGAAGCGCTTTAATGGCATCTATCTCCACAATGCTTACCGGGTTCGGAGCTGATACAATTCTCCGGTATCCTTTCCCTGGCTCCTCAACAACATAATTCCCTTTTTTCCGCTCCGTGTTTGCCTCCTCCGCATTCATATATCTCCCCAAAACCTTTGTAGGGGTGTAGAACGCCTCGTCATACGGATCCACAATCACCTGTGTCAGAACTGTGCTGACTGTCCGGAAGATTCCTCTGTTTAAAAGCTCCTCCCGTATCCTGTTCTGCAAATCATAGCCTATGTAGCCCTGACTCATCGCCGAGCATACAGACATCGGCGCCGCTGTGTAATCCTCATGCTGTTTCGCAAATTCATTAAGCGCCGTATGTATCATCCCTACCTGCGGCGCGTTACTGTGCGTAATCGCCACCTGATACCCTGCCTCAATCAAATCAGCAATCGCAACCGCTGACTTTTTCACTGCCTCCATCTGCTCCGGCATCGTAGTCCCAAGCGCCCTGTGTCCAAGCGCAACAACAACCCGTTTCTTCATAATCTATGTCCTCCCTGTTCATATCCTGCCTGATACCCATCGCGAGCAGTTTTATTATAGCACGTACAGAAATATTCCGCCAATATAAATTACAATATACATTAGCACTGGCTAATATCTTTACTTTATGATATGATAAATAGTAATGAAAAACATTTCTATCAACGTTTAATGAATTCAGGAAAGCGAGGAAGCAATTTATGAGAAAGCGCATCTTATCAATATTTCTTTTTGCAGTACTTTTAGGAACGGCAACCGGATGCGGCCGATCCTCCGACATCGGAAAAGACAAGGCCGCCGAAACCGCTCTAAAAGACGCCGGATATACGGAGGCCGATATTACACGTCTGCACGTTACCGAAGACAGCGACGACGGCGTACAAACTTATGAGGTGGAATTCACCGCAGAAAATATGGAATATAAATATGAGATACAGGCATCCGACGGGGATATTTTAAGCTCATCCTACGAAAAGATGAACACGCAATATAGCATGAAGCAACAGGATGAAAGCCAGAAAGATGCAAATCAGCAGAAGCAGGAAAGCTCCGGTCAGCCAGATAAAACAGAACAAAACGATGCGGGACAGCCTGCGCAGGCAGATACGCAAATTACTATAGAGGAAGCATCCCGGCTTGCACTGGACCGCGTCCCGGGCTCATCGGAAAAGGACCTGAAAATTGAGCTGGATTATGACGACGGAATTTCTAAATACGAGGGTGATATTGTTTACAATCAAACAGAATATGAGTTCGAGATTGATGCCAATACAGGAAATTTTCTGGAATGGAGTGAGGAAAGGCGCTAAAAAAGCCCGATTTTCCAGAGAAAATCGAGCTTTCCAGCATTATGGAATCGGCGGGTTTCCGTACTATTTTCTTGCTCCGCAGGAGCAGTAATAGTAGCTGGAAACCTTTGTTTTATAAGAGCCGTGATCCTCTTTCCGGGTTACTTTAACTTTTTTTGTCTCGTAAATGGTTTCCATCTGATGTCCGTCGTCTTCCCCTGCACGGAGATGAGCCAGTGCGTGTTCTCTCTCACCTGACGTCAATACGGCGCCGCAATTACAATATGTCACACTACCCACTGCTGCTCCCCGCTGCGTCTCATAATCGGTTACCGTTACTATTTTCGGAACCCATACCCTCTTATACTCTTTATAATACGTCCACCTATGTGTATGATTGCTGGTTACCGTTACCGTACATTTCGCGATACTCCCCTTATAGCCTGCGCTAATCGTTGCCTTTCCTCTTTTTAAAGCGATAACCCTGCCGTTTTTATCCACCGTGGCAACCTTCTTATTGCTGGACTTATAGACCGGCTTTACATATTTTCCCGCGTATTTCGTCTTTAGCTTATAGTTCTTTCCGCCTTTCAGGCTCAGCTTCTTTTTAGAAAGTGAGGCGGTGGATACGACAAGCTTCTTTTTCGCCGAAAGCTGTCCCTTATACTTTACATAGATGTAAGCCGTGCCGTTCTTCTTTCCCGTTACTTTTCCTGTCCTGGTAACAGTAGCAACACTCTTTTTCGTCGTATACCATTTACAGGACTTAGACGGCACTTTCTTCTTTCCATCCTTTACCGTAAGCTGTACGGTCTTTCCTTTTGTAACGGTACTGCTTCCCGATAAAACCGGCTTTGCGGCTGCCGCCTGTACAGAAGCTGCAGGCAGTATAACAGAAACCAGTGACAGAATTGTGAAGCATACCGCTGTAAATCTTAATATTTTTTTCATGCTTCTATTTTTCCTTTCAACTACTGTTTTTCAAAAAGAAACCGTTATTTCGTCTTTACTGCTCTGGCTTTCGACCAGCCGGAATAAATCTTAACGGTTTTTCCTCCGCTCCTTACGTTTTTATACGTCCGTACCCGTACATAATATCTTTTCTTTGCTTTCAACTTCGAAATCTTCCTGAAAGTCGTCCTGTTCTTTCCAATGGTTACAGCTTTACAGCCCTTTTTAAACTTCCTGTCTGTTGAATACTGAACCTGATAACCCGTCGTTTGCCTTGTATTTTTGCTCCACCTTACACTAAAGCCTCTTGTACTGCCGGCTGCTTTCGAAACAGTGACAGCCTTTGGCGCTATATCAAAGGTCTTTGAAAGGCTTCCGGAATATCTGCTTCCTTTAAATGCTACCTTTACCGTATAACGACCGACATCTTTCCGCCCTTTAGAATAGCTGACTGTGTAATTCGATGCACTAATCGCTTTTCCCTTCGTATCTGTTACTCTCACAGCCGGTTTCTTCACCTTTCCGTTATATGTATATCGGGCTGTTGAGAGTGAAAGGGTTGTTGGCGCGTAAATGGTTGTTGTCCCGGCCGTTACGCCGCAGGAACATTTTCTGACAATCTTTCCATTCTTCTTTGGTTTTGCCTTAGTAACAATATCCTTATAGGCATGATTATGCGCCGCTATTTTAAAAGTGTAGTTACCGGTGTAAAATTCATTTCCGTCTATAACAAAATAATAAGTCCCTTTTTGAAGCTCATACTCGCTATTATTGTGATAGGTTTCAAAGAGCTTATTTCCACGTTCATCATAAATGATACCGCAGAGCGTTACATTTTGATGCCCGTCGGCAGCAGACATTTGAATACTGATTTTTGACGCCGAAGATAACGTGAACTTATAAAAATCCAAAAGATCATTACAGGCCATCTGCCCTTTATAGATGCGGTTTAAAGAAATATTGTCTGCATCAAACAGGGAGTTATTCGTCCCGCGCCCTGTCTCGCCGAAGCTTTCCCCGGCATCTGTAAAGGACATCTGCATCGTATAGTCCCCCTCGCCGTCAGACAGACAAAGATAATAAGTCCCCTTTGTCAAATCTATCGTTTCTCCTATACTATCCTTTTCGAGTTTTCTCCAGCTTGTTTCTTTTCTCTGCTCATCATAAATATTCAAGTACCAGCCATAGCCTACCTGCGCGCTTCCGGTAATCAGAATGCGGCCGGATGAGGGAAGGGTAAACTTATAATAATCTTCTGTATTCTTGCCGAGCGTGCCGCCAAAGCTGCTCCCAAAGCTAATTGCCTGCGCGGTATCCATTGTACTGCCCGCCGCGGATGCTTCCCCATGAAAAAGCATGCCAAGGCACAATGCTAACATCACAATCCATTTTATTTTCTTCTTCATTCTGTATTCTTCCTCCCTGTATTATTTTCTTGCCCCGCAGGAACAATAATAGTAATCTGTATAATTCTTTTTCTTGTAGGAACCATGATCCTCTTTATGGGAACCCACCTTAACTTTTACAGTTTTATATCTATGATGCTGGGGTCAAAACATAGTGTTTTCTATGTTTGATACTCTGCAAGAACC
>CAMNRH010000044.1 GCA_946552115.1 uncultured Lachnospiraceae bacterium
TAAAATATTAAATTTTCAAGGTTCTATTTCGTGGGCTTTTGACCCCAGCATCATTCCATATTGGTAATCTCCTTTCTGCATTCCTTACTTTCCTTACATTCTATTATATTGTATCGCAGAAGCTGATCTCTATGAAATAAACCGAAAATCCCATATACAAATGCGGATCTGAACCGGATGAATCCCTTTTCACGTTCCACGAAAGAAAGGAAAAAAGCGAAAGTATCGCTCAATCATCAAATAGATGATTGAGCGATACTCTCTTATTCCCTCTCACTGTAATGATGCGCTTCTTCAAGCATCATATCTTTTACTTTCATCAGACGAATCTGGGAGCTTCTTTCGTTCTCATCCAGCTTCATCGTAATATACTTAATCGTTTCCTGCGCCTCCGGAATTGTTACATGCTCCAGCGCATTGACACGGCGTCTTGTCTTTTCAATCTCCGCCGCCATAAGCTGGCACGCTTTTTCTGTCTCCGCAAGTTTCAGCATATCCGGCAGAATATCCGCCAGAGATTTTACCGCGCCGTCCAGATCGCTGGAGGTAAATGCAAAACCATAAGAATAGATATCATTTGCATCCGCGGTTCTTGTTTTTGTTTCAAAAACCGGAATATTAACGCTCATGACGTTCTTTTCTCCCACTCCAAGACTGACTTCCTGTTTCGGCGCCATAAGCGCTGTGTTCAGTGTCGCCTCGTCCATTCCGGCTTTCGCTATGACAAAATTCTTATTTGCAGAGAGGATTCCGGCTTCTACTTTCTGGCGAAGTGCCATATTCTCCTTAACCAGCTCAAGAAACTGACGCATTAACTCGTCACGTTTATCTTTCAGGAGCTTGTGCCCCCTTCTGGCAGTGACAAGCTTTCTCTTCGTCTTGGTCAGCTCCATACGGGTAGGAGTTATCTGCTTAGATGCCATGCTTTACTCCTTTCCGTAGTACTCGTCTAAGAATTTATCATCAATACGCTTCAGCTCTGCTCTTGGGAGCATGGACAGAAGCTTCCAGCCAATAGCCAGTGTTTCTTCGATGGAGCGGTCATTGTTGTAGCCCTGAGATACATATTCTTTCTCAAATGCCTCTGCAAACTCTGCATACTTAAGATCAATCTCCGTAAGAGCAGCTTCGCCTAAGATAGTCATAAGCTCTTTTGCATCCTTACCGCGGGAGTAAGCTGCAAACAGCTGGTTCATCGTGTTGGAGTGATCCGCTCTTGTCTTGCCCTCGCCGATACCCTTATCTTTCAGACGGGAAAGAGACGGCAATACGTCGATTGGCGGCTGTAAGCCCTTACGGTATAACTCACGGCTTAAGATTACCTGTCCCTCTGTAATATATCCGGTAAGGTCAGGAATCGGGTGGGTTTTATCATCCTCCGGCATCGTCAGAATCGGAATCATGGTAATACTTCCGTTCTTTCCTCTCTGACGGCCCGCTCTCTCATACATGGTCGCAAGGTCTGTATACATATACCCCGGATAGCCGCGCCGTCCCGGAACCTCCTTTTTCGCTGCGGAAATCTCACGAAGAGCGTCCGCATAGTTTGTAATATCTGTTAAAATTACAAGTACATGCATATCTTTCTCAAATGCAAGATACTCTGCCGCGGTCAGCGCCATACGCGGGGTAGAAATACGTTCAACTGCCGGGTTATTTGCCAGATTGATAAACAATACGGTTCTGTCAATCGCTCCCGTCTCCTTAAAGGACTCAATAAAATAGTTTGACTCCTCAAAGGTAATACCCATTGCGGCAAATACAACGGCAAAGTTCTCATCCGTTCCGCGAACCTTCGCCTGTCTTGCAATCTGAGCGGCAAGCTGTGAATGCGGAAGTCCCGAACAGGAGAAGATAGGCAGCTTCTGTCCGCGGACCAGCGTATTCAATCCGTCAATCGCAGACACACCTGTCTGGATAAACTCCTCCGGGTATACACGGGCCGCCGGATTCATAGGCAGGCCGTTAATATCTCTTCTTTCCTCCGGCAATATCTCAGGACCATCGTCGATGGGGCGTCCAAGCCCGTCGAATACACGGCCCAGCATATCGCCGGAAACACCAAGCTCCATGCTCTTTCCGAGGAAACGTACTTTACTGTTGCTTAAGTTAATGCCGCTGGCATTTTCGAAAAGCTGTACGACAACATCGCTTCCGTCTACCTCCAGTACCTTGCAGCGGCGTCTCTCGCCGCTGGCAAGCTCGATTTCACCAAGCTCGTCGTATGCGACTCCCTCTACGCCCTTTACCATCATAAGCGGTCCGGCAACTTCCTGTATGGTTCTATATTCCTTTGGCATAATTAGAAGTCCTCCTTCCCAAACGCACCCGCAATCTCTGCGTTTAATTCACTCTTAATCTTTTCATATTCTGTCTCAATATTTTCCGGGGTTGTATATTTATAACGTCCGATTCTCTCTCTTACTTCCATTCCGAGAAGCACTTTCATGGAAGCGCCCTTAGAAAGCGCTTCGGAAGACTGCTCATAAAATGCGAGAACCAGCTTCATCATCAGGTACTGTTTCCGAAGCGGCGTGTACGTATCCACCTCATGGAAAGAGTTCTGATGCAGGAAGTCCTCACGGATTGAGCGGGCTGCTTCCATCTTCAGACGGTCAACCGGTGACAACGCATCCATACCTACCATCTGTACGATCTCTTCCAATGCCGCTTCTTCCGTAAGCAGGCTCATCATCTTCTGCCGCCCTTCCATCCAGTCCTCAGCGACGGTTCCGTTAAACCATCCCTGCATATTGTCAAGATACAGGGAATAACTTGTCAGCCAGTTAATAGCCGGGAAGTGTCTCTTATACGCAAGCGCGGAATCCAGTCCCCAGAATACCTTTACAATACGGAGCGTCGCCTGCGATACCGGCTCGGAGGTATCGCCGCCCGGAGGAGATACGGCGCCGATAACAGAAAGAGCGCCCTCTCTTCCCTCTTTACCAAGAGAAACTACACGTCCTGCCCTTTCATAGAACTCCGCAAGTCTGGAACCTAAGTACGCCGGATAACCTTCCTCACCGGGCATCTCCTCCAGACGTCCGGACATCTCACGAAGAGCCTCGGCCCAACGGGACGTAGAGTCTGCCATAAGCGCTACGGAATATCCCATATCACGGAAATACTCTGCAATTGTAATACCTGTATAGATCGAAGCCTCCCGGGCTGCAAAAGGCATGTCGGACGTATTTGCAATCAGAACTGTTCTTTCCATAAGAGAACGTCCGGTCTTCGGATCCTTAAGCTCGGGGAACTCATTCAGAACGTCCGTCATCTCATTTCCGCGCTCGCCGCAGCCGATATAGACTACAATATCAGCCTCCGCCCACTTTGCAAGCTGATGCTGAATTACCGTCTTACCGCTTCCGAAAGGTCCCGGAACCGCCGCAACACCGCCTTTCGCAATTGGGAAGAACATATCTACAACTCTCTGGCCTGTAACAAGCGGCGCGTCAAGAGGAAGCTTCTTTACATAGGGACGTCCTTTACGAACCGGCCACTTCTGCATCATCGTAAGCTCTCTGTCGCCGTCCTTTGTCTCTACGACTGCCACTACTTCTTCTACGGTAAACTCACCGGATTTAATCTCCTTCACTGTTCCGGATACTCCGTAAGGAACCATAATCTTCTGCTCCACAACTGCAGTCTCCTGAACCGTACCAATGATATCGCCGGCCTCTACCTCTTCGCCTGCCTTCACTGTAGGAACAAACTCCCACTTCTTATCTCTTTTCAGGGAAGCAACCTCAACACCACGCTGCAGGTTATTTCCTGAAACCTTCATAATATCATCAAGAGGACGCTGGATTCCATCATAAATGCTTGTAATAAGACCAGGTCCCAGTTCCACGGACATGGGAGCGCCTGTAGACTCTACCGGCTCGCCGGGGCCAAGTCCGGACGTCTCCTCATATACCTGAATGGATGCCTCGTCTCCGTGCATCTCGATGATTTCTCCAATCAGACGCTGCTTACTTACACGTACAACGTCAGACATGTTCGCATCACGCATGCCGGACGCAATGACCAGCGGTCCGGCTACTTTTTTTATCGTACCTGTACTACTCATTTGGACGAATCACCTTACCTTTCATTATTATTCCTGCGAAAATAGGATATCCGAGCCTACCGCTACCTCTACTGATTTCTTAACTCCTGCAATTCCTGCCCCGGTATTGCCTGCAATACCCGGAATCTGAATGATTGCCGGAGTAAGCTGCTCCTGATATCTCTCTATCTCATGTTTCAGCTCCAAAGCCCAGTTCTCCGTAATATAGATAATCCCATATCCTCCGGAAGCCAGCCTTGTAAGCTTTTCTGTAGCTTCTTCACGGGTACTTACCGGAAATGTGTCAAGACCCAATGTTGCAAAGCCGTAAATACTGTCATAATCGCCTAATACCGCAATCTTATACATACATCTCCCTTACCCTTTCCCGGATAGAATCCTCCGGCAGATCATTAAGCTTTCCGGAAAGAATGATTCGCACCGTTTTAATTTCATTCTGTCTTGCTATTACATAGGCGATTACCGGGCCTATCGTAAATGCTTTATATTTCTGCGGACTGATGGTCTGAATAATACGGTTGTCGCACCAGCGTTCGAATGCGGACGGGGACTGGGAAAGCGCCTCCGCGCCTTCTGCATACGCCGTTCCCATAAGATAATCCCTTATAGCGTCCATTCCGTTAAGCGCCGCTTTCGAAAGCTGAGCCACACTAACGCTGTCGCATTCTGCCATCGCCCTCGTCATAAATTCCAACGACTTTGCGGTTTTTTGCGAACGCACGGCAATCTTGATATCTGCAACGGCAACCGTAGACTCCGCGTAATCCCGGATAATTTCGTCCTTCGCTTCCTTTCCCGCCGCATACACCGCATCAAGCGCCGCCCTGTCTATGATTACATCGCACAGCTGACCGTCTCTTGTATGAAGCATCGCCTCATACGCTTCCTCCGCCGCATGCTGCATGCCTGCCGGAAGCTTTCCGAACTCTTTCTCTTTGACGATTTCAAGCATCGCCCCACCCGGAATCGACACATCCTCATAGAAAATATGTCTGTCCCGTTCCCCTACGCACACATTCTTAATCGCTGCTTTCAGGTTGTGGAAAAGCTTCGGATAAGACAACACGTCAAATTTTTCCATATCCACATGCAGGTCTTTTACTACCTCCCAGATTTTTTCCTCTTCTCTGGTAAGAATCGCCTCCGCCTGCATCGGAGTATCGCTGTCCCCCCATCCTTTCTCTGAAAGGAACTGCAGACACTGGTCATAGTCAGAACATGCAATCAGCTGGTCGATGGTTGCATTTGAAAATAATGCAACTTCCAGGGCACGTATACGCGCAACCGCATAGGTATATTGTTCACTCATGTTACTCCTCCTGCTTACATTTCCTTGCTGCTGCACTACGCAAATAATAATTCCCGAACCTTGTCGGATAATCTTTCTCTCTTCTCATCGAACATCGCCCGAAGTGTACAGTTCTCTTCAATACCGCCATAGGCAAGAACAAAACCATTCTCAATATTTCTACCCACCTCTGAAACTTTAAGGCTTCCCCCGCGGGCTTCGGCAGCTTTTTTCACCTCTGCTTCATAACCCTTGGGCATCCGCTTAAGATCCGCAAATGAAAAGTAGATTTCTCCCTCCTGGGGCAGTACGTATTTGTCGAGCAGCTTAAGCAGCATGTCAAAATATTTACCTGCTTCCATGCCCGACAGCGACGCATAAGATTTTTCCAGAATTTCACCGATTAGCTCCTGCTTTGCAGAAAGGATCTTCGTTCTTTTCTGCAAGTCAATGGACGATAAAACTCTCTCCCTGTAATTCGCCACCTCTGCCTCAGACTTACGGGAAATGCTTTCGCTTGTTCTGGCCGCTTCTTCATTTGCCTGGCTTATAATTTCCTCCGCCCTGGCAGTCGCATCCTCAATCTTTGCATCAGCAGCCGCCTTTGCCTCTTCCAGGATCTGTCTCGTCATTTTATCTAATCCAGCCATAGCTTACGCACTCCTTTTCTTAATCTTTTTTGCTCCTGTCTTCTTATGGCAGCGGTACTGCATTTACTGCCAGAATAGAAATCAAAAGTGCAAGGATTGCGTATGTCTCAACCATCGCCGGGAACAGCATAGCCTTACCAAACTGATCCGGTTTCTTTGCTACGATACCAATAGCTGCCGCAGAGGTCATTCCCTGATATTTACCGGAAATGAGTCCTACGATTCCAATTGGAAGACATGCTGCGAGAACTAAAAGCCCGGTTTGCGGATCAAGGGCTTTCGGAGAACCTCCCAGGAGCCCGATGTTAGATAACGTAATAAATCCGACAAGCAGTCCATAAATACCCTGTGTACCAGGAAGAAGCTGCATGATAAGAACCTTAGCGAATTTGCTCGGATCCTCTGTTACAACACCTGCTGCTGCCTGACCTGCAATACCTACGCCGATTGCCGATCCCGCTCCTGCGAGAAATACTGCTACTGCCGCGCCAAGTAACGCATAAACAAGTCCTAAATTACTCCAAATACTCATGATTAATTTTCCTCCTTAATATCTACATATTTTGTATCTGTTTTGAATGGTTCGAATGGTTTTCCGCCGCCCTCGTAGAACTTACCGAAAAATTCTACAAACTGGAGACGGTTCGTATGCACATATGCGCCTAAAAGGTTGATAGCGAGATTCAGCGTGTGTCCAACCAGGAACACAAGAACAAACCCTATCACACCCATAATTCCTTTGCCGAACATGCTTCCCATCGTATTAACTACCGACGCAATAACACCTGTAGCAAGGCCAAGCGCCAGAAGACGGGAGTAAGACAGCACGTCGCTTAACCATCCGGTAATATTATAAATATCATACGCTCCAAGGGCAATTCTTAAGACCGGATTCTTATTCTCACGGCCTGACATCAGAAGAAGCCCTACGGCGCCAATAATAGCCAGCGCTTTTGCCAGTGTGTTAAGAACCGGCGGAAATACAATCTGCGTCTGCGCTATAGATGCAAATATGCTTGACGGAATCAGCATAAGAATTAACCCGATCAAAAATGCAAACCACAGCACAACGTCACAGAAGAAGTCTAAAACTCTTCCTTCTTTCAGCTCCATATATCCCTTGATCGCGAGACCTGCAAATAAGTGGACTACTCCAAACGCGAGAGAATAAATTAGAAGCTGCATCGGGTTATCCAGCGGCACAAACCAGAGCGCCGGCACCGTGACCGCTTTCCCGAAAAATGTCTCTGACACAACAGTGATCACATCTCCGAAATATCCGCCGAACAAAATTCCCCATACCATCGTTGACACTCCGCAGAACATAAACATCTTAAGCGACTTATGCATGCTCTCGCTCATCCGCGGGAACTTTTTCAAAACGACAAAACAGGCAATCGCAATAATTGCTCCGTACGCCGCGTCGGACAGCATCATCCCAAAGAAAAAGACATAGAAAAACGACATAATCGTTGTGGGGTCAAATTCTCCTTTGTGCGGAAGTCCATAGGATTCGAGCACGCCTTCCACGCTGGAAGAAAAGCTGTTGTTAGAAAGAAGCGTAGGCGGTTCCTCATCCTCTTTTATATCCTCAATATCGAAAACACAATCATATTTTTCTTCAATTGCTTTTGACAGCGCACGCACATACCTTCTCGGTACATACCCGCTTATAACAAATGTTCTCTGTGACTGGGGCAGCGTACCTAACACCTCGTACTTCTCTGCACGTGTCCTGAAATAATCGCTGACAAGCTCAAGCTCTTTCCGGCTTGCCGCATATCCCCTGACTGCTTCCTCTGCTTCGCTGATTTCTTTATTCAGTTTTTCTATCTCTGCTTCCAGTAAAGCTTTCTGCCGCGCAGGTGTATTCGTAATTACCTGAGCGGGCTTTGCAAATCCGCAGGCCCGGAGTACCTCCTCTACGGTCTCCTCATCTGTCTTAAGACAGATAACTGCCAGACAAAGCATATCCTTATCACTGTAAATAACCTGGATATCTGCTCCCACCGGCTCCGGTTCCGCCTGAGCCAGCCTGTTATAAATCGTCTCCGGCGCGACCTCTGCCGCCACTGTTCCAATCAGTAATGCAGTTTTCTTCGTCCCCGCCAGATTCATCGGTACGTCCAGGGCTAGCCACGGAGTCAAAGCTTCTATCTGATTTTCGATTTTCAGTATATTTGCTTTCGCCTCGGCAATCTCTTTGCTTTTTCCTATCAGCACATTTGCTTTCCGGATAATTTCCTGTTTATCATCCGCTGCCTGAGCAAATTCGCTTTTTTCAACCAGCGCCTTACCCTCTAAGCTTGATAGCAATGACTTTTTCAGAGGAGCATAAGTATCCAGCACCATAAGCGCCTGATCTGCCGCCTGTGCCTGTCGTTCAAAGCTCTGGCGTGCATTCACAGTATCCATCTTCTCAAAGCCTTCATCATCGGCAATCTGATTCATCTCCATGACGCCGAGAGACTGTATCTTTTCCAAGATGGCTTTACGGTCCTTTTTCAATCCGCAGATACTAATTCTTTGCATCTGCAATACTGCCATAGCCGAATCCCTCCTTTTCTACATGATTTCTGAATTTTAGACAAGCTCCGCAATAACTGCCGATATCACTTCGCTTTCTTTTGCTCTTGCCGCTTCCTTCAAGACTGAAATTTCGCTTTCCACCCCTGCAAGAGCATCCTGTATGGATTTTTCCCCGGCTTTTTTCTCAAGCTCAAGCGCCTCCTGCGCTTTTTTCTTCGCATCGGCTTCCGCCAGATACTTTAAACTATCAGCCTTTTTTCCGGCATCCTCCAATATGGCGGCGCACTTAACGTCAGCTTCCTTTAGCACATTTTCAGCTTCACATTCTGTTTCCTTGATAGTCTTGATGGTTTCTTCTACCATTTCTTCACCACCTTTCTTTCAATTCTTACTTTACAAATTATAATCTTTTTTTACCGGAAAGTCTAGAAATTTATGGCTTTTTTCCCTTTTTCTCCATCATCTTTCAAATAACCCTGCATTTACCATGAAAGCCTGTGCAAATGCCCGCTGAAATTCATCCCTTCAAAATGATTCTGTCTCAGCGCCTCGTACAAAACAATGGATACAGAATTGCTGAGATTTAAAGACCGAATATCCCCTGCCATCGGTATCCTGATGCACTCCTCTTTATGTTGCACCAAAATCTCCTCCGGTATTCCCGCGCTTTCCTTGCCGAACATAATATACGCGTCCGGCTCATAGCTTACCTCTGTATACAGCTTCTGCGCTTTTGTAGTCGCCATATAGAGCTTCGCATCAGGATTTCGGCTTAAAAATTCTCCGTAGTCGATATATGTAGTAACATCGAGCTGATTCCAGTAATCCATCCCCGCGCGCTTAAGGCTTTTTTCATCCAGACGGAAGCCCAGAGGCTCTATCAGGTGAAGCCTTGTATTCGCCGCCACACAGGTACGTCCGATATTTCCGGTATTCGCCGGTATTTCAGGCTCATGCAGTACAATATTCAGCATCCCATTCCCCCTTTCCCATAAGTATTACAAGAAATATTTGTTATTATTCTAACGAAAATACAGTTTGCAGTCAACCACTTTTTAATTTACTTTTCACAGGGTATAAAATATATCTATAAATCCGTATATCTATCATTATTTTCGATTATCCATATGTACGTATAAATGTTAAAATAGACGCAATAAGCAACATCAAACAAGGAGGAACAAAGTTATGGATATCATCAAAGATTTGCCCGAAGTATTCGAGGAATTTGCGGAGCAGCGCAAGAATTCTTTTCTGGGCGTAAAAAAGCTAAAGGATGCCGGCGTACCGGTCATCGGCTCCTACTGTACCTATTTCCCGCAGGAAATCGCAACCGCTATGGGCGCTGCCTCTGTAAGTCTCTGCTCTACGTCCGACGAGACAATTCCGGACGCTGAAAAGGACCTTCCAAAAAATCTGTGCCCCTTAATTAAATCCAGCTATGGATTTGCCATTACGGATAAATGTCCTTTCTTCTATTTTTCTGATGTAGTTGTAGGGGAAACAACCTGCGACGGAAAGAAAAAAATGTACGAGTACATGTCGGAATTCAAGGACGTGTATATCATGGAGCTTCCAAATACACAGCGCGAGGACGCCCTGGTACTGTGGAAAAACGAGATTATCCGCTTTAAGGAATATCTTGAGAAAAAATTTGACATTACCATTACCGAGGATGCTGTCCGGGAAGCAATTAAAATTAATAATGACGTCAGACGTTCTTTAAAGAATCTCTATGAGGTTATGCAAAACGACCCGGCCCCGATTAAGGGACAGGACTTGTTCAAGGTCCTCTACGGCAGCACATTTAAATTTGATAAAAAAGCAATTCCTGCAGAGGTCAACGGTCTGGTGGAAAAGATTAAAAAAGAATACGCCGATGGCAAAATGGAGGAAAAAAAGCCCCGTATTCTGATTACCGGGTGTCCAATCGGCGGCGCTACGGAAAAGGTCATCCGCGCGGTCGAGGATAACGGCGGTATCGTTGTTACATACGAAAGCTGCTCCGGTGCAAAATCAATCGATAAGCTTGTGGATGAGGATAATCCGGACGTATATGACGCTCTGGCAAGACGTTACTTAAATATCGGATGCTCTGTTATGACACCAAATCCAAACCGCCTCGAGCTTCTCGGCAGACTAATTGATGAATATAAAGTAGACGGCGTTGTCGAAATGACACTTCAGGCATGCCATACCTACAACGTGGAGACGCGTGCGATACGGAAATTTGTAAATGAAGAAAAGAAGCTTCCGTATATTAATGTAGAAACAGATTATTCCCAGGCAGACGTAGGACAGCTAAATACACGTATTGCCGCATTTATTGAGATGCTTTAAAAACGATGTTTTCACTGTGGGAGGAAACATGCCGGACCTGCCTGTGTCGGCGGCGGCACTGTTCCTCCCAAAAGCTCTGCCCAACAATTATCCGAAAAACAGGCGAAAAAGAATATACACTGCTCCTATCGCTGCAAGAGCGATAATCTGCATCATCATTATTCTGTCCCGTCTGGCCTCCTGCGGCTTTGCTTTCTGATTTCTCCTCCGGCTTTCCGGCTTTAGAAGCTGGCCCCAGATACTATATTTCTGCAGTGTTAAAAGAATATCCTTTCTCTCTTCTTCACCGATGGATTTTAAAAATTCTTTCCAGTTTTTTTCCAGAAGCACAAGCCCGCGTCTTAGCTCCTCTTCCATAGACATATCCTTTCTCAGGACATGAAAAAATCCCGCCTGTTCCGAATAGGCCGCCTGTCTGCGGTATGCCTCATCATTTTTCTTTTCTAAAAACTGCTTATAAGCATATTCCAGGCCCTCTTCCATGGCTTTCTGTACGTTTTTTGTCCGCTCGTACTCGCCTGTCGTGTGATAATATACCTTGTACACTCCCTTTTGTGTCAGATAATAATCAATAAACTGATTGAGAGCGCTTTTCACAGGAGTCTTTAGCGCACTTGCCCTGTCAGCTGTCTCGGCATATATCTGTCCCTTTATTGATGTGGCCGCTGCGAGAAGTCCGACTACCTCCTCATTTTCCGCACTGATTTCCTGACCTTTCAACAGATTCCCGCTGCCGTTTATATGTGCCGCAAAGCTGTTCGCTCTCATAAGCTCCTGCCCTGTATACGACGCACCCTTTACTGAAGTGCTGCTGTTTACCCCTTCTCCGCCTTTCGCACCGCTTAGTATCATATTTCTCTGATTCATCTGAATCTCTCCGGAATTTTTATATTCCCGGAACAGTTGATTGATCTGAATATTTCTTCCCCCCGCACGACTATAAAGAAAGCCTGTATCCCTTTGCCCGGCGCCGGAGGTCCCGGGCATGAAAAACCTCATGCTTCCTGCCGTGCCTGTTCTTCCCCTGGCAAAAAATTCACTGGCAGCTCTTCCCGAGACTCTTTCGCCTGTCGTCTGTTTATACACATCCGCTCTGATACTGTTCAGTGTCTCCGACTGTCCGCCGCTTTCAAGCAGCTCCATCAAGTCTTTCAGTTCCGTATCCATCAAAAGACTCAGTTTTTGCGCCAGAACCATATCCAGCATTTCTTTCTGCGCTGCCTGCTCCGCTCCCGTAGTATGAGTGAAAAGTGCCTCTAAAAGCGCCATATAGAGTCTTGACAGCTCCTCAAGCTGATTAGACAGCGTCCCTCCGGAAGACGGCAGCCAGTTTAAAAGCGCTTCCCACGCCTCCTGTTCCATCTCAAGACTCCACTTTATATTTTCCTGCTCTAAAAGCTTTCCCTCTATGCCAAACCACTTACTCTGTCTGGAAAGCTCCGGAGTGTCTTTCATCGCCCTTGTACGTTTTTCCCCGTCGTCCTCACTCTTTTCCTCCCGTTCCTTCTTTAACTGTTCACGCTCCTTTGCCGCCTGCTTTACGCTCTCTGTCAGAAGCATGCCTCCGGCCTCAAGCCTGGCAGTCTTCTGCGCTATTTTTGCATCCTCTGCCGTATAAACCGCCTGCGAATGATTTCCGGCCTCTTTTACTTTCTCCATGCTCTCCCTCCATTCCTTTTAAGAGGGTCTTACCGATTTCTCATTCTGTCTATGAATCTCCCAAGCCTTCCAATCGCTTCTTTCAAGTCCTCAAGTGAATATGCATAGGATACACGGATATATCCCTCTCCGCTCTCTCCAAATGCACTTCCCGGCACAACCGCTACTTTCTCCTCCTCCAGAAGCCTCGTAGCAAACTCCTCCGAAGTCATGCCAAATTCCTGAATATTCGGAAATACATAGAATGCGCCGAAAGGTTCGAAGCAATCCAGCTGCATTCTCTTAAATTCATGCAACAGGTAACGGCGTCTCTGGTTATATGCCGTACGCATCTCCTGCACCTCTCCGTCACAATGCCTAAGTCCCTCTATCGCCGCATACTGGCTGTTGGTCGGCGCGCACAGGATTGCATATTGATGAATCTTAAGCATCTGCTGTGCAATCCTTTCCGGCGCACAGACATAACCCAGTCTCCATCCCGTCATGGCAAACCCTTTGGAAAAGCCGTTGATTACCAGCGTTCTTTCTTTCATCCCCGGAAAAGCCGCAATAGACGCATGTCTGTCCTTATAAGTAAGCTCCGAATAAATTTCGTCCGAGAGTACATAAATATCATGCTTTTTTACTACCTCCGCAATCGGCTCCAAATCCTCTTTCGACATAACCGCTCCGGTCGGATTATTAGGAAACGGCAGGACAAGAATTTTCGTCTTCGGCGTAATCGCCGCCTCAAGCTCCTCTTTCGTAAGCTTGAATTCATTTTTCTCCTGAAGCGGAATCACTACGGGAGCTCCGTCTGCCAGCACGGCACACGGAAGATAGGACACATAGCTTGGCTGCGGTATAAGTACCTCGTCTCCCGGGTCAAGCATCGTACGAAAGGCAAGGTCAATTCCCTCGCTCCCCCCTACCGTCACAATAATTTCTTTATTCGCATCATAGGATACGCCTATTTTTCTCTCGAGATATTTTCCGATTTCCTTTTTTAAATCTTTAAGTCCTGCGTTGGACGTATAAAAGGTACGTCCCCTCTCCAATGAATAGATTCCCTCCTCGCGTATTCTCCATGGCGTATCAAAATCTGGTTCCCCCACACCGAGAGAAATCGCATCCGGCATCTCACTGACTACATCGAAAAATTTTCGGATGCCTGAAGGTTCAATCCCGACAATTTTTTTTGATAACGGCTCTCTCATTATGGTGTCACCGCCATTCTCTCGGGCTTACTTTTCCTCGCAAGAATTGTCCCGTGGTCTTTGTACTTCTTCAATATAAAATGTGTTGTTGTGCTGATTACCGCATCAATCGGGGAAAGCTTTTCCGACACAAATCTTGATACCTCGAGAAGTGTCTTTCCCTCCAAAGTCACAAGAAGATCATAGCCTCCCGAAATAAGGTAAACCGCATTTACTTCCGGATAATTGCAGATTCTCTCTGCGGTCTTGCCAAAGCCTTTCTCCCGCTGCGGAGTAACTCTTACCTCTATCAGCGCGTTTACCCTGTCGTCTCCCGCCTTTTCCCAGTCAATGAGCGTATGATAGCCGCAGATAATTCCTTCCTTTTCCATATCGGCGATTTCATTGGCAATTTCCGCCTCCTCATGGCCCAAAAGAACAGCCAGCTCAGCCAAATCCGCCTTACTGTTCGTCTCAAGATATTTTAATATTTGCTTTCTAATGTCTTTCATTGTCTTTCTCCTTCATAAATATTTGATTCAGCTCATCCGGTGCAGGGCGATCAATATAACGCCTCTCCCCTCCGTTCCGGATAATCTTATCATTGTTATCTTTAAAGCTCCCGATTACGGATGCTTCAATTTCCTCCTGTAAAAGAGCGCCGGCCAGCTCTTCTCCCCTGCCGGTAATCATCAACATGCTTCCCGCCGATGCAAGCTGATACGGATTCAACCGGAAATACTCGCACACCTCAATGGTTTCCTGTCTTATGGACATTTTTTTTAAATCCGCTTCAAGCCCAAGTTCCGCATCCTTAGCAAGCCTCCACAGCGCGGCAAATATACCGCCCTCGCCGACCTGATATATATGCGATACTCCGGAAGCTCTCGCAACGCCGCATTCCTTTCCGGCAAAAATCTCATCCCGGAAGCTGTCAACTCTGTTGAGAAAAACCGGCGCAAATCTTTGTTTTAATTCCGCTTCCCGCTCCTGTACGATTCGAAGCGTTCCTTCCATACCAATCCATTTGGCAAGCACGATCTCCTGTCCCGCCCGTATTGGCTCTCTTTCACCTTTCTGCTCCTGCGCAGCAATACCGGCTCCTGTTACCACCGCCATATACTGAGATACTCCCGCCTGCGTTTCCGCCTGCAGCTCATCCAGAATAATGCCCTGCTCTCTGCAAATCCCTGTTATCCTTTTTTTCATTTCATACATATGAGATTTTTGCGCATAAAACGGCAAGAGAAGCTTAACGCTCATCCGAAAAGCAGATATGCCCTGCGCCGCCATCTCATTGACGACAGCGGCTATTGCATAAAAGCCAATATCCCCGGACTGTCCAAAGGCAGTCCGGGTCCTATAGATAATTTGATCTTTTTCCATGTCTGTCCCCTTATGTAGTCTTTTCCCATCACTGTACCGCGCCAATTGCCGCGTAAATTTGCTCTTCATCCTGCGTAGCGATTGCATTCTGTACAAGCGCGGTCGCATCCGGATTATCGGACATCGTTCCCACCTCATATATCGTATCCGCTTTCTTATAGGAACTGTTATTGAAAGCTTCACGGCTTACCTCCTCGCCGTCCTGATATACAATTTTCCACAGCATGGCCTCCGTACCGGCATGGGCGCCGGATACTGCCTGTACCGAGCCAATCGGAGCCTCGCTGTTCTCCTCGTAGGTAACGCCCGCCTCCTCGGTAGAAAGCACCTCCGACTCAAACTCCACCTTCCGGCCCTTTTCCCTCGTATCCTTTCCGTAAATTTCAAAATACAGCTGATTAGATTTATCGATTCCGCCGGCAATATAAATCGGCGTATCATAATTATTTTTAAATTTAAAATCCAGATACCCTTCTGCCACCGCCGCATCTCTCGACGGCTTAACATAATCTACAAGCATAGAATGGGGATAACGCTCCACAACCTCAAGCTCCGCATAGATTACTGCATTATACAATGTTGTAGAAACCTGACAGAGGCCTCCTCCGTATGTCTCCACAACTCTTCCGCCTTCGTAGGAACCACCCATAACATAACCGTTCTCCTCTGTATACGGCTTCGTCAGCTCCTCGACGGACAATACCTCGCCCGGCATCAATACAATACCGCTTAACTTCTTTACTCCCGTCTTTAAATTCTGAATTCTCTCCCCGCTGCCGGCATCTGTTGAAAATGATCCAAGCTCATCTGTAATATCCTTCAAATCCTCCGACGTAACAGAAGGCTTCTCCTTTTCTATATCAGCCGTAACCGAAAAGTCCTTATGATTCCAGTTATCATTTAAGTATCCCTCAATTTTTGCAAAAGAATCCGGAATACTGACAGTCTCTCCATCTTTTTCTTTTCCTATCTTAAAGCCGGAACCCTTTTTCTTTATCGTCGCATTTTTCGCGTGCTCCGTAAGCGGAGACAGACGTTCCTCAAGAATAGTCTCTCCGGCCTCCCTGTCAAGCGCCAGCTTTTCTTCTATCACAATCCTCTGCTTTGACGCCCTTCGAAGCTTTAAATAACGGTTTAAAAGACTCCCCTTTTTTCCATATTCCATCGCTTCGCTGACCGCCGCCTTCACACCCTTATATTTCAGTCCAAGCTCCTCGAGGGTTCCTTCTGCCGATTCCTTTCCAACCTTTACCGATACTGTCCGCGTCTTATCCTTTTCAAGCTGCTTTTCAACGGCCGCTTTCGCTTCCTTTGCTTTCATACCGGATACATCAACATTTCCGACATAAACATTTTTACATATAGTGTCCTTTGGATACCTGGAAACCGCTTTATACAAAATCAGATTCGCAATTCCAAGTACAACGATGATTCCTGTCAGAATAAATCCTGCTAAAAGTTTTCTTTTCCTGCGTCTTAATCTGGCTCTCTGTCTGATATTCCTCTCCCGCCTGCTCATAGCAGTATTCTGGGGTTTGTTCTGGATACGGCTCTGCGGTCTGCTCTGTGCCTGACTCCGCGGTCTGCTTTGCGGCCTGTTATGTATTCTGTCCTGCCCTCTATTTTGTGCCATATCTGTAATACACGCTCCCTATTCCATCATATAAGGTAATACCGTAGTTGCTACCATCGCAACAATTACAAGCAAAATTACAATTGCTACAATTCTTCTTGTTTTTTTATTATTAAAGTTCATCCTGCGTCAATCCTTCCTCTTCCGAACTTCTTTTTATCATACACGTTCTTGCATTTTGATTCAACGGATTTCTGCACATGTAATCAAAAAGTAACATTTTTCGCAAATTTGAAAAATATTCTATATGTGTCATTTTACGCATCTGGTTATTGTCATATGATATATATTTCGGCAAATACTCATGCATCTTTACCTCTTTCTCGTAAAACTCTCTCAAAAACTTTCTGTCTATCATATATACGCCGGCAAACTGCGGGCGTGTTTTCGCATTCTCCCTCAGATAATAATCATAGGTTAAAAGCTCCCTCATAAGCTCCGTTTTTCCGGGAAAATATTCCTGCACAAATTCCAGCAAAATCTCGTAACGGACGCTCCGTTTATGCTGGATTTCCATATAGTGCCTCCTCTCATAATATTGCCACAGCTCCCTGTACATCTGATAGGCAGATTGATATTCGTCAAGCAAAGCGTCCATCGTATGAGCAAACTGGCCGCTGTTATAATAAACCTCTACCATCTCCTCCACACCCTTTAATTCTACTATCTCCTTATAGGAAAGCCATTTCGTACATAACACCTCATAGGGTGGAAGCGACTTATGTACCAACGCATAAGCCTCCTTATTTTCTTCCATATAAGAGCCTTTCAGCACCTTTAAAAAGCCAAGCTGCAGCTCGTCCGGACGAAGTGCGTAAACATCGTCAAAGGAGCGCGAAAAGCTTTCGATATCCTCATAGGGAAGCCCTGCTATCAAATCCAGATGCTGGAGAACATTTTCCATTTTTTTAATACGGCTTACATTCTCCTTTAATTTTTCGAACTTCATCGTCCGCCGAATCTCCCGGACGGTAACCGGGTTGGTCGTCTGTACGCCGATTTCCAACTGAATCAGACCCGGCCGCATCGTCTCTATCAGCGCAAGCTCTTCTTCGCCAAACAAATCCGCCGCCACCTCAAAATGAAAATTCGTCACTCCGTTATCATGAGCAGCAATATATTTCCATATCTCCATCGCATGACCGCGCCTGCAGTTAAATGTCCGGTCAACGAACTTTACCTGCAGTACCTTTTGTTCCAGGAAAAAATCAAGCTCTTTCTTTACTAACGCAAAGCTTCGGAATCTCAAACGCCTGTCCACAGATGACAGACAATAGCTGCATGAAAACGGACAGCCCCTGCTCGTCTCATAATAAATGATTTTATGGCTGAATTCCCTTTCATCGCCGTATACAAATGGAAGCTCGTCCAAATCCAAAGGAGCGCGCCATGCATTTATCTGCACCTTTCCGTCCGGACACCGGAAATCAATTCCGTCCGTCCGTGAAAACCTGTTTTGAAGCCTGTCATTTTCCTTTCCGTCAAAGATATTCCTTTCCTCCGCATAAATACGGCAAATTTCCGCAAAGGTTCTCTCGCCCTCTCCTTTCATAACGCCTCTTACACCCGGAAGCCGCTTAAGCACACTCTCCCCGCCATAGGATACCTCCGGACCGCCAAGCCAAATATCCGTCCCCGGAAGAAGCTTATGCACCTCCGTCGTCAAACTCTCCACATAAACCATATTCCAGATATAACAGGAAAAACAGAGAACCTCCGGCTCTTTCCCGTAAATACCTTTCAGAATATTATCCGGCTGTTGATTAATCGTATACTCCGCAATTTCAATATCAACACGCCCGCCTATGCCGCATTCCTTCAAAAACTTTTTCGCGTAGGCTCTCAGACTGTAAACAGCAAGATTCGAATGAATAAATTTTGCATTAATCGCGACAAGCAAGATTCTCATAACATTCCACCTTTCATTGGGGATTTCATTGGGGACTTCATCGGGGATTTCATTAGGGACAGGGTTTTTTCAATTGGGGACGGAGTTTTTTTAATTTTCCCCCGTCCCCAATTGACTTTTTTTTATAAATACGTTACAATATAGTCTCGTGCAGCCGGGGTGTTAGCGGTACCTTGTACCTGCAATCCGCTATAGCAGGGGTG
>CAMNRH010000045.1 GCA_946552115.1 uncultured Lachnospiraceae bacterium
GCAGAAATGTTTGGGGTGAAATAGACGTGAGGATTTTGCTGGATACGCATATAGCGCTATGGGCCATTGCAGATACGTTAAAGCTGCCGGATGAAGTGACAGAACTTCTCGAAAAGGAAAGTAATGAATTTTCCTGTTAAAGACGTTATCGCGACCGAACGATACGCTCATGTAAGGTAAGAAAACGGAAAATAACTGTGTGATTAAAAAGCAGTCTTTCTATACAGGAGACTGACAGATAAAAACATGGATATCAGATGCCGCTTAGCAGGTTCGTTCTCCGTTCCGCTCCGGTCGTTGCAGAGCGGATGTTCCCCGGACATCCTGCGACCTGCTATGATGGTGTGCGGCAACGCACCGAAGGTTTGAATCTTTCCGCAAACACTTGAAAATGCGGCAATTTAATATTGATAGAGCAATTAAAAAACAGATTGCTATGAAACTCCGTGTGGGATTTTGAAGTCCAACACGGAGTTTTATATAAATTTTTTAAATATTGTCTGGTTGCAATTATTTTCCACTTAATTCTACTATAAATTCATAAGATAAGGACGGAATTGATTTGGCTATAATATCGACAGGTATCCCATTTTTTAAACCATTTGCCTATATTTCTTATCTGTTGTTGGGAGTATTGTTCCCGGTCATGGATATTTCTCTGAACAGCCTGCTGCCGGTTATGACAGCGGATGAGAAAGAGCGGAACAGGTTAAGTACCGTTAAGGGAATGGTATATACCCTTGCCGGACTGGTAATCGGAATTGCAGCGCCGCTGCTGATTGGCGCGGATAAAGGCAAAGCCTGAACAGAAGTACCGACTGAAGTACCTGACGAAGATACTGACTTAGAAGCCGGTCTGGAGCTTTTTTATGGGGTATCTGCTGGCGGCAGTGGGCTTTAACAGCGCGGCGGAAGTTCAGAATAGCTCGGTGCTAACCATGATTGTGTTCTGCGAGGTTGTTTTGCCTGCAATCATTTCTGTGGTGGCAACAGTGATAATGAAAGTATTCTACCCGCTGGGGAAGAAGGAACTGCAGGAGCAGTATGAGCTTTTAAAAAACAAAAAGGAAATTCATGATGCCCCATTAGATTGGAATTATTTAGAGGAACGTTTACTTTCAGTAAGGGATGTATGCCTGGTAGATTTTCAGATGTCGGAGCTTTATTCCCTGCAGGAACATTACATCCGGAATTATTATGTCCAGATTGATGTACGGGCCGGGGACAAGCTGAAAGTTATCGAAATCTATGTGCCGGTGCTGAAGAATGGGGAATGGACGGAGGAATGATTGCAAAGGAGCTGGAAAACAAGTATAATTGACCTATCTTGAATTAGAAAAGGGTGTCTGTCATGATAGAGTGTATTGTTGTTGGGGCTGGTGGGTTTATGGGGGCGGTCTGCAGATATTTAATTGGAATGCTTCCATTGAAAGAAGGTTCTGTATTTCCAATTAAAACGCTAATGATAAATATCGTGGGATCGTTTCTGATTGGAATTGTGGCTGCATTGGCTACGAAAACAGGTTTTCTGAATCCCAGAACGGTATTATTCCTGAAAGTTGGGATATGCGGAGGCTTTACGACGTTTTCTTCTTTCGCATTGGAGACAACAGATTTGGTGAAAGACGGGAAGATGTATCTGGCGGTCATTTATATGGTACTGAGTGTTACGCTTGGAGTATTGGCTGTATTTGCAGGTCAGGGAATCGTCAGAAAGGGATAAGGGAATTATGGGCAGCTTGAACATCTGGAACGTTTGAATATACCAAAAGCCGTTTTTTATTTAGATGCGCCTGTATCTAATTCCGGCAGACTGTCGGAATTAATCCGGGAGTGTTCCCACGAATATAATATATCTGTGCAGACGCAGATCATCCCGGATGTGGACCGGGTTTTAGAACAGATGGAGGGTGTGCTCAGCGGAGACGCTATTATTTTAAACCGCTGTAAGAGCTGGCTGAACGTGGTTCCTGCGATTGCCAAACAGATAGAATCTGTTTGGCAAATCCAACTGTAACTTCTTGCTGTATATTTGAAATAAGTATAAAGGATGTCAGAATATGAAAGAGATTTAGAATAAGAAGAAAATAGTGCTCCCACTGTTGGCGGGAGTGATATTGCTTATTACAACAGTGTGGTATGTAAACGACTACTATCATACAGATGAAAATATACAGGAATATTTGCAGAAAAAAGAGTCTGTTTCTGTAACAGAGATGTCAGACGGTCTGTATCTGGATGGACCGGGAGATGAGACGGCATTGATTTTCTATCCGGGTGCAAAGGTAGAATATACTGCATATCTTCCACTATTGTGTGAGTTGGCAGATCAGGGAATTGACTGTTTCCTTGTCAGGATGCCGTGTAATCTCGCGTTTTTCGGGCAGAATAAGGCTGAAAAGATTATGGATTCTTATGAATATGAACACTGGTATCTCTCGGGGCATTCTCTGGGCGGGGCAATGGCGGCTTCCTATGCGTCCGGGCATCTGGAAAGTCTTAATGGTCTGGTGCTTCTGGCAGCGTATCCAACGAAGAGCCTGAAGTCGGATTCTTTTTCTGTCCTGTCACTCTATGGAAGTGAGGATGGTGTTCTGAATATGGATAAGGTGAAAGAAGGAAATCCGTATATGCCTGCAGATTATGCGGAAGTCTGTATAGAAGGCGGAAACCATGCGCAGTTTGGATATGATAGAAGCTCATAAGGATCAGATGCAGGAGGAAACTGTGAAGACTTATGAACAGATTAGCCCACAGGAGGCAAAAGTGAAAATGGATAAAGAACCGGATGTGATTATTCTGGATGTCCGAACGCAGGAGGAATATGATTCCGGGCATATCAAAAACGCGGTATGCCTGCCGAATGAAGACATTTCATGCGAACCGGAAATGCTGCCGGATAAAGGCCGGCAAATTATGGTATATTGCCGGAGTGGAAACCGGAGCAAACAGGCAGCACAAAAGCTTGCAGATATGGGATACGAAAATGTTCTGGAATTCGGTGGGATTCTGGACTGGCCATACCCGGAGATGCTGGAATAAGGAGATAACACAAGGCGGTTATTTCAGATAAAATTCAGACTGCATATGGAATTAATAAGTGAGATTCTGGGTGCAGAATAATAAAGTAAAGTTGGTGAGAACGCCCTTATGAAAATATTAGTAGATGCAGATGCCTGCCCGGTTGTTCCGATTGTGGAGTATGTGGCGGAGAAATATGGGATACCTGTGGTTTTGCTTTGTGATACAAATCATGTGCTGCAGTCTGAGTACAGTGAAGTCAAAGTGATTGGAGCTGGTGCGGATGCAGTGGATTTTGCACTGGTTGGCCTATGTCAGAAAGGCGATCTGGTAGTAACCCAGGATTATGGGGTTGCTGCTATGATTCTGGGGAAAGGTGCTTATGGAATCCATCAGAGCGGGAAATGGTATACGAATGAGAATATTGACCGTATGCTGATGGAGCGGCATATCAGTAAAAAGGTACGGCGTTCAAAATCAAAGCATCACCTGAAAGGGCCTGCAAAGAGGACGGCAGAGGATGATATAAGATTTGAAGAGTCGTTGGAACGGCTGATACGAGAGTGTTTAATAAAAACTGGAGAAATACGATGCGAAAAGTAATCTTATATATTGCAATGAGCTTGGATGGATATATTGCAGATAGCAACGGAAAAGTAGATTGGTTGAATGGTCAGGATATTGATGCAGAAAACAGGGATACTTATTCAGAATTTATCCAGGATATAGATACCGTTGTTATGGGATGGAAAACCTATCATCAAATTGTAACCGAGTTGTCACCTGACGAATGGATTTATTCTACATTAACAAGCTATATTATCACCCATAAAGCATTGTCATCTACAGAGAACATCAGATTTGTTCAAGATGATCCTTGCTGTATTGTGCAAAAATTAAGGAGTGAATCCGGGCAAGGGATATGGATTTGTGGTGGAGCAAATATTATTCACCCTTTAGTACAAGCCGGCCTGATTGATGAATATTGTATTTCAATTATTCCAACACTTTTGGGTTCTGGTATTCGCCTTTGGGGTGAGATAGAAAAAGAGCTGAAGCTTAAATTAGTACGGACTCAATCCTGCAATGGAATAATAGAACTTCATTACAGGCGGCGATAGGTTCTGATTAGACTTTGACAGTTCAGGGGTGAGTTTTATGTGGGTTTTATTTGCATTTGGTTCGGCATTGTTTGCCGGAATTACTGCAATCCTGGCAAAATGCGGTATCCGAAAAACGGATTCCAGTGTGGCGACGGCAGTTCGGACAGTTGTGGTTCTGCTGTTTTCATGGCTGATGGTTTTCCTGACCGGTTCACAGGTACAGATCGGGGAGATCAGCAGGAAGACATGGCTGTTCCTCATCCTGTCGGGGTTGGCCACCGGTGCGTCATGGCTCTGCTATTTTAAGGCATTGCAGTTTGGCGATATCAATAAAGTAGTTCCCATTGATAAGTCCAGTGTAGTTCTTACCATTCTGTTTGCTTTTATTTTTTTGGGAGAAGAAATTAATTTGCCAAAGGCTGCCGCTGTCATTTTGATTAGTGCCGGTACATTTCTGATGATTGAAAAGAAAAGAACGGACGGGTCAAAGCCTGTAAGTGGAAACCGATGGTTTTTCTATGCCTCTGGCTCGGCTGTCTTTGCAAGCCTGACAGCTATTCTTGGCAAGGTGGGAATCAACGGCGTAGAGTCAAATCTTGGCACAGCAATCCGCACGGCTGTAGTACTGTTTATGGCATGGCTGATGGTTTTTGTAACAGGGAAGCAGTATGGGATAAAGGAAATCTCTAAAAGAGAGCTTTTGTTTATCTGTCTGTCAGGTTTTGCTACGGGCGCGTCATGGCTCTGTTATTACAGGGCGCTGCAGGACGGACTGGCAAGTGTTGTTGTCCCTATTGATAAACTCAGTATTGTCGTTACAGTTGTGTTTTCTTATTTTGTTTTTCATGAACAGCTTTCAAAAAGAGCGGGTCTGGGATTGCTGTTTATTGTAGTAGGGACGTTCGTGATGCTGGTATAACCCGTACTGATTTTAGAATGGACGGGACGGCTCAACAACATAAGGGCATGTGCGAGGGAGATTGTGAACGAGGAAATCATTTTTGCATAAGTACGGAAAGGCGGCAGAGTGTAAAAGCTCTGCCGTCACTGTTTTGAATTAACAATTTGTTTTCGTTGCATATATGACATTTTCAAATTAAATTGACAGAGAGCTGCCCTATTCTATTGATACAATTCATTGAAACACCTATACTATATAGTGTATAGCTTTTTCCCACAAAAGTGAGAAATCTGCTGATGTGAAAAAAAATCTGAAAACAGACTGAATGATACAATGTGAAAGAGGAATCTTGTATGAAGAATATATATAAACTTGAATTTCATTCGGGAAGCAAAGAAGAATTATTGCCTGATTTTGAATCTGAATTTCCGTATATTGCATCTAATGCAGAACTTGACAAATATGTTGGGCGTTCTGCGCCGTGGCATTGGCATAAGGCAATAGAGCTTTTTTATATGGAAAGCGGCACATTAGAATATTACACGCCGAAAAAGAAAATGTCCTTTTCGGCAGGTTCTGGGGGCTTTATCAATTCAAATATCCTTCACACGACTAAGGCTGTTTCCAGGATAGAAAAAAATATACAGCGGCTGCATATTTTTGACACAGCTCTCATTTCTGGAAACTATGGGAGTAAAATTGAGAAAAAGTATGTTATGCCAATTACTGCTAATCCCCAGATTGAAATATATGCTTTCCACCCCGATAATTTTATACACGCAGATATACTGGATTTGATAAAACAGACTTTTACCTTATGCGAGAATGACATTGGATATGAGATAAAGATAAGGGAATCCCTGTCCCAAATATGGCTAAAGCTTTTTAAGCTGTTTTCTGCTTCATTTGATGAGAAAGGAAAATATGATAAAAATGACGAAAGGCTTAAGAAGATGCTAATTTACATACACGAACATTTTGCGGATAAAATTGCGGTTTCAGAACTTGCCACAGTTGCATGTCTAAGTGAAAGGGAATGTTTCAGGCTGTTTCAAAGCTATTTGCATACAACGCCCACAAAGTACATCCAAAGTTACCGTTTGCAGGAAGCTTGTGAAATGCTCATAAATGGGCAGGACACAATTACAGACATTGGACATGCCTGCGGGTTAGGGAGCAGCAGCTATTTTAGTAAGATTTTCCGTGAATACCAAAACTGCACTCCCATAGAATATCGGAAGAAATGGCAGGATAGTCATATCTTATGTCCGAAATAAAATAGATAAATAAAAAATTCTGCGTTATAATGATATATGGCACAGATTTTCTTATATCATTTTAAGGAGAACGCTATGTTTTACGAAGCCAAAGATTTTTTGGAAACCGCAGATAAGGAGACTTTGCATATTATTTCCAATGCAAGGAAACTTACAAGAGAATACTATTTTACGGATTATGATGATACAAAAAGAAAAAATGAGATTTTGAAAGAATTGTTGGGAGCTGTTGGGGAAAATGTTGCCATTGATGTCCCGCTTCATTGTGACTATGGAAAAAATATATTTCTTGGTGATGATGTCGTTATAAATATGAATTGTACATTTGTGGATAATAAGCCCATATGGATTGGCAACCGGGTATTGATAGCATCAAATGTTCAGTTTTATACATCTTCCCATCCTGTTTTACCACAAGAGCGTTTCGTTTCAGACTGGGAAGAAACTGGGACAACATTTTTCAGAACTTATGCCCGTTCCATTGAAATACAAGACAATGTATGGATTGGAGGGGGAAGCATTATTTTAGCTGGCGTAACAATCGGTGAAAACAGTGTGGTTGGAGCAGGAAGTGTTGTTACCCGTTCAATTCCCGCAAATTGCGTTGCTGTTGGGAATCCGTGTAAAGTTATTCGCTGTTTTGCAAAGAAAAGAGGAAAAGCATAATGAGATATCAACATATTGTTTTTGATATTGATGGGACTCTTATCAACACAGAGCATGCAATTTTGCACTCTTTACAAGACACAGTGAAGTGCTATACATATCGAGTAACTACTTTGGGATGAACGAGTTGCCTATCCTTGCAACAGAAAAAAATAATGAGGAACAGATAAAGATGTGCTTTGAAGCATATCAGTCTGAAAACTGGAAAACATTTTTTGATTAGTATTTTTTAGAAAGCATATTTCTTTAAATTCAGTTTCATCTTTCATGCTATAATTGAGACATTCAGGTGATGGCATGCTGTTGGATAATATTGTGATTCGGGCGCTGACCCGTTTGTTTGATCTGATTCTGCCGAATATTCTCTGGGGCAGCTACATCAGCGCTGTATTCTGTAATGCTGAAAATTGCAGCAAATGAGGAAAGGTATCTGATTTGCGGATTCTTTTAAGCTTTATGACAAATAGAAGCTGAAAAAGTTTTGGCTCATTAACAGAAAAAAGAGAATGTATTGTGTTCCTACACCCTTAAAGGAGTGTCATTGGAGCAGTTCGCCATAATCACTATAATTTCACAAAATTTTTGTTCATCTATAGCATTGTTTCATGGGGAAAGATATATTAAAATGGAAAGCGGTTTAAGGAAGTGATAATATTTATTACATAAGGAGGAGCTTATCGTATGTTACATGAAAATAATACTATCGGTGAAGTAAAGGACGAGGTACTCTATCAGGTAGCCAAAGCTGCGTTTGAAGGAAATCTTAATAAAATTGAGGCAACACTGCCTTATGAGATATTACCCGGAAGCAAACCCAAATTCCGTTGTTGTGTACATAAGGAGCGTGAAATTGTCCGGGAGAGAATCATGCTTGCTAAAAATATTAATCCTGCAGACGGCGAGCCCTGTCATAACACGGTAAAGATTCTCCCGTCTGCCTGTGAAAACTGCCCGATTACCCGTTTTACGGTAACTGACAACTGCCAGAAATGTATGGGGAAGAAATGTATGCAGTCATGCCGTTTCGGAGCCATTACTATGGCGCGTGATAAGGCATATATTAACCCTGAAAAATGTAAAGAGTGCGGTCAGTGCTTTGATGCATGTCCGTATAATGCGATTGTGGATATCATGAGACCCTGCCGCCGCGCATGCCCGGTTGATGCAATTCAGGCCGACGAGGATGGAAGAGTCTGGATTGATGATGAGAAATGTATCCGCTGCGGTTCCTGTATCAGTAAATGCCCGTTCGGAGCGATTTCCGACAGCTCCCGTATGATAGAGGTTATTGATTACTTAAAAGGAGAACGTCAGGTATATGCGCTGGTAGCTCCGGCGGCGGAAGGACAGTTCGGTATGGATATT
Organism: uncultured Lachnospiraceae bacterium; assembly: GCA_946552115.1. Taxonomy (GTDB): domain Bacteria; phylum Bacillota; class Clostridia; order Lachnospirales; family Lachnospiraceae; genus CAPEBR01. The sequence goes on from CAMNRH010000045.1 coordinate 8,334, forward strand.
ACGATGGAATCGATTCGAAAGGGCGTTAAGAAAATGGGCTTTACGGATATGGTGGACGTGGCTATCGGCGCAGATTTCGTATCAGATTCTGAAGCGAAAGAATGGGCGGAGGCACATGAGGCAGGGAAGAAGATGACGACCTCCTGTTGTCCGGCATTTGTACATCTTATCCGCAGGCATTTTCCGGAGCTCTCAGACCATATTTCTACTACAGTATCGCCGATGGCAGCTACTGCAAGGCTTGTAAAGGCAATGCATCCAGATGCGGTCTGCATTTTTATCGGGCCGTGTATCGCGAAAAAAAGCGAGGCGGGACAGGTTCAGGACCGCGAGGGGGAGAATGCGGATTTAGTTCTTACCTTTGAGGAATTCCGGGCAATGCTTCGTGCAAAGGACATTAAGCTTGAGCCGGTTACAATGGAGGAGACACAGAACGGCAGTATCCATGCAAAGGGCTATTCCAATTCCGGCGGAGTGACAAAAGCAGTGAAGCAGGCTTACATTGAGCACGGCGGACAGGGAGGTTTAAATGTGCGGCAATGCAACGGTGCGGCGGAATGCCGGAAAGCGCTTATGCTGTTAAAGGCCGGAAAGCTTCCGGAAGATTTTATTGAAGGAATGGCCTGCGAGGGCGGCTGTGTAGCCGGTCCCGGCAATATTCAGGAGGAGCGGGCATTTAAAAGGGAGCGTGATAAGCAGCTTAAGAAAGCAGATGACCGTTTAGTTACAGACACGGTGGCGGAGTATGGCAAATATGAGTTCTCCATGCATCGTCATAATTAAAGTACTGACGTATGAATATAGTTATAAAAAGGGAGAGGGGTTCTCTTTTAAAGAAGCTGCAGGGTATTCGCAGCTTCTTCCTTTGTGTATGTTTCTTTTGTGTACCGGGCCTTTTTGTACGGTGTATGGATTTGTTCTATAATACATTGGAGAGGAAAATCGGCGTATTCAATGATTGATAGACAATATAAATAAATAATGATATATTATCAATTTTATCAATTTTACTCCAGTGTGTCCAGCAAGTATAATGAAAACAAGTTGTTTTTAATTTCAATATACTATCAAAAAGGAGAGAGGTAAAAAAATGCAAAAGAAATTCACAACTAAGGAAGTCGTTATTGTCGCTATGGTAGCTGCGGTTATAGGAGTTATCTATACACTGCTTGATTATGCTTATATGCCGTTATCGGCAGCTTTAGGAACTGTATTTATGGAGCTGACATTCGGTATCTATCTTCTGTCAGCATCCCTGCCGATGTATATTGTAAGAAAGCCGGGCTTTGCCATCTTCGGCGGCCTCGTTACGGCCGGGGTTAATCTTCTGCTTGGAAGCCCTTATGGATTGCAGCTTGTGCTGGCAGGACTTCTTCAGGCGGCAGGTATGGAGATTGCGTATGCGGTTGGAAAATATAAGGGAAGCATGCCGGAGATGGTAATCGGTTCCATTCTTTCTGCGGTTCTTGTATTATGCCGCGACGGATTTATGTGGGGTTCGCCGTGGGCGTATGGAACTTCCATTGCAATCGGAGTAATCGTTGTCCGTCTTTTAAGCGCGACGATAATTGGGATTATTCTTGTGAAGATAATTACAGCGGCGTTGGTTAAAACGGGTGTTCTGAAAGGGTTCGCATGTGCCAGATAATGAATGATATGAAAGCTGAGAAAATCTTAGAGCTTAAAGACGTTACATATGTTTATGACGGAGAGAGGTTCCCGGTGTGGGAGCATCTTTCCTGTTGCTTTTTTAAGGGGAAAATTCATGCGGTCAGCGGGCCTTCCGGCTGTGGGAAAAGCTCTGTTTTAAGCCTGATAGACGGGCTGATTCCGCATATGTATGAAGGAAAGCTTAAAGGAAAGGTATTCCTTAGGGAAGAAGACATTACGGATATGCTGCCCAGATACCGGTGTGAAAAAATCGGGCTTGTGATGCAGAATCCGGAAAGTCAGTTCTGTACCTTTACGGTGGAAGAGGAGTTGGCTTTCGGGATGGAAAACATGGGATTTTCGGAGGAAGAGATTGGACGCCGTATTAAGGAAGTGCTGTCCTTTGTAGGTCTTTCGGGATATGAAGAGCGGGAGCTTGACAAGCTGTCGGGCGGACAAAAGCAGAAGATTGCGATTGCTTCCATATTAGTGATGAAGCCGGAGATTCTTCTTCTGGATGAGCCGACAGCAAATCTGGATCCGGAGAGCCGGGCGCAAATTTTCCGTTTGATTGTCCGGATTGCCAGAAAAGAAAACATAACGGTTGTTATTGTAGAACACAATATCAGTGAGATTATAGACGAGGTAGACTGGGTGATTGAGCTTGACAGAGAGGGGAGAAAAATTACCGATTGCCGGAAAGAGGAAGCGGCGGGGCTGCTTCAGAGAGAGAAACAGAGTAAGGCTGTAAGGATTTTGGAAAAAGAGAAGCATCCGGAAAGAGAGGTTGTTCTGGATATTGAGCATCTGAGCTTTGCATATCCCGTTTCGGGCAGGAAAAAGGAAAAGGGCAGGCAGATTTTGGATGATTTTCATATGCGGGTGCATAAGCAGGATTTTCTTGCCATCGTAGGGGAAAACGGCGTAGGGAAGTCCACGCTTATGAAATTAATTTTTAAAGTATGTAAGCCGGATTCAGGGACGATTCGCCTATTCGGAAAGGATTTGAGTACCTATCATACAAAAAGGCTGTATCATTTGATTGGCCTTGTATTCCAGAATCCGGAGAATCAGTTTATCAGGAATACAGTCTGGGATGAGATGATGTTCAGCCTTAAGCGTACCGGCGGGAGCCAGGAGGAAAAGGAAGACCGTGTACAACAGATGCTTAAGCAGTTCCGTTTGGAGGGTGAAAAGGAGAAAAGTCCGTTCGTATTAAGTCAGGGACAGAAGAGAAGACTGAGTGTTGCGAGCATGCTTCTTACAAATCAGGAGATTTTGTTTTTGGACGAGCCTACGTACGGGCAGGATTTTGAAAACCGCCAGGAGTTGATGAAGGATATGCAGAAGCTGGTGGAGGACGGGATTACGATTGTTATGATTACCCACGATCTGTCACTGGTCAGGCAATATGCAACCCATGTAATCGAGATAGAAAAGGGAAAGGCAGTCGTAAGTCTGCCGACAGAGGAGTACTTTAAGGATTGAAAAAGAGAGGATAAACGATGTTTGCTTATATGGAACAGGATTCCTATCTGCACAGGAGGAATCCGATGATAAAATTAGCCGTCATTGCAGTATGGACGGTAGTCGTGTGCATGTCATATTTTCCGGTGCTTCCTGTTCTTACCTTTCTGTTGTCTTTTGCGGCAATCTGGGCGGCAGGGAAAATTCCGATGGGAAATCTTTTGCGGAGGCTTTTGATTTTTCTTGTAGTGAGCGCGTTGTTTATGTTCTCCATGCTGGTGCTGCGGGGGCTGAATAACGAACCGGGTATTGTTTTTAGGCTGTGGATTTTCCGGTGGACGGAGAGAGATTTGGTTCATGCGGTTTCTCTGGGATTTAGGATTCTGGCGCTGGTTACGATGTCAATGGGATTTGTGCTGACTACAAGACCCCGGGACCTGGTGCTGAGTCTGATTATGCAGTGCAGAGTATCTGTAGTGCACGGGTATGCGACGATGGCGACGTACCGTTTTCTGCCGGAGCTTCAGCAGCAGGTGGAGTCGATACATCTGGCGCAGGAAATCCGGGGAATCCCGTGGAATAAAGGGATTTTATCCAGATTTACCTCTCCTTTCCGGGTGCTGCTGCCGCTGCTGTGTGTAGCGGCCAGAAGAGGAGAGCGTGTCGCATGTGCGATGGAGAGCCGGGGGCTCGGGCGTGAGAATCCGAGAACATTTTATAAAAAGACGGCCGTTGACCGTACGGACTGGATTTTTTTCATAATTTCTGTTATCGGCTATGGTATTCTGGTAGCGGTTTTGATAAAATTTGATTTATATAGATTCAGCTTTGCGGCGATACAATAGGAGGAAAAGCTATGCCATACAAACATAAGAATATTGAATACGGATTGCCTCATGAGGAATATCCAAAGGAAAGAATCAAAAGCTGTGTGGATGTATTAAAAGAAACGATTGGATTAAGCAGAGAGCCGGTGGGAATCACATTGCTGTTTACAAAGGAGGAGTACGACAAATATCCGATAGAAGAGATAAAGGCGGCGACGGCGTATTGCGTGATGGTAAAGGATGCGGCGGCGAAAGGGAACGGGATTAAGTGCCGTCTGGAGCATCACCGCTGCGACGGTGCTACGACTGCGTTTGCGCTGGAGGAGAGTACGGAGAAAATCGAGAGCGGGCAGGAATATTTTTCCTATAAATTATATTCTTCGGTAGCCGTGGCAAGAAGAATGAGAGCTGCCATTAAAAGTCTTCACCGTGAGCCGGTGTCGACTTACGGAATTGCGATTGTGCCGCTTAAAGACTGCGGGCAGACGCCGGACGTTATTATTATGATGACCAACGCGCTTCAGTCCATGCGTCTTGTGCAGGGATATGAGTACCGTACCGGAAAGAAGCCTGCCATCGATATGGGGGCGATGCAGGGGATGTGCTCTGAACTGACGGTTTCGCCTTATCTGACCGGTGAGATGAATGTCAGTGTGCTGTGTCCGAGTACGAGAATGCTGTGCAAATGGGACGAGAATGATATGGCTGTCGGTATGCCGTTTGAGCTGTTTGAGACGGTTACAGAGGGAGTAGTGGCTACGAAGCCCAATTATTAGGAGATAAAGATGCTTGGAGACGTACAGGGAAGAAAGCTTGATAAATACGCAGCGGATTATGTTGTCTTTGATTTGGAGACAACAGGAGTCAATTGGATGACGGACAGAGTGATTGAGATTTCCGCGGTTAAGGTACAGGGGCAGAGAGTGACGGATGAATTTACCACACTGGTAAATCCCGGGATAAAGATACCGATTCGTGCATCGGAAATCAATCATATTTATGACGATATGGTTCAGGATGCGCCTGCGTTTGAAAAGGCGCTGGCAGATTTTGATATGTTTATCGGCGATATGGTGTTGGCGGGTCATAATATCCATACCTTTGATATGAAATTTCTCCAGCGGGATTCCACACGGTATTGGGGTAAGGTGATTGCCAATGATTACATCGACACGCTTGTGCTGGCCAGGCAGTGCCTGCCGCAGCTGTCGAATCATAAGCTTACGGATTTGGCGGGGTATTACCATATTCTTACGGACGGGGCGCACCGTGCCCTTGCCGACTGCAGAATGAATCAGGCGGTACTTGAAAAGCTGGGTGAGGAATTACGTTCACCGGTTGTCAGAGAGAACATAAAGCGGTGTCCGAGATGCGGACAGTTTATGAAGAAGCGCAAGGGGAGATTTGGGGAATTCTGGGGCTGCAGCGGTTATCCGGGCTGCAGATATACAGAAAATATATGAGATGAGATATATGAAATCAGGATGTCCTTATGAAAGGATATCCTTTTTGCAATACCGGTATATTCCGGCTCCGATTCCGATTGCTGTAAATACAAGACCTACGGCCAGATATTCCGTATTCAGGCTTTTGCCGCTGATAATATCAGCGCTCTCCGTATAGCCGAAAGGAGTAATATATTTTAAAAATTCTGCATTGTCACTTAAGTTTGCAATGATGTTAAGAAAATAAAGGAGCGCGGCGATGCCAAGTCCGATACCCGGTCCGCCGTGGCTTAAGAAAGCGGACATCCCGAAACACACAGAGGCGATTTCAATCTGCAGGATGAAATAGGCGAGGAATAAAAGGAAGAGGAGGCGGCTTTCAAAGTCCTCTCCGATCATGTGAATGGAGATTATTGTGACGGCGGCTGTAATTACATTCAGAATGACGATTTGCAGCATTACAGAAGCAAGCTTTTGAAAGACAACACTTCTGCGGCTGACAGGATGAGTGAGAAGAAATTCCGCGGTGTGCTCCTTTTCTTCCTTTGAAAGAATGAGAATTCCGGAAAGAGCCGCAAAAAAGGCGCCCCCAAGACCGAGGATGTTTCCGCACTCAACTCCGAAGAAGCCCATAAATTCCCCGAAATTAAGCTTATCCATGCCAAAGGCGGCAGAGAAGCTTCCCATTTCTGCAAACATAGAGCTTATATCGCCCATCTGCGTGTCCATTTCAGGATAGATAAGGATACAGATGGACAGCATAAATGAAATGACTGCCGTCCATATAAGAAGTGTCGTTCGCCCGCATTTTAATTCATGTTTTATCAGTGTCATGTTAAGGTTCCTCCTCCGTGTAATAGTGCATAAATATTTCTTCCAAATCAGGTTCCAGAATCGCAATGTCCGTAAGCTTCAGGGAAGACAGGGCTTTGAGCAGCTCATTCGGATTGCCGCCGTATAAAAAGCTTACGGAGTCTTCATCTGTACGTATGTCCTTTATATGAGGAAGCTTAGGCGGCATGCACACACCTCTTAACCGGACTCTTTTTGTATCGGTGTGTCCCAGATTTTCAGTACTGTCCGAGGCTAACAGGCGCCCTTTCCGAATGACGGCGGCATGTTTGCAATAATGCTGAATCTCCGAGAGGATATGAGAGGAAACGAATATGGTAGCGCCGTCTAAGTTGCGCTCCTTAAGTATTGTATAGAACTCCCGCTGCATCAGAGGATCCAGTCCGCTTGTCGGCTCGTCCAGAATATAAAGCTCGGGCTTATGCTGCAGGGCGCAGACGATAGATACCTTTTTTCGGTTGCCTAAGGAGAGCTCCCGGATCCTCTTTCCGGTGTCCAGTTCCAGACGCCCGCAGAGGCGTTCGGCCTCTTTCCGGCAGTCTTTTCGGCGCAGGCCGGCGGAGAATTTTATGATGTCTCTTACCCGCATATTACGGTAAAAGGATGCCTCTGAGGGCATATAGCCGACGCGGGATAAAAGCTCTTCTTTTTGTCCGGTGATGTCTGTTCCAAGAATCTGTGCGCTCCCGCCGGTTGGCGAAATAAGCCCCAGGAGCGTGCGGATAGTGGTGCTTTTTCCTGCTCCGTTGGGGCCGATAAAGCCGAAGAAATCCCCCTGCTTTACCGTCAGGTTCATGTCTGTAATTCCCAGTGCCTTTCCGTAGTATTTTGTAAGAGAGCTGGTTTTTATCGCATCCATTCTATCTTATGGCTCCTTTCTCAGATATACTGTTTTCCAAAAGGTCAGCATTTCTGTAAAGTCTTTTTTTAACATTTCGGCGTCTAAGGTGTCGCCGCGCTGTGAGATTTCCCACAGATATCCGACGGACATCAGGTATATCTGCCTGTGCATGGTCCGAAGATTAAGCCCGGGTATAAAGTCCTCCGGGTTTAGCCGGTTTAAGGCATCTGTGGCTTTCCGATTAAAGTGCTCCCGGTAGCTTTTCTGGATTTCGCAGCAGACAGAGATATCCTTTTCATAAAATGCTTTTATGGCAAATAATGCCATATCCGGGTAGCGGCACATAATTTGAATCTTTGCGTGCATGCCCCTTTCCATCATTTCGAATAAATCTGTGGATTCATAGCAGTTTTCGAGAGTTAAATATTGGATGGTAGTATCGGCGGCCCTGTCCCATAAAAACAGGTACAGCTCCTTTTTGTTATGAAAATAGTGAAAAAGAAGAGATTTACTAATCCCTGCCTCGTCCGCAATTTCCCGCATCGGGCTTTTTTTGTAGGAATTTTGGGAAAATACACGGAATCCGGCGTTGATAATACGCTGCTGCTTTTCGGCCGGAAGAGTATAAAATGTTTCATTCATAAAGAACACCTCGGGTGACTGAATCGGTCAATGGTTATAGATATTATTATAACCGATTGACCGTTTTTGAGAAGACCTTTTTAAAACATAAGAGGAAAAAGTGGATGAAAAGCTTAGAATAAAGTACTATAATATACAGACAATGAAATAAACCGACAGGAGGAAAACGATGTGAATCAAAAGGAAAGAATGCTGAACGGATTACCCTATAAAGCATGGCTTGATAATCTCGAGGAGGAGAGGGAAAGCTGTAAGGAAAAAATCTATGAATTTAATATGCTGCACCCGAAAGAGCGGGATAAAATTCCGTCCTTACTGAAAAAGCTGTTGGGGAAAACAGGGAAGGAGGTATGGATTGAGCCGCCTTTCCATTGTGATTACGGATGGAATATTGAAGTGGGAGAGAATTTTTTCGCTAATTACGGACTTACCATATTAGATGTGGGAAAGGTGACGATTGGCGATAATGTACAGTTTGCTCCGGGGGTATCTATCTATACGGCAGGGCATCCGCTTCATCCAGTCAGCAGGAATTCCGGATACGAATACGGGATTCCGATTACGATAGGCAATCATGTCTGGATCGGCGGAAATGTCATTATTCTTCCGGGAGTTACCATCGGCGACAATGCAGTGATTGGCGCCGG
>CAMNRH010000046.1 GCA_946552115.1 uncultured Lachnospiraceae bacterium
AATCACATATCTTACATTGGTTTTTATAGTTTCCACAAACTTTGAAACGGTCTCCAGAATTTCTCTGAAGATTAAATTTTTTAAGGGTTTTTCAACAGTCCCAATTATCAAGAAGTTCTTTGATGAGCCCGGTTTTATCAATATAATAAAAATCTTCTAAACAAAGCTTTTCAAAATTTTCAATTCCAATAGGAAGTTTCTTCTTACGCCTGTCCATTTTTTCACGCTCCTTCCAACCAAAATCCAATTACCTGTAGCAAATTTCCTTTAAATACATTATAACAACTAAACAGCGGCATTTCCATAGAAATTCTGATACATCGCATCCCTTTTTCACTCTGTCTTTACCATTTCTCCATTCTTAATAACTCTCCGCTTTCTACTTCCACTTTAATCGCCCCATTTTCCTGTGTCGAATATACCTTGCTTCCAACATCTGCAAGCCTTTCTATCGTTTCCTGATGCGGATGCCCATACCGATTCTCCTTTCCTGCCGATATGAGTGCATACTCAGGCTGTACCTGCCGGAGAAATTCCCGGGTTGATGAATTCTTCGAACCATGATGCGCCACTTTCAGAACTTCCCACTCACAGCCCTCATACTGTTCTTCTAATGTCCTTGTAAGCTGCTCCTCCCCTTCTTCCTCCACATCTCCGGTAAGAAGCATGCCGAACTCCCCGTACTGCACAGCCAATACCATAGACGCCCCGTTACCTGGTTCCAGTTTTGTACTGCCTGTCCCCCACACAGCATTTTCCGGCCTTAACCCGGTTTCCTCATATTTTATTCCCATATTTCCCGGCTGTATGCATGTGACCACCATCTCCCCTTCTCTGATACTCTGTCCCGGCTCTATCACCACTACACGGATTCCATAATTCCCTGCTTTTCTTGCCAGTCCCGTCAACGCTTCATCCCACACCTCCTTCACCGGCAGAACCAATGTTCCAATCTTCACACCGATATCCTGTCTTTCAATCAGTTCTTCCACACCGTTCATATGATCGCTGTCTCCATGGGATATCAGCACATAATCAAGCCTGCCAACTCCCTGGGATTTTAAAAATGGCTCCAGCCTGTACTGCCCCGCCTTTTTCACGTCACTGCTCCCGCCGTCCACCAGATAAGTATTTCCCTCCGGCCCTTTCATAAAGATACCATCTCCCTGCCCCACATCCAGAACCGCCGTTGTAAGCTCCCCCGCCTCTCCAAAACGGGTACTTAAAATCATAATTCCGACTGCCCACAGGAAAAACACAGCAATTTGTTCCTTTTTCCTGTTTTTCCAATTCGCCTGACTGCCTTTTCCTTTCTGTTCTTCTCGCGTCTTCATTGATAAAATCATATATCTCAGCAAAATCAACCCTAAAAATAAAATCCCATAATATACCGCAATCTGCCATATTTCAGGTCTTCCAAGCACAAGTCTCGCTCCCGGCAGATGAAGTGTTATCTCACAGCTCATTTTATAAATCCACAAAATTCTGCTACACATCCAAAACAGTACTCCAGATATAGGAATCAACCCTAACGCCAGCAGGCTTCCTGCCATTCCCAAAAATAATAACACCGACATCAGCGGAATTACAAAGAGATTCAGGATAAAAGAATAAAGCGGAAATTCAAAGAAATAATAGAGTAAAATCGGAAGAATAACCAGATTAATGCCGATACTGGCCGTCAATCCCTGTAAAACCACCTGCAATACATACTCCCAAAATCTCCTTAAATATGCAGGCAGAGAACTTTCTTTCTTCTTCTGTTTTGGGGAACTCTGCAGCGTTCTTGTCTTCTCCTGTTGTCTGTTGTTATGTAATGTACACACAGATATTTCTTCCTGCACTATCGGAACAACTATCAGAATCGCCAGCACCGCCCCAAAGGACAGCCAGAACCCGCCGTCATACAGACTGAGCGGCCGCCACAATAACACCGCAACCGCCGCCGCGGAAAGCGCCGTCGGCGCGTCATAATGCCGCCCCGCCATATCCGCCCCTGCCCGGAATAAAAACATTACTAAAGCCCGTACCGCAGACACGGTAAACCCAATCATCAGAATATACAGCACTAAAAATAGGATGCCAGACACCCCGCCAATCGGATAAGAACCTGTAAGCCTCCGCAGAAGCTTATACATCCCAATTCCGATAAAAGACAGATGCAGACCCGAGATTGCCAGCACATGCCCGATTCCATTTGACTGATAAAGCTCCCGAAGCTCTGCATCCATTCCGCTCTTTTCTCCGAGAAGCATTGCGCAAAATACGGCACTGTCCTCCTCCGGCATATATTTTTCAAAAATACAGCTCCATTTCTCCCGAAGCTGATGTAATGTCTCGAAAAAAACAGAACATTTTTTGTCCGCCGGCTCTATATGTCCGTTCCATATACGGGCACAGATTCCCTGCCGTTTGTAATAGCGCCTCTGGTCAAAATTGCCTGGATTATACGCGGGCTCAAAAAAGGAGAGCTCTCCTTCTACAATAAGCTTCTGTCCGACACAGACCTTTTCTTTCTCTTTGTCATACACAATCACTCGGGATTCCTTTAGAATTTGATTCTGATAATAAATAGAATTACTTTTAAGATATAAGATTTGACTGCTTTCTCTGCTTTCTTTTTTATATACCTGACCTGTCAGGCGAATATTGGTTCCCTCTTTTATATTCTCCTCAAGGGACGAGGGATAAAGCCATTCCGCCGCCTTATCCCCGCTTCCGTAAATCCCTGCACATATAAGCAGAAAAAGAATCAGACACACACTGCATAACGGCCTGTTCCTCACCTGGTTTCCTCCTCGATCAAATCCTGATTTCGGGACAGGGGCTTGCTCAAATCAATAATTTCCTGATAGGTAATATTCGTTTCGCCGTTGACCAGAATCTGTACCTGCGCAGTCTCGCCGCCGTCTATAATTGAGTTTACCAGCGCATATACCGTAACTTTCGGATTGACCTGCTCCGCAACATTTAAAAAACCCTCGTCAAAATTCACATAACAGATATTATCTCTTACAGAAACACCCAGAAGCCTTGTTCCTGCCGGGATAACTGCCTTTCCTCCCGCGCCGGAGGGCCCCTTAATAAGCTGCTCTACAATCAGCTTCTCTATGGACATATTGCTGTTATAGCGGACGCTTACGTCCTCTGCCTTAAGCATGTCCCCTTTACTGTTTGAAAAATAAAGCCTTAAATCAGCCGTCTGGTAAGAATGCAGGCTGGAACCGATATTCTGCACAAAATCCTCTGCCCTCATATAGCCGATTTCCCTGCCGTCTCCGTCATACAGGGGCTCGCCGCCGACAAAAAAGCAGACATAATCTACCCCTGATATCTGCACAAGCGACTGTACAACGGATGCCCGGATAAGAAGCTCGGAAACATCATTAAGCTCCAAATATTCTTCATTAAAATAAAGGCTCAGCTTTGTTTCCTGAAGCTCCCATTTTTCAATCTCGACACCTTCGACGAATACGCTTTTATAATCAATCGTGTCCGGCTCTTTTTTCAGAAGCTTCAATATTTCGTCAATTTTCCCCTCTACTGTCTCCTCTTCCGAATTACAGTGCTCTTCCACAAGCTGAACTCCGTCTGCATCCGAATAATAAATGCGGTATCCTCCGCGCTCAGGCTCTTTTCCTTTTCCGCACCCATACAAAAATATGACGCACAGCAAAAAACAGAAAAGCAGACCTGCTTTTTTCTTTTCTTTCATCTTTTCTTCCTCTCTATGATACATAGATAAGCGGAATACGAACCGTAAAGGTTGTTCCCTCACCCGGCTGGCTATATACCTTTATCGCTCCTCTGTGCATAACAATCGCACTTCTTGCAATGGAAAGGCCGAGTCCGGTTCCGCCGATTTCCCGGGAATGAGATTTGTCCACTCTGTAAAACCTCTCAAATATATGCTCTGCATCCTCCGGCCCTATACCGATACCGGAATCCGCCACTTCTATATTAAAAATTTTATGGTCCGCATTTAACGATACATGCACCCAGCCGTTTTCATTATTGTATTTAATTGCGTTTTCCACCAGATTCGTAATGGCAAGGGAAAGTTTTATCTCATCCACCTCCGCCGTAACCGGGCGAAAGCTTTCAAATACCAGCTCTATGTTTCTCTGCGCCGCAATGGGCCTTAATCTCTTTAATACCCGTTCTATCAGCTCATTCATATTCTCTGTCCGGATATTCATCGTATTCGCCGTCTTATCCAGCTTTACGAGTGCCAGAAAATCATTGATAATCTCATTTTCACGCTCGATTTCCTGTGACATATCCCCCATAAATTCTCTGTATAGCTCTACCGGAGCACCCTCCTGCGCTAAAAGCGAATCCGCCAGAACTTTCATAGATGTAAGGGGAGTCTTCAGCTCATGGGAAACATTTGATACAAACTCCTGTCTGGATTTGTCCAATACCTTAAGCCGCCCCAGCATCTTATTAAAAGCATCAGACAGATGCATAGTCTCCGTATAGGCATTCTCATAAAGATAATTATCCTCATAGCCTTCCGTTACGGCCTCAATCCCGCCGGTAATCCTCTGAAACGGCCGCACAATTCCCCATCCGATTAAAAATGCTGCAATGAACAAAAGCAGACCCGCAACCGCCTCAATCGCCGCGGCTCTCTCCTTAAGAACCGCAAGGCTGTCTTCTATCGAATCTGTAGATACACTGACCAGCATTACACCCTCTATCTGTTCGGATTCGTTTCCGATAATCGGTGAAGTCACCTCTATATACCGGTTTCCCGCATCATACTGATTTGTCCCTTTTCCTGAAAGACAGCGGACCACATTGCCGGATACAATTGTTTTTCCGACATCCATCCCATATGTATCTTCCAAAATACGGAACTCTTTATTAATAAGCATAACTCTGCCGCTGTAAATATTGGATAACTGGACAAGCTCTGTCCCGACTATATCAGATGTTTTTCCCTGCTGGTAGCTCAAATCACCAAGCTGGTTACATAGAATTGTACATTGATTCTGTATATCGGCGGTCCTCACGTCCACCGCCCTTTTTTCATAGCTGTTAAGAATCACCGTTTCCAGAATCAGCATCGGTATCGTTCCTACAAGAATAATAAGAAGCGTAATCCGAAAACGAAGACTCTTTAATACGCTTTTTCCCAAAATAAATTTCTTTAAATACGCTCTAACCCCTAAAATAATAACCCACTCCCCATTTCGTCTGCACATATTTCGGATCGCTCGGATTTTTCTCAATTTTCTCCCGAAGCCTTCTTATATGCACGTCCACTGTTCTCGCATCGCCCGGGTACTCATACCCCCATACGATATTCAGAAGATTCTCCCGGCTGTATACTTTATTGGGATTCGTCGCAAGGAGCTCTACCAGATCAAACTCCTTTGCCGTCAAATTCACTTCCTTATCTTCAATCATTACACGCCTGCTCTCACAGTCAATCGTCATATCTCCCTTCATAATAACCCTGCCGGAAGTTTCCACCCTGCCGCGCTTGCCTGTTCTGCGCATAATCGCCTTGATTCTTGCCTTTACCTCAAGAATGTTAAACGGTTTGGTTATATAATCGTCCGCGCCATACTCAAGCCCCAGAATCTTGTCCATATCCTCGCCTTTCGCTGTCAGCATGACAATCGGAACATCCGAAAATTCTCTGATTTGCTGGCATACCTCGAACCCGTCAAGTTTCGGAAGCATAACGTCCAAAAGAATTAAATCATATGTATTCTCTTTCACAAGAGCAAGCGCCTCCTCACCGTCATATGCGGCGTCGATTTCCATGCCGTCCTGTTCAAGGCTGAACCGTATCCCTTTCACAATTAATTTTTCATCATCTACAACCAGTACCCGTTTCCCCATTCTGATATCTCCCCTGTCAAATCTTAATCTGATCTTTTACCTTTCTGAACACGCCTTCCTTGATGCCCTCAATCTCTTTCAGCTCCTCGACAGAGGTAAAGCCGCCCTTTTCTTCACGATAACGAACAATTGCTTCTGCCTTGACCTCACCGATACCGCTGAGTGTCATAAGCTCCTCCTTTGTTGCAGTGTTCAGATTCACTTTCCCGTCGTCCGCCTCCCGGCTTTCTCCGGAAATCTTTTGTTCCCCGGACAGCTCCTCCTTAGAGGGTACATAGACCTGCTGTCCGTCTGTAAGTATCTCTGCCTGATTCAGATAAGTCTCTGACGCTTTCTCTTTCATACCGCCCGCCGCATCTATCGCCTCATACACGCGGCTTTCCCTGGGAAGTTCATACACTCCGGGAGTCAGTACCTCCCCGCATACATACACATAAATGCTCTCTGTCTGCGGTTTGGCCTCTGTCTCGGATTCTTCCGGGGACGTCTCCTCTTCTGTCCGGACAACAGCCTCCCGGAGCTCTGAACTTTGGCCGTTCTCAATAGAACACCCTGACAACCCCGCTACTATGAGGATGACAGCCAGATTCTTCAAGTACGACAGGAATAAGTGTCTAAAAAAAGTAACCTTTATGTTGGTTCTGCGCATAATATTCTCCTTTACAGTCTGTCGGGACTGTAAATACCCCTCTTTATGCCTAGACATATTTATTGTACTATTTCCACTGGAAAATTGCAACTCCAATTAATGCAATTCCCATTCCAATTACCTTTCTCCACTCCAACGGTTCCTTATCAACTCCAAAAAGCCCCAAAAGTTCGATGACATACGCCACAATCAGCTGCGCAATGACAATCAGAAGCGCCGCTTTCGCCGGCCCGAGCTGCTCCATACTCTTAATTACGGTCAATGTAATTCCCGCACCGATGACACCCCCGAGCAGCACGTATTTCGGCTCTACCTTTGAAAGACTCATTACATTATCACGGCCTGCAATCAGCCATGCGACAACACATACCGCAAAGGCCGTCAGCTGTACCCATGCGTTGCTGACCCACATCCCGGTCGTCTTAGTTACCTGCGTATTGAATACCCCCTGTACACTCATAAGCGCACCGGATATAAGAGCAATAAAAAAACCAATCATTGAATATACCTCCGTTTTTATTGTTCTGGATAGTATGTCCAATGACCGGCTGTTTTATGATATCATATCTTCTATTCTAATATTCTCTTTAATATACAAATCATCTCATCTACATGCTCTTTTGTAATAATGAGGGGCGGTACCAGCCGGAGAACATTATCGCTCGCACTGATAAGCGCCAGGCCTTCCTCTAAGGCTTTGTTTATAACCTCTCCCACCGGTTTTTTAATTTTTATTCCCTGTATGAGCCTAAGACCGCGCCTTTCAACGATTTCATCCGGGAGCTCATTTTTAAGCCCGTTTAAACAGTCTTCCAGATATGCGCCCACCTCATTGATATGAGCCAGAAGATTTTCCCTCTCAAATATTTCTGCGGTCTTCGCTACGGCCGCACAGGCAAAGGGATTCCCGCCGTAGGTCGTGCCATGGTCTCCCGGCTCAAGAGAATACGCTGCCACCGCTTCTGTCATGGCAAAGGCTCCTACCGGAACTCCGCTTCCGATTGCCTTTGCCATCGCCATAATATCCGGCTTCGTGCCGTAAGACTGCCATGCAAA
This sequence comes from uncultured Lachnospiraceae bacterium, assembly GCA_946552115.1. GTDB lineage: Bacteria > Bacillota > Clostridia > Lachnospirales > Lachnospiraceae > CAPEBR01. The sequence continues at coordinate 7,562 of CAMNRH010000046.1, forward strand.
CATGGAGCCCGTCCGTCCCATTCCGCATTGAATCTCATCGCAAATCATCAGGATTCCCTCTTCGTCGCAGAGCTTTCTGATCCCTTTCATAAATTCCGGGTCCGCCATATGAATCCCGCCCTCACCCTGCACCGGTTCTAAAATAACCGCACAGGTTTTATCGCAAACAAGCGCTTTTACACTGTCCAGATTATTAAACTTCGCAAATTTTACGCCGGGAAGCATCGGCTCAAAAGGCGTCCGATAATGCTCGTTTCCTGTCACAGATACTGCTCCGATACTCCGTCCATGAAAGGAATGCTCCATCGCTATGAATTCGTAACGTCCGCTTCCCTTTTTATACGCGTATTTTCTCGCCGCCTTAAGCGCGCCCTCAATCGCCTCCGTCCCGCTGTTTGTAAAAAACACACGATCCATTGAGGTAAGCTTTTTTAATGCCTCCGCCGCCTTTCCGCAGGTGGTATTATAAAACAGGTTCGAGGTATGCGTAAGCATATCTATCTGCTCTTTTAAGGTCTGATTCAGTTCCCTGTTCCCGTATCCGAGACCGCATACCGCAATCCCCGCCGCAAAATCCAGATATTTTTTTCCGTCCGTGTCATAGAGATACACGCCCTCGCCCTTTTCCATTACAACCGGGAAACGGTTGTAGGTATGCACAAGTGACGCGTCCGTTTTTTCCATATATTGATTCATATTCTTATTCTCCAAAATAATATCTCTGTTCTCCGTCGTTAATAATTGCCGTGCCGATTCCTTTATTTGTAAAGATTTCCAAAAGCAGGCAGTGGGGAATCCGCCCGTCAAGTATATGAACTCTGGAAACGCCGTGCTCAATTGCATCAATACAATTATGAAGCTTCGGCAACATCCCTCCGCCGATGTATCCGTCTCTCATAAGCTCATGCGCCTCTGTAACGGAAAGCTCTGATATTAGTGTTTTCGGATCCTCCGGATTTTTATAAACACCCTCAATATCCGTAAGGAACGCCAGCTTCTCCGCACGCATCGCTCTTGCAATCGCGCAGGCAGCATCATCCGCATTGATATTATATGTATTATAATTATCATCTAAGCCTGTCGGACATACAATCGGGAGAAAATCTTTCTCCAGGAGATCATAGAGCACGGTCGCATTTACATCCTTTATCTCTCCGACAAAACCGATATCGTCCCCCCCTGAATATTTCTTATTTACAGAGAGAAGCTTGCCGTCCTTTCCACTGATTCCGATTGCTCTTACTCCGAGACTTTCTACCAGCTGAACCAGACTTTTATTCACTCTTCCAAGAACCATCTCCACAAGCTCCATCGTCGCCTCGTCCGTCACACGCAGGCCGTTTACAAATTCCGGCTCCATGCCGACCCTGCCGACCCATTTACTTATCTCCTTACCGCCGCCATGAACAATTATCGGCTTAAAACCAACCAGCTTAAGGAGCGTTACATCCTGAATCACCTGTGACTTTAACTCCTCGTCCACCATCGCGCTCCCGCCGTATTTTACAACAATAATCCTGCGGTTAAAACGCTGAATATAAGGAAGCGCCTCTATCAGCACCTCCGCCTTATCAAGAAATTTCTGCATGTCCTTATTCATATACTAACTCCTGTAATCCGCATTAATGTCAATATATCCGTGTGTCAAATCGCAGCCCCATGCCGTCGCTTCCTTATCCCCCATCTTCACGTCCGCGATGGCCGTCACCTCCGGCTCGGAAAGAATCCTTGTAGCCTCTTCCTCACTGTAGTCTACGGCGGTCCCGTTTTCAATAATCTGAATCTTTCCGGCCTTACTCTCAAAGAACAAATCCACCTTTTCCGGCTCAAACTGTGCGCCTGAATATCCCATTGCGCAGAGAATTCTTCCCCAGTTCGCATCGTGTCCTGCAATTGCCGCTTTCGTAAGATTCGAACATACAATTGATTTGGCCAGTGTCTTTGCCTGACTTTCGCTCTCGCAGCCTACTGCTTTTACCTCAAACAGCGCGGTGGCACCCTCTCCGTCCCCTGCAATTTTTTTCGCCAGATATTCGTTGACCGCATGAAGTGCCTGCGCAAATATTATATAATCGCCGCTTCCGTACACAATCTCCGGATTTTCCGCCAGGCCGTTTGCCAGAAGAAGCACCGTATCATTTGTGGAGGTATCTCCGTCTACGGAAATCATGTTGTACGTATCCGGCACATCCTCGCTCAGTGCTTTCTGGAGCGCTTCCCTGCCAATCACCGCATCTGTCGTAATAAACGCGAGCATCGTGCACATATTCGGATGAATCATGCCAGAGCCTTTCGCCATACCTCCGACGATAACCGGTTTCCCGCCGATTTCAATCTCTACCGCAATCTCCTTTTCACCGGTGTCTGTTGTCATAATTGCTTTTGCGGCCTCTGTTCCGCTTTCTGTAGAAGCATTTTTCTTTTCCGCCAAAGCCTCTATGCCTGCCGTCAGCTTCTCAATCGGAAGCTGCATTCCGATTACCCCGGTGGAGCCCATCATGACGCCGGCCGCTGAAATGCCGAGCGCTTTCGCCGCCGCTTCCGCCGTATCCTTGCAGTAACCGAATCCTTCTTCTCCCGTACACGCATTGGCAATACCGGAATTTACGACGATTGCCTGTGACATCACGCCGCTGTCCACAACCTGTCTGTCCCATTTGACCGGGGCCGCTTTCACGACATTCGTCGTAAAGGTTCCCGCTGTGACACAGGGCGCCTGGCTGTAGATTAACGCCATGTCTGTCCTGTCCTTATACTTAATTCCGGCCGCCGCGCCGGCCGCCTCATATCCCTTTGCCGCGGTTACTCCGCCTTTTATCTGTCTCATAATTTCCTCCTTTTTAAATGAAAGCAGTAATGTTCTCTTCATTTAACGTAAAATCATAATAATTCAGGTCCTCACGTTTTGTCCAGCCTATTTCTTTCCAAAATGCGTTTCCGATATCGTTTTTTGTAAAAGCAATCAACGACACCTTATTGATTTTCTCCTTTTTCAGCGCCTCCATTGCAAAAACAACCATCGCCTTTCCGATTCCTCTCATACGGTACTCCGGAGCCACGCATACGTGATAAAGACACCCCCGCCTGCCGTCATGCCCGCAGAGAATCGCCCCGACAATATGCTTATCTTCTACGGCGACAACGCTTGTCGACGGATTGCGCAGGAGAAATCTCTCAATTCCCTCTCTGGAATCATCGACACTTCTTATTCCAAACCCGCTGATTTTTTTCCACAACGAATAGACCTCATCATAATCCTCTGCCGTCATTACTCTCAACATCACTAAAATCTCCTTTTCCCTTTTGACCCGACATCATACATTCTACCACTACGGGAACACCGGAACAAGTCTTAATCCTTCCTCCTCGGGCAGTCCGAACATAAGATTCATATTTTGTACCGCCTGGCCTGCGGCGCCCTTTACCAGATTATCAATTGCTCCCATCATAATAATACGGTTTGTTCTTTTATCAAGCTTAAAGCCGATATCTACGTAATTGCTGCCCTCGACCCATCTTGTCTCCGGACATACTCCCTCATCCAAAATCCGGATAAAGAGCTCATCCTTATAGTATTTATCATAGACCGCTTTCACATCCTCCGCCGTTACATCCTTTTTCAGAGAAGCATATTCCGTTGCCAAAATTCCCCGGTTCATCGGCACAAGGTGGGGCGTAAAATTAATAACTGTTTTTTCACCGGACGCATAGCCAAGCTGTTCTTCAATCTCCGGCGTATGCCTGTGAGAAGCGACTCCGTACGCTTTTATATTTTCATTTACCTCACAGAAAAGATTCGGCACCTTCGCGCCTCTTCCTGCACCGGATGTGCCCGACTTTGCATCGACAATCAGGGTATTCATGTCAATGATCCCCTCCTTTGCAAGAGGATAGGCCGTTAAAATAGAACAGGTTGTATAGCAGCCCGGATTGGCGACCAATCTTGCCGTCCTTATCTGCTCACGGTTGACCTCGCACAGCCCGTATACCGCTTCTTTAATAAACTGCGGGCTCTTATGTTCAATACCGTACCATTTTTCATATACCTCCACATCCTTGATACGAAAATCCGCACTCAAATCAACAATCTTCGTTTTTGACAAAATATCCTCATTTATGACAGAAGCGCAAAATCCCTGCGGAGTAGCCGTAAAAATTACATCCGCTTTCCCGGCCAGCTCCTCCATATTATCGTCAAGACATTTTGTATCGACAATCTGAAACATGTTCCGGTATATATCTGCATATTTTTGCTCTATATAGCTTCTGGAGCCATACCATACAATCCTGGTATCTTTATGTCCCGTTAATATACGGACCAGTTCGGCTCCCGCATATCCGGTAGCGCCAATAATTCCCACTTTAATCATTATTCATCATCCTTTCCTTTTCAATCCGGGACGGAGGAAAATTAATTTTCCTCCGTCCCGGATTGAAATTACCCTGTCCCCAAATTAAAGGGCTTGCATAATTATACGTCTATTTTGTATAATATGCAAGCCCTTTTTTATTTCTTCTATTCCAAACCATATCAGGAATTTCTCACTACTCTGCTGTTATTACATACGGATAATAATATTCCCATATAAAAATATGAAATTAAAAGAAAGGCTCCTCCGCTTGATATAAAGGGCATATACGCCGCTCCAGGCGGAATAATATTAAAATTCATACCCATATAAAGGATTGTCTGAATGCTTAAAAATAACGCACATCCCAAACTCACCATATATCCGAACTGATTTTTCTGACGCCTTACAACAGAAAAAAGAAACAGGCAAAAGCCCAGCACAAAGGCTGTTAGCAAGATCCCCCGTTTCACACCCAAATAGCGAAACAGGAAAATCCAAAGATATGAACTTCTAATCTCACTTAACATATTTAACGCCAAATAAGAGGAGCCTTTTCTTACCTCTTCTCCTGCTTCCGCCACTGCTTTTATGAAAGAATTCATTCCCTCATCATTGCCCGGATGCAGCCATATGTCAAGCCTTTCGATTTGATACTCTGCAAGAACCCTTCCTCCAAACCACAGGATAAATATTCCGAAAACTGCCATCAATATAAGGACCAGAACGCCCCAGAGCTTCAGATAAAGCGCTTTTCTTTCGTCTCCGAACCATTTTCTCCATATGGCGGCATGAATGAGAATCAAAGCGACCATACCGATTACAAATATATTGGAAATCATATAATAAAAACTCAGAATCGCAAGCGGAACGCCTAAGCATAGGATACTTTTCAGCAATCCCTTAAAGCCCTGTCCCCGGAAATGATACAGCACTCCGGCGTAAAGGGGAATGAGCAGATAGGATACATGGGTCAGATAATAAGGTCTTCCGTTTATCAGAGGACTTTTCATCATACAAAAAATAAGGATGACATTGACCAAAATCCACAATGTAATTGCATGCTTATAAATAAAGGAATAATCTATCCAGCATATTACAAGCATCAGAAGCGTCCCAATCAATATAAACATCAAATGTTTTCCGATTCCCGCTCCTGCGAATACGTCACTCCACGACTCCCCCGACGGACTGGCTGCAAGAATAACTGCATTTTGAAGAAACAATCCCAAAATACTAATAAGGAGAACGCCCGCCAAAACACTCCACTCCATTCGGGGTCTGTGAATCCTGTCCAAAGCCACACCGGCCTCTACCGGATCTCCCATCTGACGAACCGCCCCCTCTTCCGCCTCACTTTCTATCATTCCCTCGTCCATAAACGCTCTTTTCTGGTCCTCAATATGATTCTCCATTTCCTCCACAATCACAGGACGGACACGTCTGGTACGAATCTGCTCCTCCACAGCCTTAAGAAACTCACGCCTCTCCACAACACATCCCTCCCAACACGCCGGCGACAGCTTTTGCATATTCTTTCCATTCCTCTTCTTTCCCTTTCAGCTGTTTTTTCCCTGCCTTTGTAAGGGAATAATATTTCCTTGTTTTTCCCAACACCTCTTTCTCATAGACATCTACATAGCCTTTTCCTTCCATACTGTGAAGAAGCGGATAGAGTGTCCCTGCTTTTAGCTCGAAAACATTTTCCGACCTTTCGCGGAGACTTTCAATCATCTCGTATCCATACATATCCTTTTCCTCTAACAGCTTCATAATCAGAAGCATCGTACTGCCCGAAATCAGGCTTTTATCAACTGGCATTCCTTATTCCCCTTTCTTTTTATTAATAGATTTTCTATATATCGATTATCTATATAATATATCGAAAATCTATACATATCAAGTCCTTTATCCTAATTTATATCTCTATATCAGGTTATTTACGGATTGCTGTATATTTTAATATTTTATGCATATTTTTTGTATATTACATATATATTTCACTTTTTTATCCTTTTTTCTTGCATATTTATGAATTATGGTGTATAGTATTGCTTGCAGTTAAAAAAGCAATCTAGTTTATATAAAAAATTTGATACGAGGAGGAATTTAAGAATGAAAGAAAAGGTTGTACTGGCATATTCAGGCGGACTTGATACGACCGCTATTATCCCATGGCTGAAAGAAAATTTTGATTATGAGGTTATCTGCTGCTGCATCGACTGCGGACAGGGCGAGGAGTTAGACGGACTTGAGGAACGAGCGAAATTATCCGGCGCATCCAAGCTGTATATCGTTGATATTACCGATGAGTTTTGTAATGAATATATTGTTCCGTGCGTTCAGGGCCACGCAGTATATGAAAATAAGTATCTTCTTGGAACCTCTATGGCACGGCCATGCATCGCAAAGCATCTTGTTGAAATTGCACGAAAAGAGGGAGCCTCCGCAATCTGCCACGGCGCTACCGGAAAAGGAAATGACCAGATTCGTTTCGAACTCGGTATCAAAGCACTGGCGCCGGACATCAAGATTATTGCCCCCTGGAGAATGACGGATGTATGGACGATGAATTCCCGCGAGGATGAAATCGAATACTGCAAGCAGCACGGCATTAATCTTCCATTTGATGCAAGCCACAGCTACAGCCGTGACAGAAACCTGTGGCACATCAGCCACGAGGGGCTTGAGCTTGAGGATCCGGCAGCAGAGCCGGACTATGAAAACCTGCTTGTTTTAAGCGTAACGCCGGAAAAAGCCCCCGATGAAGCGGAATATGTAACCATGACATTTGAAAAGGGAGTTCCTAAGAGTATCAACGGTGAAGAAATGAAAGTATCCGATATCATCCGCAAGTTAAACGAGCTCGGCGGAAAGCATGGAATCGGTATCTGTGATATTGTAGAAAACCGGGTGGTAGGTATGAAATCCCGCGGCATCTACGAGACGCCGGGCGGTACTATTCTCTATGAAGCGCACCAGCAGCTGGAGGAGCTTGTATTAGATCGCGCTACCTATGAAGTAAAGGAAGAGATGGGCAATAAGCTTTCACAGATTGTATATGAAGGAAAATGGTTCACTCCGCTCCGCGAGGCGGTACAGGCATTTATAGAAAAAACACAGGAATACGTGACAGGCGAAGTAAAATTCAAGCTCTATAAGGGCAATATTATAAAAGCGGGAACTACTTCTCCGTATTCCCTGTACAGCGAATCTCTTGCAAGCTTTACAACCGGCGACCTTTATGACCACCACGATGCAGACGGATTTATCAATTTGTTCGGACTGCCGCTTAAGGTTCGGGCTATGAAGATGCAGGAAGCAGAAAAGAAATAGATAGAACTATTTAAAACGAGTCAATAACCGCAACCGCCGATATTGCGTGTTACTGGCTCGTTTTCTGTTGACTGTCATGGATACAATAAGTTAAAAGAGGCCTCAAAAATCATCTGCTTCGCTTCCGTTTTCCCCATACTCTCTTTTATCTCCGCAACCAAAACAAGCAGTCCTGCAACCTCTCCATAATGTTTTCTATACTGACCAGACACAATAGCGTCAGCTCAGCTGCAGGCAATTTTTTCCGCCCAGGTAAAATATTAATTTTTTTCTTCGTCTGACATATGGAAAATACTTCTTCCATCTCTGAAATATCTGCGGCTGCTTTCGAGGGTAATGGTTCATGAATGAAACCAGATAAGGAGAAAACTCAAAATATTAGAATGGATGGGACGGCTAGGGAACATAAGGGCGTGTGCGAGGCAGATTGTGAACAAGGAAATTATCTTTGCATAAGTACAGAAAGGCGGCAGAAAAATTGCCGCCTAAAAATTTTCTGAAAAGGTCTTGCTTGTTACGTTGCGTAATGATTTATAATATGTTTCAGGAGGTAAAGGACTATGGCAAAATACAGGGCAATTCCAGATGGATATATGACAGTTGGAGAAGTTGCGAAGAAAATGGGAACAACTGTCAGAACTTTGCAATATTACGATAAAGAAGGATTACTCTCTCCATCAGCAGAAAGTGAGGGTGGGCGCAGGCTTTATACGGATAAAGATTTAGTTACACTTCATCAGATTTTGTCCTTGAAATCATTAGGATTTTCTTTGAATGATATAAGGCGACGCTTAATTCCTTTAGAAGCACCGGCTGATGTAGCAACTGCCCTTACCGAACAGGCAGATAGCATACGAGAGAAAATAGAACAGCTAACAGCTTCTTTGACAGCAATAGAACAGTTAAAAGCAGAAGTGTTACAAATGCAGACCGTCAATTTCAAGGCATATGCAGATATTATTGTTAATTTGCAAATGAAAAATAGCTCTTACTACCTTATTAAGCGTTTTGATGACGACACGCTTGACCATATCCGTAATCGGTTTGACAGGGAAAGTGGTATGGACTTTATGGGCAGGTTTAATCGTTTGAGCAATGAAATCGTACAATTCCAAAAGGAAAATGTGCCCCCCGAAAGTGAAAAGTGCCAGCAGGTTGTAAAAGAATACTGGGGCTTGATCATGGAATTTACAAACGGCGATATGAGTATGTTGCCGAAATTGATGGAAATAGGCAATATTGATACTGCTACAAATGCTTGGGAATAAAGACAAAAAATTGTAAACGACTATTTAGAGCCAGCTTTGCAAGTTTACTTTTC
>CAMNRH010000047.1 GCA_946552115.1 uncultured Lachnospiraceae bacterium
AAGTGCATAAGTTTTTGTTACCGGTAACTTACACACTTTATATTACACTCTCTATTTAATTCTATAGCAGGGACTTTGGTTATGGTAATGATTGTCAATGCGATGATTTTGCTTAATATTTCTTATAATTATCAATTGATGATAAGGGGCATTATTTTAATTGCAGCTGTAACGTTGGATGTGATTATGAGGAGGGAAAGTGAATGAGAAGCAAAGCAGGGATCGGGATATTGAAGAATAAAGCAGTCTATCTTTTGCTTATGATGTGTATAGTTTCGTGTCTGACAAGTGATAAGTTCATAACAGGTAAAAACTTTACGAATATCCTTCAGCAGGTATCTTCAAATGGAATTGCGGCTACAGGGCTGACACTTGTAACAATTACGGGGGGATTTGATATGTCAATAGGCTCAGTTATGTCGCTTTCCGGAGTGCTGGCGATGATGCAGCTCGAAATGGGCGCTTCATTGGCAACGGCTTTACTGGTTGGTTTGGCGGTAGGTCTTATTACAGGATTGGCTAACGGAATTTTTATTGCTTATGTTGGAATTAATCCATTTATTACAACGCTTGCAACACAAACTCTGGTCAGAGGGATCGCGCTTGGAATTACAGATACATATCCTATTACGCTATGGCACCCGGTATTTGGAAATTTTGCTCTCGGATGCGTTGGGATGATACCGTATTCTTTTATAGTAGTGCTTGTGCTGGCAGGAGTATTTGAGCTTTTCTTAAGAAAGACAAGGACAGGGCATAATATCTATGTTTGCGGGAGTAATATGGAATTGGGTTTTAGTCAGGGGCTGAATATGAAACGTACACTGGTGTTATCTTATATGATTTGTGGGTTGACCGCTTCTCTGGCAGGATTATTCTTAGCATCAAAGTTAGGTTCCGGTTCACCGGTGGTGGCAGAGGATACAACGCTATTGGCTATGATTGCGATTATTATCGGCGGAAATGGATTGAGCAGCAGGGCGAATCTCGGAAAAACTTTAATTGGAATTTTAATTTTAGGGATCTTAAATAATATGATGAATTTATGGGGAACAATGTCTTATTTTCAGACTATTATTAAGGGCGTCATAATCGTTATTGTAATTGCGGCGGATGCAGAGGGAGTACAGGAGCTACTTACAAGAGTAAGAGGGGACAGAGGAAGCCGCGAAAAAATATAATGTAAGCATGAAATAAAGTTACAAAACCGGCCGGTAATAACTTTATCATACAAACTATTTAAAATTAAGGAGGAAGTGACAATGAGGCAAAAATTGAGAGTGGTGACCAGTATCATTATGATGATAATGTTGCTGGCAGGTTGTGCGGCAAATGAAAGCGCACAGAATGATGAAAAGACAAATGAAGCAAATGCAGGGAAAGATAAGGCAGAGAAGAAAGACAAAATTACCATAGGTCTTTCAGAACCGGATCTTGGATGGCCGTACATTGCGGCATTTGTAGAAGAATTTAATTCATTAATCGAGGAAGATGACAAGATAGAGGCAATTGTATTGAGTGCAGATGGAGATATTGAAAAGCAGGTAAGTGATATTAGTGATCTTACCGTGCAGGAGGTTGATATTATTCTGGTGTGTTCCTTAGATGGAGAAGCTGTTATTCCTGCACTTGCGCAGGCATCGTCTTCGGAGATTCCTCTTTTGGCTGTATCTAATGAACCGGGAAAAGACGGACAGCAGTATCTGGAGGGTTATAGCGGGCCGGATGATTATGTACAGGGAGAAATAGCGGCTGAAATTATGAAAGAGGCAATCGGGACAGAAGGGAAAATCGTTATGATTGAAGGTACGGCAGGACAGTCAACGACCCAGCTTCGAGGAGAGGGGTTGAAAGACAAGTTAGCTGAGATTGCCCCTGGAATTGAGGTGATTGACGCTCAGCCATGCGACTGGGATGCGTCAAAAGAGAAGTCGGCTACTTCAGCGTTTCTTACAAAATATGGATCGGAGATAAAAGGAATATTTGCTCAGGGAGGAGGAGATGCGGTTGCAGAGGCGGTTCAGGCATCCCCTTATGATATTCCGGTAGTTTGTACAGGATGTAATCAGATTACGTTGGACGGAATCCGCGAGGGAAGAATTTATGGAACGATGCAGCAATCTCCGTATTTGGATGCAAAGCAGGCGATTGATCTGGCAAAGAAGATTGTAAATGGAGAGAAGCTGGAGGAATTCAGAAATATTATATCAATGCCGATTGTTACAGCAGAAAATTGTAAAGACGTGGAAGCCGATTTTTAATATCCTGACAGAAATAGAGGAGAAACTTATGAGAGATACATTTCGATTTGGTCTAAAGGTACCGGATTCAGACTGGTTTTGGAAATATAACCTTAATTATGAGGAAGCGATAGAAAAGCTAAAATATATGGGTGTGGATTTCGTAATGTGTCATAATCATCATTTGCCGGGTATAGATACAGCTGTGCCCGGCGAAGTACCAAAAGAAATGCAGTATAAAATGGATGCATTTGATGAGATGGCGTTTCGGAACGCTCTGTGGGAGGCGGATATTGCTTATATAGGACAGGCGGGCTTTGGTTTTGATGAAAAGCTGATGGAGCAATTTGGTAATTATCCGGTTAATCAGCATGGGAAGCGGATGGAAAAAACAGACTGGTATATCGGTGCATGCCCGACCTGTGATGAGTATGTTGACGCCCGCGTGGATATGGTAGAAGAAGCGATGAAAGAATTTGATATGGACGGCATTTTTGTCGGTTTCATGAGGTATCCGGGTTTTTGGGAATTGTGGCTGCCGGGGACAGACGGAGAGGCTTGGAGCGAGTATTGTTTTTGCGAAAGATGTCTGGAAAAATTTGAACAATTCAGCGGTATTCATGTGCCTGTGAGTGAAGAGTTAGTGCCGGGCTTATGGATTAGAACCCATGCACGGGAAAAGTGGACAGAGTTTAAATGTCAGGTGATTTATGAAATTGTTTCTAAATACAGAACGGTTGTAAAAAAATATAATCCGGATGGAAAAATTATTTTAAATACAGTTCCGTTTGACATCGGTCATTTTGGAAATTATGGAAAAAGGATTTGGGGTCAGGATCCGGAACTTTTGAAAGATATTGTAGATGTTTTTGAAGTGATGGGCTATCATTAGATTTTGGGTATGCCGTATCAGTGGATTGGCGAAGCGGGAGAATATTTTAAGAGGCTGACCGGTAAAAAAGTAGTATGTACGGTGCAGGGAAAGGCTTTATATACGGAAGGGATACACTCAGGAAAGGGCCGTATGGAAACCATTTCGCCGCAGGAATTTGAAAATGCGCTCCAGACAGTCCAAAACGCTGATGTGGATGGCGCTGTTGTATTTACCTGGTCTGATTTTTTATATAAAGAGTATGAGAAACAGGATGCTTCCGCAACGGAGATGGTACATCGTTTATTTGCAGGAAAGGAGAGAAAATAGCAGTGGTGCGGAAAAAGCTTTGTCTGGCCGTAGATCAGGGAGGTACTAAAATGATGATCGGCGCAGTGGATAGTGAAGGGAGAATTTATGCGTCGAAGCGGTATCCTACCGGAGTGCGGAACCAACAGGAGATGGCTGATATTATTTTAAACGGGATAGAAGATTTTTTATCTGCGGAAGATTTGGGAAATGGGGAAGCAGCGGCTGTTGGGATGGGAATTGTAGGACAGATAGATGCAGAAAACGGAATCTGGAGCTTGATGTATAATCTTGAGAGCGACAGACCGATACATTTTGCTGATATGGTAGAGCGGAGGTTTGGAATTCCCTGTTTCATTGATAATGATGTGAAAGCGGCTACGGCGGCAGAGCTGGAAATCGGAATAGGAAAAGAATGTAATCATTTTATTTATTTGAACATAGGAACAGGAATCGCGGCCGGGATTGTATGTGAAGGGAAAATTATAAGAGGGTATCGGAATAATGCAGGTGAGGTTGGCCATATGATTGTGGATCCTTATAGCGGCGTCAGGTGTTCGTGCGGGAAAATCGGATGTGTGGAGTCTATTGCGTCAGGCAGGGGGATAGAGCAGCAATACAGGCGTTTATTAAAGGAATTTCCGGAATCCGCTTTACATAAATTATCGGAAGAAGAGGAGATCTGTTCAGAAATTGTTTTTGAATCGGCTCTGAAAGGGGATGAGCTTGCAATGTGTGTGGCAGATAAAGCAATTGATGCAATTGCTTTATTAATTGGAAATTTAATCACTACATTTAATCCGGAGCAAATTGTGCTTGGAGGGGGGGGTATTTGCGGATGAATGGTTTTGGAAAAGTGTAGAAAAGCGGCTTGCAAAAAGAGAAAGAGATAATGTAAAAAAAATCAGAGTATCAGAGCTGAATTCGGAGACTATGGGACTGATTGGAGCTTCTGTTATAGGATTCAAAGGACTTACTAAAATAGGAGGATAAGGAGGAGGAGCATGAAAGTTACGGTAACAAGGAGTGAAAAAGAGTTTGACATTGCCGCTGGACTTAAAATTGTATCTCAGATAATGAAAAAGAGAGATTCGGTTATAGGGCTTTCAACAGGGAATACAACTGGAGGAATGCATGGCGTAGTAGCGGAAATATATAAAAATTATTCATTCGATACTTCTCAGGTGACGCTTTTTGGGGTAGATGAGATAGCAAAAGTACCAGAGGGTTTTAAAAAGACATGCAGCGCAGAATTATTGGAGGAGATTGTTGGGCCTATAGGAATGCCATTGAGTAATTTTATTATGCCGAGACCGCAGTGTGATGATTATGATGCCGAATGTAAGAATTTTATTGATGAACTAAATGCGAGAGGAGGAATTGATTTACAGATGCTGGGAATCGGAATAGACGGACATCTTGGCATGAATTTGCCGGGTACAGATTTTGACAGTTCAACAAGGCTTACGCCTTTAAGCGGAGAGCTTGAGGACCGTATCCGGAGGAAAAACAATTATCCGGCTCCGGCGCCATTGGCGGGAATTACACTGGGAATAAAGGATATTATGAATATTCGGCATATTATTTTAGTGGCAAAAGGAGAGAGTAAGGCCCAAATTATTGAAAAGGCTGTCAATGGTAAAGTCACACCGGATGTACCGGCGTCAATTTTGCAGCTTCATCCCAATTGCGAGGTGCTTCTTGACTCGAAAGCAGCTGAATATTTATATCCTGAGAATTAAAGGTATTGACAAGAAAAGGGTTTATGACTATATTATATATTAATAAAAGGGAGTAATCAGCGCAGGCGTATATGGCAGCGTTTACGATGTCGTCAGTACGATGAATCTTCATCCGTATCGTAATGAAATGGTGAGACTTTTATTGCATAATTAATTTTATGCAGTAGGGTCTCCTTTTTTAGTTATTTTTTCTTAAGTAAGTGGAAATGATAAAAGAGAGATTTTTGCTGCAGGAAAGAGAGGATACGCGATGTTGACAAAGGAACAGGCAAAACAGAATCAGGAAAAATATGGTTTTAATGAATTGGCAGAGGGGAAGAAAAAAAGCATCGTACAGATTTTCTTAGGGCAATTCAGGGATTTTCTTGTGATTATTCTGATATTTGCGGCAATCATATCCGGATTTTTAGGGGACGCGGAAAGCGCCGTCGTAATTCTTGTTGTCGTTACCATTAATGCGGTTTTGGGGACAGTACAGACAGTGAAGGCCGAGCAATCGCTGAATAGTCTGAAGCAATTATCAGCACCTGAAGCAAAGGTGATTCGTGACGGACATATGATAAAGATTCCGGCCAGGGAGGTAACGGTTGGAGACGAGGCGGTCATAGAAGCGGGAGACTGTATTCCGGCAGACGGAAAGCTTTTACATGCCTCCAGTCTTAAGGTGGATGAAAGTGCACTTACAGGGGAAAGCCTGCCTGCGGAAAAGTCTATGGAGGAGGCACCGGAGGGAGCGGCTTTGGGCGACCGGACAGATAAGGTTTTTTCGGGAAGCTTTGTCACCTACGGGCGTGGGACGTATGAGGTAACGGCAATCGGGATGCAGACAGAAATTGGAAAGATTGCGGGGCTTTTGAAAAATACTTCTGAAAAGCGAACGCCGCTTCAAATGAATCTGGATGATTTTGGGAAAAAGCTTTCTATCATTATTTTAATTTTTTGCGGTATTTTGTTTGGTATCAATGTTCTCAGAGGCGGTTCGGCGGTAGACGCATTTCTCTTTGCGGTCGCGTTGGCAGTTGCTGCGATACCGGAGGCTTTAAGTTCGATTGTTACAATTGTGCTGTCCTTTGGTACACAGAAAATGGCAAAGGAGCATGCGATTATAAGAAAGCTTCAGGCGGTGGAAGGACTTGGCAGCGTATCTGTAATTTGTTCCGATAAGACGGGAACGCTGACTCAGAACCGTATGACCGTAGAGGATTATTATGTAGATGAAAAGAGAATCGCCGCAAAAGATATTTGTCTTGATGAGGAAAATCAGAAACGCCTTTTGTATTACAGTATGCTGTGTAATGATTCTGAGAATGCGGACGGAAAAGAGATTGGAGATCCGACGGAAACGGCACTCATTAATCTTGGGAGCCGGCTTGGAGCAGAGGCGGAAGATATAAGAAGGAAATACCCCCGTAAATCGGAGCTTCCTTTTGACAGTGACAGGAAGCTTATGTCGACAGAGCATATATTTGATCATACATGTGTAATGGTGATAAAAGGGGCGGTGGATGTACTTCTTGGGCGTGTGAGCCATATCAGAATCGGCGGTACGGTTCGGGAAATCTGTGAGGGAGACCGTTTAAAAATTGAGCGGCAGAACGCGGAATTTTCGAAAAGCGGTCTTCGGGTGCTCGCATTTTCGTATAAGGAGCTTCCCGAAGAAAAGGAGCTTAAATCTGACGATGAGGACGGACTTACCTTTTTGGGTTTAATTTCCATGATGGATCCGCCGAGAGAGGAATCAGCTGCGGCAGTTTCAGAATGTATTCATGCGGGAATAAGGCCTGTTATGATTACGGGCGACCATAAGGTAACAGCGGCGGCGATTGCGAAGCGGATTGGTATTTTAAAGGATATGAGGGAGGCCTGTGAGGGAGCGGCGATTGAGAATATGTCTGATGAAGAGCTGCGGGAATTTGTTCCGAAAATATCTGTGTACGCCCGGGTTTCTCCGGAGCATAAAATACGGATTGTGCGGGCATGGCAGGAACGGGGAAATATCGTTGCCATGACCGGGGACGGTGTGAATGACGCGCCGGCGTTAAAGCAGGCGGATATCGGTGTGGCTATGGGAATTACCGGGACCGAGGTGTCGAAAGACGCGGCGGCGATGGTGCTTACGGACGATAATTTTGCGACAATTATTAAAGCGGTGGAAAACGGGAGAAATATTTATCAGAATATAAAAAATTCGATACGATTCCTTTTATCGGGGAATTTTGGCGGAATCCTCACCGTATTATGCGCGTCTCTCGCCGGGCTTCCGGTACCGTTTGCACCGGTACACCTGCTGTTTATCAATTTACTTACAGACAGCCTGCCGGCTATAGCGCTGGGGCTTGAGCCGCATAATAAAGAGGTGATGAAGCAAAAGCCGAGGCCGATGAAAGAATCCATTTTGACAAAAGACTATCTTATTCATATAGCATTTGAAGGCTTAAGTATAGGGATCATAACGATGGCGGCATTTTTAACAGGCTACCGGGGAGGGGATGCAGGGCTTGCAAGTACGATGGCCTTTGGAACACTGTGCACCGCCAGATTGGTTCACGGATTTAACTGTAAATCAAAGAGACCGGGGAAATTTACTAAGAAATTATTTAATAATGTATATTTAATCGGAGCATTTTTAATTGGACTTGTACTTATAACCTGCGTTCTTACACTTCCGGGACTTGCGGGAGTGTTTAAGGTTGTAAGCCTGGATATGGGGCAGCTTTTCGTTGTATATGGGCTGGCGCTAATACAGTTGGGGACGGGGTTTTTCTAAAAAAACCCCGTCCCCAACTGAAAAAACCCTGTCCCTTTTTACGTATATCGTTTGATGGTTTCTTTTAGAACGTATTTTTTATCGCTGTATCTGTCTACTATATAGCTGTTTGCTTTGTGTTCCAGCTTATCCGGGAGTGCTTTTAATTTTATATCTTCTCCGTATTTTCTTTTTAGCGCGCGCTCCAGAAGATAATCGCAGACCTGCGGGTTTTTCGGAAGCAGCGGACCGTGCAGATAGGTTGCGATTACGTTTTTGTATACAACGCCCTCATATCCGGATTTTCCGGTGTTGCCAAGTCCGAAGAATACTTTTCCAAGAGGGGTATGGCTGCCGATATAAGTGCGGCCCCCGTGATTTTCAAAGCCTACGATTGGGGTCTTAAAAAGCGGGCTGTTTAGTATAATGTTGCGAATCAGCCGTTCTGGTTCCCATTCCGTGTAAATATCGAGGATTTCCAGTCCCTCAATCATCTTTTTGTCGGTTTTGTAATATTTGCCCAGAAGCTGGTAGCCGCCGCAGACAGCGAGAACTACGCCATTATCCTCTACATAGCTTTTAAAATCATGCTTGATTTCTTTCATATACTGGCAGACCAGCTCCTGTTCTCTGTCGGAGCCGCCGCCTAAAAGGATAATATCCAGTTTGGAAAAGTCAATTTTATCTCCGGAGAGGAAAGGAATAACCTCCGCTTCGATACCGCGCCATTCCAGACGTTTCCGAAAGCATTGTATGTTGCCTCTGTCGCCGTATAAATTGAGCAGGTCAGGATAAAGGTGTCCAATTGTTAGTTTCATGACGGGGAGCCTCCTTTCGCGGAATTCTGCAATGCAGCCAGCATGTGGTTTGTCCGGTACAGACCGGAGTAATTTACGATGACATACAGATTTTTGGTACCGTCCGCGGTGAGCTTTTCAACCGTTGCCTGAATATCGGTGGTAGAGCCGCAGGAAATATCTTCGTATTTCAACCGTAAGCCCATATCGTGGCGGCGGGTTCCGTTTGTGGTGATGGTTGCCGCGTTTGCGTTAGCGAGATATTGGAAATCCACGTCCCAGAGCCAGGAAATATCTTCTCCGTCCTGATAGGTATCATTGATCTGGATTATGACATCTTTCGGTTTCGGATCTTTCAGAACAAGAGAAATTTTCTGCTGGAAGCCGATAGGATTTTTTGCCAGATGAAGCTGCACGCGGGCGCCGTTGATTGTGAAAATGCTTTCACGGTTGTTTCCGTAATCAAAGCTCTCAATGGTCGATTTAAAATTGTCCATAGGCGCGCCGAGAGTGCGGAGCGCCGCGTAGGCAGACAGCGTATTATATACGTTGTAAGGAGAACGTGCGCCGGAATCAATGTGTATGCCGTCCATATCAAAGGAATATACCTCGTCGTGGAAAGTAATCCGGGCAGCAGTATAATTCGGGGCCGGGCGCTCAAATCCGCAGTTCGGACAATGATAGATGCCGAGCTGTCCGTAGTGGAAGAAATCATAAGAGAGCTTTTTACCGCAGGAACGGCAGAAAATACTTTCCCGAATCTCGGAGCGGGAAATATCATCAAAAATCTGCTCGCTGATACCGTATGTGACGGAAGAATTTTTACATTCCCTTGTCAGTGTATAGGAAAGAATATCGTCACAGTTGATAATCAGTTTTGTTTTCGGTACACTGAGTACAGCGGTTTTGATTTTATTATAGGTTATGTCCACCTCCCCGAAGCGGTCAAGCTGGTCCCTGGAAATATTGGTAAGAAGAGCACAGTCAGGTTTTAATTCGGGAAGAACACGTACGGAGGCAATCTCGTCCACTTCAATACAGGCATAATCCGCATGAAGACAGCCTTTTTTATCAGTGGCCAGTACAAACGCGGAAATAATACCGTTTAACATATTGGCGCCTGTCCGGTTGATAATGACTGTTTTTCCCTCAGCTTTCAAAGCGTGGTACAGAATACTGTTCGTCGTTGTTTTTCCGTTGGTTCCCATAGTTACGATGGTTTTTTCGCGAATCATTCCGGACATAACGGACAGGATTTTGGGGTCTATCAAACGGGCGACATATCCGGGAAGAGTGACACCGCTTCCGCGGTTCAGCTTACGGATCAGAGTGCTTGTAAGCTTGGCGCAGCGGACGGCTAGTTTACTTCGTAATCTCATAATATAGTTTTTATTTTCCTTTCTCTTTTCAATTTTTGTGAATCTATTTTATTATATAAAAATTGCAGGGAGAAAACAAGGTATGATAAAATAAATGATGCCAGAACAGGCAATACTTTGAAATGCAATGACAGTAGGAGGCTATATGGAGTTAAATCAAAAAACAATGAAAAAAATTAAGGAGCTAATCTTATTCACCGCGATTGTTGTAGCGTGCTTGTGGAAATATAAAGAGGTTATGGAAATTTTAGGGTTTATCCTGCATGTAACATTTCCGTTTATTTTAGGGGGAGCAATTGCATTTGTGCTGAATGTCCCTATGAGCTTTATCCAGAGGCATCTGTTTTCAGAGGAGAGAATAGAAAAAAAGCCGGTGCTTCAAAAGCTTGCCCGTCCGGTGAGTATGATGATTGTTCTTTTTGCCGTGATCGGCGTCGTCGTGCTGGTGATGTTTGTTCTGATACCGCAGCTTGGAAATACATTTGCAAATCTGGGACAGAGCATACAGGCGTTTATTCCGAAAGTGCAGATGTGGGCGAGAGATATTTTCCACGGAAATAAGGAAATTATGACATGGGTTAACAGTCTGAAATTTGACTGGGATAAGCTTATGAGCACAGGAATTGATTTTCTGGGGAACGGCGCGGGAAGCGTGCTTGATTCGACAATCACTGCCGCAAAAAATATTGTAAGCAGCATTACTACTTTTTTTATCGCGTTTGTATTTGCTGTTTATGTGCTTCTGCAAAAGGAAAAGCTGGGGCTTCAGGCAAAAAAAGTTCTCTTTGCATTTGTAAGGAAAGGGCGTGCGGAGGCGGCGTTGGAGGTATTGTCGCTGACTTATAGTACTTTTTCCAGCTTTTTAACAGGACAGTGTGTAGAAGCTATTATTCTGGGAAGTATGTTTGTTGTGTCAATGTGGATTTTCAGGCTGCCTTATGCGCTGCTGACGGGAATCGTAATAGCTTTTACTGCGTTGATACCAATCTTTGGAGCATTTATCGGATGTGCAGTGGGAACATTTTTGATATTTATGATAAATCCGGTAAAGGCGCTGGTATTTATCATACTGTTTTTAGTATTGCAGCAGATAGAAGGAAATCTCATATATCCCCATGTGGTCGGAAATTCTGTCGGCCTTCCGTCAATCTGGGTACTGGCGGCGGTGAGTCTTGGAGGAAGCCTGATGGGAGTGGTAGGAATGCTTGTGTTCATTCCGATAGTATCGGTAATTTATGCATTATTCCGGGAAATTGTATATTTAAAGTTAAAGCAGCGGGGGATAAAAGCGGAAGAAATAGAGTAAAAAGGGACAGTTCGTACCCTTCACATAAGGAAGTGAAGGGTACAAAGGCAACCCTGTATCAAATTACGGTATAGTTTTAGTGACTATGCCGTTTTTTCTTTATCTGAATGCTTCTGTTTTAAGCGTTCTTGAAACATATCTTCATATTCTTCAGCAGATGGAGCATCAATAATACCGATACCACTATAATAAATATCAATGGGATATACGGTCTTTCCGTCTATCATCTGTTTCTTAGATACCATAATGTAATCAATAAATTCATTGACGATGGCAGGCGTGAGTTCCGTGATTTCCGTATAACGCCTGACTTTCTCCACAAATTCTGACACATTTGCGGTTTTGTCATTCTGCATTTCAATGTCTGCTTTTAACTGGACAAGAGATTCTTTTAAGGCTTTCTGCTCTGCTTCGTAGTTTGCCGACATTGTTGTAAAACGCTCATCGCTCAGTTTGCCCGATACGTTATCCTCATAAATCCGCTGAAACAATATATCAAGCTCATCAATACGCTTTTCGGATTTGGCTAATTCCCGCCGTTTCTTAGCAACCTCTTTCCGCTGTTCCTCGCTTGACTTGTCAAGCTGTTCCTGTACGAATTGTTTTTCAAATGCCTGCACATAGAACAGGACACGCTGCAAACTTTCAAGAACCAAGGCATAAACAACCTTTTCACGAATATAGTGGGCGGTACAGTTTGCCGTACTCTTGCGGTAATTGGAACAAAAGAAATATGCCTGCTCCCTGCTATAATTGTTCGTCACACTATAATACAGCTTTTCCCCGCAGTCGGCACAATAGAGTAATCCAGAAAAAATACTGATTTCACCTGTGCGGTTTGGTCTGCGTTTGTGGCTTCTAAGCTCCTGCACGAGTGCCCAAGTTTCGCTGTCAATGATAGCTTCATGGGTATTCTCAAAGATTTTCCATTCTTCTTTCGGTCTGCGTATCATGGTTTTGTCCTTGAATGAGCGTGTAGTAAAACGGAAATTAACCGTATGCCCGCAATATTCAAGCCGTTCCAGAATATCCGCAACTGTCCTTGCCGCCCATTTATGTGGAACAGCAGGAAGTGCAGATGTCTTTCGCCCTTGTGCCTGCCAATGCTCCGTTGGCGTTTTTATACCCTCCGAAAAAAGGATATTTGCTATCTGTGTCGGTCCGTATCCCTCAACGCATAGGCGGAATATTTTGCGTACAACTTCGGCGGCTTCTTCGTCAATCAGCCAATGGGCAGGCTCGGCTTCGTTCTTTTTATAACCATAAGGGATAACCGTTGTAAGCGGCTTCCCCGACATGCCTTTATTTTGGAATACCGCCCGCACTTTTTTTGAGGTATTCTTGGCGTGCATCTCATTGAACCAGTCCTGCACTGGGAGAAAATCACTCAATCCGTCTTTTGTGTCGATATTGTCCATAATGGCAATATAACGTATGCCCAGACGGACAAAATCTTCTTCCAATAGCTGACCGACAACAAGGCGGTTTCTACCAAGTCTCGAATGATCTTTGACAATAATCGTTCCAATTTTCCCTGCTTCGGCAAGCTCCATCAGTTCCATAAAAGACGGTCTTGTGAAGCTTACACCTGAGTATCCGTCATCCACGAAAAATTGGGGATTCTGAAATCCGTTATCCTTTGCGTACTTGCTGATAATTGATTTTTGATTAGTAATGCTGTTGCTCTCCCCTTGCAGCATATCGTCACGGCTAAGCCTGCAATAGAGGGCAGTAACTTTTTCTGACTGTCTGTTCAAAATAAACTCCTTTCTGACAGTCGGATATGATGTTTGTAGTGATGCTATTCTACCATATCTGCCGTCTTACTTCAATGCTTTAAAGTGCGAATTAAAATATTTTCATACCTCTGTACCTAATACCCGATTAACTTTGGTTATCATGTCTTCCCTTTGTTCTCTGTTGAAGTGGGCACAGACAACATAATAAATACCATCCATCTCCTTTATAAAATCCAAATCTTTTGGTTTTGAAATTTGCTCAAAGAAAGCAAGGCGTTTCTCTTTCGGCATTTCTGCGAGCATATTGTAAATGTTGTTGATTGCTTCTCGAATAGCGGTATCTTCGGTAAATTGCTCCTTTGTTCTTTCGTCTATATAGTTGTCCATATGCAATAATCCTCCCATGAAGAATAGAGTGAGAAAAAATATCCCTCACCCTATAGTCCTTGAAAAAGTTAAAATTTGCCCTCTATTGCTTAAAATCTTTTAGTTTTTTCCGTAGATGCTGCATCCTTGCATAGATAGCCCCTGCGGTTAAATGTACAAGTGGGGCAATCTCCTTTGTGGAATATCCCTGCATTTTCAGCAGGACAATTTGTAATGTGCGCCTGTCCACCGTGATTAAGGCAAGGTACAGATTTTCGCTTTCAATCTCGTCCAGTAAATCAGAAACAGACCTTACTTCCTCCTGCTTTTCCCTGTCTGCTATACCCTCAAGGTATTCTCCGAAATCGCTCGCCCATCGGTAAAACCGCCTGTTGGAATTAAAATCTGCCCTGTCGTCTGTGCGGATTTGCTCAATAACCGCTTCATCAATGCCACACTCACGCAAAATCTTTTCTTCGGCTTCTTTCCAGATGCGCCATTTTCTCTCCTCTCGTCCGTGGTTGTATGCCATCCTTATTTCCTCCAATCAAAACTGATTAAGAGGGCAGGCAAAAGCCCCCTCATTTTCCCAAAGGAAAAAACAAGGGGGCTGAACGCCTTAAATTAAACCTCTATTATCTTTCTCAGTTTCGCAAGGATTTTAGTTTTGCGTTTATTGACAACGCTCTGTGTCACACCTAACCGCAACCCGACTTCCCGCTCAGAAAGTTCTTCAAAGAAGATTGCTTGTATCAACGTCTGTTCACTGTCCGACAACAAAGGCAGGGCGACTTTCAGCCTGTCCACCATCACCGCACGGACAACGGTTTCCGCAACATCCACCGCTTCATCAACAATGAAATCAAGCACATTCCCCTCACTGTCCGTAAATCCCTCCAATGAAAGCAACTTATGGTTCGCGTCCAGTTTTTTCAGATAGCGCCACCGTTCTTTATCCCGATAAAAATCTGTGTACTGTTCTCGCACAACCTCAAGCAAACAACCCTGCACGGGGATAAATAGCTTGTCCATGTAACTTTGGTCGGTTTGCCTGCGGCGGCAGAAATCTTGATAGGACAATTCTGCATAACCGCCGCTTTCCTTGATATATACCTTTCTTGGTGCATACTTCACCATAAATACCTCCATTCTGAATTTTTGAAAATATAAAATCCAGATGGAGAGGGCGGAGAGCGACAATGAACACAACAGCAACATACAGTCCTATGGCACATTCCGATAAAAAACGACAAAAGAAAAACCGCAAAGGCTGTCACCACATAAGGAGATAATTTG
>CAMNRH010000048.1 GCA_946552115.1 uncultured Lachnospiraceae bacterium
AGTAATTTTATCTTACATCAGTTTAGAGGTTTACACAATCTTTGGGATATTCCCTCGTTTCCCGTCAAAACATGCTCTCAGCACACAGCCAAAAAGGCAGCGAGGACAAGATCTTCCTCCGCTGCCTTTCACCATTTTATTCCTGCGGCTCTTCTTCCGCATCCAGGTCTACCTGATCGTCTGTCTTTACCGCATCCGAATAAGGCACCTCTTCCTGTATATTCATCGTTACCGTCAAATCCTTAAAATCGATCTTTTTCCATACAGCCTCATTTACTGTAATCTTCGCCTTTTCGAGCCATCTCTCACAGGTAGTGTTATAAAGCTCGTCTTTTCGCTCCTGCACAATTGTATCCTTTTTCGCATCGGTAGCTTTCCTGTCCAGAAGACTGGTTACCTTTGCCACATAACAGCCGCCGTCTGTCTCAACCACATCTGTGACGCCGCCTTCCTCCAATGCGTCGGCCGCTTTCACCAAATCCTCATTAGGAACCGTGGTTTCCGCGTCAAAGGTCGCCGTTTCAACCTCCACGCCTGCTTTTTTTGCAAGCGCGGCAAAAGCTCCTCCGTCTTTCAGGCTTTTGGAAAGCTCCTCCGCTTTTTCCTTAAGCTCTTTTTTCTCATCATCGGACAGATCCGAACTCTCGCCGGATTCATCCTCGGAAACATAGGAGAACAGCACATACTCCATACTCTTCTGTGCTGCCTCCTCATCGGAAACCTCTGTATTTGCTCCCGCCTGAATCGCATCCTGCATCTTCTGCTGAATCGCCATCAGGGTAAGCACGCGCTCCAACACTTTCTTGTCACCGGACACTTTCTCCTTATCCTCAAGAGAATTATCCTCCTCAAATTCCTGAGCCGTATCCGCAATCACCTTTTTTTCTGCATCAGACAAAGAGATATCATATTCGCTCATATGCTTTTCCAAAAGCACCATTGTCTCCAATGTTTCCTGAACCGAGGACTTTACACTCTCCTCATAATTTTCTCCTTCGCTTGCCTCAGAATCCCACATATCCTCGCCCATATAAGCAGAATAGAAAGTCTCGTACTGCGCCTGAATATATCTTGCATAAAAATTCGCCACATCGGCCTTAATCTCTGTACCGTCAACCACAATCGCCGTCTCGTCTCCCTTTAAGGAACAGGCGGACAGCATTGCCGCCGCTAAAATCCCCACCAATGCAGATATCCAAAATCTCTTTTTCATAATCCTGATATAAACCTCCTTAGTGCTTTGTCAAAATTTTCATGACTAATCCAGTATACTCTTTTTTTCTCATGCAAGCAATCCTTTTATCCCAATTAACACTTTTTTCACAACTTCCACCGGGCTTTCATTTTCATCTTTTTTATTCTTTCTTTTCCTGCGGTAAACAAAGCACGGATTTTCCAAATCTGCCCGAAAAGAGAGCTCCTCCTTAAATTCCAAAAGCAGTCCCGGAATCCGCTCCGGAAGCACTTTTGCTTTTTCATACATCGTAAAGGTATAGGTCTCTCCTTTCTGCTCTATCTGCGTGATATAAAGCCTGTGGGCAAACGCCTTAAGGCCCGCTACCTCCAGAAGCGTCTCCACCTTTTTCGGGAAATCGCCGAAACGGTCTATCAGTTCCTCTGTCATTTCCTCCATATCCTCTTCCGATTCGATTGCAGCTACGCGCTTATAGATATCCAGCTTGTGATATTCATTCGGAATATAGCTGTCCGGTATATAAGCGTCCACATTCAGATCTATCGTCGTATTGTAGCCCTCCTCCTCCGCCTCGCCTTTCAAATGGCGCACGGCCTCATTTAACATCTTACAATACAAATCATACCCGACCGCCTCCATATGTCCGTGCTGCTCCGCTCCCAGAAGATTCCCCGCTCCCCGGATTTCCAAATCCCGCATGGCAATCTTAAACCCGGAGCCCAAATCCGTGAATTCACGGATTGCCGAAAGCCTCTTTTCAGCAACCTCTTTTAGCAGCTTATCCCTCCGGTATAAAAGGAACGCGTAGGCCATTCTCCCGGAGCGTCCCACGCGGCCTCTCAGCTGATAGAGCTGCGATAATCCCAGCCTGTCGGAATCATGGATAATCATTGTATTCACATTGGAAATATCCAGTCCTGTCTCAATAATGGTTGTCGATACAAGCACATCAATATCACCGTTAATAAAATCATACATAATCCTCTCAAGCTCACGCTCTTTCATCTGGCCGTGGGCAAACGCCACATTTACCTCCGGCACAAGCCTTGCAACACGCGAAGTAATCTCTTCAATGTCCTCCACACGGTTATAGACGTAGTACACCTGTCCGCCTCTTGCACATTCCCGTTCAATTGCCTCTCTGACCATCTCCTCGCTGTATTCCATTACATAGGTCTGAATCGGCAGCCTGTCCCCGGGGGCTTCCTCTAATACGCTCATGTCCCGGATTCCAATCAGGCTCATATGAAGCGTCCGGGGAATCGGCGTTGCAGTGAGAGTCATTACGTCTATATTTTCCTTTAACTTTTTTATCTTCTCCTTGTGCTGAACTCCGAACCTCTGCTCCTCATCTATTACCAGAAGTCCCAAATCCTTAAACTTCACATCCTTACTCAGCACCCGGTGAGTTCCGATAACAATATCCACCAATCCCCGTTTCAAATCCTCAATTGTTTTTTTCTGCTGCGCCGGGGTACGGAAGCGGCACAATAAATCTACTCTTACCGGAAAATCTTTCATTCTCTGCAAAAAGGTATTATAATGCTGCTGCGCGAGGATTGTCGTAGGAACAAGATAAACCACCTGCTTATTTTCCTGTACTGCTTTAAACGCCGCACGGATAGCTATCTCCGTCTTTCCGTATCCGACGTCGCCGCAAACCAGACGATCCATAATCTTTTTACTTTCCATGTCTCTCTTTACGGCATCAATAGCCAAAAGCTGATCCTCCGTCTCCTCAAACGGAAACATTTCCTCAAACTCTCTCTGCCAGACAGTATCCTCACCGTAAACATATCCTTCCTTTCTCTCTCTTGCAGCGTAAAGCTCCACCAAATCCCGGGCAATCTCCTTTACCGCACCCCGCACTCTGGTTTTTGTCCTTGTCCATTCCTGACTTCCAAGCCTGTTAAGCTTCGGCTTCTTCGCGTCAGAGCTTGCATATTTTTGTATTAAGTCGAGCTGTGTTGCCGGGATATAGAGGTTGCCTCCTTTCGCATAAGATATTTTCATATAGTCTTTCGCAATCCTGTCCACCTCTATCTTCTCAATTCCCTGATAGATACCGAGGCCGTGATTTTCATGTACTACATAATCTCCGGGCTTTAACTCTGAAAAGCTCTGAATCTTTCTTCCCTCATATATTTTCCGTTTCTTTTTCTTTTTTGTTTTTCCGAAAATATCCGTCTCGGAAATGACTGTAAATTTAAGAAGCGGATATTCATATCCCTCCGCCACATAACCGTAGGCGGTCATAATCTCCCCGGGCTTTACTTCGCGCTCCATATCATCACTGTAAAAGCTGCTTAAACCATAATCTCTTAAGTCCTCCGCAAGACGCTTCGCCCGGGTGCGGGAGCCGGACAAAAGTACTACCCGGTTTTTATTTCTCTTCAGACGCTTCAAATCCTGAGTAAGGAGCTCAAAGCTTCTGTTATAAGACTGGATACCTTTCGCCTGCAGGCTGTAAGAAACGCGGATATTAAAATCTTTACATGATATTTCAAGAGCGGAAAGTGCAATACCTGCATACGCATTGATTTTCCCGGCAATCTCCTGCGTCGTATAAAGAGTCGCTTCCGCTTCTGTCAGTGTCTGTCCTGTCTCCAGACGTCGCTTCTGCGCCTCCATAAATTCCTCCTCCACCGCATTTCCCTTTTCAATAAGCCTCACCGGCTCATCCAGATAAAGAAGTGTGTCCGATACCGGAAAATAATTCAGAAAAGAAACCCGTTTTCCGCCCTCTTCCGGGAATTCTGTGGCCGGATAAATCACCGCATCCGAAAGATTTTCAATAGAGCGCTGCGTCTCCACATCAAAGGTCCGAATCGAATCCACCTCGTCGCCCCACAGCTCAATCCGAATGGGAAGCTCCTCCGTAAGCGGATAAATATCTACAATACCTCCTCTTACTGCAAACTGCCCCGGTGCATCCACCTGAACCTCCCTGTCATAGCCAAGCCCCGCAAGATTCCTTTCAAGCTCTGCCATATCAAGGATGCCTTTCCCCGATATCGTTACTGTACGTTTCTCAATCTCCTCTTTCGGCATCAACGCGTCCATAAACGCATCAAAGCTTGTAACAATTACCGCCGGCTCCCCTGACATCACGGCCTGAATGACCTCCATCCGCTGTTTTAAAAGCTCCCGGCTTCTGATATCCGCCTGATAAAAGAGCATATCTTTTGCCGGATACAGATACGCAGAGCTATCCAATACACGGTACTCCTCGTAAATCTGCCTTGCTTTTGATTCACTGGAACAAGCGATGACTTTATAAGTAAAGCCATCGCTTAACGCGTACATCATATGCGTTTTCTGAGAATTTACACATCCGGCAATACGAATGATTCCGGAACCGCTCCTTAGCCTTTTCCGAATCTCCTCAAACTCTGCCAGCTCTCTTAATGGTGCAGTTAATGCCTGCATATTTACTGCTCCTCCGTAGATTTTACTTTTCTGTTATATTCATTCATGGCGGACTGAATATCTCCTTTTACAATCTGCTCCGCAGCAAGCACTGCATGTCCGTACGCCTCCTTAAGGAGTTCCCGCTCCCCGCCTGGAAAGCGGCTGAGCACATAATCAGCCAAATCGTACTCCTTTGGTTTTTTTCCGATTCCAACCTTAATCCTTGCAAACACATCCGTCCCCAGATTGGCAATGATATTTTTCATACCGTTATGTCCGCCCGCGCTTCCTTTCGCCCGCACACGAAGCTGTCCCGGATTCAGACTGACATCGTCATAGATAACCAGAAGCTCCTCCTCCGGCTCTGTCTTATAATAATCTACCAGCCCCCTGATACTTTCGCCGCTTAAATTCATATAGGTCTGAGGCTTTACAAGAAGAACCTTTCTCCCCTCTACCACGCCTTTCCCCACACGGGCCCGGCATTTTTTCCCGTCTACAGCTATATTATATTTATCTGCAATCGCATCTATGACATCGAATCCTACATTATGCCTTGTCCCCTCATACTGCCTTGTCGGATTGCCAAGTCCTGCTATTATAAACATTTTTCACTCACTCCTCACATTTTCTCCTATCCATTCTACAGGAATATAAGCATATTTTCCACACCTTTTTCATACATTATAAAGAACGAAATCATAATAGCAAGATAAGAGGAGGCCATTTATGAGTTCCAAAACAAAAATCGTCGTACTTCATATGAAAGAAATTATCTATACGGCTGTATTTGCCGTATTAGCAATAGTATTGATTCTTCTGCTCATCTTTATGTTTCTTCCGGGAGACAAAAGCGAGCCTTTAGAAGAAAGCCGCTACACACCGGGCGTATACACCTCTACCGTTACGCTTAACAATACGGCTCTTGAGGTGGAAGTTACCGTGGATGAAACACATATTAATTCCATACGGTTTTCAAATATAAACGAAACCGTCACCGCCATGTATCCGCTGATTCAGCCAGCAATTGAGGAAATTGCCGAACAGGTCTACCAAAAGCAGTCTCTTGACGATATCGAATATTCCGCGGAAAATCCCTACACCTCTCAGATTATTATAGGCGCTATAGACGATGCATTAAAAAAAGCCGTAACTACCAAGTAGTTATGGCTTTTGTATTTCTGTGGCTACCCTTCTACAATCAGATATCTGCCGCCTGAAACCGCAAACACCTCTGACGCCTCCTCAAGCTCTTCATCCGACATTCCTGCCGCATCAATGCCTTCTTCTTCAAAGAATGCTCTTACCTCTTCAATGCTGTCCACAACAACTGCCATACAGTCCTCAAGAAAAGCTTCCGCTTCCTCCATCGTCTCCGCAACCGGCTCATCAAACAAACGGGACTGGTTCTTTAGAAAAGCTCTCAAGCAATCCTCATCATACTCATACATGGCTTTCATACACCTCCCTTTTTAATTTTATATATATTTTAAAAGCTCTTCCGCCTTATCTATTATATATTCCGCATCTGCCGCTTTTAGTTCTTCTTTTGTCCGAAATCCCCATGAAACGCAAATTGTTTTCAATCCGGCATTTTTTCCGGTCGCTGCGTCAACCTCAGAATCCCCCACATACAGGCATTCCTCTTTTCCGACACCCATCTCCTTAAGCGCATACAAAATTCCCGCCGGATTAGGTTTTCTCGGAATATCCTCTTTCTGTCCCTGAATATATTCAAATAAATCGTCTCCGCACATCGCATGCACAACCTTAAGCGTCTGCCTGTGAGGCTTATTGGATAGTACCGCAAGCTTCATTCCTCTTTCTTTCATAACCTGTAAAAGCTCCAATATTCCGTCATACGGATTTGCCTGATAAGTACAGTGTCTGTCAAAAATACGCCCATACACCTCCATAGCCTCTTCGATTCTCGCTTCATTTCCTTCACCGGTTGCCGCAAGAGCTTTCTCCATCAAATATCTGGCCCCGTTCCCTACAAAGCTGATGCACTGCCTGTCGGTAATTCCAGGGAGGCCCATCTCTTTTAAGGTAAGCCCTACCGAATACACAAGCGAGGCTCTGGTATCTCCCAGAGTTCCGTCCAAATCAAAAATACATGCTTTCACAAAACCATCATTCCTTCCCATCCAAACTAATATAACTATACTATACCGGCTCCTATGAATGCAATAGGGACAGCACACAATTTGTCAAGGACTAAAAGTTTTTTTATTTTGCCCGTAATCAGAATAACAAAACTCTATCTGGAGAATCATTTTACTAGACAAAAATACAGTTTTCATCCGGAGGAGGTTTTACAATGGCACAGGGTAAGGTAGAAATATGCGGAGTAAACACATCAAAGCTCCCGATTTTAAAAGAAGCTGAAAAAGAAGCTTTATTTGAAAGAATTAAAGCCGGCGACGAACAGGCGAAAGAAGAATATATTAAAGGAAATTTAAGACTTGTCTTAAGCGTAATTAAAAGATTCGGCGCAAGCAACGAGAATCCCGACGACTTATTCCAAATCGGATGCATCGGTCTGATTAAAGCAATCAATAATTTCAACACGGAACTGGACGTAAAATTTTCCACATATGCAGTCCCCATGATTATCGGCGAAATCAGACGCTATATGCGGGATAACAACTCTATCCGGGTCAGCCGTTCCCTTAGAGACACCGCATACAAAGCAATCTACGCTAAAGAAAACTATATAAAAAGGAATATGAAAGAGCCGACGGTTCAGGAAATTGCCGAGGAAATCGGGATTTCCAAAGAGGATATTGTATTCGCTCTGGATGCTATTCAGGCGCCTATGAGCCTTCAGGAACCTGTATATAACGACGGCGGCGATGCCCTGTATGTCATGGATCAGATAAGCGATACAAAAAACAAAGAAGAAAAATGGGTCGAAAATCTGTCACTTCAAGCTGCGATGGAACATTTGAGCGATCGGGAACGACATATCATTACACTGCGGTTTTTCGAAGGAAAAACACAGATGGAAGTAGCCGAGGACGTGGGAATTTCGCAGGCTCAGGTGAGCCGTCTGGAAAAAAACGCACTTTGGACAATGAAACAATACCTTTCTTAAATGGGGACGGGGTTTTTCTAAAAAAACCCCGTCCCCGATTGAAGCTTACCTGTCCCATTTATCTGCCAGACTGTGAATCTGGCTTTCAAATTTCACGAGCTCCTTATTTGCCAGTCCTTCATTCTTATATACCACCTCAAGCAGCCGCTTTGCCGCCGCAACAACACGGGCAAAAATGCTGTGCTTTTTTGCCGTTGCCGGTTTCTCCGCCACTTTCTTCGGTTCCCGGATTCCAACCGACAGAATCTCTCCTGTGGCAAGGTCCACACACCCGCCGGAATACGGCGCGAATGCCGGACAGCCGAACCGCTCCGTTACCGTCTCTGCAAAATCGTCCGTAACCGTATCTTCACCGTGGACTACGAACACATGCTCCGGTACCTTTTCAAATCCCGACAGCCATCTTAAAAGCCCATTCATATCCGCATGTCCGCTGATTCCTTTCAAGGATTCGATTTTTGCGTTTACCTCCACGTTCTCTCCGAAAAGCTTCACACTGTCCGCGCCCTCAATCAGCTTTCTTCCCAGAGTTCCGACAGCCTGATATCCCACAAAACAAATCGTACTCTCCGCTCTCCAGAGATTATGCTTCAGATGGTGGCGGATACGTCCCGCCTCGCACATACCGGAAGCCGATAAAATTACTTTCGGTTTGTCATCAAAGTTAATCATCCGGGATTCGTCGCTTGTAATCGTCGTTTTAAGCCCCGGGAACACCAACGGGTTTATCCCTCTTTCTATCAGTGCCATGGCGTCCTCGTCAAAACAGGATTTTACATTTTTGTTAAATACCGTCGTCGCGCCGATTGCCAGCGGACTGTCTACATACACTTCAAAATTCGGATACTCCGGAATCAGATTCCTCTCCTTAATCTCACGGATAAAATAAAGCAGCTCCTGTGTACGCCCCACAGCAAAGGAAGGCACAACCACATTTCCGCCTCTTATAAAGGTTTCTCTTAAAATCCGTGTAAATTCCCCCACGTAATCCGGCTTTTCTTCTCCATGTATCCGGTTTCCGTATGTAGATTCAATCACAACATAATCTGCCTCTTTCACAAACTGCGGATCCTTGATAATCGGCTGGTCCAGATTTCCCACATCACCGGAAAAGACAATTTTTTTCGATATACCGTTCTCCGTAATCCACACTTCGATTGCCGAGGAGCCGAGAAGATGTCCCATATCCGTAAAACGAACCTCAATTCCTTCGCACAGCACGATTTTCTGATCATAATCACACGGTGCGAGAAGCTTGATTGCCGCATCCGCATGCTCCATCGTATACATCGGCTCATACTGCTCCTCCCCGCTTCTCTTTGCCTTGCGGTTCCGCCATTCTGCCTCAAACTCCTGAATATGCGCACTGTCACGCAGCATAATACTGCACAAATCCGCTGTAGCAAAGGTAGTTACAATCTCACCGGCAAAGCCCTCCTTGCAAAGCAGTGGGATTTTTCCCGAATGGTCAATATGCGCATGCGTCAAAAGAATAAAATCAATATCCCCGGAAGTCACCGGTATCTCCTGATTTTCATACAAATCCGGCCCCTGCTCCATACCGCAGTCTATAAGAATATTTTTTCCGCACGCCTCCAAAAGATGACAGCTTCCTGTCACCTCATGGTCCGCTCCAATAAAAGTAAGTCTCATAAGCACAACTCCTTTTTCTTTTATTGTAGCACGTTTTTTTGTTTGTGGCTATGAATACTTTACCATCTCTTTCCGCAGCCTCTGCATAATTTTCTTTTCAAGTCTTGATATATACGACTGGGAGATTCCAAGAATATCCGCCACCTCTTTCTGTGTTTTCTCCTCTCCGTCCGGAGTTCCAAGCCCGAACCGCATCCGGATAATCATCCGCTCTCTTCCGGAAAGGCGGTTAATTGCTTTTATCAGAATTTTCCGCTCTACCTCCTGCTCAATATCCCTGTATATCGTATCCTCCTCTGTCCCCAGGATATCCGACAAAAGCAGCTCGTTTCCGTCCCAATCCACGTTTAACGGCTCGTCTATGGAAACCTCCAGCTTTGTCTTGTTATTTCGCCTTAAATACATTAAAATCTCATTTTCGATACATCTCGAGGCATACGTGGCAAGCTTAATATTTTTATTCGGATTAAATGTATTAATTGCTTTAATTAATCCGATTGTCCCAATGGAAATCAAGTCCTCCACGCCGACACCCGTATTGTCAAATTTTTTTGCAATATATACGACAAGCCTGAGATTGTGCTCAATCAAAAGTTTTTTTGCCTGTTCATCCTCCTCCGTCCCCAGCTCATCTATGACAGCCGCCTCCTCGTCTGTTTCAAGCGGCGCCGGGAGAATCTCTGACCCGCCGATATAATGGATATCCTTTCTGTCCGGAAATAAAAAGGTCCGAAAATCCGGAATTACTTTCAGCTTAAATTGATGTGGCACTGCTACCTTTATTACCATAATAATCCCTCCTATAATAAATCAGGGCTCATAATCATCTCATAATCATCCGCCGTCATATTTGCTTCACACACAGCTACAATTGGGCTTTCAATCTTAAGCAGAGGATTTTTCAGTATCCATATCTGGTCAAGCGCACCTGCAGGCATCACACCGTCCTCTTTTCCTATTGAATGATAGGGAATATACCAAAACCTTTCCGTATCCGTCAGCTCTTTCCCCCAGCCCCCAATTGCAAGCGCTTTGGCGGCCTCAGATGAGATAATGCTTACCGGCTTTCCGGTCACCGGATCACGCAGCCGGTTTCCGGTATCAACTAATGCCTCTGTTTCATATTCCCGTCCGTTTTTAAAAAGTCTCACCCGACAGCTTCTCACACGTTTCTCCGCCAGATAGGTCAGCATATTAAAGGCGCCGAGACTGACAAAATAACCTGCAATTGCAAGCGCAAAAAACAGACTTCCAACTCTTATGTACTGATGCAGATATTCCATGATTCCGCCTACAAGAAAACCGCTTATGTAAAGTAATATAAAAGCTCTTAGAAATGTTTTGTTCCAACCGATTCTAAGTCCCGTTTTAATCATCAGAATATTCAAAGCTCCGTGGAACAATATGAATTTCACGAACACATTTATTCCCGGGATTACTATAATAATGCACGTGCACAATGCCCCAAGCGCTGCTCCGCCTAAAACACTTCCACGAGTGGCATGACAGGAAACCATGCGGCGGACAAGACTTAACAAAATGTAATCCATCATAAAATTAATAAGAAAAAATGCATCTATATACAACTCATAATACACGTTCCACCATCTTCCTCCTTAGATGATGCATTTATTATACGAGGGATACCAGAAAGAATTTGTCATATAGTGTGAGAAAAAACAAGATTTGTTTCGACATAAAAATAGGGACAGAATTTTCGAATCCTGTCCCTTGTCTTTATAAAGAGAAATTTACTTCCTGAAGAAATCCGGTATTTTAATGGACTGCTCTTTCACACGGCTTGCAGGCGCTTTGGGAACATCCAAAGACGGAGCCGTTCCGCCTACCGCTCTTCTGGGAGCTGTTGTCTGTGCTCCTGCCTTCGAGGGAGCCATACCCAAATCAAGCTTCGGCACCTGTGCCTGCTGCTTTGCCGCCGCTCTCTCATAACCGGTCTCTACAGATACCGCACCGGGTCTCTGATTCTCCAGTCTTGATTTCAGCTTGGATGCGCTTCCGCCTACATTGTGAAGACCTGTGGCGATAACCGTGATGGTAGCTTCGTCTGCTCTGGAATCGTCGTACATCGCACCGAAAATAATATTGGCCTGTTCTCCGGCCAGATCCTGCACATGCTCTGCCGCATCTGACGCATCCATAAGAGTAATATCGCCGGATACATTAATAATAACATGGGAAGCCCCTGCGATAGTAGTCTCAAGCAGCGGACTCGCAACAGCCTGCTTTACGGCCTCCAATGCCTTATCATCACCGCGGCCCTGTCCGATACCGATATGTGCAATGCCCTTATCCGTCATAACCGTCTGCACATCGGCAAAGTCAAGGTTAATCAATGACGGCACGTTAATCAAATCTGTAATTCCCTGAATACCCTGCTGCAATACCTCATCCGCTTTCTTAAGGGCCTCCGGCATAGTCGTACGCCTGTCCACTACTTCCAAAAGCTTGTCATTCGGAATTACAATCAATGTATCTACACTTTCTTTCAGTTTTTCAATACCTGAAAGCGCATTCGTCATACGAGTTTTTGACTCGAAACGGAAAGGTTTTGTTACTACGCCTACCGTCAGCGCTCCCAGTCCCTTTGCAATACGTGCAACGACCGGAGTCGCACCCGTTCCTGTTCCGCCTCCCATACCACAGGTTACAAATACCATATCAGCACCCTTAAGCGCTGCAGAGATCTCCTCCGCACTTTCCTCGGCTGCTTTCTCGCCGACCTCAGGCCTTGCTCCCGCACCAAGACCTTTTGTAATCTTTTCTCCAATCTGCATTAATGTTGGAGCTTTGCTTAACTGCAATGCCTGCTTGTCTGTATTAATCGCTATAAATTCCACACCGGCTATTTGTTCATCTATCATTCGGTTAACAGCGTTATTACCGCCGCCGCCTACTCCTACAACAATTATCTTTGCCGCCGCTTCTGATTCATTCGTTTTAATTTCTAGCAAGGGTTTCTCCTCCTTTGTTATCCTTATTATATACTCATACATCCCATGTATTGACATGTGTATAAATCTACACTTCGCCATATATACTCTATAATATAGAGTTTTGTTCAAAATATCAATAGAATTCGATGATTTTTCTTATTTTTCTTCTGGAAATTCACCTTTATCAAAGGTAATTGTTTCTCTTCCTTCCGAATAATTCTCCAAATGCAGCGTTCCTTCTTTTCCCAC
The DNA here is from genome assembly GCA_946552115.1 of uncultured Lachnospiraceae bacterium. Lineage (GTDB taxonomy): Bacteria > Bacillota > Clostridia > Lachnospirales > Lachnospiraceae > CAPEBR01. Next base: position 12,560 of record CAMNRH010000048.1, read on the forward strand.
CAGATTGGCAATAATCGGATTAATCTGAGCAATTTTTTCCGAAATCACATTATTTCCCATTGCTATACATATTTTCCCAATATATGCGTATATTTTATTTTTTTTACAAACAATTTTATCTACAGGAATTTCATATTTATGAAACCCTTGTGATGCCTCAAGAATTTCTTCAAATAGCTTAGAACTCCCGCTGTCTATCTTTTTATACACCTCAATATTCTTCGTATCAATTCCCTCCACAAGGGGAATTCCCTCAGTATAGCTTTCGCTTATTCTGACAATCAGTCCGTCTTTATCAAAATATGCGTATTTTTTGTCGTCGGTAAACAAATATCCTATCGGCTGTTTTTCTTTTACTTTCACTTTCAGCACCCACGGCCACCCGATACTGACTTTCATACCCTCAAGACACGGCAGCACCTCCCCATAGCCCAGCGCATACTTTGCAAATATATAAATACTGTTTACAGAATACTTGTCGCTCTGCACGCTCGCGGCTATCTGCCTGTCTGTACAATAGTCATTCCCGGTAATTTCTATCTTTTGTATGTGGAACAGAATAAGCACGGACATAGTCAGGATGACAATTCCCAGTAAAAGAACGATAAATGCATACAATTTATGCCCTTTTTTCTTTCTTCTTCCGTACTGCTGTTCCTCGTAACGGTATTCTTCCCTTGACATATGTACTCCTCCTCAGTGTTCGCTTTGTTTCTCTTTCCGCGCACTTCGGGAACTTTGTTCCCTCAGTGTCCTTTCCCCGCAGCACTTCGGGAACTTTGTTCCCTCAGTGTCCTTTCCCCGCAGCACTTCGGGAACTTTGTTCCCTGCGTGTCCTCTCTGCCCACTTCGGGAACTTCGTTCCCTCAGTGTCCTTTCCTCGCACTTCGGGAACTTCGTTCCCTCAGTGT
>CAMNRH010000049.1 GCA_946552115.1 uncultured Lachnospiraceae bacterium
AAGTGCATAAGTTTTTGTTACCGGTAACTTACACACTTTATATTACACTCTCTTTGCATTGCGCATGATTTTACAAAATATGATCTTCATGCAGTTAACCAGATGCAAAGGAATATTAAATTAGTCAGTTATCGTAAATATGATAATGACTTGCTTTTGTTTGAACATTTAAATGCGCCGAATGTAAAGCCAATGACAGAAACTGGCGTAGTGGATAGCGAAAAAAATAATGCACAGAAATCTCATATAGAAAAACTGGCAGCAGCTTCTGATAATATGAAAAATCTTTATCATTCTATATGTGTTTTTATTGAATCTTTTGGAGATGATATTACGGCGAATCAGTTAAAACTCTATCTGGCATATAAAAAGGTTCAGAATCTAGTTTGCATTGAAATTTACAATAAGCAGATTCTTTTGTTTGTGAAACTTAATCCGGAGACTGTTAAATTAGAAAACGGATTTACAAGGGATATGCGTAGTATCGGGCATTATGGCACTGGGGATTTGCAGATAATCATCAAAAATGCGTCCGATTTTGAAAAGGCGAAGCCTTTACTTGAGAGGGCGTATAGTGAGATGTGAACGAGTAATTTGAGTGAGGGTAACTTTTTGGTGGGTGGTTAGGCGCTCAAGAATTGACAATTTTTTAACAAATGTATGTGAAAGTCGGGGAAACAAATGTTAGGATACATTATTTACTCTCTCTTCCATGCACCGACAAGACAAAATTCTCTGCATCGACTAAGCTCTCATGCTTGCATTTCGGGCAATAAAGCGGAAAATTTACCAAGACCGTGTCCTCTCTGATTTTAACACGGGTTTTGTGCCCACAGACAGGGCAGAGTACCTATTCTTCTTTTTGCATTCATGCGATAACCCAAGAAACGATATCCGCCACAGGCTGCACCCACACCAGCCCAGTCATTCCCATAACCGCTTTCAAAATAAATAAAGCAGGAATAAAGATAATCCCCTGTCTGCTTACGTTAATGACAAGAGCCGCCGCCCCTGCCCCCATAGCCTGCAATGCATTGGTAAGGACATAGAACACCCCGAACAGAAAACTTGTGGTAAGCAAAATCCTTGAAAAATGTACCGCATACCCAAATGCAGTTGTATCCATAAGAAAAGCGCTTACAATCTGATTGGTAAACAAATAACAAATCCCTGTTAAAACTGCACTCAGAAGAAAAGCAAACACCAAAGAAAATCTCAGTACTTTTTTAAACCTATCCTATAATTTTGCGCCTATACAATATCCCAAAATCGGCTGCACTCCCTGCCCTAGTCCTATGCAGGCCATGCCTGTTATTGTGACCACTTTCATGGCAAAGATAAGCATACAAGCCGACATGACAACCCCGACTATCACACAGCCCCACATACAGAAAGAACATACTTTTTTGCATATTCAGTCCTGCTTTCCCCCATAGCCCTTAATATAACAGATGTGCCGCTTATTCCAAACATCGTGCCTACCGCCATAAATATCAAAAATACGGGCGTTGCCAAAGACACTGCCGCCACCTGTAAGGCATCATGTGTCTGACCGATAAAAAAAGTGTCTGCCAGATTATAAACCAAGACCATGAGCATTGCCGCCATTGCTGGCAATGCGTTTTTAAGCAAAACAGGCATTAACTTTTCATAAATGTACTGTTTACCTTTTTTAACAGAGAAAGAAATGTTTTTCTTTCTGTTTCCGAAAGGCAAGATACAAGTTTTTCCTCTGTATCATTCATTTCCAGTTTGGCATCTTCACAATATTTTGTGCCAAGTGCTGTTATTTCTACATACTTAATCCTCTTATCGTCCTTATCCCCCAAGACGGCTACCAGTCCCTTTTGCTCCAATCGGGAAATCAATCCTGCTGTAGTGGATTGTGCTAATGTCAACCGTTTTTCCAATTCTTTAAAGGAAAGCCTTTTTTCGGGAATAGAAACAAGCGTTAGCAGCACATTCACCTGTGAAAGGGTAAGACCTTTCTTCCTAAGCTGATTATTTACGCTTTTCTCTAGGGTATTATGTATGTGATGGATAAATGTACCATAAGTCTCTTTTTGCACCAATCGAATTCCTCCAATCTGATACTAATTATAGCATCTTTTTTTATAAATGTATGCGATTGAATTTTAAGAAAATTATCGGCAGAGTATTACACCTGCCGATTTCATCACACAAAGATGACTTCGCTACTTTCTACTCGATTTTGTAGCCACTTTAGGAAATTAAAGTGGCTACAAAATGGCTATGATAGCTTGCAAGGTAAACGGCAGGGTTACAAAAAATAAATTAAAAAAATCCCCCTGCGTAATATATTGTTTGTAACGCTGCGTAATGATATAAAATAAGGACGAAAGGAGGTGAAAGCTATGTCAAAATATACGACCGGAGAAATGGCAAAGCTCTGTGGGGTGTCCGTCAGAACAGTACAGTATTATGATACCCGAGGTATCCTGATACCCAGTGAGCTTTCTGAAGGCGGCAGACGTCTCTATTCAGAGGACGATCTTAAGAAAATGAAAATCATCTGTTTTCTTCGCGATGCAAGCATCTCAATCAAGAGCATAGGAGAATTACTGTCTGAAAACCATCCCGGCAGTGTCATCTCCGTCTTGCTTGAACAACAGGAGCAGCTTCTTTATGATGAAATAAAAGAAAGGCGGAAGAAGCTTGATATGCTTGATGGCATAAAGCAGGAACTGAAGAGGATAGAAAATTTCTCCGTTGAATCTATCGGTGATATAGTTTATGTAGTGGAAAATAAAAAGAAAATGAAGCAATTACATGTATTTCTGCTGATAACAGGTTTTCCTCTCAATATTATTCAGTGGCTTAGCATTATTTTTTGGATTACCGCCGGAATGTGGCAGCTTTTTGTCGGATATATTGTGGCGGCGATACCATATGTATTTTTTATAATACGGTTCTATTACAAAAGAGTGGTATATATTTGTCCGCAGTGTCATGAGATATTTAAACCTAAGCTGAAAGAGGTTATTTTTGCAAATCATACTCCGACGCTCAGAAAACTGACTTGTACCTGCTGTGGATATCGTGGTTTCTGTATTGAAACCTACCGGAAAGGGGAAAATAAGAATGAATAAGATGATAGAATTTCTTCCGTTTTTACTGCCGTTAGTAATCGCAGAGTTGGCTTTATTGGCATATACACTTTATCATATTTTAACGCATAAGAGATATAAAAGAGGCAACCGTACTTTGTGGCTTGTTATAGCGATTGTCGGCATGCAGTTTATTGGACCTGTTCTTTATTTTCTGTTTGGCAGGGAGGATTTCTGACATGGATATGCTGCGTATCATAAACTTAAAAAAGTGTTTTGGGGATAAAGAGGTTTTGACAGGACTGGATTTATCTGTTCCCGAACATAGTGTTTTTGGGTTTGTCGGGAAAAATGGCGCCGGTAAGACAACAACGATGAAAATGATTTTGGGGCTTTTAAAACCTGACAGTGGCGAAATATTTGTATCAGGTGATAAGGTAAGGTATGGTCAAACTTCAACGAACCGTTACATTGGCTATCTTCCTGATGTGCCGGAGTTTTACTCTTTTATGACAGCGAGGGAGTATTTAAGGCTGTGTGGGGAAAGCCTGGAAATGGGAAAAAAGGAGATTGAAGAAAGAAGTGAGGAGCTTTTATCTCTTGTCGGTCTTTCCAAAGTCAGTCATCGTATGAAGGGGTTTTCGAGGGGAATGAAGCAAAGGCTTGGAATTGCACAAGCGCTTCTTGGGCGCCCGAAGCTTTTGATTTGCGATGAGCCTACTTCCGCACTTGATCCGATTGGAAGAAAAGAGGTTCTTGATATTCTTCTTTCTGCCAGAGATCAGACAACCGTATTATTCTCAACGCATATTCTAGCTGACGTTGAGCGAATCTGTACGGATGTTGTTTTTTTGAACAATGGAAAAATTGCCGTGAAAGGAGAAGTTTCCCAATTAAAAAACATGTACCCTACACATAAATTCATTGTGGAAACGATAAAGGAAAAAGACGCAGAATATCTTTCCGGTGCATTCGGGGACGTTTTGCGAACCGAAAAAGATACGCTTGTATTCTCGGGAAAGCGCGCCGAAATGTTCGAAGTGCTTACATTTATAACAGAACACAAAATACCTGTTTCTAAAATTGAGCGTGTCGAGCCCTCGTTAGAATCTTTGTTTATGGAGGTGGCGGCAAAATGAAATCCTTTATTGCTTTTTTCAAAAAAGAAATTCTTGAATGTATCAGAAGTGGGAAGCTTACCGTTCTTTGTATTCTATTTGTAATATTCGGCATTATGAATCCGGCGATTGCAAAGCTGACCCCGTGGATGGTTGAGCTTCTTTCTGGTTCTCTTGCGGAAAACGGAATGCTTATCACAGGGGTTACAGTGACGGCACTTACCTCATGGACGCAGTTTTTTAAAAATATTAAGATTGCCTTGTTTGTGTTCGTGCTGATATATAGTGGTATATTCACAAAGGAATACCAATCGGGAACGCTTACGCTTATTTTAACCAAAGGACTTTCCCGTTATAAAGTGATGCTTGCAAAATTTGTTGTAATGCTCACAATATGGACATTTGGTTATTGGTTATGTTTTGTTGTTACTTATGGATATAATGCTTATTTTTGGGATAACAGCATTGCCATAGAACTAATACCGGCGGCAGTTTGCTGGTGGCTGTTTGGAGTATGGATAGTATGCCTTATCGTGTTATTTTCTGCTCTAAGTAAAAGCCATACCGGAGTGCTTCTTGGAACCGGCGGAAGTGTTCTCGGCGTGTATCTTATCGGGCTTTTGCCTGAAATCAGAGGATATACTCCAATTGCCTTGCTGGATAATACATCTTTATTGACTGGCGCTGAATCTGTTGATATTTTTACGAAGGCTGTTTGTACAACAATGATCATGTGTTTTGTCCTTATAGTTGTAAGCATTCCTGTTATGAATAGAAAACAGCTTTAATGGAGGGGAATACCTTGTTAAGGCCGCCTGAAAATGATATACTGACATCAGGATGTCCTGAATGATATGTTTTTTCAGAAAGGATTAGGTTATATGATACGGAGAGGGGATTTAGGATGAAATACGATGTAATTATTATCGGCGCCGGGCCGGGAGGAATTTTTTCGGCATATGAGCTGACAAAGAAAAAGCCGGAGCTTAAGGTCGCTATTTTTGAGGCAGGGCATTCTCTTGAAAAGAGGCGCTGCCCGATTGACGGGGATAAGGTTAAGACCTGTATCGGATGTAAAACCTGCGCAATTATGAGCGGATTTGGCGGCGCGGGGGCATTTTCGGATGGAAAATATAATATTACCAACGACTTTGGCGGGACGTTGTATGAATATATCGGAAAAGAAAAAGCGACAAGGCTTATGAAATATGTAGATGAGATTAACGTATCTCACGGCGGCGAGGGGACCAAGATGTATTCAACGGCAGGTACTGACTTTAAGAAGTCCTGTATGCAGAATAAGCTGACTCTTTTAGAGGCGTCGGTTCGTCATCTTGGTACAGACATTAATTATGTTGTATTGGAGCATCTGTATGATGAATTAAAGCCGCAGGTTGATTTTTTCTTTGATACGCCGGTGGACAGGCTGGAGATTTTAAAGGACGGTTATAGAATTCATTTCGGAGACAATAGTGCGGATTGCCGGAAATGTATCGTATCAGTCGGCCGAAGCGGAAGCAAATGGATGGAAAGGGTATGCGGGGAGCTGTCGATTCCTACAAAGTCCAATCGTGTGGATATTGGAGTTCGTGTGGAGCTTCCGGCGGTTATTTTTGCCCATTTGACGGACGAGCTGTATGAAAGTAAGATTGTTTACCGTACGGAAAAATTTGAGGATAATGTCCGGACATTTTGTATGAATCCGTATGGAATCGTTGTTAATGAAAATACAAACGGTATTATTACGGTAAATGGGCATAGCTTCGAGGATGAAGAGAAAAAGACAGAAAACACAAATTTTGCGTTATTGGTGGCAAAGCATTTTTCAGAGCCGTTTAAGGACAGCAACGGATACGGAGAAGGAATTGCCCGTCTTTCTAATATGCTGGGAGGAGGAGTGATTGTACAGCGCTTCGGAGATTTAGAGCGGGGAAGAAGAAGCAATCAGAAGCGGATTGAGGAAGGGACAGTAAGACCTACGCTTGCCGCGACGCCGGGAGATTTAAGCCTTGTACTTCCAAATCGGATTCTGGACGGAATTGTTGAGATGATTTATGCGCTGGATAAGATTGCGCCGGGAACGGCAAATGACGATACGCTGCTGTACGGGGTAGAGGTGAAGTTCTATAATATGGAAGTGGAGCTGGATAAAAATTTGGAGACGAGATATAAAGGACTGTATGTTATCGGCGACGGAAGCGGAGTAACGCATTCGCTTTCCCATGCGTCGGCCAGCGGTGTCTATGTGGCGGACAGAATCAGTGAAGAGATGTAATCAATTGGGGACGGGGTTTTTTTAGAAAAACCCCGTCCCCAATATGTCCTCCAGAACTTCTTCTACGGAGCATGTTACATAATCTGCGTAGTATGCGATGCCGGGCGCCGCGTTTGCCATTGCATAGCTGGTTCCGGCAAGCTCCAGCATTTCTACATCATTATACTGATCACCGAATGCAATTCCGTTCTTTGGTGAGATCTGCAGATGCTCCAGCAGCGCTTTCAGCGCAGTGCCTTTATTGGCGTCCGGTGCGATGAAGTCTATCCAGATATTGCCGGAGGTTACGACCTTGATTTCGGATGCGAAGCGTTCGCGGAAGTAATTCATGATTTTGTCGGTGCCGTCAAAATCGCACATGGCAAGCTTTAGGAATGGCTCCCTGACGTCATGCAGGTCGGGAACTGTTTTAAGTTCATAGCGGACGACCTCACGTATATGCCGTATATAGGCTTCGTCGGCAGAGTCGGTAATACAGTGTGTTTCGCAGGAGAGAAGTGGGTGACAGTTTTTATATTCCCGCCCGGCGTCTATGATACGAAGTCCCAGCTCCCGCTCGATATGTCCGCGGGAAATGATTTTACCGTTGTAGACGCACAGCGAGCCATTTTCTGCCACATAGGCAATTTCGTCCTTAATTGGTTCGAATATAAGACGGATATTGCTGTACGGGCGTCCGCTGGCGGCTATGAATAAAATCCCCTTTTTCTTTAATTCCAGTATTAAATCGAAAATTTTCGGATCCAGAGCCTGTGCACCGTTTTGCAGCAGTGTTCCGTCAAGATCGCTTGCAATATATTGTATCATGCTTATCCTCCTGTTTTTTATATTTGTCTGTCCCAAAGGCTGTAAGAAAATGACAACAAATACTTTACCGGGAAATTCCCGGGTTGCAGTTTAAATCCGTAACCATTATAATATAAAAAGAAAATGAAGGGAAGATGAAGGAGACAGATTATGAGAATTGGCATTGGAAATGACCATGCGGCGATTGAGATGAAAAATGACGTTGCAGCATATTTGGGAAAAAAGGGGATAGAGGTTGTTAATTTTGGTACGGATGAACCGGTGAGCTGTAATTATCCGGAATATGGAGAAAAAGTGGGACGGGCAGTTGTGTCCGGTGAAGTGGATTTGGGTATTGTTATCTGCGGAACCGGCGTAGGAATTTCTCTTGCCGCGAATAAGGTAAAGGGTGTCCGTGCCGTCGTATGCTCTGAACCGTATTCTGCAAAGCTCTCAAGACAGCATAATAATACGAATGTGTTGGCATTCGGAGCAAGGGTTATCGGAATCGAGATGGCGAAGATGATTATTGACGAGTGGCTGGATGCGGAGTTTATGGGCGGAAGACACCAGACAAGAGTTGATATGATTATGGCGATTGAGAATGAATCTCTTTAAAAATATTAAGGGGCAGTGAGGAGACATTATGGATGATAATGGAAGAAACAGGGTTCGTTATACGCTTTATGCGGCAGCGGGCTTTTATCTGATATATCTGGCATATGGTCTTTTTAGGCAGCTAAAGAACAGTGCCGGAAATGAGAAAATGATTATGATAATTGCTATGATTGTTTTTGCGGCGGCGGGAGCAGCGATAGCGGTAATGGGACTTAAGAAAGGGTTTCTGGCAGGTCAGGACGGGTATATGGAGGAGTCGGAGACTTCGGAAGACGCCGCTGATTCCTCAGAGAATGGTTCGGATAAAGACAATAAGTAATCGTAAAGAAAAGAACGGGATTCACAGAATGCCGTCCTTTTCTTTACCACAGGTTATCTTAAAAATCCGAAAGAGCGGATAATATAAGGCTCCTTTGCTCTGCCCTTGCAGATGGAAAAGAAGCAGGTAATTCTTACAACGAAAAGAACAAGATACGCGATGACCGCTGCAATCGGAACGATAATTGTCCAGAATAATAAAATAGTAATGATTCCCATAAGTATACTGATTACCGTGAATTTTAGTGCCTGACGGACATGGAATGCCGCGTAGGGCGACGACTGGCTGCCCAGCAGAGCGATAATAATACCGACGGTTCCCATTAAATAGACCAGCATGGCAATGACTTTGTTTTCGGAAATATCTTTTTCTGTAAATTCGGCGGTATGGTCATAAGGGTCTAGTACATAGACGGGGCCATTCTGATAGTTGGGAGCTCCGTTCTGGTAATTGGGAGCTCCGCCGGACGGCTGTCCGGCTGTCTCTGGATTTTTTGCGGTATCGGCAGCATTATTTTCAAATTTGTTGCCGCATTTTGTGCAGAAAACGGCATTGTCATCTGCTGACGCTCCGCATTTTAAACATGTTTTCATTTGTAGTTCCTCCTTTTATATTTTCATAATGCCGGGAAAAATCCTTTATTTCTCCCGGTAACGGGCCAAGTGGGCATATTTTGGCAATGCTTAGCTTTCACTTCCCATATATTCATAGACCGAAGCCGAAAGTGATGTAATTAAAGCTCTTCCCGCAGCGGGATCCGGCAGCCGGTTTGTTATGATGCACAGGACGTAAGGCGTATGTTCCTTGAAAATAATAGCCGCGTCATTTTCAACATCCGTCAGCTCACCGGTTTTGTTTGCGGTTTCTACACCTGCAGGGACGCCCGCAGGGATTTTTCCCGTACGTTCCTGCTGTTTTAAATATGCAAGAATATTTTCCGATCCGGTAAGCTTATTTTGATAGACTGCCTCTAAGAAACGGCCGCAATCATTGACGGACGTATAATTGTCATCTGCTGCGTTAAAGTCCAGCATCAGTCTTCCCATATGGGTATCTGAAAAACCATTCCGGCTGCAGTAATCGTTGACAAGTGCCATTCCGGCATTCGCGTCTCCTGAGCCAAGCCTTTTAACGAGTGCATTAGCAGCATCATTATCACTTACCGTAATCATCTGCCGGATCAAATCGTCTGTTTCGTTTCCATAGCTCTCCTGTGTTTTTACCTCGCTTAAATGCTCGTAGACACAGCCGGCAATGAACAGCTTAATCAGACTTGCGGACTGCTGCTTTTGATTTCCTACAGATGCATTTCTTCCGGTTGTTAAATCCTCGGCGTAGACAGAGACAGTAGTTCCTTTTGCCTGCTCGCCGGAAATCATAGACGCAATTTGCGCATTCAATTCTTCCCACACGAAAGAAGCACTTTCTGTATTTTCCTGCTGCGCTTCATCCGGTTTCTGATTATCCGCCGTCTGCTTTTCTGTTTTCTGCCGTGTGTCATTTTCCTGTTGTTCTGATTGCTCCTGCTCCGTCTCAGAGGGACTTTTCGCTTCTATTACAAGAGGTTTGGCTTTCTCATCGACAGGTAATGTTTCTTCCTGTGCCGTGTCCGGAGCATCTTCCTCTTTGCAGCCGGTCAGACATAGCAGAAGCATTGCAAGAAAAATTCCGGGTATCCATTTTATCCGTCTCATATGTATTCACCTATCTATTTCACATATTCATCTAATATCCGTAGTAAGCATTGATTCCGGCTGCGATTCCTTCGACCATTTTCTGACGGTAAACGGCGTCGGCCATATTTAAGTCATCCTGTTCGTTTGTCATAAAGCCCATCTCCAGAATGACTACCGGAATTTTGCTCCAGTTAATCCCGGTCATGGTATCATTGGTCTGGATACCGAGATTCTGCATGCCTGTAGAGCCGCAATAAGCATTCAGTATAGATTCGGCCAGCCGGTAGCTGTCTTCATATAATTGCCCGACGTAAGGATTATCACTGGAACCGATAAGTGTTAAAGCACCGTTTGAGCCGGGATTTTCACTGCCGTTGGCGTGGATTCGGACAGAAATATCGGCGCCGGCGTCATTGGCGAGAGATGCCCGTTCCGCGTTACTGATGGCAGTTTCATTGTCCTCACGGGTCATGATTACTTCATATCCGTCGGTGGCTAGCCGGTCCCGTACGGCCAGTGCAATGTCAAGATTTAACTGGTATTCGGGAATGCCGGAATATCGTCCGCTTGTTCCGCCGGTGGCTTTTGTTTTCATTACGTCGGACCCGGGTGCGTTAGGTTCTGAAGCGCTCATGTCTACGGATTCACTTTGGTGTCCCGGATCCAGCGCAATTAAAATACCTTTTTTCTTTATCTGTCCGTCAGCCGCCGCATCTGCATTTTTTTCTGTTTCCTTAAGCTCTATTTCAGGCCTGGAAATAATGGTAATATCTTTGTCGGGGGCATTTGCTGCTTCGCTTGCTTCCTTTTTGCCAGAGGCATTTGATGCTTCTTCTGGTTTTTCCCCGGCAGTATGACAGGCTGTAAGCAGAAAGATTAAGAAAAGAATCGTACAAACCCGTAATCTGTTTTTTCTCATTTTAATGATTAATCTGCATCCAGCTGATAACCGTTAGGATTCATGCTGAATTCAATCTCCTTTAAATATTCTACATTTTTCTTTTCCACGTTGGAAAGCAGGCTTTCACTGAATGAGCCCGGACTTACGGTTCCTCTGTACCAGCTCTTACTGTTGAAATGATTTTGCAGCTCAGGAGAATCAAACAGCCGTCCGTGGCGCGCATAGATTTCATTCTTTGCGTAATTAATTTCCCGAAGACTTAATCCGGCGACATCGGAGCCGGACAAAAGCCGGGAGCTGCTCTGAGGGAGCACGTAATCATATTCGGCGGATCTGGCCATTTCCGCTTCGGCCTCATCCCTTGCCTGGGTTTCTATGTATTCAGCGACCATATCTTTTCCGTTGTCATCACAAACGGATGCCGGTGAAATGTACAGGTTGCTGCCGCTGAAATATAAATTTCCTTTCATGGAAATCTGTTTATTTGCACTGATTTTGTCTAAAAATCCGGCCGGAAGAACGGAACCCTCAATATATGCAGTTGTAGTATCCTCCATTAGGATTCTCTGACCGGATTCATTTGAGCCATAAAAGGTAAGCTCCTCTTTCCATTGAAGCACCTTTCCGCCGTTTTTTGCTGTTTTTACGATACCGTCTAAGGATAATTCGGCATTCTCCAGTAAATTATAATCAACTTCGGATAAATCAACTTCTTCGTCATCGGCATCTTCCTTATCATTTTCTTTTGCTTCGTCTATCAGCGTAGAATTTACCGTTTCCGAAGTATCCATACGGTCCGGAAGTAAAAATGAGCGTACGGCAAATATAATCAAAGCAACAATTACGATTGCGGCAAGGAGAAAAACAAGAATAACAATATGTCCTTTTCCTTTCGGATTTTGAATTTCCGGGGGTGCCGACGATGCTGTGCGCTGTTCTTTCGGTTTGCCTGCGTCAGGTTCCTTTATTCTGGCGCCGCATTTCGGGCAAAAGTCGCATCCCTCTTCAAGTTGATTCCCGCATTTTGGGCAAAATGCGGGGGCTATAGACGGTGCCTCCTGTTTTTTTCCGCATTCAGGACAAAATGCGGCGCCCTCCGGAATTTCTGTCCCACAAAACTGACACTTCATAAGTACCCTCTCTCTTTCCTGAATTTTATACTTTTTATTGTATAACTTTTTGTATGTGCCGTCAAATATTTCGATGTAATTACATTAAAGTGGATATAAAAGATGACGGAAAGGCTTATAGTACTTTGTACGGGCCGCCTGCATATGATAGTACAAAAAGTATCAGGAGCAGTATATGCCATATTCAATTATGCTCGATGCCGGTCACGGGGGTTGTAGATAACGCAAGTGATGAAAACAACGAAAATACAAGGAGAAAGGCAACTGTTGTACCTATTAAAATAGAATATGTGTGAGAGGACAAGCCTTTCAGTAATGTAGACGTTCAGAAATGAGCGTCTATTTTTATACCCAAAATGAAAGGAGCATTAGATTTATGAAAAAGATGTTAAAACGATTGTGTACGGGCTTCTTAGCTCTTGCAACTGTCGTTACTGCTTTACCAACTACACCCGTCCATGCAGAAAGCAAGCAATACTGGACGGAAAGTGCAGAGCGTGTCGGTATCATTGAAAAAGTGATGAATGACGGTTCTATCAGTTCTACATTCAATGAGGGCATGATGAAAGTTGAGGGCGAAACTGCCTATTGTATTGACATCAATACAGATTTTAAGAACGGCTACAAGACCAGAGCTGACGCAAGCACGCGCATGAGTGCCGACCAGATTTCAGATGTGGCGTTATCCTTAGAGTATGTCAAACAGTATGGCGAAGCTCACAAGGAACTGAACTACAAACAAGTCTATCTGTTGGAACAATGTGTCGTCTGGCAGAGATTGAGCGTACACCTTGGCTGGCAATGCGACAATGTGCGAGCTTCTTATGATGAAATTCCAAAGGCTACGCAGGACGAAGTTTTCTCTGGTGCAAAAGCCTTTGTCAAAGAGAATAAAGGACACTATGAATGTGGCGGTTATATCTACTTTGGCGAGGGGCAGGAATTAGGGCAATTCTGGGCGAAACTGAATGTCGGAAATGCGAAACTGCAAAAGACTTCCAGTAATACCAGCATTACAGACGGTAACAAAATTTACTCAATCGCTGGTGCAACCTATGGTGTCTTTGCTGATAAGGACTGCACGAAACAGCTTGCCACCCTTACGACTGATGAAAATGGAAATACAGATATTGCAGAAGTAAAAGTAGGCACAGTCTATATCAAGGAATTATCCGCACCAGCAGGATATAAAGTGGATAAAACAGTATATTCCTTAAAGATTGAAGCTGGAAAGACAGCAACCTTGAATGTATCAGATACACCGAAAGTAACGGACACTTTGATTGAGCTTTTCAAGATTGATATGGAAACACAGAAAGACAATCCGCAGGGAAACGCTTCTTTAGTAGGTGCGGAATTTACATGGACGTATTATGCTGGCTTGCTATCATTCAAGTAGAAAGTGGCGGTACGGCAGAAGATGTTATGCAGAGTTCGGAAAGTCTGGGTTTACCGCCCAACTCTTTAGATACGGAAAGCTCAATCAAGCAGGGGTGTAAGTATTTTGCGTCCC
>CAMNRH010000050.1 GCA_946552115.1 uncultured Lachnospiraceae bacterium
AAGTGCATAAGTTTTTGTTACCGGTAACTTACACACTTTATATTACACTCTCAATTGGGGACGGGGTTTTTTTAATTTTACCCCGTCCCCGACTTTGTTTATCCCATTAAGAAGTCTATAATATCCCAGCCGTCGGAATTCATTCGCTTATAAAGCTCGGTATAGCCGCAGCGGGTACAGCTTACGGTTGCAAATTTTTTGTTCTGCACGTCAAATACCTTTGCGAAGTTTCCGCCGGTTGCCTGAAACTGGTCGCTTTCGTAATGCATATTCCCGCATTTGGGACATACGTATTGTTGTTTTTCCATAATCTTGATACCTCCATAAATATGATGTAATATTCTTATACAGTTGAGCCAAATGGCATGAGTGCCAGTTGAGCCAGCTTGAATTGCTGCAGACCAAAGGGAATGCCGATAATGGTTATGCACAAAGCAACGCCTATAATTGCAAATTCGGCCGCAAGCCAGATTCCTGAAACGGCCAGCCATATAATGTTAAGAAGCAGAGAACCGGCGCCTCCGCCATATTGTACTTCCTTTCCGAATGGAAAAAAGCTAAGGGAAGCAAATTTAAAGCATTGCATCCCCACCGGAATGCCAATGATTGTAATACACCACAGGCAGCCCGCAAGAGCCCAGCTCAGTCCGCTTATAAAGCCTCCGAAAATAAACCACAGGATATTACCGAGACAACCCATAAAATCAACCTCCTTTCTCATAGATTTTGTGGCAGAGCCATCGGTCTTAATCTATAATAAAAAAGACTTTTATCATGACCGTTCTGCCACAATAAAAGTCTTGCACATCTCATTTGATACGGATACCTTTTCGGTATCGGGTGACGATTTCAAATACACCTGATTGTGTTTGGCTACTCCCTTTTATCTGCCTGAAATTAATATACTACTGACGGACAGAAAAGTCAAGCAGAGATTGAAAATAATTTAACGAATCCTCTTCATTTTTTTCGTTGAATAGGTATAACGGTACATTTTCCCGTTTTTGTAAACGTCGCAGCTTTTGGATGTAATATTTGATACGGAGACTTCGCCGTATTTTGAAGAGGTTTTAAAGGTTTGTATTGCCTTTTTGTTTGAGCCACTCAGGTCACAGCGGTATAGGGTCGCTTTACTCATTAACTTATTCTGGTATTGTACGTAATAAATCTTTTTGCCTATAAAGGTTCCGGATGTGCCGAGGTTTGTCAGCTTTTTCACTTTAGAAAGGCCAGAGGATTTTATTTTGTAAAGAGTGATCGGATAAGGGCTTATATCTGTGCGGTACTCGTTTTGCCCGAGGACATATTTTCCGCTGCGGGTAGTTATTGTGCAACGGGAGACCGCATGCCTGAATTTTTTTGTTTTAATATTATAAGTGTATGTCCAATGCTTCCACTGATAGAAAGAATTTTTTGTCAGGAAAATCTGGTTTCCATAAATGGTGCTGATATGAAAGCTTTCATCTCCTTTTACCGATAATTTTTTAAGCCTGGTTTCTTTGCGGGAGGCATAAGTATATTTACATAAGAGCCCGTCGCGTATGTAAAACGCCTGTTTGCCGTTTCCGTAAGCGTTATAGCTGCGAATAGGAGTTTTTTTGTAACCGCTGTTCTTTTTTGTGGACATGAGAAAATAACGGTTGGACGAGTCATATTTAAAATAATATTTGCCGTTTTTTATAATTTTTTTATTGCTGTTGTAATTTGCGATTTCTTTGTAGCCGGAAGCGGCTTCCGCTTTTATGCCGCAGTATGGCGAAAGAATGCTGATTCCTGCTATCAGGCATAATGCCAGAAAAAGCCGGCTGATGATTTTGTTGGTTTTTTGCATTTGGTTTTCCTCCTTTAGAATAACATGACTGAAAATAGTGTGAAACTTTGTATATAATATATCACAATTACAGAAATTTGTCAGCATAGTATGACTTGACAAAATCTATAAAATCAGTTAGCATATTTTCAAGTGAAAGGCTTTGATAAGAAGAAGTAATAATTCAGACACCCATACAGAAAGCTGCCGGCTGATGAGAGGCGCATGAAAGAATGGATTATGAATACATCTTTGAGCCGCGCACCGAAAGCGGAGATGATAAGCTGCAAGTAGGCTGCGACGTGTTGGCATGCGTTATCCCTGCCGAAGCTGTAAACATGCAGCTTATGAGACCGACAGCGTGAGCTGCCGGTGAATGAGAGGTGGTACCGCGGAATCTTTTCGTCCTTATCTGTAAAGATAGGGATTTTTTTATGCGCGGGAAAATAAGTAAGAGGAACGCATAGAAAGAGGGGGAAATATGGCAAAAAAAACAAAAATCAGCCCGTCAAAGCAGAAAATCATAGATAATTATAAGGAGCAGAGAAAATATTATCTTGAAAATGGCTATGAAGAGAAGCAGGAGACAATTTCTGTTGTAAAAGCAAATGTTGTGGCGTTTGTTACGGCGGGACCATTTGTGGCTATTTGTATTTTAATCTGGATTTTTGCAATGCAGAGACAGGAGGGAGTGTTTGAGATTCGCAGCCTGGCCTGGACAAATATTTGAAAAAATGAAAAATGTTATATTTTGGATCATCCTACAGATTGCGGATTTGTCGCCTTTATAAAAAAAGATGGGAGTCAGGCGGCATGTTAAAGTACATAAAGGATATAAAATTAAAAAAGCATAAAAGGTAAAAAATAAAGATGGATAGGAGAAAGGAAGAAGACTATGGGAATTTATGAGGAACTTAGAGAAAGAGGATTGATTGCACAGGTGACAGACGAGGAGGAAATCAGAGAGCTGGTCAATAACGGAAAGGCGACTTTTTATATTGGCTTTGACCCGACAGCAGACAGTCTTCACGTAGGACATTTTATGGCACTTTGCCTGATGAAGCGTCTTCAGGAAGCGGGAAATAAGCCGATTGCATTAATCGGCGGCGGTACGGCAATGATTGGCGACCCGTCCGGAAGATCGGATATGCGCCAGATGATGACGAAAGAGACCATTGACCACAATTGTGAGTGCTTTAAAAAGCAGATGAGCCGCTTTATTGATTTTTCTGAGGGGAAAGCGCTTATGGTGAATAACGCAGACTGGCTTCTGGATTTGAATTATATTGATGTGCTCCGTGATGTGGGTTCACATTTTTCCGTAAACCGTATGCTTGCGGCAGAGTGCTATAAGCAGAGACTGGAGAGAGGA
Organism: uncultured Lachnospiraceae bacterium; assembly: GCA_946552115.1. Taxonomy (GTDB): domain Bacteria; phylum Bacillota; class Clostridia; order Lachnospirales; family Lachnospiraceae; genus CAPEBR01. The sequence continues at coordinate 3,183 of CAMNRH010000050.1, forward strand.
TTAAGCTTTCTTGAGTTCAATTACATGATTATGCAGAGCTATGACTTCTATGCATTATATGAAAAATACGGATGCAATCTGCAGTTTGGAGGCGACGACCAGTGGAGTAATATGCTTGGCGGTACAGAGCTGATTCGCCGGAAGCTTGGAAAAAACGCATGTGCCATGACGATTACGCTTCTTCTTAATTCCGAAGGGAAGAAGATGGGAAAGACACAGAGCGGAGCAGTATGGCTTGATCCAGAGAAGACGTCGCCTTTTGAGTTTTATCAGTACTGGAGAAATGTAGCGGATGCCGACGTGTTAAAATGTATCCGTATGCTGACATTTCTTCCTCTTGAGGAGATTGATAGGATGGATGCATGGGAAGGAGCACAGTTAAATACTGCAAAGGAAATCCTTGCGTTTGAGCTAACTAAGCTGGTTCACGGTGAGGAGGAAGCAGAGAAAGCGCAGACGGCGGCAAGGGCGTTATTCAGTCGGGGCGCCGCCTCCGAAATGCCGACGGCAGAGCTTGAGGAGGAGGATTTTACAGACGGTGCGATTGATATTTTGACGATGCTTGTAAAGAGCGCTTTGGCGCCGTCAAAGGCGGAGGCACGCCGTGTCGTACAGCAGGGGGGCGTGGCCGTAGACGGTGAAAAGGTGGCAGATATCCATCGGACATACGGAAAAGAAGTATTTGCAGGAGAAGGGATCGTTCTCAAAAAAGGGAAAAAGAATTTTCGGAGGATTATGACACATAAATAAAAAGATAGTGAAAATGCTGTTGGGAGGAGTGCGATAATGTGAAGATTTCTACGAAAGGACGGTATGCCCTGCGCATTATGATAGATTTGGCAGAGCATGATTCCGGTGAATATATCCGATTAAAGGATATTTCTAAGAGACAGGGCATTACATTAAAATATATGGAACAGATTATGCCGCTTCTTATAAGGGCGGGCTATGTAACAAGCTATCGGGGAAATAACGGCGGCTACAGGCTTTCGCGAAGACCAAAGGATTATACGGCCGGAGAAATACTTAAGACAGCGGAGGGGAGTCTTGCGCCCATTGCCTGTCTTGAAAATACGCCTAACCAGTGCGAAAGATGCGGGGAATGTATGACCCTTTCTTTTTGGGAGGGCCTGCAAAAAACGGTGGATGAATATGTGGAGAGTGTGACGCTTGCGGATTTGCTGGAAGGAAGGGGACCGATGTATCACATATAGGGGTATTTTTTTATTGACAAAGGATGCCGATAGGAATATACTTGCAATAAAATAAATCATACTACATCAGTAGGAAAGGTAGGAAGATAATATGGCAAACGTATATCAGGGCGCATTGGAGTTAATCGGAAATACGCCGCTTGTGGAAGTGGTTAATATTGAAAGGGATTTGGAATTAGAGGCAAGGGTTCTTGTGAAACTGGAATATTTTAATCCGGCGGGAAGCGTTAAGGACAGAGTTGCCAGGGCAATGATTGAGGATGCGGAGGAAAAAGGAATTTTAAAAGAGGGTTCTGTAATCATCGAACCGACTTCGGGAAATACCGGAATCGGTCTGGCCTCTATTGCGGCAGTAAAGGGATATCGTATGATTCTTACCATGCCGGAGACAATGAGTGTGGAGAGGAGAAATATTCTGAAAGCGTACGGCGCAGAGGTTGTTCTCACAGAGGGGGCAAAAGGGATGAGCGGAGCTATTGCAAAGGCGGAGGAGCTTGCGAAAGAGATCCCGGACAGCTTTATTGCGGGACAGTTTGTGAATCCGGCCAATCCGGCTATGCATCGCAGGACGACAGGCCCGGAAATCTGGAAAGATACGGACGGAGAGATAGATATTTTTGTCGCAGGCGTAGGAACCGGCGGTACGCTTACAGGTGTCGGAGAGTATCTGAAATCGAAAAAGCCGGAGGTTAAAGTTGTTGCGATGGAGCCTGCTGCCTCCCCGGTGCTTTCCGAGGGAAAGGTAGGACCGCATAAAATTCAGGGAATCGGTGCGGGATTTGTGCCGGAGGTGTTGAATACAGAAGTTTATGACGAAATTATTACAATCGAAAATGAAGTCGCGTTTGAAACCGGAAAGCTGATTGCCAGGAAAGAAGGGGTCCTTGTGGGAATTTCCTCCGGGGCCGCGCTTGCAGCGGCGATTCAGCTTGCGAAGCGTCCGGAGAATAAAGGAAAGACCATTGTGGCGCTTCTTCCGGACAGCGGCGACAGGTATTATTCTACACCGTTATTTGTGGAATAGCATTGACGGACGAAAGGAATCGGACTATGACACTGGCACAGCTAAGATATATTATTACAGTTGCAGATACGGGGTCTATGAATGAAGCGGCAAAAGAGCTTTTTATCTCTCAGCCAAGTCTCTCCCAATCCGTAAAGGAGCTGGAAACGGAAATCGGAGTGGAATTGTTCCGAAGAAGTAACAGGGGCGTATCGGCGACGGAGGAGGGAATGAAGTTTTTAGGTTATGCCAGACAGGTGGTAGAGCAGTATGGTTTAATCGAAGCGCGTTATATTGAGCGGACGAATGTGAAGAAAAAATTCGGGGTTTCCATGCAGCATTATGCCTTTGCGGTAAATGCATTTGTAGAGATGGTGAAGCAGTTCGGGATGGATGAGTACGAGTTTGCAGTCCGGGAAACAAAAACCTATGAGGTAATTGAGGATGTAAAAAATTTTCGGAGTGAAATAGGGATTCTTTTTCTCAATGAGTTTAATGAAAAGGTACTTGGCAGATTGTTTCGGGAATCAGAGCTTGTTTTTTCCCCTCTTATGGAATGTGAGATTTATGCCTATATGTGGAAAGGGAATCCGCTGTCCGAAAAATCAGAGGTTACGTTAGAGGAGCTGGGGGCTTATCCCTGTCTTGCGTTTGAGCAGGGCAATTACAATTCCTTTTATTTTGCCGAAGAGGTCTTAAGCACATATGAGTATAAGCAGCTGATCCGAGCAAATGACAGGGCGACGCTTTTGAACCTTATGAAAGGGCTTAACGGGTATACGTTGTGTTGTGGGATTATCTGCGAGATTTTAAATGGCGGGGAGTACTGTGCGGTTAAGTTAAAATCCGATGAGCGTATGTCGATCGGTTATATTAAAAGGAAAGGGATGACCCTCAGTCCATTGGGAGAGAAATATCTGGAGGAAATAAAGAAATATCGTCCGATTTAGGGACATTTGATAAAAGGGTTGGTTATAGTTTATGCCTATAGCCAACCCTTTTTTTTATGTATTAGACAGATAAAATGTATCATGATATAGTAATCCTATCAAATGAGTAGGAAATATATTTTGTATAAAAATCAGAAAAGGAGAAGGATTATGAGTAAAAAAACAAGAGCAGAGAGAGAATTTAAATTTGAGACATTGCAGCTTCATGTGGGGCAGGAACAGGCGGATTCCGTAACAGATTCAAGGGCGGTGCCAATTTACCAGACCTCTTCCTATGTGTTTCATAACAGTGAGCATGCGGCGGCGAGATTTGGTCTGTCTGATGCGGGTAATATTTACGGAAGACTTACCAACCCGACGGAGGATGTATTTGAGAAAAGAATCGCAGCGTTAGAAGGAGGCGTTGCAGCGCTCGCGGTAGCATCCGGAGCGGCGGCGATCTCTTATACATTCCAGAATCTTGCACAGAACGGGGATCATATTGTTTCCGCGAAAAATATTTACGGCGGAACTTACAATTATCTGGCACATACATTTCCGCAGTACGGGGTAAATACAACCTTTGTTGATATTTTCGATTATGCCGCGGTGGAGGAGGCGGTTCAGGAGAATACAAAAGCAGTCTTTATCGAGGTTTTGGGTAATCCGAATTCCGATGTTGTAGATATAGAGAGGATTGCGGGCATTGCTCACGCGCATAAAATTCCGCTTGTGATCGACAATACATTTGCGACGCCGTATCTTGTAAGGCCGATTGAGTATGGCGCGGATATTGTAGTTCATTCCGCAACAAAGTTTATCGGCGGACATGGGACGACAGTCGGGGGAGTGATTGTAGACAGCGGAAAATTTGACTGGGAAGCCTCCGGCAAGTTTCCGTCACTGACAGAGCCGAATCCAAGCTATCATGGAATCAGCTTTACAAAGGCAGTCGGAGCAGCGGCATTTGTAACGAAAATTCGTGCAATTCTGCTTCGGGATACGGGTGCAACGCTTTCACCGTTCCATGCATTTATTTTCCTGCAGGGACTGGAAACCTTATCTCTTCGTGTGGAGCGGCATGTGGAAAATGCGTTAAAAGTAGCAGAATATTTGAAAGCTCATCCGCAGGTAGAGGCAGTGAATCATCCGTCCGTAACGGCAGACGAAGAGCAAAAGGCGTTATATGCAAAGTATTTTCCGAAGGGGGGAGGTTCAATCTTTACCTTTGAGATGAAGGGCGACGCGAAGAAGGCGAAAGATTTCATTGATAATCTGGAATTATTCTCCCTGCTTGCAAATGTGGCGGATGTGAAATCGCTTGTAATTCATCCTGCAACAACTACGCACAGTCAGTGCACGAAGGAAGAGCTTTCAGACCAGGGAATTAAGCCGAATACCGTACGTTTATCAATTGGAACAGAGAATATTGAGGATATTATTGAGGATTTGGAAGAGGCATTTAAAGCAGTAAAATAATTCCCTTTAGCAGGTCGGAGTAAAATTGTGCTATAATATAATTATATGATGCCAGGGGTGTTATATATTGATAAACGGAGACGAAGGAGGCTATTATGGACAATTTTACTTTTTATTCGCCAACTTATTTTGTGTTTGGAAAAGAGAGCGAGAATGAGACAGGAAAGTATGTGAGGCGCTTTGGAGGGTCGAAAGTACTGCTTCACTACGGAGGAGGTTCGGTTGTCCGTTCGGGACTATTGGAGCGGGTAAAGAAATCATTGGAGAAAGAGAGCATCGGATACATTGAGCTTGGCGGCGTGAAGCAAAATCCGCGGAGCGGTCTTGTATATGAAGGGATTGCGCTTTGCAGAAAAGAAAAGGTTGATTTTATTCTTGCTGTAGGCGGAGGAAGCACCATTGATTCCGCCAAGGTAATTGCAGCGGGCGTGCCCTATAGCGGGGATTTCTGGGATTATTACCAGGGTGTACCCGTAGAGGAGGCATTGCCATTAGGAATCGTGCTTACCATCTCGGCAGCAGGCAGCGAGGGTTCCCCGGATTCTGTCATTACAAAGGAGGAGGGAATGTATAAGCGCGGAGCGACAGGCGAAGCCTTACGACCGAAGTTTACGGTTATGAATCCTGCGCTTACACAGACGCTTCCGGCGTATCAGACTGCATGCGGAATTACCGATATTATAGCGCATTTGTATGAACGCTATCTGACTAATACAAAGGAGGTTGAGTGTACGGATCGTATGATAGAAGCCCTGATGCTGACAATGGTGCATGAAGGACCGCGTGTGATAGAAAATCCGAATCACTATGATGCGCGCGCAAATATTATGTGGGCGGGTATGATGGCTCACAATAATTCCTGCGGTGTCGGAAGAGAGCAGGACTGGATAAGTCATAATATAGAACATGAATTATCAGCGCTCTATGACTGCGCACACGGCGCAGGGCTTGCGGTGGTTATGCCCGCAGTATTTTCCTATAATATGAATCAGGATGTTATGCGTTTTGCTCAGATTGCAGTAAGAGTATGGGGCTGCCAGATGGATTTTAACAACCCGGCGAAAACTGCGGCAGAGGGAATTGAGGCGTTAAGGAGATTTTTAATTTCCATCGGAATGCCGAAGAATTTTGAAGAGCTTGGAGCGAAAGAAGAAGACATCGAAAGGCTGGCACACAGCTGCTGTTACGGAGACGGGCGGACAGGAACATGTGAGGGATTCGTTTCTCTGAGACAGAAGGACGTCGAGAATATATATCGCGGGATGCTGTAAATAACAATTGGGGACGGGGGTTTTTTAGAAAAACCCCGTCCCCAATTGTTATTTCAGATACATGACGCTATATGGAGGAAGCGTCAGGCTTCCGTTTAAAGCTATTTCTTCTCCGGTCAGAAGATTTGTTACAGCGCCGTTTAAGTCTCCGTGCTGTGCCGTATAAGAATAATCAGCAGCGTTAACCGCGACAATTACACGTTCTGTTTCGGCGGCTCTCTCAAATATAAGCTGATGGTTCTGGATAACGATATTTTTATAGGCGCCGTTGCAGAGGGCGTCACTTTCCTGTCTCGTACGAATCAGAAGCTTAATATAATCGGTAAGAGAATTCGGCTTTGGTTCATCAAGGCAGGGTCTTAAGGCATAGTCGTTGTCCGGCGCTTTTACGCCCTCCTCACCCCATTCGCTTCCATAATACAGGCAGGGAATGCCGGGCATACCAAAGAGCAGTCCGTAAGCAAGAGGGATGTGCTCTTTATTAGTCAAAATGCTGGCAAGTCTTGTGACGTCATGGTTATCTGCGAAAGTCATAAGATGCTTTCCACGGTAGATGCACCATTCGTCGCCTCCGAACTGGCGGTGCAGGGAATGGGCGATTTCAAAAAGGTTCATGGAATTGAAGCTTGAGAAAATGCCTTTGTAGCATTCGTAGTTCGTGCAGCTATGCAGCATGTCGTCATTTACAATCAGGTTGTAATCTCCGAATAATACTTCTCCGATTAGTACAAAGTCCGGTTTTAACTGCTGTACATAAGAGCGGAGCCGTCTCATGAAATTGTGGTCCAGACAGTAGGCTACATCAAGCCGTAGTCCGTCAATACCGAATTTTTCAATCCAGAATTTGACACAGTCAAGCAGATAGTCTATAACGGCGGGATTTTTAAGATTCAGCTTTACCAGTTCAAAATGTCCTTCCCAGCCCTCATACCAAAAGCCGTCGTTAAAACAGCTGTTTCCGTCAAAATTAATGTGAAACCAATCTTTATAGGGAGAATCCCAGCGTTTCTCCCGCACATCCTTAAATGCCCAGAAGCCCCGTCCTACATGGTTAAATACTCCGTCCAAAACAATTTTTACGCCGTGTTCGTGGAGATTTTTACAAACCCCGGCAAAATCCTCATTTGTACCGAGACGGCAGTCGACAGAGCGGAAATCCCGGGTATCGTAGCCGTGATTGTCGGATTCAAAAATCGGATTTAAAAGGATGGAATTTACTCCTAGTTCTTTTAAATAGTCGGACCAGTCAAGGATCTTCCTGATTCTTGGAACGCATACGCCGTCGTTGTGAATCGGCGCACCGCAGAATCCGATAGGATATATTTGATAAAATACACTGTTATAAGCCCACATTACTATACACCTTCCTTATTATGTAATACCCGATTAGTATAGCACATTTCTTTCCTTAAATAAACTAAAAACCAAATCAGAAGGAGCACGCCTTTAAAAATGCTGGATATTGTAATGCTCCACCAGACCCCGTTAAGGCCTAACGGCGTGCGGGTAAGCGCAAAGGCCATCGGAATCCGCATCGCAGTAAATAAAATACTGATAATGGAAGGCGGGATTGTATGGCCAAACCCGGAAAATGCGCCTGCAGTCGTTATTTCCACGCTCATGAAAAGCTGCGAGACACCTAAAATGAACAGGTAATCAACTCCCAGGGGCAGGATAGCCTTTTCCGTGATAAAAATTCGGAAAATAGGAGCGGGGCATACCATTAGAAGAAAAGTGCATATCAGTCCCCAGAGAAGTACGACAAGCATGGCTGCGGAATATCCCTTTTTAATGCGTTCTTTATTTCCGGCGCCGTGATTTTGGGCGATAAAGGAATTTACCGCGGCCGCAAATCCGTCCGCCGTCATCCATGAAATAGATTCAATTTGAGAGCCGACCTTTTGAACGGCTACCGCAGCGTCGCCGTAGCCTGCAATCAGTCTTGCAATAATCATGGAAATTCCGGTAAACACAATGCTTTGTACAGAGGTTGGGAATCCAATTTTTATAATGGCGGCGGCATGCCCGGCGTCAGGTATATGGAAAATATGCAATCCTTTGAAAATAACCGTATCCTTTGACGCATAATATAAAAACATCAAGGTAACAATTGCCTGTGCGGCAATAGTTGCGATCGCCGCGCCCATAACCATAAGCTTCGGAAAAGGGCCGATGCCGAAGATGAGCATCGGGTCAAGTACGATATTTATAATCAATCCGGTAGTAGTGGCAAGAAATGCAGCGCGGCTGTTCCCCATTGAGGTGAAAATGCCTGTAAAGGTCTGGTTTAAAAAGGAGAAAATAACCAGTCCTCCGGTAATTTTAATATAAATTTCCGCATCAGCTATGACATGGGCGCTGTTCAGCTTAAAAAATGCAATCAGCGGCGATGAAAATAACGCACATATAATTCCGAATAAAAGACCGAGGATGATTGTCAGGCCGAAAGCATTTTTGGAATATTCAGACGCTTCTTTTTCATGTCCGGCGCCCAGAGCATGTCCGACCAGCACTTGCCCGCCTGTTTTCGCAAGCGTGCTTACACCGTTTGAAAGCCACATGTACATGCCTGCCGCTCCTACGGCCGCCACGGCGTCGCTCCCGACCCGTCCAATCCAAATCATATCGGTCAGATTATACGCCATTTGTATTAAAAAGGTTGCCATAATCGGTACGGCAAGTTTTGTAAGAGACTTTAGTACAGGACCATGAAGAAGATCCACATGTTGATTCATAAAATACATTCCCCCAATTTTACAGCAGAGTATAAGGATACGTTATTTCTGATACTTATAGACATACGAGATTATTATAGCATCAAAAACAAAGAAAGAAACAGTTTTTTGACGGAAATTTTCCGGAAAAACTGTTGACACGCATGGGAGCGTATAATATAATAAATCAGTATGACGAAAGAAGAAACAGTTAAGGAGCCAAAGCCCCGGAGCCTTGCTGGTTTCGATAGAGTTATTGTAATGTAGATTATGATTTTACAGGAGGGAAACCAATGAAAACTTATATGGCTAATCCAGATAAGATTGAGAGAAAGTGGTATGTAGTTGATGCTGCCGGATGTACGTTAGGCCGTTTGGCATCAGAGGTTGCTAAGGTTTTAAGAGGAAAGAACAAACCAGAATTTACACCGCATGTAGATACAGGTGATTATGTAATCATTGTAAATGCAAAGAAAGTTAAAGTGACCGGCCGAAAGCTGGATCAGAAGATTTATTATCATCATTCTGATTATGTAGGTGGTATGAAAGAGACTACATTGGCGGAGATGATGGACAAGAAGCCGGAAAGAGTTGTTGAACTTGCAGTAAAAGGAATGCTTCCGAAAGGACCTTTAGGAAGAGCAATGTATAAGAAGCTTCATGTATATGCCGGACCAGAGCATGAGCAGCAGGCTCAGAAACCGGTAGAGCTGAAATTTTAAGGAAAGGTTGAAAGGAGGATATTACAGTGGCTAAAGCAAAATTCTACGGAACAGGAAGAAGAAAAAAATCAGTGGCAAGAGTATACTTAGTACCGGGAACAGGTAATATTACGATAAATAAAAGAGATATTGACGATTATCTCGGACTGGAGACATTAAAGGTAGTTGTTCGTCAGCCGTTGGCAGCGACAGATACAGAGGGAAAGTTTGATGTAATCGTGAATGTAAAAGGCGGCGGATATACAGGACAGGCGGGAGCAATCCGTCACGGTATCGCAAGAGCCCTTCTTGAGGCAGACCCGGATTACAGGCCGGTGCTAAAAAAAGCAGGCTTCTTAACCCGTGATCCACGTATGAAAGAGCGTAAGAAATACGGTCTCAAAGCAGCGAGAAGAGCGCCGCAGTTCAGCAAGAGATAAGCAGTTATTTACGAACAGAAAAGAGACAGAAAACCCACAGACAGATTTTGTTTGTGGGTTTTTATTATGGCTGAAATGTTATAATGTGTTTGACAAAAGTTATCGTATATGATAACATAGCGATAGGCAAAGGAAGTGACTAAAATTATTGAATTAGATTTTTATATGAAAGAAAATGGCAAAATCCCAGTACAG
>CAMNRH010000051.1 GCA_946552115.1 uncultured Lachnospiraceae bacterium
CTTCGTTCCCTCAGTGTCCTTTCCTCGCACTTCGGGAACTTCGTTCCCTCAGTGTCCTTTCCTCGCACTTCGGGAACTTCGTTCCCTCAGTGTTCGTTGCACTCACATAGCCGCATGCAGAGAGCCCCCGGGGGCAGCTGCAAGCAGTTGTCCCCGGGGGCTCTCTGCATGCGGCTGCGCTCGTCGCTATGCGTTCATTGTATCACTCTTGACACGCTTAGGACAAGCCCCATTTCAATCAGAAGGAATACGACGGAGGTACCGCCGTAGCTTATGAATGGCAGCGTAATTCCTGTGTTGGGGATGGTGTTTGTTACGACTGCAATATTCAGGATGACCTGTATCATCATATGTGCCATTGCCCCGGTTGCGATTAATGCTCCAAATAAGTCCTTTGCATGGGTTGCAATTACGAAAAAGCGCCAAATCAGGATTAAAAATAAGATAAGCAGAAATCCTGCCCCGAATAATCCGAGCTCCTCGCAGACAATGGAAAAGATCATATCGTTCTGTGCCTCGGGAACGAAGCCCAGCTTCTGTACGCTCGCGCCGAGCCCTCTCCCGAAAAGTCCTCCGGAGCCGATGGCATACAGTCCCTGAAGCGTTTGATAGCCCTTTTCAAATTTTTCCGGATTCCGCCAGATTTCCAACCGCTCCAGCCGGTAGCTCTCAAGGGCAAGGAACACCGTCATAAATCCGACGCCGATTAAACCCATTACGATAAACTGCCCGTACCTGGGACTCGCAACGAATACAAGGATAACTCCTATCCCAAGAATGATAATCGCCGTGCTTAGATTGCTTGCTCCGATGAGCCCTACAATCGGAAGAATCGACACCATAATTTTCATGAGCGTTTTCATCTTCCCCATATCCTTTACGTTCTTTGTCACGATAACCGCAAGAAACAGAATTACCGCCACTTTTGCAAATTCGGAGGGCTGAAAAGAAAGAGGGCCCAAAGACAGCCATCTTTTGGACCCATTATATTCCTCTCCTACAAATATTACCGCAAGTGCTAAAAGAACCGCGGCCAGATATCCGAGGTATGCGACGGATTTCCATATATGATAATCCATCTCCGCCACAAAAAACATAGCCGCAATTCCAAGGCTTGTTGCAAACACCTGCTTTTTCAAATAGTAGAATTCATCATGAAACTTGACCTCACCGTTATAAGCACTTGTGCTGTAAAGAATCACAAGTCCCATAATAATCAGAAAACCTAACGCAGTCAGAAGCGTATAATCATATTTTCCCTTTTCCCGTCGAATCAATCCGCCACGCACTCCTTACAAGGAATTTACAATCTCTTTAAACTTCTCTCCACGTACTTCATAATTCGGGAACATTCCCCAGCTTGCGCACGCCGGCGACAAAAGCACCGCTTCTCCCGGTTCGGCAAGCTCTGCCGCCAAATGAACCGCCTCCTCAAAGGTGTCCGCATACACATAATCATGGAAGCCGCATTTTTCCGCATCCGCAGCAATCTTTTCTTTTGTAGCTCCCATAAGAATCAGCTTCTTTACCTTTCCGCCGAAGCTCTCTATCCACTCCGTATATTCCGAATTCTTATCATATCCGCCGCCAAGCAGGATTGTCGGACGGTTCATCGCCTGGATTCCCTTAATCGCCGCATCCGGGTTCGTTCCTTTGGAATCATTATAATATACGACGCCGGATTTCTCTGTCACATACTCAATCCGGTGCTCTACCCCTTTAAATCCACGAATCGTATCACGTATGATATTCATGGGCACGCCATATACCGCCGCCATCAAAACGGCAGCCATAACATTTTCATAATTATGCAGGCCAGGAATCTGAAGCTCGGAAATATTACACACCGTAACTTCCTCCGGGTTTTTATAAATGATACTATCCCCGTCGAGATAGATTCCTCTTTCTAGTTTACGCCGGCTGCTGAAATATAGAACCTGACACTTAAGATTCTTTCCAAATTCCCGCATAATTTCCTCTTCATAATTCAGGATACAATAATCACCGGCCCTCTGATTGCGCGCAATATTTTCTTTCGCGGCAATATACGCTTCCATCGTGTGATGACGGTTTAAATGATCCGGAGTATAATTGAGAATCGCGCTCACATTCGGACGAAAGGCCTTAATGCTCTCAAGCTGAAAGCTGCTCATCTCCGCAACTGCAATGGAGCTTTCCGTCATCTTTCCGGCCGCAACGGTATAGGGATTGCCGATATTCCCTACTACAAATACATCATCCGGCCTGTAGTTTTTCATAATTTTACCGAGAAGTGTCGTCGTCGTTGTCTTGCCATTCGTACCGGTAATCGCAAGGACATCCCCTTTCCCGTATTCGTAAGCAAGCTCCACCTCTCCGATAACAGGAATCCCCTTTTCACGCATCTTTAAAATCACCGGCAAATCTGTCGGAACTCCCGGACTCAATACTACAAGCTTCAGCTCCTCTAAAAGCCCCTCCGGAAACGCACCGATAACAAGCCTTGCCTCCGCGTGCGCTCCCAACTGCTCTTTTATCTTATCCCTGTCAAGCTTTTCATTCCCATCATATAGAATTACTTCCGCTTTCTGCCCATTTAAAAGCTTTACCGCCCCAATTCCGCTGATACCAGAGCCAAATACAAGCACCTTTTTCCCTGCTACTTCCATCCTGTTCCTCCTAAAACCAACTGTACCTTTTCTCCACCGCCTACATCGCCATCAGCGCAATCAGGCAGAGAATCGCTGTTACAATGGAAAATACCGCGACGACTCTCGTCTCCGACCATCCGCAAAGCTCAAAATGATGGTGAATGGGAGCCATTTTAAAGATTCTTTTTCCTCCGGTCTTTTTAAAATATGTCACCTGTATCATAACAGATAATACTTCTACCAGATAAATCAATCCTACAATTAATATAAATACCGGCATCTGAAGCATATAGGCCGTGGATGCCACAAATCCTCCGAGAGCCAGCGATCCGGTATCTCCCATAAACACACTGGCCGGATACACATTAAATAGCAGAAATCCAAGAAGCGCCCCTACAACCGCACAGGTCACCGGCTCAATTCCGCTCCTGGTTCCGACCGCGACTACGGTAAAAAAAGTGGCGACAAGCACCGTAACACTGGACGCAAGTCCGTCCAGACCATCTGTAAAATTTGTTCCGTTCACAGTGCCGATAACGGCAAAAAATAAAAGCGGAATGGACAGCCATCCGATATCCAGATATTTCCCTCCGGAAAATGGAAGCAGCATCGCCAACGATACATCGGTAAATTTCACAAGATAAAAAGCAAAAATTGCCGTTACAACAATCTGAAGCGCCATCTTCTGCATCGGAAACAGACCGTCCGAACGCTTTAACACCACTTTCAGATAATCGTCTAAAAATCCAATCAGCCCAAATCCAAGCGTAACAAATAAAATCGGGATAATTTTCGGATAATCCCTGATGTAAAATACGGAAGTCACTACAACACTCAGCAAAATAATTACGCCCCCCATTGTCGGCGTACCTGCTTTTTTCAGATGAGATTTTACGCCTTCCTCACGCTCGGTCTGCCCCATCTTAAGCTTTCTCAACACCGGAATAATCACCGGTCCCATAACGACGCTTAACACAAACGCAATAATCACCGGAACAAATACTGTATAATCCATAATCCACCTCTTAGCCTCTTTTGTTATCTTTCCTCTAACCTTACATAGTATACTTCATTTTTCAGTCTTTTTCAATGCCAAGATACGGGAATATATTTTCAAAAATATCCCCGATTACCGGCGCTGCAATCGTCCCGCCATAATATACGCCCTGAGGGTTATAGATGACACACATTCCCAATATCTGCGGATCGTCCGCAGGCGCAAAGCCGATAAATGAGGAGATATATTTATTCGCACTTCTCGGAAGTGTCTGAGACGTAGCCGTTTTCCCTCCGATATGATATCCTTCTACATAGGCATTTTTTCCGGAGCCTTCCGACACAACGCTTTCTAAAAGCATCTGCATCGTCTCCGACGTTTCCTTAGATATAATACGCTTCCCCGTACCATAGGAGAAAGTTTCTATCGCCTCCCCCTCATCGTCCAGCACACGCACGCCAAAATGCGGCGTCACTCTCGTCCCTCCGTTCACCAGAGAGCTGACCGTAGCGGCCATCTGCATCGGCGTCACCTGAAAGGACTGTCCGAAGCTTATGGTTGCAAGCTCTACCTGACCGATATCCTCTTTTTTATGCATAATAGTGGATGCTTCGCCCGGAAGATCCACTCCCGTCATCCCCATAAGGCCAAATTGCTTAAAATAATCACAGAAACGTGACGCGCCAAGACGAAGCCCGATTTCAATAAAAACCGGATTGCAGGAATTCTGAATTCCTTCGACAAAGGTCTCCGCGCCGTGTCCGCCCACTTTATGACAGCGAATCTTCCTATCCTCCACCGTCCGGTATCCGGGACAGCTGAAACTGTCCGTAAGGGATACTACCTTTTCCTCCAGACAGGCGGACGCGGTAATGATCTTAAAAGTAGAACCCGGCTCATAGGTGTCATTGATGCACCCGTTTCTCCACATCTGATTCAGGGCATCCTGTTTCTTTTCATCCGAAAGCTTCTCCTCATCCACGCCCGTATTCAGAGTAAACGGCTCGTTCAAATTAAACTCCGGAACATTTACCATCGCGATAATCTCTCCGTTTTTCGGATTCATAAGCAGAATCGCCACCTTATCCGCCTGCTTTTCCTCCATAACCTTTTCCGCCATCTGCTGCGCATACATCTGGATGTTATAATCCATACTAATCTGCAATGTATTTCCCGCCACCGGTTCAATTCTGTCTTCCGCCACCGCATCCAGCTCCACTCCTCTTGCATCGGTAGTTGTAAGAATCGTTCCGTTCTTTCCCTTTAAATAGTCCTCGTACTTTACCTCCAGTCCGATAATCCCCTGATTATCTCCTCCCGTAAACCCAAGCACCTTAGAAGCCAGCTCATCATACGGATAATACCGTTTAAAATCTTCATCAACCTTTACGCCGTCAAGCTCCAGATTCCGTATTGCATCGCCGGTCTCCTTCTCCACATTTGTCTTAATCCGCTCCATAGAGGATACCTTTTCTACCCGCTCCCTCACCGTCTTTTCGTCCATTTCAAGTATACCCGACAGTTCTTTAATCACCCGCTCTGCATCCGTAATCTGGCTGTGAATCACCGATATTGTACACACCGTCTTATTCGTAGCAAGCACCGTGCCATTGGCGTCAACAATCTCTCCTCTTGCCGCCTTTATCTCACGCTCACGCTCATGAAGCGCCTCCGCCTTTTTCTGATAGTACTCTGCGTCAAACACCATCAGATAGACAAGGCGTCCCACAAGCCCAAGTATGACTGCCGTCGCACAGACAAATACGACAAGCATTTTCTTCTTATTATATGTTTTATTCTTCATAATTATAAAAACCCCGAAAAAGTTGTTTTTATAACTTATTAAAACTTCTTCGAGGTTATTCTTTTATTCTTCTTTATCTGATGCAGATTTTGGTACTCCGAGATATGGAAATATTTCTTTCATAATATCTGCCGCAAGCCCTGGAGCAAGCTTTCCGTCTGTAGGAACCTCAGAATTTACTTCATCAACCACCGCATATACTACCACCTGCGGATTATCCTGCGGCGCATAGCCGATAAATGACAAAAGATGCTTCTTCTCATCACGGGGAAGCTTTTCCGCTGTTCCCGTCTTTCCTCCCACGTCATATCCTTTCACCGCCGCGGCCGAACCGGTTCCCTCTTTTACAACTCCCAGCATATAATCCTTTAGAATATCACTCGTCTCTTTCGAAACAGTCCGCTTTATAAGAACCGGATTTTTATTTTCCGTCACATTGCCGTTTTCATCCTGAAGCTGCTTTACAACATGCGGCTCATAATAATTGCCTCCGTTAATCAATGAGCAAAAGGATGCCGCAAGCTGTGTCATGGACACGGTAAAATTCTGTCCGAACGCATTCGTAATCAATGCCACCTCATCCATATCCTCCTCCGAATAGAGAAGCCCTGCCATCTCTCCCGGAAGGTCTATACCACAGTACTCACCGAATCCGAAGACTTTCTGATACCTGACCATGTCTTTAACTCCAAGCTCCGCTCCGATATCCATAAGAGCTACATTGCAGGAATTTTCTACCGCCTCTTTTAAGGTCTGCACACCGTGCCCGGATTCATTGTTACATTTAATTTTCCATTCCTCTGTCTGCACAAAGCCGTTGCAGGTGTATGATTCTTCTCCCGACAGTTTACCAAGATCAAGACCTGCCGCCACTGTAAAGGGCTTAATTGTGGATCCGGGTTCAAAGGTTTCACTGACGCAGAAATTATTCCACAGCGAGTACAGGGCGTCAAGCTTTTGCTCGTCCGCCATCTCCTTTAACGTCTCCTCCGAATAATAAGCGCTTAAATCCCTCGGATGATTCAAATCATAATTCGGATAGGATGCCTCTGCCAAAATCTCCCCGTTCTGAGGATTCATAACAATCACTGCAGTATTTTTGCTTCCCTCGCCTGTCCATGAGCTGTTTCGGTGCTTTTCATTAAATTTAAGAATATGCTTTTCTACAATACTCTGCACCTGCAAATCAATGGTGGATACAACCGTGTTTCCGTTTTCAGGCTCCTTTACTGTCCTTTCAAACGCCGCATCCTCATCCTGATAGCCGTATACTCTTCCGTCCGTTCCGTTTAACACGGAATTATAGTAGTCCTCAATCCCGTTACTCCCCACATTTCCGTCAACGGTAAATCCGATTACATCACTGGCTAAAGAGTCATACGGATAAGTACGGACATAATCCTCCTCCAGCCAGATGCCGTTTACATTCGGGTAGTTCTCGTCATCATTGTCTATCTTTTCAAATTCTTTCGCCTTATCATAATCAATCCCCTTTAACAGGACGGAATATCTGCTGGAGGGATTTTCCTCTGCCAGCGCGCGTATTTCCTCTTCTTTCAGCTCGAAAAGCTCCTCCAAAACGTCTATCGTAGGCTGTACGTACTTCTCATCGCTCATCATCATCCTGACATCAAGTATTACATTATAAACACGGGTGCTTGTCGCCAGCTTTGTCCCGTTTCTGTCTACAATATCGCCCCGTTTAAAAGGAATTGCACGGCTTCCATACTGCTGCTGATCCAATACCAGCTTCGAATATTTCTCCCCGTTCGACGCATTGATATATGTAATTCTCCCTACCAGAACAGCAAAAGCCAGTACGATCCCTATAAAGAGCATTACTAGCTTTTTCTGCATTAGTTTGGTGAATTTTCTTTTGAATATCCTTCTCTTTTTTTTCACTCCGCCAGCCATAATAACACCTAATCTACACCCTTATCCGATTGGGCAATAACACCGTCCTCGGGTATTGTCTCATACTGCTTCACATAATCTGCGGAGGGACTGGTATACTCTATAATCTGATCCTCAGACGCATATACCATACCAAGCTCATCCTGCGCTTTCGTCCTGATTTCGTCAAGATTTACCGAATCCATTACAAAATTATATCTGGTATTATTTTCCTCTCTCATGTCGGTAAGTTCAGCCTGCAGCGCCGTAATATTTTCGGAGCATTTTGTTATCCTCGACTGAAGCTTTACATAATTCACACAGATAAAAAGAGCACATATGGCTGCAACCGTAAGAAACATCACATATCCTGGATTCATGCGCAGCGCATATCTGCGGTTTTTCCTTACCTGACTGCTTGTCTGCTTTCTCTGCTCTTCCTCCTCGCGTCTTGTCGGCTCGCAGGACGGCTTTGCCGCAACATTTCCATATACGTACATCTGCCTTGCTGCCCTGTTCCTCTGCCTGCCTGTCTGCACACGCCTCGCTGCCATCTAAACTCACCTCTTTTTATATAAATGATTATCTCCTCTCAAAAATTCGAAGCTTCGCACTTTTTGAGCGGCTGTTATTTTCCTGTTCCTCTTCTCCCGGCAGGATGGGCTTCCTTGTCACAATTCTCCCCCTTGAAACATTCCCGCACACACATACCGGAAAATCCGGCGGACATGTACAAGGATTTTCATTCTTTCTGAAAGAACTTTTTACAATTCTGTCCTCCAGAGAATGAAATGTTATGATACATAATCTTCCACCCGGATTCAATAACTCAATCATATCATCTAATGATTCCTTAAGAACCTCCAGCTCTCTGTTCAGCTCAATACGAATCGCCTGAAACGTCCGTTTTGCCGGATGTCCGGATTTTTTCTGATATTTCATGGGAATGGCTCCCTTAATAATTTCTGCCAATTCCCCTGTCGTTTCAACAGGATTCCTCTTTCGTGCTGCCACAATATGCTTTGCAATGTTTTTTGCAAACTTGTCCTCTCCGTAGTCCCGTATTACACGATAGAGCTCCGTCTCACTGTATTCATTGACGATGTCTCTGGCCGTCCATCCCTGACGTGTATCCATTCTCATATCCAGAGGCGCATCCTCGCGGTAGGAGAATCCCCGTTCTGCCGTATCAAGCTGGTAAGACGATACGCCCAGATCAAGAACGATCCCATCGGCCCTGTCAATGTTAATTTTTTGAAGCTGCGACTTCATATTACAATAATTGCTTCTTATTATTGTAACCTTCTCCCCGAAGTCCTTTAACCGCTGACCCGCAGCCTCTATCGCTGCAGCATCCTGATCTACTCCTACAAACCTTCCCTTATTACCGAGACGCCTGCATATCTCATATGCATGACCGCCTCCCCCGAGCGTTCCATCTATATAGATGCCGTCCGGCTTTACATTCAGTCCCTCAACTGTCTCTTTCAGTAATACTGATTCGTGTCTGAATTCCATATCTTCTCCCTCTAGATACTGAACCCATTCGCTTCCATATCCGATGCGATATCTTCAATACTAAGCTCCACTTCAGCGTTCTTTTCATCCCATCTGGCCTTGTCCCATATCTCGGCACGCTTCCCCATACCGATAAACACAACCTCCTTATCCAGTCCTGCATATGTTCTCAGAACAGACGGAATCAATGTCCTGCCCTGCTTATCCAAATCTCCATCCGTTGCACTCCCCTGGAAAAAATATGCAAAAGCACGGGCTTTTTTGTCTGTGGTGGTCGGCAGGTTGTTAAGCTGTTCTTCAAAGGCTGTCCATTCGTTTTCCGGGTATACATACAGGCAGTTCTCCATCCCCTTAGTTATGACGAAATTCTCCCCCAGATCGTCACGAAACTTAGCCGGAATAATCAATCTGCCCTTGGCGTCAATATTATGACTGTACTCTCCCTTCAACATCATGCTCTCCTCTTTGTTCAAAGCGTACTCCCCGCGTCTCCACTTTTCTACCACTTTGAACCACTTATCACCACTTTCTACCACTTGAAACCATTGTAAAACACTTTTATATATATTTCAAGTAAATTTTTTATTTTTACGGAAAATCAGGCACGCACTACTATTTCTCTTCTTTAGATAAATATTTTTATATCAGGAAACTACCAAAATTAGTTTTTTACGCAAAAAAAGAGCCGTTGCTCCATAAATGAATACTCATTTATGGAGCAACGGCTCTCTTAATCTACTCCTGTGACGCCTCTTCGTTATCCGCTGCCGACGCGTCCGTAAGATTCTGTGTAAAATCATCAAAGGAACGATAATCTATCTGCACTTTCTCCGGCTCTTTATTGGAATCATACATATTATAGGCAGAATATCCAATCCATACGATAAGCAGAAGCCCGACAAGCGTTACCACACATTTGCGAAGTATATTTGCAAACTTCTCTTTCTTCATATTCTTCTTTCGATTTGCCTTTTCCTTTTTATATCGGTCTACCTTTTCCTGACTCATAAGTAAAACTCCTTCTATCCTTAGTCTGTCCTTTATCAGGAATTCTGCATAAAAGCCGCATACATCCCAACTGTTTCATTATAGCACAGACTCGTTGTTTATACAACTACAATTATCCCTCCGTCAGCGGCATACATACTGCTGATTCCTGCGGTCTCCAATATGATAACATCATTAAAATCCGCCTTACTTTTCAGCATCTCTTTCACTGCCTCCGCACGTTCCCTGCAGTTACAGTGTGAGATGGCAAGAATCTTCTCTTTGGAATTTTCTACATCTGCGACAATATGCTCGCCCATCTTCGCCAGGGCTTTCTTAATCCCCCTGGCCTGCCCCAGCTGGCGAATTGTTCCTTCCGGTGTCGATCCCATAACCGGCTTAATATTAAGCGCCGTTGCAACAATCGCCTTTATACCGGTCAGCCTGCCGTTTTTCCTTAAAGTTTCCAGCGTTTCTAATACAAAATACGTGTTTTGTTCCGCAATGTAGTCCTCTACCCGCTTTATAACCTCCTTAAAAGGCATCCCCTTCTCTTCGCACTCCTGAATCTTAAGAGCAATCAATGTTTCTCCGATTGACGCGGAGCGGGAATTAAACACATAAATTTCCTTTTCTCCATACTCTTCCGTATACAGTTTCTTCCCAAGCACTGCGCTGTTATAAGAACCGCTGAGTTCTGCCGACAGCGTTACCGCATATACATGCTCCGCCTCACAGCGGTAAGCCTCCATATATCTTTCCGGTGAAGGACAGGAAGATTTCGGACATTCCGGTGACTCTTTTACATATCTTAAAAATTCTTCCTGGTTAAATGTCTCATCGTCAATAATATGATGTCCGTTTACGTCAATTTCCAGAGATGCTGTTTCAAAATATCCGGAAGCTTTCATCTCCTCTGTCAACTCTCCACAACTGTCCACAACAACCTTATAGCTCATATCTTTCCATACCCTTTCGCATGTTCTTAATTTCTATTATATGTAGTTTTCAATACTACATATTTATCATAACACACTTTATATGGAAAATAAAGCCTTTTATTCATCTATTTTAATACTGCCGGAAACACCGAATGCAATCCCCATTTCCGCCATCAAAAACAAAAGCGACGTACCTCCATAACTGATAAACGGCAATGTAATACCCGTTGTCGGAATAAAATTCGTAACAACGGCGACATTCAGAATAACCTGAAGCGCAATATGTGCAAAAATACCTGTCACCACCATAGATCCGTACATATCCGGCGCATTCTGCGCGATAAATAACAGCCTGTACAAAAGCATGGCAAAAAGTGCGAGTATAATAATCGCCCCGAACACTCCCAGCTCCTCACAGATAACCGAAAGAATCATATCATTCTGTACTTCCGGGATAATCATCTTCTGTGCACTGTTTCCGAGTCCTTTCCCGAAAAATCCCCCCGAGCCGATTGCATAAAGGCCCTGAAGTGTCTGATAACCGTCGTCCGAAGCGTACCTCTCCGGATCCAGCCATGTAATAATTCTCTGAAGTCTGAAGCTGTCACTTGTAACCGCAGCCCTTGCAAGTATCTGTATTCCGGCATAAACGGCCGCTATCCCTGCCGCCGCTATCCCAAGAAACGGCTTCGTCTTCGGATGCATCACAAAAATCATAACACAGGTAATCCCAAGTACAATAATTGCCGTACTTAAATTCTCCGTAAACTTATATACACAAAATGCCGAGATCCCGCCCCAAAGCAGAATTTTCCCGATTCCCCGAAGCGTTTTCGCTTCCTTTCCAAGCCTGATAATCACAACCGGAATAAATAATATTACCGCAATTTTAGCAACCTCCGATGGCTGAAACTGCTGCCCCATCGGAAGCCTGATCCATCTCCTTGCACCGTTGACTGTCTTTCCAAGCGGCGTCTGCACAAGCAGCATCAAAATAATGGAGATATAATACAGATATTTTGCCCATTTAATATAGAAATGATAATTAATACGTGAAACTATAAGCATTCCCGCAATTCCTGCCGCGCAAAATACAATCTGTCTCTTAAAATAATACATACTGTCGCCGTAATCAATCAATGCGCTGTACGAGCTGGTGCTATACAGCATTACCAGCCCAAAGCAAACTAAAAATATCAGAACTGCCAGCATACTATAATCAAAATAATAAACGCCCTTTTTCTTCCCTGACCGTCTTCTTGCCATATATCTACACTCCCATCATCGTTTCATTATACCTGCTAACGGACATAAAAACAACCGGAAAAAGTCCTTTCGGCACACCTTTCCTGTTTTTACATAGTATACTATTGTAAATGTTTTTTGAAAGGAGCATTAGAATGCCGAATTACCGATATAATTCGCAGGAGTATATGAGACGAAGAGGCTGCGGCCCGATGCAGGCGTCTCCTGCGCCAAACGCCCCCTGTCCGGAAACGGCATGCCCGGTATGCCGCGATACCCGGACCACATATGATGAGCTTAGCGGCATGCCGCTTGCAATGGCCTATGTACCGTGGCAGGAATGGCAGAATATTTATGAAGCGGAAAAAGGATTCCACTGCGGCACAATCTTTGAGGAGCTCAACAAACCATTTTGTGGGATAGGAGGTTGTCAGAATGTCAGATAGCAAACCATGCCGTGCAGAATTATTCGAATGGATTAATGTAGTAAGCTTTGCCGTTGATGATGTAAAGCTCTATCTCGATACACATCCGTGTGATTCCGATGCACTGGAATATTTTGAAGAATTTAAGAAACAACGGGTACAGGCATTAAAGGAATATGCAAAATATTACGGACCTCTGACGCTTGACACCGCCTGCACTCCCTCAGAGCGCTGGGCATGGATAGGCAGTCCATGGCCGTGGCAGGAAGGAGGATGCTAATATATGTGGAATTATGAAAAAAGATTACAACATCCGGTAAAAATATCACAAACGAATCCTGAAATTGCACAGGTTATCATCACACAATTCGGCGGGCCTGACGGCGAGCTGGCCGCATCCATGCGCTATCTCTCACAGCGGTACACAATGCCTTATAATGAAGTAACCGGTATATTAACAGATATAGGTAGAGAAGCCCCTGAAATGTTCCATCTCAGTGGCTCTGAGACCGTTTCAAAGTTTGTGGAAACTATAAAAACCAATGTAAGATATGTGAT
>CAMNRH010000052.1 GCA_946552115.1 uncultured Lachnospiraceae bacterium
AGCGTTTACTGTGAGGACTTGGAGAAAAAGGCTATCTAATCTCAATACATTTCTACTCCCCATATATATTGGGGAATACATACCATATTTGCGCAAACAACAACTAGCACACGGGGGACGCGACCCGGGAGCGGTTTATAACGGCAGACAGGAAAAGGACGACGCTTTAAGACTCACACTTGCAGTCGGAGAAATATTACAGAATAACGGGATTGATGTAGAATATACAAGAACAACGGATGTGTATGAAACCCCATATCAGAAAGCGATGGAAGCGAACAATGCCGGCGTAGATTTTTTTGTATCCATTCACAGAAATTCATTTCCGACAGATAATGAGGTGTCGGGTGTAGAAACGCTGGTGTATGATTTGTCCGGAATTAAATATGAGATGGCGCAGAATATTAACGAGCAATTAGAGGCAATCGGCTTTGTTAATTTGGGAGTAAAAGCGCGTCCGAATCTTGTGGTGCTGAAAAGAACAAAGATGCCTGCCGTTCTTGTTGAGGCTGGATTTATCAACTCTGATGTGGATAATCAGTTGTTTGATAATAATTTTGACGACATTGCACAGGCAATTGCAAGAGGAATTCTGGATACATTGAATAGTACAGGTGTTGTGCAGGATGCATATTACCGGGTACAGACAGGCTCTTTTAGAAATTGGAGCAATGCGCAGAGAATGCTAAAGGAGCTCCTGGAGCAGGATTTTCCGGCATTTATTGATGATTCCGGACCCTATATTCAGGTGCAGGTAGGCGGGTACGACAATCTCAGCGAAGCGGTTTCTATGGAGCAAAGGCTTAAGACGGTAGGATATCAGACTGTTATTGTAAGCTAGAGAAAACATAAAAAAGGAATTATAATACCCCGTTGCCTGCAGCGGGGTATTTGACTTTTGGAAAATATATTAGTTGTTTTCGTTTTCACAATCTTTCATAATTGTTTCAGGAAGATACACATGAACATTTTCAATACGGTTTTTATCCAATGTTTCAACAATAAGCCGGATACCGTCCTCGGTAGTGATAGCGTCTCCTGCTTCGGGGAGGCGGTCCAGATGTTCAATGATAAATCCGCCAAGTGAATCATAGTCCTCGGATTCCAGGGAGAGATTCAAACGGCTGTTTAAATCATCCAGATTCATAGAGCCTTCAATCATGTACTCCTGAGGGCGGATTTCTTTTACAAAATCCTCCTCGTTTTCATCGTATTCGTCATGTATCTCTCCGACAATTTCTTCCAAAATATCTTCAAGAGTAATGAGCCCGGCGGTTTCGCCGTATTCATCTAATACAATAGCAATATTAAAGGAGGCCTGGCGCATTTCTACAAGCAGTTCTGAGATGTTTTTATATTCGTAAGTAAAATAGGCCTCTCTTAAAATGTCGCGGACATGAAAATCTTTGGAATTGTCAAAGAACAGCAGGTCTTTCATGTTGATGGTGCCGATGACATTATCCGTGGTTTCCTCAAAAATCGGAAGCCGTGTGAATTTGTCCTCCTTGAAGATCTCAATCAGCTCGGCGTAAGAGCTTTCAACGTCGGCGAAAGTTACGTGTACGCGGGGAACCATCACATCCTTGGCTTTTGCATCTCCTAAATCGAACACGTTATATATCATCTCTTTTTCTTCTGACTCAATGACTCCGTCTTCATGGCTTACGTCTACGATTGTGCGCAGTTCAGTCTCCGTCATAGCTCGTTTTCTGTCGTTTGGGTCTACGCGAAACAAAAATAATACGCCAAGAGACATACCGTTAATAACCCAGATTGCCGGTGTCATAACTTTCATAAAGACGTTGATGACGGGGGCGTAGATTAATGACATCTTTTCCGCATGAATGGTGGCCATGGTTTTCGGAGTAATTTCGCCGAAAAGAAGAATTGCAATCGTCAGTACCCCGCTTGCAACAGCCACCCACGGACCGCCGAAGCTGTAGGCGAGAGTCGTGGTGAGAGATGCGGCGGACAGATTCACGATGTTGTTGCCAATCAAAATGGCACTCAGCATTTTTCCGGAATCGTCCGTAATATTTAACACAGTTTTTGCAGATTTTTTCCCCTCTTCTGCGAGGGTGCGGATTCGAATTTTGTTTACAGTCGTCAAAGCTGTCTCGGCAGATGAAAAAAATGCGGACAGCAATAATAGCACAATTAATATAATAATTTGCGTGGCGTCACTCGAGTCCAATGATAAATCACTCCTTTTTCTTAAAAAATATACATGAAATTAATATAACTTATTTTGCCCTGATTTGCAAGAGCGCGTTGAATTTATGAGGGATTTATTGTATACTTTAATTCGAAATAAAATTCAAAATAATGTATTGGAGAAATGTATGACGCAGAATTTTTATAAAGAGCTGGCTGCTATCCTGCCGGAAAACAGAATAAGGACAGATGAACCGATGAAGCAGCATACAACGTTTCGGACGGGAGGCCTGGCGGATTATTTTGTAATGCCGGAGACGAAAGAAGAGCTTCGGGGGATAGTCGCGCTTTTAAAAAGCGCCCGGAGGCCTTATTATATTGTGGGAAACGGCAGCAATCTCCTGATTTCCGATACGGGATACAGGGGTACGATTATTCAGATATATAAAGAAATGAGTAAAATTACGGTAAATGGAAATGAAATCAGGGCTCAGGCAGGCGCGCTGCTGTCAAAAATTGCGGGAAAGGCGCTGGAGACGGGCCTTACGGGGTTTGAGTTCGCGGCAGGGATTCCGGGAACACTCGGTGGGGCGTGTGTGATGAATGCAGGCGCCTACGGAGGAGAAATGAAAGACGTCCTGTCAGAGGTACTTGTGCTTACGCCGGAGGGAGAATTTGTTACGCTGTCGGCAGAGGAGCTTGATTTTGGATATAGAACAAGTGTAATTGCCAAAAAGGGCTATATTGTTTTGGAAGCGTCCGTTATTCTTTCTAAAGGAGTTGAAAAGGAGATTCGTGAGCGAATGGAGGAGCTGCGCCGGAAACGGGTATCAAAGCAGCCTCTGGAGTATCCGAGCGCAGGAAGTACCTTTAAAAGGCCGAAAGGGTATTTTGCAGGAAAGCTGATTGAGGACGCGGGCCTCAGGGGCTTCCGGATAGGAGGAGCTCAGGTATCGGAAAAGCATTGCGGCTTTGTGATTAACAGAGAAGATGCGACAAGCGCGGAAATTTTGGAGCTTATGAAACAGGTATCTGTCCGTGTGGAGGAAAAATTCGGAGTGACGCTTGAGCCGGAAGTAAAAAGATTAGGGGAATTTTAGAATGCGATTTGTGATTGTTACAGGAATGTCGGGAGCAGGAAAAAGTACGGCTCTTAAGATGCTGGAGGATATAGGATATTTTTGTGTGGATAATCTTCCTGTACCGTTGATTCCCAAGCTTTCTGAGCTTTTTGTGGTTCCGGGTACGGAGATGAATAAGGCGGCTCTCGGCGTGGATATTAGGAGCGGTCAGAGCTTTGAGGAGCTGGAGCAGGTGCTTTCCGAGCTTGACGCGGCGGCGATAAAATACGAAATCTTATATTTGGAATCCAGTGATGATGTGCTGATTAAGCGCTATAAGGAAACGCGGAGATTTCACCCTCTGTCCGGAAGCAGCGGCCGCGTTGACAAGGGGATTAGAGAGGAGCGGGAGCGGCTTGAGTTTCTTAAAAAAAAGGCGGACTATTTGATTGATACCAGTCATATGCTTACAAGAGAGCTGAAACGCGAATTGAATAAGATTTATGTTCAGAATAAGGAATATAAAAATCTTTATATCACAGTATTGTCATTCGGTTTTAAATACGGAATCCCCAGTGATGCTGATTTAGTATTTGATGTGCGTTTTCTGCCAAACCCATATTACATAGAAGAATTGCGTCCCTTAAGCGGTAATGATTCGGAGGTCAGAAATTATGTGATGGAAAATGAAAAAGCGGGAGCTTTTCTAAACAAGCTTGTAGATATGATTGAGTTTTTGATTCCTGATTATATTTTGGAAGGGAAAACACAGCTTGTTATCGGAATCGGTTGTACCGGCGGAAAGCATCGTTCGGTAACGCTGGCAAATGAGCTTTATGAGGCACTCAGGCGGACAGAAAATTACGGTGTCAGAATTGAACACCGGGATATTGGGAAAGATGCGATTACAAAGGCAAGGTAGGAATATTTCATGTCATTTTCCGGGAAGATAAGAGAAGAGCTGTTGATGCATGATAAAGGGGCGAGGCATTGTGATCTGGCTGAATTGTCGGCCATGATGAATATGTGCGGGGAATTTTCCGAGGATAAAAATGGGACGTGTATTTTAAAGTTTCGTTCGGAAAATTTTCAGGTTACAAGAAAATGCTTTACATTAATGCAAAAAACATTTAATATAAGAACTGATATTTCAATACGGAGGAACATGGCGAAAGGAAGTGAAAGCTTTTTTTTGTACTGGAAAGGAGATGTACTCCTGGCAGTGAAAAATGCGATTGTCCATGCCATGTGCTGTAAGAGGGCATATATAAGAGGGGCGTTTATTACGTCAGGCTCCATGAGTGACCCGGGTAAGTCCTATCATTTTGAGATCGTTTGTGGAAGAGAGGCACAGGCGGAATATCTCAGAGAGATGATTAACAGCTTTGGCCTGGATGCCAGGACAGTGGCCCGAAAGAAAACTTATGTTGTCTATCTTAAGGAAGGCTCTCAGATTGTAGATATCTTAAATATAATGGAAGCGCATGTGGCACTTATGGAGATGGAGAATGTCCGGATCCTGAAAGAGATGCGCAATTCCGTAAACCGTAAGGTCAATTGTGAGACAGCTAACATTAATAAAACAGTGTGTGCAGCTGTAAGACAGGTTGAGGACATTGAATACATTAGAGACACGATTGGTCTGGATAAGCTTCCGGCGGGGCTTAAAGACGCTGCCTGTGCGCGTCTTGCGAATCCGGAGGCTGCACTTAAGGAATTGGGGAGCCTTATGTCCGAGCCTGTCGGTAAGTCAGGTGTAAATCACCGGCTGCGAAAGCTAAGTGAGCTGGCAGAGAAGTTAAGGGAACAATAAGGAGGAACAGTATTATGGTTAGGAGAACTGTCACAATTCAGTCAGAGCTTAATATGGATTCACGTCCGATAGCTCATCTGGTTCAGGAGGCAAGTCAGTATTCAAGCTCGGTATGCATTGAGATGAAAAACAAGCAGATTAATGCAAAGAGTATTATGGGTATGATGAGTCTTGAACTTGGAAAGGGTACTACCTTTACGGTGGTTGCCAACGGAGAAGACGAGGAGAGTGCAGTAAGTGGCGTGGAAGCTTTTTTTGCTTCCCACTAGCTATCGTACATATATGGAGATAAAAAGGGCATAGATTATGCCCTTTTTTGAATCAGCTTTTGCGGGAGGGTGTATATGAAGAGACTGTTATTTATTTATAATCCACATGCGGGAAAGGAGCTTTTAAAATCAAAGATTTCGGATATTGTAGATATATTTGTAAAGGCCGGATATGAGGTGACGATTTATCCTACGCAGGCATACCGGGATGCATATAAAAAGGTAAGGAAATATGATTCCAGCGAATATGAGCTTGTTGTATGCAGCGGCGGAGACGGGACGATTGATGAAGTGGTGTCCGGAATGATGATGAGAGAGGACAGAAATCCGATTGGCTATATTCCGACAGGTACGACCAATGATTTTGCCAATAGTCTTCATATTCCGAAAGGGCTCCTGCAGGCGGCGGATAACGCGGTAAACGGGGCGGTGTTTTCTTGTGATGTGGGACGCTTTAATAAAGGAACATTTGTCTATATTGCCGCGTTTGGCCTGTTTACGGATGTTTCCTATGAAACGGACCAGGAGATGAAGAATATTCTCGGACATATGGCTTATCTCCTGGAAGGAGCAAAACGGATTTTTAACGTGCCGTCTTACCGGGTGAAAGTGTGTCATGATAATGAGGAAATAGAAGATGAGTTTGTTTTCGGTATGGTTACAAATTCCCGTTCCGTAGGGGGCTTCCGCAATATGGTGGGTAAGCAGGTGGTGTTTGACGACGGCCTGTTTGAGGTGACGCTGATCAAAAAACCGGGGAATCCGCTTGAGCTTCAGGAGATTATCGCGGCGCTTTTGATTGAACAGATTGATACAAAATATATGTATACGTTTAAAACAGGAAAGATTACATTTGAATCGCTGGAGGAGATTCCGTGGACTCTTGACGGTGAATTCGGCGGTGAACATGATTATGTCGAGATTGAAAATATGAGGAAGCAGCTTCAGATTATGGTTCCGGAGGATCACATGGAGGAGCTTAGTGAGAAGAGAGAAAATTTAGTTGTAAGAGAGGAATAAGAATTTAAGAAATTTATAAAAAAAGTACTTGCCTATTTGAAAAATATCTGATACAATAGGCAAGTACGAGACAAGCGGTAATGTTTGTAATATGGCTCCGTGGTCAAGCGGTCAAGACGCTAGCCTCTCACGCTGGAATCAGGGGTTCGATTCCCCTCGGAGTCACTTGAAATTCCTCTTGAAGAGAATTCTTTGAGAGGATTTTTTTTGTCGGCATACGATGAAAATGTTCGGTGAAAAACATCATTTATATTATAAAGGAGAGTGGTTGTGTGATTTTATTTGCAGAGTATCCGAAATGTACGACATGTCAAAAGGCGAAAAAGTGGCTGGAAAGCCATCATGTTAAATATACCTCCCGACATATTAAAGAAGAAAATCCGACTGCCGATGAATTGAAAGAATGGCATGTTAAGAGCGGATTGCCGCTTAAAAGGTTTTTTAATACGAGCGGAATGCTGTATAAGAGTATGGGACTTAAGGACAAGCTTAAGGATATGAGTGAGGAGGAGCAATATGAGCTTCTTGGTACGGACGGGATGCTTGTTAAGCGTCCGATCATTGTAGGGGATGATTTTGTATTGACGGGTTTCCGCGAAAAAGAATGGGAAGAAAGATTATTGTGAATAAATATATTGTAGTAGAAGGAGGAATATGAAATGACGCATGCGGAAAAAGCAGAGGCATTATTTAGGGAGGGATATAATTGCGCGCAGTCCGTTTTCCTTGCATTTGAAGATATGTACGATATAGACCATAAGACGGCAATGCGTTTGAGCTCCGGCTTCGGAGCAGGAATGGGAAAGCTGAGAGAAGTGTGCGGCGCTTTGACAGGCGCTTTTATGGCGGCGGGTCTTTTGTATGGCTATGATGATGTTACGGATTCTGACGCAAAAAAGAATACCTATGGGATCATACAGTATATCGCGGAACGCTTTGAGAAGGAGAAAGGAACGATTCTCTGCCGTGAGCTTTTGGGATTAAAGAAAGGGGAAGATTTGGCGGAGCCTGCGGTTCGTACAGAGGAATATTACCGTACCCGCCCGTGTGTCGGAGTATGCGTGCTGGCCGCGCAGATTTTGGATGATTATGTTAATCGTCATTAAGCCCGGAACGATATTTTTAAACATGGTATATGCATTACCCTTGTCTTTTTTCTGACAATGAGATATAATAAAAAAAGCAAAACTATCACATCCGGCAAACCCATATGCCGGCGAAGAAATTGGAGGAATTTTATATGTTAGTATCGGCAAAAGAGATGCTTCAAAAAGCAGTGGCAGGTCATTATGCAGTAGGACAGTTTAACATTAATAATCTTGAGTGGACAAAGGCTATCCTGACAGCGGCTGAGGAGACAAAGTCGCCGGTTATCCTGGGCGTATCCGAGGGTGCCGGAAAATACATGACAGGCTTTAAGACTGTACAGGACATGGTTGCAGCGATGATTGACGAGATGGGAATTACCGTTCCGGTTGCTACACATCTTGATCACGGAACCTATGATGGATGTAAGAAATGTATTGAGGCAGGCTTTACTTCTATTATGTTTGACGGCTCCAAGTATCCAATCGAAGAGAATGTTGCAAAGACAAAAGAGCTGATTGAGATTTGTAAGGAAAAGGGAATGTCCCTTGAGGCTGAGGTTGGCGCAATCGGCGGCGAGGAAGACGGCGTTGTAGGACAGGGCGAATGTGCGGATCCGAACGAGTGCAAGATGATTGCGGATCTCGGCGTAGATATGCTGGCGGCAGGTATCGGAAATATTCATGGAAAATATCCGGCAAATTGGGCAGGCTTAAGCTTTGAGACACTTGATGCAATTCAGAAGCTTACCGGTGATATGCCGTTGGTTCTTCACGGAGGTACGGGAATTCCGGATGACATGATTAAAAAGGCAATTGATTTAGGAGTTGCCAAAATTAATGTTAATACAGAGTGTCAGTTAGTGTTCGCGGATGCTACGCGCGAGTATATTGAAGCTGGAAAGGACCGTGAAGGAAAGGGTTACGACCCGCGTAAATTGCTGAAGCCGGGTTATGAAGCAATTATTGAGAAAGTAAAAGAGAAAATGGAGCTGTTCGGTTCAGTCGGAAAAGCTTAAAAAGAGAATGTGGAATTTTTACTTGCCTTTTCCGATGGATTGAGTTATACTAACAGGCGTAAAGAGAAGAGAGGCGTTCCGACATTGGTTGGAGTGCCTTTTTCCGATTAGATAGATAGAAAGGAAATATTGAGGATATGGGTGAACCGATTAAAGTGACAGAAATCTTTGGAGAAGATGTGTTTAATGATACAGTTATGCAGGAGAGGCTGCCCAAAAAAGTATATAAGGATTTAAAAAAGATGATTGAGGAAGGGAAGGAGCTTGATCTTGCAACTGCTGACGTTATTGCACATGAGATGAAAGAGTGGGCGATTGAAAAGGGTGCGACACATTATACACACTGGTTTCAGCCGCTTACAGGTGTCACCGCGGAAAAGCACGATTCCTTTATATCGGCCCCGCTTCCCAGCGGAAAGGTCCTGATGAGCTTTTCAGGAAAGGAATTGATTAAGGGTGAGCCCGATGCTTCTTCATTTCCGTCCGGCGGGCTTCGTGCGACCTTTGAAGCGCGGGGATATACGGCGTGGGATTGTACGTCGCCGGCTTTTGTAAGGCATGATGCGGCAGGCGCCACGCTGTGTATTCCTACAGCATTTTGTTCTTATACGGGAGAAGCGCTTGACCAGAAAACGCCGCTCCTTCGTTCTATGGAGGCAGTTAATGAGCAGTCGCTGAGATTAATCCGGCTGTTTGGGAATACGACGTCAGGAAAGGTTACGCCGTCCGTAGGCCCTGAGCAGGAGTATTTCCTTGTAGATGCGAAAAAATTTCAGGAAAGAAAGGATTTGATTTATACAGGGCGTACTTTATTTGGAGCAATGCCGCCAAAGGGGCAGGAATTAGACGACCATTATTTCGGAATTATCCGTCAGAGAATCGCCGGATTTATGAAAGATGTGAATGAGGAGCTGTGGAAAGTGGGAGTCAGCGCGAAGACCCAGCATAACGAAGCGGCACCGGCACAGCATGAGCTGGCGCCGATTTATGCGGAGGCGAATGTTGCTGTAGATCATAATCATCTTGTTATGCTGACCTTAAAAAAAGTGGCTGCCCGTCACGGTATGAAATGCCTTCTTCACGAGAAGCCTTTTGCGGGGGTAAATGGTTCCGGTAAGCATAATAACTGGTCATTGATAACGGACGACGGGAAGAATCTTTTAGACCCCGGCAAAACTCCTCATGAAAATATACAGTTTCTGCTTGTGCTTACCTGTATTTTGAAAGCAGTAGATACACATGCAGATTTGCTTCGTGAATCGGCGGCCGACCCGGGAAATGACCACAGGCTTGGTTCCAATGAAGCGCCGCCGGCGATTATTTCCGTATTTCTCGGTGAGCAGCTGGAGGATGTGTTAGAGCAGCTTGTCAGCACCGGCTCCGCTACACATAGTATTAAGAGCGGAACGCTTGATACAGGCGTAAGAACACTTCCGGATTTGGCGAAAGACGCGACGGACCGTAACCGAACCTCACCTTTTGCATTTACAGGAAATAAATTCGAGTTCCGTATGGTGGGTTCCAGAGATTCTGTTGCCGGACCGAATGTTGTACTAAATACAATTGTTGCGGAGGCATTTTCGGAAGCGTGCGATGTGCTGGAGGCCGCAGATGATTTTGACCTTGCGCTGCATGATTTGATTAAGGAATACGCAACCTGCCATCAGCGGATTGTTTTTAACGGAAACGGTTACTCGGACGAGTGGGTTGAAGAAGCTAAGCGGCGGGGGCTTCCCAATCTGAGTTCAATGGTGGAGGCAATTCCGGCTCTTACAACGGATAAGGCAGTCGCAATGTTTGAAAAGTTTAAGGTGTTTACGCGTGCGGAGCTTGAGTCCCGCGCAGAGATTAAGTTTGAGAGCTATTCGAAAGCAATTAATATAGAAGCACGTACAATGATTGATATGGCAGGCAAGCAGTTCGTACCGGCAGTTGTGAAATATACGAAATCTCTTGCAGATACCGTAATTGCGGTAAGAGAAGCGGGGGCGGACGCAGTCGTGCAGTTTGACATGCTTAAAGAGGTTACGGAGCTTCTTTCAGAGATGAAGGAGGCGCTGGAGAGACTGAAGACAGTAGAGAATCAGGCGATCACTATGAAAGAGGGCGAGGAGCAGGCAAGGTTCTATCACTTTGAGGTGATACCGGCTATGGAAGCGCTCCGTGCGCCGGTAGATAAGCTGGAGATGATTGTAGATAAAGAGGCGTGGCCGATGCCTTCCTATGGGGATTTGATTTTTGAGGTATAACAGGATTATACGATGTTCAGGAGGATATATATGACGAGACAGGAATTTTTAGAAAGGCTCCGATCAGCGCTGGGTAATGATTTGAACGGTCCGATTATACAGGAAAATGTGGATTATTATAATAATTATATAAGGGATGAGACGGGAAAAGGACGTACGGAGGAGGAAGTGACTGCAGAGCTTGGCGATCCGTGGGTGATTGCGCAGACGATTATAGATTCCAGCGGCGTGCGTGCCGGTGCGGGCTACCAGGAAACCTGTGATTATGGAGCGAAAGGAACGTATGACGGAGGAGGACAGGCAGAGAGGCCGGGCATCCGCAGGATGGGTATATGGTGGAAAAGGCTTTTGATGATTCTCGGCATTGTGGCTGTATTTATAGTGATTTTTGCGGTAGTGGGCGGTATTGTCAGCCTGCTGGCGCCTCTTGTAGTACCGATACTTGTAATCGCAATTATTATACGGATTTTCAACTCAAGGCGATGAAATAGCCAAATACCCCGCAGTATGCTGCGGGGTATTTGATTATTTTATAAAAAGTAAAAGACCGATGGGGGAGCCATCGATCTTTTGAGGGGAGTATAAATAATTAATAAGGGGTTGTAGAAAGTATTCTCTCTACATTTTCTAGTATAATATAGGCTGATGGAAAATGCAAGAAAAAAATAAAAAAACTTAATATATTTCTAAGAGATTTTTTATTATTGTAACTATTTTTTGTATGTGTTAAAATAAAAACGTACTATAAAGTCATATTTAAAGCAAAGGAGTAGCAAGGAGTCGAAATATTATGGGTGGCATGGATCGTAAATTTTCAGTTCAATATGAGTCTCAGGAATTTCGTGCTGATTTAGAACGGCTCACATGGCAGCTCCGCCAGACAGCGAAGGGCGATTATTCACAGCAGTCTGACCGGCTGGGAGAGCTTTCAGATGCGTTCAATGAAATGATACGGCAGGTAAAGGAACGGGAGACAAAGTTAAAAGAGGAGATAGAAGCGGCAGAGAAGCGCGCGGAAGTAACGGAAGGATTCAATGAGCTCTTGGTGGAGCTTTTAAGCAGACGGAATGAATGGCTTCTTGTCGTAGATATGGACAGTAAAGAGATTTTATACTGTAATAAGAAAAGAGAGAAAGGCTCCAGAAAAGACGAATTTTGTAAAACATGTAAAAACCGTCTTTCATTTCGAAATGAAATTTTAAAGTGGAACAGAAAAGAGCAGTATAAGGTATGGGAGATGCAGGATGAAAATGAATCGTACTATCGCGTTACATCCTTTTATCTTGAATGGAAAGAGCATAATTCCTGTGTATATATTGTTGTTGATATTACAGATGAAAAGCGTATGACCAGCACTCTGACAAGTAAGGCGTATCATGATGCGGGTACAGGAATCAAAAATCGTCTTTTCTTTGAAGAATATATGGAGATGATACTGAAAGAGAATCAGAAAGCGACGCTTTGTTATCTGGATTTAGACGGCCTGAAATATGTAAATGATAAATTCGGGCATCAGGAGGGGGATATTTATATCCAGTGTTTTGTAGAACTTATCAGAGGAAGCTTCCGAAGCAGCGATGCGTTTGCACGTATTGGCGGCGATGAATTTTGCCTTGTTCTTACCGGCGGCATTAAGGAGCTGATTGAGAGGAAGATGGCGGATCTTTTGCATGAATTCCAGACAGAAAAATTTCGGGAGTATCGCTGCAGCTTTAGCTATGGCATTGTGGAGATTTCCGGTGAGGAGGAGTTGTCTCTTAAGGAGCTTCTTGACGAAGCGGATGCAATCATGTATGAATGTAAGCGTAAAAATAAAGAGAAGTATCCGGAGCTTGTAAGAGGATAGATAAAAAATAAAAAAATAATACATAATTTCTCCTGTGTCGGACATACTAACCTCGTAGCAAAAAAGATTAGGAGGAATTAACATGAGTAAGAATTATAGTTCATCTGACAAGAACGCATCAAACCAGAATTCTGCAAACAAGAATGCATCTAATCAGAACGCATCAAACCAGAATGCATCAAACAAGAACGCATCCAATCAGAATGCATCAAACAAGAATGCATCCAATCAGAATTCTACAAACAGAAATTCCAGCAATGAGAATAGCAGCTACTAATCGGAATTGCAATAACGGGGGACATGTGACTATCACATGTCCTTTGTTAATATAATCATATGATGCTGGGGTCAAAAGCCCACGAAATAGAACCTTGAAAATTTAATATTTT
>CAMNRH010000053.1 GCA_946552115.1 uncultured Lachnospiraceae bacterium
TTTTTTAAAAAAGCCCCGTCCCCGATTGATTATACCCTGTCCCTTTTTGCTTTTTACCCTGTCCCAATAGCTTCTCTTTCTCCTGACGTCTCATATGCTTTATCTCATATTCTCTTTTCATGGCTTCTTCTTTTGTATCAAATTCCTCAACATGAACCAGCTTTACAGGCGCTCTGCTTTTTGTATACTTCGCACCTTTCCCATTATTATGGGCTTTCACACGCTTTTCTACATCATTTGTCCATCCCGTATACAGACTGCCGTCGCTACATTTTACTATATATGTATAATTCATAATTTCCCACCGTCCCTGGTACTTATTATAAAATATTTTAAGGGACAGGGCAAATGTTAATTAGGGACAGGGATAAAGCAATCGGGGACGGGGTTTTTTCCAAAAAACCCCGTCCCCGATTGCGTCCCCGAAGCTTACTCTAAAAAATCTACCGGATTGATTGGCTGCCCGTCTTTTCTCATCTCAAAATATACGTTACTTCCTTCTACGCTATAATATTTTGTCGGCTGACTCACATATCCAAGTACTGTCTTCGCTTCTACCCAGTCTCCGACATTTACCGGCACCTCTTTTAACTGTCCGTAAAACAGTTCGTATCCGTTCCCCAAATCAATATTTACCGTTGTTCCTGTCTCGGCTGTTACGTCAATGGATTTGACGATTCCCGGTGCGCCGCAGATAACCTGGTCACCCTCAGCGCCGGATATAATGACCGCTGGATTGTACTTGTACTGGTCTAATGTGGAAAAATATACTGTCTTGTCCATGCTATAGTTCAGGACAATTGCTCCGTTTACCGGCCAGAGAAGCTTACTCTCGCTATCAAAATATGCTGCGGCCCCGGCCGAAGATGTGCTTTGCAAATCCTCCGCATCATCTGCCTCGCTTCCTTCAGCCTCTTTCTTTTCCTCTTTCTCTTCCTCTTCCGGTTTTTCTTTTGTGTTTATCACAATGTTTTTCGGTTTTGTACTTGTTTCTTCGCTGTTATCTTCTGTCATTGCTTTGGTCTTTTCCGCCTGTGCCAGTTCCTCTTCCTGTTGTGCTTCCCTGTAATCCCTAAAGGTATATGTTCCAGCTATTGCAATTGCTGCCACAAAGCATAATACCACTGCAACTGTAGCCCCTCTTTTCTTTTTTGGCTTCTGTCTTTGATTCATTTTATCACCACCTCTGACTTTATTTTTGCCAGATAGTGATGTCCTTATTCACTTATAATTATCTTTCGCCTTTTTCCTCGTCTGTTTTCATGCCCTCATCTGCACCCACGATATCCGCAACCTCCTTAAGCTCTGTTCCTTCAAAAAAATATTCTAATATGGCAGCGGCATCAGCGCCTTCTTTCGCCATTTCATTCGCCGTATACTGACTCATCCCAAGTCCGTGCCCTACGCCTCTTGTTGTAATTCTAAGCTTCCCGTTATATTTTTGAAATGTAAAGCAGCTGGAAGCCAAATGATAATTGCTTCTGAACTCCTCCCCGCTTATTGATTCGCTGCCTATTCTCACAGCCAGCACATACCCGGCCGTATCTGATTCTGTAATCTCCGCATCCATATCGTCAATTGTCACTGTCTGTATCTGTTCAGGAGCTTCGATATCCAGCGGACAGTCAATAATTTTCAGATAGGGACAATCCTCCTCTCCCAGCACCTCTTTCCCGTCCCTTGTATTTCCATTGCTTAGACGAAAAAACGAGGTTCTTGCAGGCTTTCCGTCATATATTACAATCTGTCCCTCCGTCTCCTGCCATACCTGCTCAAGCTTTTTATAATTGGAGGCCTGCTTTACGGCTCCCCATGATTCCTCCATCTGCTCTCTTGTCCAAAAACTTTCTTCAAGTACAGCGTCCCGCCCGTTTTCCGCAAGCTTTGCATACACATTGGTCCGTACTAAAATTGCCTGGGCTTTTAATGCTTCCTTTTTATATTCTGTCGGAATTTCTCTTGCCAGAATACCGATGCAGTATTCCTCTATTGGCATCTCTACAAATCCGTCTTCTGTTTTCACCTTTACATAAGAGCTGTCCACTTTTGAAGAGGTTGCCATGCTTGACCCATTTATAAACACAGTAATGATATAAGGCAACAGCATAATAATAATAAGATAACAAAAAAATGTTCTGAATCTCTGCCGCATAAAAAAGCCCTCCCATACATTGTATGGGAAAGCTTTTCTATTTATTCCATATTTATATTTCTACCTTAATCGGATCCAGCTTCCAAATATCATTTACATACTCCCGGATCGTTCTGTCAGAAGAAAATTTACCGCAGCATGCTGTATTAAGAAGTGCCTTTTTAGCCCATCCCTCTTTGTCTCTGTATGCTTCCTCCACTTTCTTCTGTGCCTCTGCATAAGGACGGAAATCTTTCAGAATGAAATACATATCTGCACGGTCGCTGCCCTTTTTATTAAGAAGGGAATTATACAAATCACGGTACATCTCTCTGTTGCCGCCAGCATAGGTTCCGTCTACAAGCTGGTCTACTACACGGCGGATATCCGGATCGCTGTTATAGATATCCATTGGATTATACCCGCCGTTCTGCTCGAAGTTAATAACCTCGTCAGAGCTTAATCCGAAGATAAATGCATTTTCTGCTCCTACCTCTTCTACAATTTCCACATTAGCACCGTCCATCGTACCGATTGTCGGCGCGCCATTCAACATAAATTTCATGTTACCGGTACCGGACGCCTCCTTAGAAGCTGTGGAAATCTGCTCGCTGACGTCCGCTGCCGCAAAGATTTTCTCTGCGTTAGATACACGGTAATCCTCAATAAATACAACCTTAAGCTTTCCGTTAATACTCTGGTCATTATTTACAACATCTGCTACCGAGTTAATCAGCTTAATGATCTGCTTTGCCCGGATATAGCCTGCGGATGCCTTTGCACCAAAAATAAATGTTCTCGGGAAAAAGCTCATCTCCGGATGCTCTTTAATCTGATTATACAGATACATAACATGCAGGATATTAAGGAGCTGTCTCTTGTACTCGTGAAGTCTCTTAACCTGTACGTCAAAAATAGAACGCGGGTCAACTTCCACTCCGTTATGTTCTTTAATATATGCTGCAAGACGCTCCTTATTCTTAAACTTAATCTGGCGGAACTCCTCAAGCGCCTGTGGGTCGTCAGCTAATGGTTTCAGCCTGCTCATCAGAGATAAATCTGTAATCCAGTCTTTTGTACCGATTTTCTCAGTAACCCAATCAGCCAGAAGATAATTGCCGTGCATCAGGAAACGTCTCTGTGTAATACCGTTTGTTTTATTATTAAATTTCTGCGGCATCATCTGGTAGAAATCTTTCAATTCCTGATTTTTAAGAATCTCCGTATGAAGTCTTGCAACACCGTTTACAGAATATCCCGCTACAATCGCAAGATGCGCCATCTTCACCTGGCCGTCTCTTAAAATCGCCATCTTGCGGACCTTCTCCTCATCTCCCGGATATTGTGCCCGAACCTGAAGAATAAATCTGCGGTCAATTTCCTGAATAATCTGATAAACTCTTGGAAGAAGTCTTGAGAACAAATCAATCGGCCATTTTTCAAGGGCCTCAGCCATAATTGTATGATTTGTATATGCACAGGTCTTCGTCGTAACCTCCCACGCCTCATTCCATCCGAGGCCTTCCTCATCAAGAAGAATTCTCATAAGCTCTGCTACTGCAACCGTCGGATGCGTGTCATTCATCTGGATTGCCACTTTTTCGTAAAGCTTTGTAATATCATCATGCTTTCTTTTATACTTTGCAACTGCCGCCTGTAAGGAAGCAGATACAAAGAAATACTGCTGTTTCAATCTCAGCTCCTTGCCTGCATAATGATTATCATTCGGATAAAGAACCTCCACAATATTCTTTGCCAGATTCTGCTGCTCTACAGCTTTGTGAAAATCTCCCCTGTCAAAGGAATCTAACTGAAAATCTACAATCGGTTCTGCATCCCAGATACGAAGAGTATTTACCACATGATTATTATAGCCTACAATCGGATAATCATAAGGAATTGCAAGAACAGACTCATAATTTTCCTGTACAAAACGCATCGCACCCGTAATGTCATCATATTCTACACGGATATTTCCGCCGAAACGCACCTCTTTCGCATACTCCGGCCTTCTGAGTTCAAATGGGTTCCCGTCCTTAAGCCAGTTATCCGGAACCTCTATCTGATACCCGTCCTCAATTTTCTGTTTAAACATACCATAACGGTAACGGATTCCGCAGCCATATGCCGCATAACCAAGTGTTGCAAGAGAATCCAGAAAACAGGCGGCCAGACGTCCAAGTCCCCCGTTTCCGAGAGCCGGATCCGGCTCCAGATCCTCAATCGCATTAATATCAATTCCCATTTCCTCAAGAGCTTCCCTGGCCTCTGTATACGCCGTCATATTAATCAGGTTATTTCCGAGAGCTCTTCCCATCAGAAATTCCATAGACATATAATAAACAGTCTTCGGATCATCTTTCCCATACTGCTTCTGTGTCGCAAGCCAGTCATCAATGATAACATCCTTTACAGCGTAGGAAACAGCCTGAAACAGCTGCTGCGGTGATGCTTCATCTACGGTTCTTCTAAAAAGTGTCTTTACATTGTTTTCAATTTCTTTCTTAAACGCTTTCTTTTCAAATCTTGGATTATACATCTTTTCATCCCCTTTATTACTTTTTCTCTACACCAAGTGTTACATTCTCTCCATTAATCTTCCATTCTTTTGTGTAGCCCTTTGCTGCCATCTCCGTAACACTTACAGCCAATGTCTCTGCTCCGATGATATCTGCGTTGTCCGCAAAAATCTTCCTGGCTTTCTCTGTTCCCTCATAAGTTACCGCGATCTTATCCATAACCTCAAAATCTGCTTCCTTACGCATTGTCTGTACCTTGCTGATAATCTCCCGCACAAAACCTTCCTCTAAAAGCTGTTCTGTAAGGTTCGTATCCAGAACAACTGTAATACCGTTATCATTTTCAGATACATACCCTTCCGTCTGTGCCGATTCAATCAACAAATCCTCACGGGTCAAAGAAATCTCCTGGCCGTTAATATCAAGTTTTAAAGCATTCGTGCTGTTCAATTCATCCATTGCTGCATTACCGTCTAAAGCACTGAGCGCCGACTTGATTCCACCTAGCATTTTACCATATTTTGGCCCAACTGTCTTTAGCTGAGGTTTAAAAGAATAAGATGTAAAATCACGAACTTCTTGTGTAAATGTTACAGTTTTTACATTTAATTCATCACGGACAATCTCCTGATAAAACTCCGGAAGTCCAAAATCTGCTTTTACATACATCTGTCCGATTGGCTGACGATTCTTAATATTCGCGGTATTTCTGCATGCACGGCCCATCACAACGAGTTTTAACACTTTATCCATATTGGATTCTAATTCTTCATCAATAATTCCCTCATCCACAACCGGAAAATCACACAGATGAATACTTTCCGGTGCGTCATCATCAATGCTTCTTACAAGATTCTGATAAATTTCCTCTGTCATAAACGGAATCATCGGTGCGGCCGCTTTGGAAACCGTGACAAGTGCAGTATAAAGGGTCATATAAGCGTTAATCTTATCCTGCTCCATACCTTTCGCCCAGAACCTTTCGCGGCTTCTTCTCACATACCAGTTACTCATATCATCTACAAAATCCTGCAGCGCCCTTGCCGCCTCCGGAATTTTGTAGCTTCCCAAATTCTCGTCTACCTCTTTTACCACCGTATTTAATTTAGACAAAAGCCATTTATCCATAACCGATAATTTGTCATATTCGAGCATATATTTTGTCGCATCAAACGCGTCAATGTTTGCATACAATACAAAAAACGCGTAAGTGTTCCACAGCGTGCCCATAAATTTACGCTGCCCCTCCACAACTGCCTTTCCGTGAAAACGATTCGGAAGCCATGGAGCACTGTTTACATAAAAATACCAGCGAATTGCATCTGCACCGTATTTTTCCAGCGCATCAAAGGGGTCTACTGCATTTCCCTTTGATTTACTCATTTTCTGACCATTCTCATCCTGTACATGGCCGAGAACAATGACATTCTTATAGGGCGCCTTATTAAAGATTAAGGTGGAAATCGCCAACAGAGAATAGAACCATCCTCTTGTCTGATCCACCGCCTCGGAAATAAAATCCGCCGGGAACTGCTTGTCGAAAAGCTCTTCATTTTCAAACGGATAATGGTGCTGCGCAAACGGCATAGCGCCGGAATCAAACCAACAGTCAATTACCTCCGGTACACGATGCATCGGCTTTCCGCATTTCGGGCAGCGAATCGTCACCTCGTCAATATACGGACGATGCAGCTCAATATCATCGGGACAATTATCGGACATTTCTTTCAATTCCGCGATACTTCCTACTGAATGCTGATGCCCGCATTCACATTCCCAGATATTAAGCGGCGTCCCCCAGTAACGGTTACGGCTGATTCCCCAGTCCTGCACATTTTCAAGCCAATCGCCAAATCGGCCCTTTCCGATGCTTTCCGGAATCCAGTTAATCGTATTATTGTTTGCAATCAAATCATCCTTAACCGCAGTCATCTTAATAAACCAGGACTCCCGCGCATAATAAATCAGTGGTGTATCGCATCTCCAGCAATGCGGATAGCTGTGCTCAAAATTCGGCGCGGAGAAAAGAAGACCTTTTTTCTCTAAGTCCTTTAACACCTCCGGATCCGCTTTCTTTACAAATAATCCTGCAAATGGAGTGGACTCCGCCATATTTCCTTTCTCATCTACAAGCTGGACAAACGGCATATTATACTTCCGGCATACTTTCGCATCGTCCTCGCCAAATGCAGGCGCAATATGAACGACGCCTGTACCGTCCGTAAGTGTTACATAGTCGTCACACGTTATATAGAAAGCTTTCTTATTCTGTCCCCTGATACCTTTTGCGGCGCATTCATATAACGGCTCATATTCCTTATACTCAAGCTCATGGCCCTTAAAAGTCTCCAATACCTCATAGGCTTTCTTTCCATCCCCATTCTCCGATTTCTCAGCCAGAGGGCCAAGCACCGTATCAAGCAGCGCCTCTGCCATATAATAGGTGTATCCGTCAACACAGTTTACTTTCGCATAAGTCTCATTTGCATTTACACAAAGACCTAAGTTAGACGGCAGAGTCCACGGAGTCGTTGTCCATGCAAGAATATATGCATTTTCGCCCTTTGCCTTAAATCTTACGATCGCAGAGCGCTCTTTCACATCCTTATATCCTTGCGCTACCTCCTGCGCAGAAAGCGGAGTTCCGCAGCGCGGACAGTAAGGCACAATCTTAAAGCCCTTATAAAGAAGTCCCTTATCCCAGATTTTCTTAAGCGCCCACCACTCGGATTCAATAAAATCATTGTGATACGTAACATATGGATTCTCCATATCGGCCCAAAAACCAACCGTGCCGGAAAAATTCTCCCACATCCCCTTATATTTCCAGACACTTTCCTTACATTTGTCAATAAAAGGCTCCAGACCATACTCCTCAATCTGGTCCTTTCCATCCAGTCCAAGAGCTCTTTCCACCTCAAGCTCTACCGGCAGGCCGTGAGTATCCCAGCCGGCCTTTCTCGGCACTTCATAGCCTTTCATTGTACGATATCTGGGAATCATATCTTTAATAACACGGGTAAGCACATGCCCGATATGAGGCTTGCCGTTAGCCGTCGGCGGACCGTCATAAAAGGTATACATATCACCGCCCTCACGGTCAGCCATACTTTTTTCAAAAATATGGTTTTCTTCCCAGAACTTCTCTGTCGCTTTTTCCCTGTCAACAAAATTCAAGTCTGTTGAAACTTTCTTATACATTCTTAACCTCCTTTTCAATTGGGGACGGAGGAAAATTAATTTTCCTCCGTCCCGGATTGAAAATACCCTGTCCCTTTTTGGGGTGGGGACGGGGGAATTTTAAAATTCCCCCGTCCCCAATTGGTATTTTCAACAAAAAAGCTCCCGTCCCGTATAGGACGAAAGCCACGCTCACGCTTATAAACCACCTAAACATACCATCATATGTTTTCCCTGTAACGGAGGAACTCCGTCAGCCCCTACTAAACATCCGGTATCTTCATCAATCTCCGGTGCAGTTCAGAAGCTGCAATTCAGAAGTGATATTCAAATATATTCTACTTGTACCGGACTCCCACCATCTCCGGCTCGCTTTGCCTTTTAAATATATCCTACTGTCTTCGTCAACATCTTTAACCTATATTCTGCCGCCTGCAAAATCTGTTGTTCAAAAAACTTCTCTGGCAACATGGCATTATTATATGAAAAAACCCTTGA
Organism: uncultured Lachnospiraceae bacterium; assembly: GCA_946552115.1. GTDB lineage: Bacteria > Bacillota > Clostridia > Lachnospirales > Lachnospiraceae > CAPEBR01. The sequence goes on from CAMNRH010000053.1 coordinate 8,329, forward strand.
TTCGTCAAGGGTTTTTCCTGAAATATCGATATTACTATGATTCTAATTTTTTTATCAGCTTCTTCACTTTTTTCCTGCATTTTCCACAGGCCTTTCCAGCCTTAGTCAATTTCTTTACTTCCTTATAAGAAGAAGCACCTTTTTCCACCGCATCTGCTATATCTCCTTTTGTTACCTTATAACAAGAGCAGATTACCTTTTTGCGATTCATAATTATAATACCAGAGACGGTGCGGAATATGTACGCCCACTCAGCTCATTATCCAGCATATAGAGACTCTTGGGGTCGTCTCCGAAAAGCTCAAATCTCTTTACAAGACTTTCCGCGTTATTCTCCTCCTCACACTGCTCCTTTACAAACCAGTCAAGGAACTGCATAGTACGAAAATCCTTTACAGAATATGCCGCATCATAAATTGTATGTATCAAACCGGTTACATACCGCTCATGCTTCAGGCCCTCCGCCAAAATTGACTTGGCGTCAGTAAGCTCGATTGCCGGTTTATCAATAGATTCCAAAATAACCTTCTCTCCGTTATTCTGCAGATACTGTAAAATCAACATTGCATGGTCACGCTCTTCCTGCGCCTGAATTTTATACCAATTACCAAATCCATCTAATCCTTCCTCATAATAATAATTTGAAAAATCCAAATACAGATAAGCAGAGTAGAACTCTTTATTTATCTGTTGGTTCAGTAAATCCACAACCTTTTTTTCCAACATAGCTATATCCTCCTTTTTATTTAGTTTGCATTTTATTGTATCACCTTTTTACTGATTCTGCATATTACTTTATATTTTTTTTATTATTTTCCACAAAGACACCCTTGCTTTGACATTGCAAACAGACTAAAACAGATGCTTCCAGCTATTTAATTATTCTATCGCCCGTATATATTCTGTATGCATTGCATCTATCTGCTTTACAAGTGCTTCCAGATTTTTTCTATTAGCTTTTATTTTTGCTGATTTTCCTCTGCTGGAATCCCAGCCTGTCGCCGTTGAAAATACTACAAGTACATATGGATGTTCCCCACTCATTACAATTCCCGCATCATGAAAAATTCCGCTGACAAACCCAGGCTTGGAATATACAGTATATTTTCCTTTTAATGCAGAATTAATAAATGATCCTCCTGCATGGGCATATTGCTCTTTCAGCCAATTAACTTTAGAGCTTGATTTACTTAAATACCTGTTCATGTATTTCCAGAGCTTTGCCATTTCCATTGCCGACAAATTTACATAATCAGAATTAGCAATGCCGGTCCTTACGCCTGCCTTTTTCAGCCATGTACGGTACTTTGCTTTCCCAAATTTAGCGCGCAGCATTTCATATCCCATGTTATCGGAATCACGTATTGTCCGTTTTATTACCTCTTCCAGAGTATAGCTTGCGCTCCGTTTATCAAATTGTATACTGCCCGTACCTGTGCCGTCATGCTGCAGATAATTTCTTTTATAAAATTTCATCTTTTTCATATTTGCTTTTCCGGTCTCCACATAATTCTGCATCACATTGGCAATATAAGGACCTTTCATTGTACTGGCCGAAAAATATCTCCTGTCCTGGTTATAACAGAACATAGCGTCTGTTTCACAATCCCATAAAACAAAGGATACTGCCTGTCCTTTCTTTTTAAAACGATTGAGCGCTTTATTGACGGCTGTACGTCGGCCGGGTGAAATTTGAAATTCTACATTGCTTTTTACAGCATATTTTTCTGTCTTTTCTGTCGACTTTGCAGAAATATAACCATAGCCTTTTCCATTTTTTACTTTGTACCATGTATATCCGTTTTTTCGTTTTTGATAGCCGCGGACAACTTTAACAGTACTCCCTTTGGATAATTTTTTTATCTTTTTTCCGCTTGTTGACGGAGATTTCCGAAGCGCCGTTGTTTCTGTTACCCTGCTGGAAAATAATGCACTGGTTTTCTTTGTTTTTACTGTTTTTTTCTGATACTCACTGTAAAAACGCTTCCCGTTTATTTTTACAAATGCCCTTACCGCATACGTATAGGATGTATTTTGTTTTCGGTTCTTATCTGTACAGGTAAGCTTAGCAGTTTCTCCCAGATAAACCCACGAAGAATCTTTCTGCTTGCGGCGGTAAACTATAACCGCCTGCCCGGGAAACTTTATTCCATTCTAGCCTTACCGCACTGGCAGATACGCTTGTTTTCAGCACTGGCTTTCCGGGAAGAATCGAAAACCTGACGCTGCGGCTACCGGAAAAATTTCCTTTAAAATCAACCTTTACCTTTGCCGTCCCCTTTCCCGGCTTCACATGATTTGTATAGGTCATCGTATAATCTGTCCCTTTTATCAATACCTTGCTGGCATATGTAAGCTTTAAGGACGGCTTTACTTTTTTTCCCGTATAGATTTGTAGCGGAACCGGCGATATTTTTACAGATGAAGCCTCTCTCCTGACAATGGAAAATGTCTTTTTCACACTGCCAGTGTAATTGCCGTTACCTGTAATTATAACAAATGCCGTTCCCGCATTTATATTATTTTGATAAGAAACCGTATAATCTGTCCCGGAAATTAATGCTGTATTATTACAGATGATCTTAACTTCCGGCTGACACGCTTTACCTGAATATACATAAGAAACCGTACTTAATGTAATATCTGCATTATCAATATTTATCGGTTCACTGTTAATATCTTCCGCACTATTTTTCGAAACATTTAGTATTTTACCGCCCTTTGTATCAGCAGCGTAAACAAAAACCGCATACTCCGTTTCTAACAAAATTAAAACAAATATCAGAAATCTGAAAAACTTTTTCAACATTTTTCTTATCCTCTGTACCCTGAAAGCTTTCTCTCTCTTTTCTTCCGTTTTTTATTTGCACGTTTCACAGCTAACATACATTTTACAAATGCAAAAATCAAAAAGAGCAGTACAACAGTCATTATAGCCAAAGTCATTTTTTTATTCCATTTTTCATCCTTTTTTGATTTCGGGGATTTTCTCTCTTCCCCGCCGGCTTTTGAAATAATCTTTACTTCGCCTTTTTTCATATAAGCTTTACTGAGCCTGGCTCTGGCCTCTCCTACATAATTTCCCCCATACGTATATGTAAGAACAGCCTCGCTTTTTACCTCCTCGTCCGGAGTTATCTCCATATCAAGCTTATCAAAGGACATTCCTTTTGGCAAAACCACATAATCACTTTTTTCTTCCTGAGAAATGATTTCTTCAATATCCTCTGATGTCTCTGATCCGGCTATATCAACTTTCTCAAAATTATCATACACATAATCACATAATGCCCGTGTATCGGAATAAACATTTACTCCTTCTGTTTTTAAGACAACACAGACAAGCTGCATATCCCCATTGTCTACCATCGTCACCAACGTATTGTGAGCCTGATCTGTATATCCGGTTTTTCCGCCGATGACATATTCCCAATAATTGGGGTTATCTTCATAAAACATTTTGTGATTCTGTTGAAATACATGTTCCTTCGTCGTTTTAGATTTTTTAATTTTATATTGCAGCGTCTGCATTATCTTAAATACTTCCGGATATTTATATAACTCCCGTCCGATTAACGCCATATCTCTGGCACAGGTATAATGCTCATCATCATGCAGTCCGTTGGCATTTACAAAATGCGAATTTTCTCCCCCAAGCTCCTGACATTTTTCATTCATCTTCTCAATAAACCAACTATAATTATGTCCTGCATTTTTACCGACGCTCTCGCTCACCGCATAGGACACCTCATTTGCCGACGCCAAAAGCACGGCATAAAGCGCCTGCTCAAGTGTAATAACATTTCCCGGTTCCATACCGATATAAGCGTCTCCCGGCTCTAAAAAAGACAGGCTGTCTTCCGAAAACGTTACCTTATCGTCAAGGTTCCCGTTTTCCAATGCAGTCAATGTGGTCAGAACCTTTGTTATACTGGCAGGATAATAATGCCCGTCAATATTTTTCGCATATAAAACCGCACCCGAACCAACCTCCATTACAATTGCTGCTTCCCCATATGTCCCGGGACCTTCCGGCCAGCCTGTAAGCTCATTTGTCTGAATCGGAAGCTTATACAGCCGCTTCAGCTCTTTTTCCGCCTTTTTCTGTGCCTCTTTCTCCTCCGGTGTCAACCAGTCTGTTTCTTCCTCTGCCACTGCTGTCATTCCTATAAACAGGCATAAAAAAAATGCAAAAAATGCCGCCAGAACTCTCCTCCCTCTCCTCATCTTAAATTTCCCTCCGCAATATCATTATCAATTCAATGGAATGATGCTGGGGTCAAAACATAGTGTTTTCTATGTTTGATACTCTGCAAG
>CAMNRH010000054.1 GCA_946552115.1 uncultured Lachnospiraceae bacterium
CTTTATTTTATCATATTTCAAATATATTTAGGGGGTTTTTCAACAGTCCCATTTTGTATTGCTGCTCGTCCATTTCAGCGCCTTATTCGCTTTCCTCGAGTTAGAGGCTGTGACCTTTGCCTTTAATTTCAAGGTCTTCCCAGCTTTCAGGGCGATGGTCTTCTTTCCGGAAATCGTGACTTTCTTTACAACGCCTTTCATGGAGGTGATTTTATAGGATGCTTTTTTCTTGCTTCCATCCTTTGCCGTCGCAGTAATCGTCACAGATCTTCCGCCGGAATTTTTCTTCATTGTCACAACGCCGGACTGGCTCACTGTGGCGACTCTTGTGTTGCTGGATTTCCATTGCACTTTTTTATTTGTTGCAGCAGACGGCAAAATTTTTGCCGACAGCTTAACTTTCTTTCCTGCCGCGATTTGTTTTGACAAACCAGTTAACGTAACCTTTGAAACCTTTACCATTTTCTTTACAGCAGTACCGTTTCTGAAATCCAGACTTCCCGGCTTATATGCTTTCCAGGTAAGCTTCCCTCCATAGTTCCCCCGCGCGCCCGCAGTCCATGTCTTATTGCCCGACGGATAATAGACCGTTGCGGTAACACCATTAAATAATAGAACTGCCAAAGGTTGCATCATTTTCACGTACGTGAATGGAATTTGTAAAATTAGAATCCTTACACAGATACTTAATCGTGTTCAGAGTTCCTTTATTTTTCATAAAGGAAACAACCTCCGATTCATAATCCGTCTCAAGAAAAGCATCCTCTCCTCCGACATCGCCTCCCGTCTCATTACCCGTCCTGTCGGAACACACCGTCCCCGCAGGACTCCATTGATTGGATGAGAGATTCAGATTCAAAGCAGCACCCACACCGTTGTTATTGTTGTTGACATTGTTGCCATTATTGTTGACGTAGCCGTTGTTATTCACATTCGCGGCATTATTAGAATTATTGCCCGGCGAGAGAAGCCACCTGCAATCTTATCCCCCATATCTATTCTGGTCGCTTTTCGACCATGACAGCAGCAGACGTATTACCTCTGTTGACTGTATAGATATCTGCTCATACTGCTTTGCAAGAATTCCTCCCTGCTCTCTTGCAATCAGCGCGATATATCCCAATAGCTTCAAATCCACATAGGCTTCCCTTTGGTATTTTTTCCTGAGTTCAATTTTATCAACTGCAGAATTGTGAAGATATAATTCCCCAGATCTTTCGCTTTTACAAGCACCAGCAATTCACTGTTTTTTCTCTTTTCATAACTCATCTCACTTTTTCATTATTAATTCTTTTTCATTATACCCCCCACCCTGTATAAATTGTCAACATTAATAAACACTTTTATGAGAATACAATGCTTCTCCTGCTGCTCAATCATTTTCTGTTAAATAGAAAAATGCTAATAAGTGCAAAAATCTCTTGTCAATCTCTGTCGAAAGGATTGTTTTTTAACAGCAGGATGCTATAATAGAATAGAAAAGCGATACAAGTTGCAAAAATCTCTTATAAGGAGGGACGATATGGAGATTCGCAGAGATTTCTATTTGGAAAAATTAATAAAAAGAAAGAACAATGGTTTGATAAAAGTGATTACAGGCATTCGCCGATGCGGCAAATCGTATCTGCTGAATAATCTCTTTTATCGCCACCTGTTAGAATCTGGCGTCGATGCAGACCACATTATTCGTTTTGCCTTTGACTCCGCAGACAATCTTTCTTTGATTGGCGAGAGCTTGATCCAGATTGAAAAGAAAAAACGCGGCGTTGACCCTGAAAAGTTTATGGCCTACATTCGTTCGAAAACCAGCGGAGAAGGAATGTATTATCTGCTGCTTGACGAAATACAGATGCTGGATTGTTTTGAAGCCGTGTTGAACGGGTATTTACGGAAAGACAATATGGATGTATTTGTAACTGGAAGCAATGCAAAATTTCTGTCAAAAGATATTATTACTGAGTTTGCAGGCCGTGGAGATGAAGTCCATATGTATCCCTTGAGTTTTGCAGAATTTATGTCCGTATATCAAGGGGACAAGTATACAGGGTTGTCGGAATATATGCTTTATGGCGGCATTCCTATGGTTGTTCTCCGTGAGAGCGCAGAAGAAAAATCAGCAACATTACAAAATCTATTCCGTGAAATTTATATTCGGGATATCTTTAAACGCAACCGCGTTAAGAATATGGGGGAATTAGAGGATCTTTTGAATATCCTTTCCTCTGCCATCGGTTCGCTGACAAATCCGGAAAAATTAAAGAATACTTTCAAGACAGTGAAAAAATCCAGAATTACCTCAACCACTATAAAAAAATATCTGGACTATTTTGAGGATTCTTTCCTGATAGAGGCTGCGCAGCGTTATAACATCAAAGGAAAAGCATATATTGAAACTCCAAAAAAGTATTACTTTTCTGATCTTGGACTTCGCAATGCCAGAATAAACTTCCGGCAATTTGAGCAGACCCATTCTATAGAAAATATAATTTATAACGAGCTTCGTATGAGAGGGTATCGTATAGATGTTGGCGTTGTTCCTGCCCTGGAAAAAAATCAGGATGGGAAAACATCCCGCAAACAGTTGGAAGTCGATTTTGTTTGTAATCTTGGTTCTTCCAGATATTATATTCAGTCTGCCTACTCATTACCGGATGAAGAAAAAAGAGCACAAGAAATCAGACCTTTCCGAAAAATAGACGACTCATTCAGGAAAATCATAATTACAAAGGATATTGTGCCGACAGGTTACGATGAATATGGCATCCTGACCTTAAATATTTATGATTTCCTGCTTCATTCAGAGAGTCTTGAAAAATAATATTCCCAATTCCAAAGGCCCCGCTGCAGGATTTTATCTTCAGCGGGGCCTTTGATCGTTGTTTGGATTGTTATTTCAGCTTAATCTTCACTACCGCCTTTTTATTGCTTCCGTCCGTTGCCATTGCGGTTATCGTAACTGTTTTTTTCTTTCCGGCGGCAATCTTTTCCTCTGGTTCCTCTGAAGCTCCGGCCTCCTCCTGGCCTGTCTCTCCTGACGTTCCCGGCTCCTCTGTTTCGTTTGTTCCTGCTTCTTCCGGCAGATTCTCCGATGAAACCTCCTCTTTCGGAACCGTTTCTGTCTGCTCCACCTGACTTTTCGTCTCCGCGTCCGCCTCCCCGGCGTTTGCCGTAAGGCCTGTGCATAAACCCGCGCACAGCGCAGTTGTCAAAAGCAGCGCGGTTATCCTGCGTGTTCCTTTCCTCTTCATCTCATTCCCTCTTTCCGATACTCACCACATAAATTTAATTTCTTTACAAAATCAAACCGTAAAACTAAAAATACAGAAGCTGCCGAAATGAATTTCCTCCTCCAACACTGGACATTTTTACCCGGCGGAACTATAATAGTTACATTGATGAGAAACGGGAGGTTCATACGAATGAGAAAGAAAAAAGGATTCGCGCTTCTCCTGGCCATTATCATGACGGCGTCTTTTGTATCCACGCAGCATATGACGGTCAGGGCGTCTTCACCGGAGCCAGGAAACGGGCTTGCGACCGCCGCCGCGATTTCATTAAACACCGCTTACAAAGGACGGTTTACCGCCGATAGCAGGAAAGACCTTTACAAATTTACGCTTCATTCCTCCGGACAAATTGCTTTTTCCCTGGAGGCAAAAATGTATTCCTTATATTGTTACATCTATGACGGTGACGGAAACGCGTTATGGAGAAAACAACCGATTGGAAATTCTACCACAGAAACGATAAATACGGCTGAAACGATTGATTTGACAAAAGGCACCTACTATTTTTCCGTATGCTCTGTGCGCTACACCGGCAACTATTCTTTCCGGCTGTCATTTACTGCCGCAAAAGAGAGCTTCTCCGAAGCAGCCGGAGGTTCAAATAACGATACCGCGCACGCAAATACGATTTCCTTAAATAAATCCTATAAAGGGCATCTGGCAATCAATGACAGCGCGGATTTTTATAAATTTACCGTCAAAAAATCAACGGATTTTGTTGTTAACGCAGCCGCACAGATTCCGCACATCCATTATCGGATCTATAACCAGTCGGGCAGGGAAATATGGCGCCGCAGCCCCTCCTGGAATCAGGCGGCCGGGGAAAATTCCCTGTCGGGAAAAGTTACTCTGGCAAAAGGGATCTATTATTTCGCCGCAGAGCGGTATTCCTCTTATACAGGCAGCTATTCCTTTAAGCTGCACAGCCACAGCTATAAAACTGCCGTTACGAAAGCAACGGTAAAAAAGAACGGCTATATAACCAAAAAATGTTCCTGCGGACAGATAAAAAGCAAAACAACCCTCTGCCGCCCGAAAAAAATGACGCTTTCCAAAACGGCCTATGTCTATAACGGAAAAGCAAAAAAACCGTCCGTAACAATTCGGGACAGCAGGGGAAAAATCATCCGCCCCACTAATTATAAGGTTTCTTATGCCTCCGGACGCAAACGTCCCGGCACCTATAAGGTCACTGTAAAATTTAAGGGAAATTATAAGGGAACAATGTCAAAGACCTTTAAAATTAAAGCAAGAAGATAAATCAGATAACATTAAAACCCCCGCCGTTCCTAAAAGGAACCGGCAGGGGTTTTCGCATACATATTCACCTGAGCTTTATTTTGTCAGCATCATCATAATCTCGTTGCTTCTCTGTACAAACGCCGTCATATCCTCCGGCTTTAACGGTCTGTGCGCCAGCATTGCCAAATCATAGAGCTGCTTACAGATAACGGATACATTTTCATGCTCCTTATTTTCTACGACAAATTTTACAAGCGGATGGTTTGCATTGAGCACCAGCGTACTCTCGCCGCCCATATTCATGTCGTTCATACCGTACATCTTCATCATTTCCTGCATACGGCGGTTTTGCTCGGACAGGGTAATCATGGAAGCCACCTTATCGTCTTTCAGCTTTTCAATCTTCACATCCAGCTTATCGTTTCCAAGCTCCTTACGGAAGATTTCAATTAAGCTGTCGGAGGTTGCCTTAAACGCTTCCTTATCCTCCTCTGACACCTCTTCTTTCACATTTTCCGTTACATCCGCGTCAATTCTCTGGAAACGGATGGACGGGTTGCGCTGTTCAAGCTGCGTGATAAACGGAGAATCAATATTGTGACTCAGGATAACCGCATCCTGTCCCTGATTGCGGAACATATTAATATACTGGCTCTGCTGAATCTCATCGGTCACATAGTAGATGGTCGTCTTAATCTCCTCTACCTTGTTCTCGTCCTCATTCTCCTCTTTCTTATCATTCGCCTCTACGACCTCGCCGCCGTTTTCCTCAATACAGTCCTTAAGAGTAAGATATTTTCCGTCAATATTTTTAAATAGAATCGCATCTTTCATCTTATCGCAGAATTTCTCATCTTTCAGGCAGCCGAACTTGATAAACGGGCTGATATTATCCCAGTATTTCTCATAATCCTCCCGTTTTGTTTTACACATACCGGACAGCTTATCCGCAACCTTTTTGGAAATATAATCGGCAATCTTATTTACAAAGCCGTCGTTCTGCAGCGCGCTTCGGGATACATTCAGCGGAAGATCCGGACAATCGATCACGCCTTTCAGCACCATAAGGAACTCCGGAATTACCTCTTTAATATTATCCGCAATAAATACCTGGTTATTATAAAGCTTAATGGTTCCTTCGATAGAATCATACTCGGTATTGATTCTCGGGAAATATAAAATACCTTTCAGGTTAAACGGATAATCCATATTCAGGTGAATCCAGAATAATGGCTCCTTGTAATCTAAAAATACCTTGCGGTAAAATTCCTGATAATCCTCATCGGAGCACTCATTGGGATGCTTTGTCCAAAGCGGGGATGTATCGCTTAAGGACACCGGGCGCTTCTCGATTTTTACCTTTTCCTTTGCGGGCTCTACCTCAACGATCTCCTTTTCGCCGTTCTCATTTTCCTTTTCCTCAGTCTTCGCATCTTCATGAATATGCTCAACGACTACGTCGTCCTCCTTTAAGTCCGCCTCGTCAATCGTCTCATATTCTGTTTCCGCATTCGCCTTAGAGAGGAAAATCGGCACCGGCATAAAGGAGCAGTATTTTTCAATAACCTCTCTGACACGGTATTCATTTGCAAATTCCAAGCTGTCCTCATTTAAGCACAGGGTAATCTCTGTTCCTACCGTTTCCTTGTTTCCGTCCTCCATCTCATACTCTGTACCTCCGTCGCTTACCCAATGTACCGGTTCTGCGCCTTCCTTGTAGGAAAGAGAATCAATATGAACCTCGTCCGCTACCATAAACGCGGAATAAAAGCCCAGGCCAAAATGCCCTATCATATCATCCTCGGTTGTCTTGTCCTTATATTTCTCAAGAAATTCCGTAGCACCGGAAAATGCAATCTGCGTAATATATTCCTCAACCTCGTCGGCTGTCATTCCAAGTCCGTTATCGGTAAATTTCAGTGTTTTCTCTTCCGGATTTACCTCTATCCGAATGGACGGCTTATAATCGTCCGGTATTTGATACTCGCCCATCAAATCCAGCTTTTTAAGCTTTGTAATCGCGTCGCATCCGTTGGACACCATCTCACGGACAAAAATATCATGGTCTGAATAAACCCATTTTTTAATAATTGGAAATATGTTTTCACTGCTTATCGATAAGCTTCCTTTTTTTGCTGCCATCTGTTATCACTCCTAATTAATTATTTTCTATCTGCGGCTTTCGCCTTTTTCTCTAAGAGATATGATAATACGTGAGAAAGTAAAAGTCAACAAGAAATTAGCACTCTTTCAAAAAGAGTGCTAACAATTTTCTTAAAAATATTAAATTTCTCTAAACTTACTCAATGCTCTTCAGGGATTCTACCATATCAATTCTCTTTAACTTAAAATACATCACCCCGTTAATCAGCATGGAAAACGCAACCGTAAGTACAAGACTGTAAAGGAAGCTCGGCATATTGATATTCCGTCCGAACATGGCGGAATCAACCTCCACTGTTTCTATAATGAAAAGATGTAAAAACTTACCGAGAACAACTCCGACAACTGCGCCCAGAAACGTCAGCAGTATATTTTCACGATAAACATACTGAGCCACCTCGCCGTTATAGAAGCCTAAAACCTTTAAGGTCGCAAGCTCTCTTTTCCGCTCTGCGATATTGACTGTATTTAAATTATACAATACAACAAACGCCAGCATTCCCGCGGAAATAATCAGCACAACAATAACCAGATTCAGACTCCGAAGCATATCGTCAAGCTGCTTCTCAATATCGTGTGTATAGCTTACGCTCAACGCCCCGTCAAGCTTTAAGACATCCTTTCCTATCTCTTCCATCTGCTTTGCGTCGCAATCATCGTCTACGGAAAAGAAAATGCTGTTATATTCGGCTTCTTTTCCATATACCTCTTCATAATAAGCAGCGGTAAAATAAATATAATGCCCCATATAATTTTCACAGATATGCTCAATCCGAACATCTTTATTGCCATTCTCCTCATCCTTAATCTCTATAACGCCGCCTTCCTTTACACCCAGAAGCTTCGCTGTTTTTTCACTTACAATCACGCCGTCGTCCGAAAGGAAATACTGCTCCTTGCTTTTGCGGTCATGAAAATCTACAAACCCTGGAATATCCGCCGAAGCGCTGAACACACACTCATAAGCCGAACGCTCCTTTTTCCCGTTCACAAGTGTTACGCTTTTCATATTCGCATCTGTAAACCGGCTGACATTTTCTTTCTTTTCCATTTCCTCTGCAAGCTCTCCCCGCTGCTCCTCTGTAATGTCCTCCTCCAGATAAATGCTTCCGTCGTAAAACTGAATTTCCGCATATTGAAGCTCCGCTATCTCATAGCAGGAATCCTTGAGGCCAAAGCCTACCAGCATCAGCGCCATACAGCCTCCGATTCCGAATATTGTCATAAAAAACCGTTTTTTGTAGCGCATCAGGTTCCGGATTGTGGACTTCCATGTAAAATTCATATGCCTCCAGATAATACCGATACGCTCTAAAAATACCCTCCGTCCGTTCTTCGGCGCAGGAGGACGCATAAGAACCGCCGGCTGTGCTCTGAGCTCGCTGTAGCATGCCATAAATGTCGCAAGCATCGTGCAGAATATCGCCGCGCCGGACGCCATCACCGCGTATTCCCACTGATAAGGAACAAGAATCGCCGAAAGATGACGGTATAAAATCCCATAAGCATATACAATAATATAGGGAAGTATTTTTTCTCCTATCAGGATACCTATGACGCTGCCGCCTACTGTCGCAAGCAGCGCATATCCCATATATTTTGAAGCAATTGTAAACTTGCTGTAGCCGAGCGCTTTCATCGTCCCGATGGAGGTTCTCTGCTCCTCTACCATACGCGTCATGCTTGTCAGGCTGATAAGAGCGGCCACAAGAAAAAACAGCACCGGAAACACCCGGCCGATTGCCCCGAGACGCTCGGCATTCTCACCAAACCCGGTATATTCGATCAGGGTACTTCTGTCATAGACATACCATTTTGGTTTCTCAATCTCGGAAATCTCTTTTTCTGCATCGGCAATCTCTTTTTCCGCGTCTGCTATCTCCTCTTCCGATTCTTTTTTTCCTTTCTCGTATTCCTTTTGTGCATCCGCAAGCTTAGCTTCATTTGCCGCAATCTCCGCTTCTCCGTTACTTAGCTCTGCTTCATTTGCCGCAATCTCTGCCCATCCGGAATTAATCTGTGCCTGCCCGGACTTTATCTTCGCCGGGGCTTTTAAAAGTTCAGCTTCTGCGGCGTCAAGCTCGGCTTTCGTCTGGGCAAGCTTTGCCTCCGCCTCCTGAAACTGCTGCTTCGCCGCCTCGATACTCGCGGCATTCTTCGCGTACTCCGCCTCCTGGTTATCCAGGGCCTTCTTCGTCTCCTGAGCCTGCGCTTTTAATGTCTCCAGCGTGGCTTTCCACTGGGCGTAGCCCTCCTCTTCCTCTTTCACAGGCGAGGACTCCATAGCTTTCATCTGCTCTTCCAGCTGCCTGTAGCCCGCCCAGCCGTTATCAAGCTCCGTCCGGAAAGCAGACATCTGACTTTCTTTCTGTCCAAGCCCCGCCTTCGTTCTGTTCTCCTTAAACTCCCTTTGCCCCGCCTCGTACTGTTCCTTTCCGTCCGCAAGCTTTTTCAGCCCGGATTGATACTCCGCCTGCGCGGCGTCAAGCTCTTTCTGCTTAGAATTCAAGGTTGCCTTTGCATTTTCTATCTGCGTTCTTCCGTCTGTGATCTGCTGCCTTGCATCGGCAAGCTGCCGCTTCGCATCCTCGATTTCTTCGGCCGCGTCCGCAAGCTCCTTTTTGGCCTTTTTCTTCCCGTCCGCAAGCTCCTCCTTCGCTTCCTCTAATTCTTCATTTGCCTCATCTACAATGTCCTGCCTGCGCGCCTCTGCCCTGTCGTCGGTCATTTCCTCTACCTTTTTCACCGCTGCTTCAATCAAATCATCATAACCGTCGGTAAATGCGATAAAGTCTTTCGCCCCCTCAACCTGCAGATATACTTCCGTATATACCTCCATATCAAAGGTCTGCTCCGGCAATGCGAGAAAAGCGCTGACGCTGCCGTCTCCTACCGCAGCGCTGCCGCGCCCGTAGGAGAGATAACACGGGCTGTTCCCCAATCCGACAACCTCAAACGTATCTGTTTTTAACGTGTCTGACAAGGGCTCCTCTGTCCCTGATTCCAGCTTAATTTTATCTCCGATTTTAAATCCGGCCTCGTCATCCGCCATACACTCCCCGATTTTCTCCGGAAACCGTCCTTCACTGAGTGACATCTGATTCATTTTCTCCTGAAAGGACATCACATGAAGTACCTGCTGCTCGTCTGAGGTATTATAGAGGACATCGGCGCTGTACGCTCCCTCTGCATACGCCACGCCGTCTGCTCTTCCTATCTCGCGTATGTCGTCCTCAGTTACGCCGTATGTGCTAAGCGCCTTTATGTCCATCAAGTTGCTGCCGTCAAAATATGAATCCCCGGAAAGCCTCATATCCGGCTCCGATGCACGGATTCCTGAAAAAAAAGCGACGCCGAGCGCGACAATAAAAAGAATCGACAGAAATCTGCCCGGACTCTTCCTTATTTCCATATGAAAATCTTTTCTCGTTGCTTTCACCGTTCTTTTCATCTGCCGTCCCTACCACTCTATTGTCTCTACCGGAACCGGATGCGGATTCTCCAGGATACCTGATACCCGGCCGTTTTTTATTTTAATCACACGATCCGCCATCGGAGCAATCGCAGAATTGTGCGTAATAAGAATTACTGTCATCCCTTTTATGCGGCATGTATCCTGCAAAAGCTTTAAAATAGCCTTTCCTGTATTATAATCAAGGGCTCCTGTCGGCTCGTCACATAAAAGGAGCTTTGGATTCTTTGCAAGCGCTCTTGCAATAGACACGCGCTGCTGCTCTCCCCCGGACAGCTGCGCAGGGAAATTGTCAAGCCTTTCTCCAAGACCGACCTCCTCCATCACCTCTCTCGCATCCATCGGTTCCTTACAGATCTGAAGCGCAAGCTCCACATTTTCCAGTGCTGTCAGATTCGGAATCAGATTATAAAACTGAAACACAAAGCCAATGTCGTCTCTCCGGTAAGCGGTAAGCTGCTTCTGGGAATAACGGGCAATGTCTTTCCCATCGACAATGACCTTTCCTTCTGTCGCCGTATCCATGCCGCCGAGAATATTCAGCACTGTTGTCTTTCCCGCGCCGCTCGGCCCGACAACAACGGCAAACTCTCCCTTTTGTATCTCAAAATTGATTCCGGCCGCCGCCATAATCTCTACCTCACCCATCCGATAAATCTTCTTCACATCTTCTAATGAGACAAAACCACCCATACGCTTCCTCCGAAAATGAAATTCTTAATGAAACATAATACGGATTTATTATACCATTTAAAGCAGTATATGGAAAATGAATTTTCTATTAAGTGGGGAAGTCATATATTTCTTGCATTTACACACCATCCATGCTATTTTTATTATATCAAATCTCGCCGTTATTCCTAACGGCAAATTTCCATATCAACCTCACCTTTTCGGTGTATTTATTGTCAAAGCAATTACCCAATTATAAAACCACAAAAAAGGAGGACTTCTTATATGGCGTTAAGCTTAAAACATTTCTTTCCCATTATTCAGACAAGAAATAAAATTCTGTCTGAAATTCAAAACCGTCCAAAATTATTTTCTTTATTCCAAAGCTGGACTACAACTCAGCAAGATGAGTTTCTTGATTTTATGACAGGTGCAAAAGGAGTAAAGATGTTATACGACCCATTTTTCAAGGAAATTATGAATCCGGAATATACTCCGGAACGGATTAATCGATTTCTATCCTTATTGCTTGGTGAAAATGTCAGAGTTGTGAAAGTACTGCCAAATGATTCCACCCGGCTTGCCGACGAAGCGTCACTCCTCATTACGGACATCATCGTTGAAATGGAAGACGGCAGTATTGCAAATGTGGAATGCCAAAAGATAGGCTATCATTTCCCCGGGCAAAGAAGTGTATGCTATTCTGCAGATTTACTTTTACGACAATATAAAAGAATACGAAGTGAACATTCAAAATTACAGAAAAAATTCAGTTATAGAGAAATCAAACGCGTATATACCATTATTTTATTTCAACATAGCACTCCGGAATTTCACGCGTATTCTGAAAATTACATACATCATATAAAATATAAATCAGATACAGGGCTAACACTTGAAATGCTACAGGAATTTGTCTTTATTCCCCTTGACATTTTCCTCATACATCTGCACAATAGAGGTATCAGAAGCGAATTAGACGCATGGCTTACATTTTTTAGTACGGATGATCCCGAGAATATTATAAAACTCTGTAAAAGCTATCCATATTTTAAAAAAATGTACGAGAATATATATGAGCTGTGCCAAAATATTGAGAGGGTGATGGAAATGTTTTCAAAGGAATTATTGGAACTTGACCGAAATACCGTACAATACATGATTGATGAGATGCAGGACGAGCTTGACATACAAAAAAATACGATTAAGGAGCAAAAAGAACTTATCAGTAAGCAAACGGATACTATTTCCGCACAAAAGGAGAGAGTGTAATATAAAGTGTGTAAGTTACCGGTAACAAAAACTTATGCACTTTA
>CAMNRH010000055.1 GCA_946552115.1 uncultured Lachnospiraceae bacterium
AAGTGCATAAGTTTTTGTTACCGGTAACTTACACACTTTATATTACACTCTCTTTTAAACAGCGGAGTTTTTGATTTCGAAAAATGTAACCGCTAATTTTTTTCCATCTCAAGCAGCCATTTCTTCTTTTCAACGCCGCCCGCATACCCTGTCAGGCTTCCATCTGTCCCTATAACTCTGTGACACGGGATAATAAGCGATATGGCATTGTGCGCGACGGCGCCTCCTACCGCCTGTGCGGACATACTGGGAAGACCTTTCTGCCTGGCAATTTTATCCGCAATTTCCCCATAGGTCATCGTCTGTCCATAAGGAATCTCAAGCATAATCTTCCACACAGCTTTACGGAAAGGCGTCGTCTCCATCTCTATTGGAGGCGTAAAATCAGGCTCCTTTCCGCTAAAATAAATATCCAGCCATCTGTCCGTCTGCTCGAAAACAGGAAGCTCTCTTTCTTCATATTCTTTTGACAGCGAAGCGCCAAAATATTTCTGACCGTCAAACCATAGACCCGTCAGCGCTTTGCTATTGCCTGCAAGCGTAATCCCTCCAAGAGGTGAGGTGTAATGATGCGTGTAATTCATTTTTTCTCTCCTTTTAAAGAAAATTTTTCAATTATACATCTTAGCATAAGAAGATTGGTCAAACAAGACTCGGTGCAACTATTTTTACAATATCCCTTGCATTCTTTCCAAAAATGTACTAGAATAAGGAACTGTGTTTAAGGGGAGGATTTTCATATGAGTACAAATAGAAAATACAGCACATTTACCGATAACTATGACGACAGCTACAAAGATGTCCTGTCAGCCCTGTCAGAGCTTGACGACAACGCAGACATTGATTATGTGAAAGAGAATTATTATGACCATACATATTCGCGGCGCTGCATAAATCTCCGCCCTCTGCAGCATGCCGCAAGATTTCTGCAATGCTTTGTACAAAAAAAATCCCATTATTATTTTTAATAATAACGGGATTTTTCTTTACAGCTCCTGAAACAAATCTTTCACCGCCGGATATATTTTCCTGAACTTCTGGTATCTTTCCTCATATTTCGCCGCCAGCTCTTCCTCCGGTTCCACCGTATCGATCACCTTTACAAGCTTTCCTGCAGCCTCTTCAACACTTCCGAATTCGCCGCATCCAACCGCTGCCAATATAGCTCCGCCGTAACCTGGCCCTTCCTCGCTCTCTATGACGTCTACCTTAAAATTCATAACATTAGCGATTATCCTTTTCCATAACGGGCTTTTTGCGCCGCCGCCGCAAATCTTCGTACGCTCAATCTTAACCCCAAGCTTTCCTGCCACCTCAAGGGAATCCCGCAGGGCAAACGCTACGCCTTCCAGTACTGCCTGCGTCATATCCGCTCTTGTCGTATCCATTGTCATACCAATAAAGGTTCCTCTCGCTTTCGGGTCATTGTGAGGAGAACGCTCGCCCATAAGATAGGGAAGATAGAACACCTGATTCTCACCGAGCTTCGTGATTGCCGCCTGCTCGGAGGCAAAATCCGCCGTTCCCAAAATGTCTTCGCTCCACCATTTATTACAGGAAGCTGCACTTAACATACACCCCATCAGATGATAGCGTCCGTCTGCATGCGCAAAGGAATGAAGCGCGTTGTTCTCATCCACTCCGAATGATTTGCTGGAGATAAAGATGGTTCCCGATGTTCCGAGCGAGATATTACACATTCCGTCTCCGACGGTTCCCGTCCCGACTGCCGCAGCGGCATTGTCTCCCGCGCCCGCGACGATCCGGACTTCTTCGGAAAGCCCTGTCTCTTTCGCAAGCTCCGGCTTTAGAGTACCTACAACCTCGTAGCTTTCATACAGCTTCGGAAGCTGTTCCTCCGTCACATGACAGATTTCCAGCATTTCTTTAGACCAACATTTATTTTTTACATCCATAAGAAGCATTCCGGACGCATCCGAATAATCCGTGCAGTGATTGCCGCTTAAGCAGTATGCCAGATAATCCTTCGGCAGCATAATTTTCGCAATCCTTGCAAAATTCTCCGGTTCATTATTTTTCATCCAGAGAAGCTTCGGCGCCGTAAAGCCTGCAAACGCAATATTTGCCGTATACTCTGAAAGCTTCTCCCTGCCAATCTGCTGATTCAGGTAATCGGTCTCCTCCGCGGTCCGGCCGTCATTCCAGAGAATCGCCGGACGGATTACCTTATCCTCCCCATCAAGCGCGACAAGACCGTGCATCTGGCCGCCGAAGCTGATACCTGCGACCTGTGATTTATCGGCTCCCTCTAAAAGCTCATGAATTCCCTCTATGGTCTTCTCATACCAATCCTCCGGCTTCTGCTCCGACCAGCCTGGATGCGGAAAATATAAAGGATATTCCTTTGATACAATATTGTGAATCTTTCCCCCGCCGTCCATCAGTAAAAGCTTGACCGCCGAGGTACCCAAATCAATTCCTATATATAACATCCTCTGCCTCCTATTTCCACGGATTCTCTGTCGGATATCTTACTCCCGCAGGCTGATTGTAGCCAATCTCTTCCACCGGAACTCCGATATACTTAAACACCTCAAACAATGCCTTTCCGTGATTTCCAAACGCGACTGCACCGTGGTGCGGGAAATTCTTCTCAATCAATACATGTCGGTAGAATCTTCCCATCTCCGGAATCGCAAAGATACCGATTCCTCCAAAGGAACGGGTAGCAACCGGAAGCACCTCTCCCTGTGCAATGTAAGCGCGAAGCTGACTGTCCGCCGTACTCTGCAGACGATAGAAAGTAATCTCACCGGGCTTAATATCACCCTCCAGGGTTCCCTGTGTTACCTCCTCCGGAAGCGCTCTCGCCATAATCAGCTGATACTTCATCTCACAGAAGCTGAGCTTTCCGGACGCTGTATTTCCGCAGTGGAAGCCCATAAAGGTATCCTTATGCGTATAAGGGAATTTCCCTTCAATATCATCCCGATACATATCCGCCGGAACATTATTATTAATATCCAGCAGCGTTACAACATCCTCACTTACAACGGTTCCGATAAATTCACTGAGCGCGCCGTATATATCCACCTCGCAGGATACCGGGATCCCCTGCGCTGTCAGGCGGCTGTTTACATAGCATGGGACGAATCCAAACTGCGTCTGAAACGCCGGCCAGCATTTTCCCGCAATCGTAACATATTTACGGTATCCCCGATGCTCCTCAATCCAGTCCTTAAGAGTCAGCTCGTACTGGGCAAGCTTCTTAAGAATCTCCGGCTTTTTATTCCCGGCTCCAAGCTCTTCCTCCATCTCCGCTACAACAGCCGGAATTCTTCCGTCGCCGTCATGCTTATGATACGCCTCAAACAAATCAAGCTCTGAATTTTCCTCAATCTCAACGCCCAGATCATAAAGCTTCTGAATCGGCGCATTACATGCAAGGAAATTAAGCGGTCTGGGACCGAAGCTTATAATCTTAAGATTATTAAGACCGATTACGGCCTTTGCAATCGGGCGGAACTCATGAATCATATCCGCGCATTCTTCTGCGGTTCCTACCGGATATTCCGGAATATACGCCCTTACCTTGCGAAGCTTCAGGTTATAGCTTGCGTTTAACATACCGCAGTAAGCGTCGCCCCTGCCCTGAATCAGATTATCTCCTCTTTCCTCCGCGGCCGCAATAAACATCTTCGGTCCGTCAAAATGCTTCGCAAGAAGTGTTTCTGAAATCTCCGGTCCGAAATTCCCAAGATAAACAACCAGCGCGTTACAGCCCGCTTTTTTAATATCCTCCAATGCCTGTACCATATGAATCTCGCTCTCCACAATACAAACCGGACATTCATAAATTTCATCTGCGCCGTATTTCTCCGTATACGCTTTCATCAGCGCTTCCCGTCTTGTCACGGAGAGGCTCTCCGGAAAACAATCTCTGCTGACTGCAACAACTCCTATTTTTAACTCTGGCATATTATTCATAATAACATCTTTCCTTTCCTGATATTTTATACAAAAGCATTAACATACGATTTACCCTGGCTATTTACCGCCCAAGCTCAATATTCTCTCCCCTGAGCCCGCAGAAAGCGCCCTCAATTCCCGCCTCCTCATGAGCAATCAGCCATTTATTTTTCGCTGTCATAAGCCGTCCCTCTCCGGATTCCCCTGCCGCAAAATCGAGCTCCGTATTTGTTCCTGCCGGGAGAATCACCACCGCACGGAAGCCCGTCTCCGCTGCCATGCAGGGGGCGTAATGGAGCGTTGTAGCATACATCTCTACTACCGTTCCTGCCGGTACAAAAAACGCCTCCACAAGCGATGTATCATACGTATAATCCTCCTCAACATCCTGTTCCATACCTACCAGCAAAATCATATCGGTAACCGCGATATTAATCTCCGAAGAGCGGTGATACTCCAATGCATTCAGCTTCGTATTTTTGCCGTTGCAGTAGCCAATCTGAATCGGAAGCCCGCCAAATACCTGGTTTCTAAATTCTGCTGCCTCCGGCAAGGACTCCATCTCCTCCACGGACGGCACATAAATAACCTCCTCCGGAAGCGGCGTATGCTTCATCACCTCCAGAATTCCCGGACATGCGCAGCCTTTCAAAACACGCCCATACTTTCCAAAGGACCTGTCCGTTACTTTTTGCACATTCATGCTGTCCCTCCTTATCTATTTCATTCGATAAGCTTATCATAACAGACCGCACCGAAATTCTCGACCAATTAATAGTCCGATACAGGGCTGTTTTTTGTCCTTTTCATTACTTTTTCCTGGACACAAAATCAAAAGCCCGCTTCGGCTGAGTCCGCAGATAGCAGGGATTACCTTTTCATCCTGCCTCGATACTCGCTCGGCGTCATTCCGTATTTCGATTGAAATGCCCTTGTAAATGCCTTACTGCTTGCAAACCCATTATCCATAGCAATACTGCTTATCGTCTGCTCCGTATTCATAAGCTCCTGATACGCGCATTCCAGGCGTATGCCCTGGAGATAAGCTTTATAATTAATTCCGGCATACCGTTTTAACAGCTTAGACAGGTATGCCGGTGAATACCCGAAAATCTCTGCAAGAGACTCCAGCGACAAATCCGACGTATAATTTTCTTTTATATAATTTGTAATCATAGACAAACGGCCAAGCTTTTTATTCTGCTTTACCATCTCCGAGCTGACCGCGGCCTCACGGTAGGACGACACAAGAAGATAAAGAAGCATATAATACCGGCTTGTCACTTTCATCTCATAGCCGCACCGCTTCTCGCAATAGGTCGTGTACATATCCCGAATCAAATCCATCACTTTCTCATCCTGCACGCATTCATCATGAGTAAACCAGATAAACTGCTCCGCGGTATAATATTTTTCAAAGGTTTTCAACGGAATCTGCAGTACAACCGTATAATTTCTGCTCCCTGCGTCAATCGAATGAATTTCATTGGAGTTCACCAGCATAAATTGTCCGGAATACAACGGATATACCTCGCTATTCAGATAAAAATCCAGATTCCCCTCAAAAACCGCAAAGATTTCCACCGACCGGTGCCAGTGCTTATCGCGAAAATAACTTCCGCACGCCCCTTCAAACAGAAACATCTTAAAGGGCAGATCCTCGTTCGGTATAATAAGCTCATGGCTGAACTGCATACATCCACCCTCTTTCTAGGATTCTTCCTCCTCCGCCTGCTCTAAGAAATCTGCCTCTTTCGTTTTCAATCTCGGGATCAGGCCTTTCGCAAATTTCCCTTTTCCTCTGTTCTTCACATAAAAATATCCAATCATAGAAAATACAACTGCTCCGGCAAAATTGACGAGCAAATCTTTCATCGTATCAATCAGGCCGATATCCAGATAGCCTCCAAGACCCAGGCTTTTTCCGTTGACAATTACATCCCGGATTCCTGTAATTCCTACCGGGATATTACTGTTTGTCGGATCCAGCATAACCGAATGGATACGATTCACAACCGTATCCTTCTGCATATCAAGCCCAAAAAGCATATCCATACCAAATTCAAAAAATTCCCATATCACGCCGATTGTCATAGAAAAGCAAAACGCAACGACCGCCATATATGCCGGGGAAAGCTGAACAGACACCTTCTTGCTTCTGTTCAGAATATCTACAAGGGCAAATCCGATTGCCGCCATCAGAAAGCCATTAAGCGTATGAAGCACCGTATCCCAAAACGGGAACCGGATATAATAGGACTGTATCTCCCCTAAAATTTCCGCCGCGAAAATAAAAAACAAAATCGTAATTTCAAGAGGCGTCGGAAGCTCGACTTTAAGACGAACCTGGATAAAGCTGGGCATAACAAGCAAAAGCAGCGTCAAGATGCATAAAAATACATTTTCATAATTCTGATTAAATATCTGGAGGATCATCATCAATATTACAAGCATACGAAGCACCACGTATACGATAAAAGAGCTTCTGTGCTCTCTCAGCTCCATATGGAGCGCTCTTTTCATTACTCTCAATCTCTTTCCAAGCTTCATTCCGCGCCTCTTCAATCTATTAATTCAAAAAATTATCTATAATTACACTCTCTGCCTCTTCCTCAGTCATTCCCATCGTCCGGAGCTTTACCAGCTGCTCGTCATTAATTCTTCCGATTGCCGCCTCATGGATAATCGCCGCGTCCAGATGTCTTGCGTTAATCTCCGGAATAGAGCTAACCTCCGCATGATCCATAATAATTGAATCACACTGCACATGAGCATGACACCCCGCATTTCCTACTGCTTTCGGATGAAAAATCTGTTTTGAATTTCCCTTAGCCACCGAGCGGGATATGATCTGTGCGGAGCTTCCCTCGCCGTTCATCTGTACTTCCATATTAGAAACGGCCGTCTGATTATCGTGGGTCATGAGTTTCTCTAAAACAAATAATTTCGCCCCCGCTCCCATGGCGATATTAGTTTCTCTCTCTGTAGAATCCACACCCTTTATCTGTGCGGTATCAAGGGTAAATATCGAATCCTCTTCCATATAAATATTCGTAACCGGATTCAGCACCTTAGCGCCGGACCCCTCTCCTTCTCCGTAATGCTTTTCCTCATAACGGACATTTGCCCCCTTTGCCACATGAAAGGAATGAATCCCGTCATGCCTGCTCTCATTACAGCCACTGTTATGAATGCCGCAGCCTGCTACAATCGTGACATCAGCGCCCTCCGCAACAAAGAAATCATTATATACCACATCTGTCATACCAGAAGCATCTACGACAACCGGAATGTGTACCTGTTCCCCTTTCGCGCTGCCGTCGATGTATACGTCAATACCGGGCCTGTCCTCTTTCTTCTTAATTTTAATATGCTCGCTGTCGCCGTGACAAAGCGCAATTCCGTTGTGCCTGAGATTAAACGCGCCCTCCTGGCGGAACCCCGATTCGTCAATTTGCTTCAAAATCTTTTTTGTAATTTCATCTAACAATGCCATATCATTACCTCCCTGAAACCCGCCGTGCCTAAAAACAGGTGCAGCTGTCATCCGAACCTATAAGCGTCGGCAGAATTGCGTCCTTTTCTCCGATTGCCTTAATATTTCCGTTTTCGATTACCATAATTCTGTCTGCCATCCGGATAATCCGCTCCTGATGAGATATCAGAATCAGGCTTTCCTCTTTCTTTTCGTGAATTTTTTCAAACTGCTGTACAAGCATAGAAAAGCTCCAAAGGTCGATTCCGGCCTCCGGCTCGTCAAAAATACACAGCTTATGTGTCTTTGCAAGTACAGTCGCAATCTCTAAACGCTTCATCTCTCCGCCCGAGAGCGTCCCGTCCACCTCTCTTGTAATATATTCATTTGCACACAGGCCCACCGCGCTCAGCATTCTGCAGCACTCGGGCTTTGAAAGCTCTCTTCCTGCCGCGATAGACAAAAGCCGTATAACTGTCATTCCCTTAAATCTCGGCGGCTGCTGAAATGCAAATCCAATTCCCGCATTCGCCCTGTGGTTAATATCATAGCCAGTAATATCTTCTCCGTCCAGAACAATCTGTCCGCCGTCCGCCTCTTCGATCCCCATCAATACCTTTGCAAGTGAGGATTTTCCCCCGCCGTTCGGTCCGGTAATGACAAGCATCTCTCCGTCCTTTACCTCAAAGCTGATATTTTTAACAATACTTTTTTCTATTCCATTTTCATTCACCTTGAATGTCAGATCCCTAACCTCAAGCATCATGTAAGCCCTCCTGTAAAATATTTCTAAATTACCAAATATAGTACATTATAATCCATTCAAAATATGAATTCAAGACAGCGTTTCCTTTTGCCTGTAATTGGGCACGTAATTGGGGACGGGGTTTTTCTGAAAAAACCCCGTCCCCAATTACCATCTGCCATCCGATAAATCCGCATATTTCTTTCTAAGCTTTATAATCTTCTTTCCGCAATGAATAAACAAAAATACATACCCTGCAAAAAGCGCCGCATAAATAATTCCCAGGGCTCCCGCTGCCGCAAAGCCTCCGTCGAGCCAATTTATCAATTGAATCATCATCTGCGGAACGACAATACACAAAAAAATGATAAGGAGCGGTATCATTCTACGTTTAAAAATCCTCTCAACCATCCCAAGCCTCGACGCATTGTCACTGAATATCTCCATGTCATCCTCTGCAGAAACAGCCGGTTTCCTAAAATAGCTGAATCGATTTACATCAAAAAGATATTCCCATCCATAATCACGGTACATTTGGAGATATTCCTCCTTCCCCCCACACTGAGCCTGGTCAAAATCCAGCCTGTATACAACATCCTCCGGCATTACTTTGTCAAAGCTGTAAAAGCCCGGAAGTATATATTTTCGAAGCTTCCACCCCTGTTTATGCTGCTCCCTTAAAAATATCTCCTCTTCCTCATAATCTGTAACTGTCAAAAACCGAAATAATACCTTATCTGCCATTCCTGTACTCTCCTCTGCTATTCTTATATAATCTTTCAATTCGATGAAGCTCTATATGAAGAATCTCATACCCAAGCTCAGTAATTCTGTATATCTTTCTCTTTTCCTCTTCCCTGACAAAGCTGATTAAGCCATCCTTATCCATCTTGGCCAGAGTGCCGTACATCGTTCCAGGGCTTATCGTCACCTCCCCGCCGGTCATTTCCTTTACTTTCCGCCCGATATTATAGCCGTGCATCTCCTCCTGAAGACAAAATAAAATGTAAAATCCTGTCTCCGTCATAGGAACATAAACTCTTTGTATTCTTTCCTTCATATGCGTCCTTTCTTCAGATAAATTATCGTATAATAGATTTCATTTCGATGCATCTCGCTTTGATATATCGCATCTCGTTATATATTATATATCACACTTCGTTATATATGTCAACATATCTTGTAGCTTTTCTTTTTACCGATATAAATAAAATATGATTTCACACTTGACGCAAGTACGAAATCATACTATAATAAATTTCGCACCTTAAGCGTGGAATCGGACCTGAGAAAGAGGAATCTGTGAAGCTTATCTGTCTGAACAGGAAATACTTTCCGCTTACGCAAAAATATAAAATCACATTAATTTGAGGAAAATATTATGAGAATCCAGCTATCCGACCATTTTACTTATAATAAATTAATAAGATTTGTCATGCCTTCCATTATCATGATGATATTTACTTCCATATATGGAGTTGTCGATGGACTATTTGTGTCTAATTTTGTAGGAAAAACCTCATTTGCCGCTGTCAATCTTATTATGCCATTTCTTATGGGCGTCAGCGCGCTCGGTTTTATGATTGGAACCGGAGGCAGTGCAATTGTCGCAAAAGCCCTCGGCGAGAAAAAAGCTGAAAAAGCTAATGA
The DNA here is from genome assembly GCA_946552115.1 of uncultured Lachnospiraceae bacterium. Taxonomy (GTDB): domain Bacteria; phylum Bacillota; class Clostridia; order Lachnospirales; family Lachnospiraceae; genus CAPEBR01. The sequence goes on from CAMNRH010000055.1 coordinate 9,801, forward strand.
ATATTTCTCCATGATGGTATGGGTAACCCTTATTGGCGGCATTGCCATCGCGGCGCTCGGTTCTCTTTTCCTTCGCCCGATTGCCTGCGCTCTCGGAGCAAAAGGAGCACTGCTCGGCAATTGCATATTATATGGCAGAATCCTTCTTATATCTCTAACGCCGTTTATGCTGCAAAATGTATTTCAAAGTTTTTTTATAACTGCTGAAAAGCCAAAGCTCGGACTGTACACCATGATTGCTGCCGGCGTTGGCAATATGGTATTAGACTTTTTATTTATCGCCGTGCTCCACTGGGGGCTTGCAGGAGCGGCCGCCGCCACTGCTGTAAGCGAGTTTATCGGAGGCTTGTTTCCTGTTTTTTATTTTTCCAGAAAAAATAACAGCCTCCTCAGGCTCGGGAAGCTGCGCTTTAAAGGCCGTATTCTCCTGAAAGCATGTGCCAATGGCTCCTCCGAGCTGATGACCAACCTGTCCATGTCCATCGTAAATGCATTGTACAATTTTCAGCTTATGCGCTTCGCCGGCGAAGACGGCGTGGCCGCTTATGGCACAATTATGTATGTGAACTTTATTTTCATAGCAATATTTTTAGGATACGCCATCGGGAGCGCTCCGATAATCGGATACAACTACGGCGCCGGAAATTACTCCGAGCTTAAAAATATGCTTCAGATGAGCCTGAAGCTTATCGGATGCTGGGGAATTGTCCTCGCCCTCCTTTCACAGCTTCTGGCGGCTCCGCTTGCGGCAATATTCGTCGGCTATGATGAACACTTATCCATACTTACCTGCCGTGGCTTCCGCATTTATGCGCTTGCCTTTGTCATAAACGGATTCAATATCTTTGGCTCCTCTTTTTTTACCGCGCTGAACAACGGAGCCGTATCCGCCATAATCTCTTTCCTGCGGACGCTGGTATTCCAGATAGCCGCCCTTTTACTTCTGCCTCTGATTTTCGGTATCGACGGTATCTGGTCCGCTGTTCTTGTGTCAGAGCTTATGACATTAATATTAACCATTGCGTTCCTGATTAAGAATAAAGCTGTATACCATTATTAATCAGATACCTTTTCGAAGCAGTCTCTTTTTAAATGCCTGAATCTTCACCATATAACGGCTTGTTGATAAAGCGCCCAAAATCAGTACGCCTAAAACAAGCCCTAAAGAAAAATCAGCTATATTTCCATATATGCCCGCAGAAGCCAGCCCTTTCATTTCTATCACTGCATATATGCCAAACGCGGCGATTGCCGCCAGAAAAATACAATGCAGCCTCCTGGAAAACCTCATTTTCTCACTGCTTTCATATTCCGCCACCTTAAGTATTGTTTCCTCTGTTTTCTTATCTGCCATCTCACTTCTCCTTTCTCCATCCAAAAATTCTTCAATACTTACTTCAAAGTAATTGGCCATTTCAATTACCAAATCAAAGTCCGGCATATTCACCCCATTTTCCCATCGGGAGACACTCCGGTTCGATACGCCAAGGAGTTCAGCCAGCTGCTCCTGCGTTAAACTCCTTTCCTTGCGAAGCTCCTTTAAAAATATTCCGGTTTTTTTCTGATTCATCCTGCTTCCCCCTTCCACCGACAGATTAACCTTTCACGCAAAAAATGTACACGACACAGTGCGGGAATCATAGAATTTCATGTACGAAGACATATCTTTTTCTCTATAACGACAAAGAAATGCCGTGAATCCCTCAGATTCACGGCATTTCCCTTTTCAGTTCAATGCGGATGACAGGACTTGAACCTGCACGGGATACCCACCAGATCCTAAGTCTGGCGCGTCTGCCAATTCCGCCACATCCGCCTGTTTACATTTGCCTCTCCTATAAATAATCCTCATACTATCTCTTATATATCTCTTATAATAGAAGAAATACTATCCCGGAGAAATCATTTCCGAAATAGCATTCCCAACTGAGCGTGCGGGGATTCGAACCCCGGACAACTTGATTAAAAGTCAAGTGCTCTACCACCTGAGCTACACGCCCATAATTAACTGGGCTAGTTGGATTCGAACCAACGAAATGCAGGAGTCAAAGTCCTGTGCC
>CAMNRH010000056.1 GCA_946552115.1 uncultured Lachnospiraceae bacterium
GGTTCTTGCAGAGTATCAAACATAGAAAACACTATGTTTTGACCCCAGCATCATTACATTTTTGAAACAGTTTTTTGTGACGTGTCAATTTCTCATCTATAATTGGATCAAGACCTATTACATCAAACCCAATCCCTTTATAATTGCCGGATATCACAAAATCCAACACATCATCATCAATACAAGGATAATTTCCAAAATAAGCATCTGTTCCCCACCACTTATCCCAGCCAAGATTAAACAGTAAGAAATTTGCTTTGTCTACTTTTTCCCTATTTTTACAAATATGTTCTATCGAAATAGATTGCCCTTCTTTCAAATCTCGACAATCTATAACTAAAGCCTTCCCAATAAATTGTTCCACAGGAAACTGATCTAGCGTTGTTCTTCCTGCAAAAAGGTGGGCAGGTGGATCCATATGAGTTCCCGTATGTGTATACATTTGCAGTAATGTTTCCTTGAATCCATCTTTTTCATAGCTGTTTGCAGGAATAAATTTAGGCGTATCAGTTCCAGGATAAACAGGCATATCCTCTTTGATTGTGTGGGTTAGGTCAATTACTTTCACTTTAGTCTATTTCCTTTCAAATTTGTTTAATAATTTTATTTTACCACGATTCAAAGAGAACGTCTAATCTATTCAGTATAATGATAATCTTTTTGTAGAAAATAAATTATCATAAGGAGGCCTATTATTATGGCAAGGGAAAAGAAACCACTGTAAGAATATGTTCCAGATAGATGTTCCAGATTTCCGGAACCAGACGCTTTTTCAAAACAAATCCGTGTTGATACAAAAAATAAGTTTTTTAAAAATAAGTTTATTATATTAATGGATATGACCGATATTTAATAAATAAGGATAAAATGTTACAGGTTCATATTAAGAGGAAAAAGAGTAATGGGAAAGAAAATCTGTCGGTTTCTGTTGTATTTGCTCTGTATTCTGACACTGGGTATGTCAATAGCAGAGGAGCAGGCGGCTGCGGCGGCAAAATCAACACATAAAAATGAGTTGGTAAGGGAAAAGGGAAAAATATATTATTACAATGCGAAAGGGAAAAAAGTAAAAAAGTGCTGGAAAACGATTGAAAAGAAAAAGTACTATTTCAAAAAGGATGGTTCTGCCTCAGTGGGTCCGTCTTCAATTGGTAAAAAGCAATATCTGTTTTCGTCTTCCGGCGTACTGCAGAAAAACGGTCTTAAGAAATATAAAGGAAAAACCTATTATGCAGATGGCAAAGGAGTCATAGGAAAAGGCTGGAAAACCGTTGACGGCAGGCAGTATTATTTTGATAAAAGTAAGGGGTATATGCTGAAAAGTACATAGATATCCAGTAAGTATGTGAATAAAAACGGTGTTTATGTTAAAGCGAAAAAGCGGAAGATGTCAACCCTGAAATCACAGCTTCAAAAAAAGATGAAGTCGTACAGGGGCACATGGTCTGTCTATGTGAAAAATCTGGATACGGATGAATCCTTTTCCATTAATAATCGGAGCATGTACGCTGCCAGTCTGATTAAGCTCTATGCGATGGGCGCGGTTTATGAAAAGATTGACGAAGGTAAAATAAAGGAGTCCTCTGTCAGCCGTACAATTAACAGTATGATTACGGTTAGCGACAACGGATCCTTTAATACGATTGTGCGTAAGGTTGGAAAAACCTATATAAGTAAATGGTGTAAAAATAACGGCTATAAACAAACGAAGCAGACACACGGACTGGAGCCGAGTGGAAACAGCGCCGGATTGAGCAGCGGAAAAGGCAGTAATATGACCAGTGTAAAGGATTGCGGGAAATTTTTGGAGGATGTCTACCGTGGAAAATGTGTCAATAAGAAATATTCCGCCAAGATGCTGAAAACCCTGAAGAAGCAAAAAAGACGCTCGAAAATTCCGGCGGGGGTTCCGTCCGGCGTAACAGTGGCAAATAAAACGGGAGAAACGAATAGTTATACACACGACGCAGCCATTGTTTATTCTCAGGGGGCGAAATATATTATCTGTGTGATGGTTTACAGGCCGGGCGGCGGATGGGCGGCAGATGGGCGGCAGCGGGTAATATTAAGACGTTGTCAAAAAATGTGTACCAGTTTTTTAATTAACGGCATATAAACTTTTTATTCTGAAAAGAATTATCCGGTCATATTTTATCTTAGAAAATATGAGCGGATAGCCTTAAAAAGTGCATTTTTCCTAATATTAGAAATATGCTTCGGAATGTTGACAGTGTATTTTTAAAACTATATAATAAAAGCAAATCGTGTAAAATAACTTGCCCTGTGACAGGGCCGCATAGGAAGTTGTTTTTAATAAATTAATTAACACAAAATGTAGGGAGTTGGTTGTAATGAAAAAAGTGATGAAACGGATGCTGACATTAGCATTGACAGCAGTATTGGCAGGAGGTGCGTTTGGTATTTCAGCATCGGCACAGGAGATAGAAGAAAATAACTCCCCTCCGGCAGCGCCGGCAGAGGAGATTACGGGTACAAAGGCTACATTGGACAGTACAGCCGCCTCCAGAGATATGGATTGGGATACCTTTGCCGGTCTTGGCGGGAGTACAAACTGGATTAGCTGTATGGGACTTCCGGATTATGCGGCGGGCCTTTATAACACATTGGCATCCGGCGGGGTTCTGACTGACGACAGTGTATTTTCACCGGATACGGCTGTTACGGTTAATTACAGCGATGGAAAGACGGATACTTTCAATGGGATTGAAGTGCTGAATGTCAGCAATGTAGCGAAGATGACGAATGATGAGTGGGCATCTGTTCAGGATAACCTCAGCAAAGCTTACAGCGCGTTTTTAAGAGATTATCCGGGTGTGTTCTGGTTAAGTGAAAGCCCGAAGATTAATCTGGTATCTTCCGTACAGACTGACGGCGATGGCACGGAGGTTTGTTCATACAGAGTATATTTTATGCTGAAAGATCACAGCAGCGGCAAGGGCTATGATATCAGGGAAAAGGCGTACCGGAGCGCGGAGGCGATTAACGCCGCGGTTGCGGAGCGTGATGCGGCTGTGCAGAAGATTATCGGAGAGGCAGAGGGGAAAGGCCTGGCCGGAAAGATTGTTTATTTCAATGATAAGGCAAATGCAGTGGCAGCGAGTATGGGACTTGGCCGCGGCGATGCTGCGCGCGGGTTTAAGCTGCTTTGCGATAATGCAGGGATTTCTTCCATAGTGACGGCAGGCTCCGGCGGTAATCTTGACGCATACGTGTATGTAAATGACGCATGGTTTTTGTCAGATGAAGTAAGAGAAGCAAAGGAGGAGCCGGCAGAAGGGGAGAGCAAGACAGACGCAGAGGATACAAACAAAGAGGATACAAAAGAAACGGATAAAAAAGACGACAGCAAGGAAGAAAGCGGAGAAGACGAAGAGGAAGCGGCAGATAAGACTTCAGACAGTAAGAAGAAGTCGGGCGCGAAAGCAGGGGCAGCCCCGGCATTTCGAAGTCAGGTAATGTCGACGGCGGCCGATGAGGCGGTAGGAAGAGCAGTGGCAACGCTTGTTTTTTCTATTAAAGACGGAGCGCAGAATGTATCAGGCGATGCGGCGTCAGCGCCTTTACACGATGCGATTTTAACTGAAAATGAGGCTCGTAAAGTTTTCGGAAATACATATGAAGGAATGGTGAGCATTGCGTCTTCGAGCCGGATTAATGAGCTGATAACGGTTACATGCGACGGGGAGACGGCAAAAAACGTCAGATTCATGTTCAATCAGGGAAGCGGAAGCTATGCGCCGGATGCGGGCCCTCAGGAGTATACGATCTTTTGCAGCGCTACATTTGAGAGTAAAAGCGATCCGGTTACGGCGTCATTTACATATCCGATAACGGTAAGGCCGTATCCGTTGAAAGTGACTACCTCCAGAATCGAATTTTGGAGAACATATAATACGGATACTTATACGGCGAAATATTTAGCGGTAGATAAAGAATTAAATAAAATTGTGATGCTGAGCGGAACCGACTATACTCCTGTAAGTGGTGTTGGAGAGAGAGATGACGTTAAGGTTGTTGTAACCCCGACTCCGCCGGGAACGTCTGATGAGGATGATGACCGCAGCGGAGAAATAGGTGTAGAGCTGACATTGGAGGAGAATACGAAGGGCAATTACAAGTTATTAGACAGTCTGAACAGAGAAGTAGATAAGATTAGTCTGACGGCACGTTATGACTGCAGACCCCAGACAATTGATGAAGTCTCTAAGATGACGATAGAGATAGATGATAAGTATGATTTGACCTATACGGGAACGCCCAGAACGCCTGGCGTCTCAGTTATCGTAGGCGGAATACCGCTGAAGCAGGGAGAGGATTATACGGTTGAATATAAGAATAATATCAACGCGAGTACAGATGATAATAATATCAGGAATACAACGGACGCGCCTTATGCTTATGTAGTGGCGAATCCGACCGGTCAGAGATATACGTGGAGTTCGGAGGCGGCGGAATCCTTTAGAAGAGAGTTTGATATCTATAAGGCTGAATGGGATAAGAAAGAGAACCAGGATGTCCAGGTCAAGTATGGAAAAACAGAGACGATGGATTTGAGCAGTCTTATGCCGGATGACGGGCGGATTACCGCCCATGTGGTCGATAACAGAGATGTTATTGCTGAGATTGGCCTGACAAGCGACGATGGAGCGGATGGAAATAAGACATTGAAGTATAAAGTAAGTGATGATGCCGAGCCTGGGGCGGCCGCAAAAATTACGGTTACTGTACAGTCTCAGAATTATAAGGAATACTGGTTCGATATTAATGTAGAGGTCATCGATAAGGAGGTACAGGATCAGTTTAAATTTAAGTATGACATTATCAAGCTGACAGAAGGAGACGATCCCAGAGTGGTAGACGTGCTTGGAAGAGTCGAGGGCAGCGAGGTAATATTTAAGAGTTCGTCAAACGGCTATGTCGGCGTTGATAATGACGGAAGTGTAGCGCCGAAGCAGGCAACGCCCGCAGGCAAACCAGTTACAATAACGGCGACGGCGACGGAAACCGGGGATTATCATGATGCGGAAGCAAGCTATCAGATTATTGTCGTACCAAAAGGAAATAAGGTTACTTTGATGGAAAATGATATTTCACTGGGAGATAAAACCTATCGATTGGAGCTTGAGGAGGGCATTTCTCAGATTGACGAGGGTCTGCCATCTAAATATTCAAAAGCCTCAGACATAGAAGATGAGATGAAAGACCAGATTAAGGAGGCCTTTAAAAAGGATAATGTTGAGGTTCCGGAGGAGAATATCAGAGTTTATGATATATCCCTTATGGTACGTCAGTCGACAGGCGATTATGAGTGGAAGAAAGCGGTGCAGGCAGAGGATTTCCCGGAGGGCGGACTGCCGATAACAATTCCGCTGCCAGTGGAAGGAATGGACGGAAGCCTGTATAACTTTAAGGCGGCTCATATGTTTACGAAAGATATGAATGGCTACAAGGCAGGAGATGTCGAGCTTATGGGTGTGACCGCCGGAGGCGGACTTCAGTTTACAGTCAACGGCTTGTCTCCGGTTGCAGTCGGATGGGCGGAAAAACCGGCGGAGGATCCCGGAGATAATCCAGGCGGCGACGACCCTGGTACGGATAATCCGGGCGGAGATAATCCGGGTAATACAGACAATCCGAACGACCAGAATAATGGAGACAATAATAACAATGGTACAAACGGCACGAACGGTACCGACGGGACAAATGGAACCAACGGGACAAATGGAACCAATGGGACTAATGGTACGGGAACCAATGGCACAGGAACCAATGGTGCAGGTACATCCGCAACGGGCTCGCTTGGATCGGCGCTTGGACTTACCAGCGGTTCTACAGGTACGGAGACGGGTGATACGCACCGTATGATTGTATATGGAGTTCTTTTTGTCATCGCATTGGAGCTGATTGGGATTGTATGCTTCGCAAGAAAAAAACGTAAATAGGATTTACTATAAAATGGCAGTGCGGCTTTAGGCTATACTGCCATTTTAATTTTGTACTGGATTGAAAGATATATGTGTGATAAAATAATGCCAATGTATAAACAGGAGGGAATTTATATGAACAGAGAGCAGGCGCATGAGATTTTAATGAAATATATGAAAGGCGAGAATTACATTACGCATTCCTATGCGGTTGAAGCGATTATGAGGGGGCTTGCAAAGCGCCTTGCACCGGATGACGTGGAGTACTGGGGGATTGTGGGGCTTCTTCATGATTTGGACGAGGAACAGTGTGACTGGCAGCATGATATGAGCGTGCACGGACCGACCTCTGTAGAAATACTAAAGAAAGAGGGGATTGAGGACAAGGTGCTGTTTGACGCTATTTGTGCGCACAATCCAAAGAGTAAGGTAAAGGCAAAGACGAAGCTTCAGTATTCGATATTGGCGGCGGACCCGATGAGTGGCTTTGTAAAGGCGGTGGCACAGATTTATCCGGATAAAAAGGTGGCAAGTGTGAAGCATAAGTCTGTTATGAAGCGTTTTAATGAGAGAAGATTTGCCGCGGGAGCGAACCGTGATTATATGGAATGCATTGAATTTACAGGATTAAGCCTTGATGATTTGATTGATGTGGCGTTAGAGGAGATGACAGCGATTGCAGACAGGCTGGGATTATAATATTTCCGTTAAAAACCCTTGACAATCGGGGGAATTCGTAATACACTAATTTAGCGTGCACAGGGACGCTTATTGTTTTTGCGCACATATTCATTCAGATGTGAATGCAACTTATTATTATCATAGGAGGTGAAAGAGAATGCCAACATTTAACCAGTTAGTAAAAAAAGGACGTCAGACATCTGTAAAGAAGTCTACAGCTCCGGCTCTTCAGAAAGGCTACAACTCTCTTAGAAAGAAAGCGACCAATGAGTCCGCACCGCAGAAGAGAGGCGTATGTACAGCAGTTAAGACTGCAACACCGAAGAAGCCTAACTCAGCGCTTAGAAAAATCGCCAGAGTTCGTCTTTCTAACGGTATCGAGGTGACAAGCTATATTCCGGGAGAAGGCCACAACCTTCAGGAGCATAGTGTTGTTCTGATTCGCGGCGGAAGAGTAAAAGACCTTCCAGGTACAAGATACCATATTATCAGAGGAACTCTTGATACAGCAGGTGTTGCAAAGAGAAGACAGGCACGTTCAAAATACGGTGCTAAGAGACCTAAAGACGCTAAAAAGTAAGCTCTTAGCGAGCGTAAGCGAAAGCGCACGCGAGGTTAGAGATTACTTTGTTCTTCTAAACGAAGCGCAGAAGAACTTCATTTCATGAAAAAACTATTCACAAACAGAACTATGATGAAGTAAGTTGCAAGACATAGATTGTTATATATGTCCATGCACTGCACAGTATCATTAGAACGACACATGTGAGTACCGATGAATTAATCAGTGTGAGATGTCACACAAATATGTTTAAGGAGGGAAGGACCGTGCCACGTAAAGGACATACTCAAAAAAGAGACGTATTAGCAGATCCGTTATACAATAATAAAGTGGTAACCAAGCTTATCAATAACATTATGTTAGACGGTAAGAAAGGCGTTGCACAGAAGATTGTATACGGAGCATTTGAAAGAGTCGCAGCTAAATCCGATAAGCCGGCAGTAGAGGTATTTGAGGAGGCTATGAATAATATTATGCCGGTACTTGAAGTAAAGGCAAGACGTATCGGCGGTGCGACATATCAGGTTCCAATTGAGGTAAGGGCTGACAGAAGACAGGCTCTTGCACTCCGCTGGCTTACGATGTTTTCGCGTAAGAGAGGCGAGAAGACAATGGAGGAAAGACTGGCAAATGAGATTCTTGATGCGGCGAACAATACAGGCGCATCAGTGAAGAGAAAAGAAGACATGCACAAGATGGCAGAGGCGAATAAGGCATTTGCTCATTACAGATTCTAGGAGGCAAGAATGGCTGGAAGAGAATATCCATTAGACAGAACAAGAAATATCGGTATTATGGCTCATATTGATGCCGGTAAGACTACGCTCACAGAACGTATTCTTTACTATACCGGTGTAAACTATAAGATTGGTGATACTCATGAAGGTACTGCTACTATGGACTGGATGGAGCAGGAGCAGGAAAGAGGTATCACGATTACTTCTGCAGCTACAACCTGTCACTGGACTTTGGAGGAGAACTGTAAACCGAAAGAAGGCGCGCTGGAGCACCGTATCAATATTATTGATACCCCGGGACACGTGGACTTTACTGTAGAGGTTGAACGTTCACTTCGTGTGCTTGACGGGGCTGTAGGTGTATTCTGTGCAAAGGGTGGCGTTGAGCCGCAGTCAGAGAACGTATGGCGTCAGGCAGACACATACAATGTACCAAGAATGGCATTCATTAATAAGATGGATATCCTTGGTGCGGATTTTTACAACGCTGTTGATCAGATTAAGACAAGACTTGGAAAGAACGCGATTGTTCTTCAGCTGCCAATCGGCAAAGAGGATGACTTCAAAGGAATCATTGATTTGATGGAGATGAAAGCCTACATCTATAATGATGAGAAAGGCGATGATATTTCTATTACAGAGATTCCGGAGGATATGAAAGACGATGCGGAGCTCTACCGTTCTGATTTGGTAGAGAAAATCTGCGATTTGGATGATGACTTGATGATGGAATATCTGGAGGGCAATGAACCGTCCGTAGAAGATATGAAAGCAGCTTTAAGAAAAGGGACCTGTGAGTGTACAGCAGTTCCGGTATGCTGTGGTTCCGCTTACAGAAATAAAGGGGTACAGAAGCTTCTGGATGCGATTTTGGAATATATGCCTGCTCCTACTGATATTCCGGCTATCAAGGGTACAGATATGGACGGCAATGAGGTAGAGAGACATTCCTCTGATGAGGAGCCGTTTTCTGCGCTTGCTTTCAAAATTATGACAGACCCGTTCGTAGGTAAGCTTGCATATTTCAGAGTTTATTCCGGTACAATGAATTCCGGTTCCTATGTACTGAATGCGACAAAGGGTAAAAAAGAGCGTGTAGGACGTATTCTTCAGATGCACGCGAACAAGAGGGAAGAGCTTTCTAAGGTATATTCCGGTGACATTGCCGCGGCGATCGGATTTAAGTTTACCACAACAGGCGATACCATCTGCGACGAGCAGCATCCGGTTATTCTGGAATCTATGGAGTTTCCGGAGCCTGTTATTGAGCTTGCGATTGAGCCTAAGACAAAGGCTTCCCAGGGCAAGCTTGGAGAATCGCTCGCAAAGCTTGCCGAGGAGGATCCGACGTTCCGTGCGCATACGGATCAGGAAACAGGCCAGACAATTATTGCTGGAATGGGCGAGCTTCACCTGGAGATTATCGTTGACAGACTTCTCCGTGAGTTTAAGGTAGAGGCAAATGTAGGCGCGCCTCAGGTTGCATATAAGGAAGCATTTACGAAAGCGGTAGAGGTTGACAGCAAATATGCAAAGCAGTCCGGCGGACGCGGACAGTACGGACATTGTAAGGTTAAATTTGAGCCGATGGACGTCAATGGCGAGGAGACATTCTTCTTTGAATCCTCCGTAGTCGGAGGAGCGATTCCGAAAGAATATATTCCGAAGATTGGCGAAGGTATTGAGGAGGCTATGCAGTCCGGGCTTCTCGGCGGATTTCCGGTTGTAGGCATTAAGGCCAATGTATACGACGGCTCTTATCATGAGGTCGACTCCAGTGAGATGGCATTCCATATCGCGGGCTCTCTGGCATTTAAGGATGCTATGAGAAAAGCGGATCCGGTGCTTCTTGAGCCTATTATGAAGGTTGAAGTAACGATGCCGGAGGAATATATGGGGGATGTTATCGGCGATATTAACTCACGCCGCGGACGTATCGAAGGCATGGATAATTTGGGCGGCGGAAAGATTGTACGCGGATATGTACCGCTTTCCGAAATGTTCGGATATTCTACCGACCTTCGGTCCAGAACACAGGGACGTGGAAACTACTCCATGTTCTTTGAGAGATATGAGCAGGTTCCAAAATCTGTACAGGAAAAGGTACTCTCAAACAAAAATGCATAATTAACGCAATTAAATAGTAAAAGGGCTTGAAAAACAAATGGATTTGAAATATAATCAATGTTAGCCGAGCAAACGAAGATAGTAAAAATTGCCTTAGAGGCGCTAGAATTAAGGAGGATATTCAAAATGGCAAAAGCTAAATTTGAAAGAACAAAACCGCATTGTAATATTGGTACAATTGGTCACGTTGACCATGGTAAAACAACGCTGACAGCTGCTATCACCAAGGTTCTCTCACAGAGAGTAGCAGGAAATGCGGAGGTTGCATTTGATAATATCGACAAGGCACCGGAAGAGAGAGAGCGTGGTATTACTATTTCTACAGCACACGTTGAGTATGAGACAGATAAACGTCACTATGCTCACGTAGACTGCCCGGGACATGCTGACTATGTTAAGAACATGATTACCGGTGCTGCTCAGATGGACGGCGCTATCCTTGTAGTTGCTGCTACTGACGGTGTTATGGCTCAGACAAAAGAGCACATCCTGCTTTCCCGTCAGGTAGGTGTTCCTTATATCGTTGTATTCCTTAACAAATGTGATATGGTTGATGATGATGAGCTTATCGAATTAGTAGAGATGGAAGTAACAGAGCAGTTAGAGGAATATGAGTTCACAGACTGCCCGATTATCAAGGGTTCCGCTCTTAAGGCTCTTGAGGAGCCGGAAGGCGAGTGGGGAGACAAGATCATGGAGCTTATGGCTACAGTTGATGATTATATCCCGGATCCGCAGCGTGCAACAGATCAGCCGTTCCTTATGCCTGTAGAGGACGTATTCTCTATTACAGGACGTGGAACAGTTGCTACCGGTAGAGTAGAGCGTGGTGTTCTTCATGTATCTGATGAAGTAGAAATCATCGGTATCCATGAGGAGACAAGAAAGACTGTTGTAACAGGTGTTGAGATGTTCCGTAAGCTGCTTGACGAGGCTCAGGCTGGTGATAACATCGGTGCGCTTCTTCGTGGCGTTCAGAGAACAGAGATTGAAAGAGGCCAGGTTCTTATTAAACCGGGTACAGTTAAGTGCCATCACAAATTTACAGCTCAGGTTTACGTACTGACAAAAGACGAGGGTGGCCGTCATACACCGTTCTTCAACAACTA
>CAMNRH010000057.1 GCA_946552115.1 uncultured Lachnospiraceae bacterium
ATCCCGTATTACATGCCCCTGGCGGGGCGGGCGGACTTTCGTCCGATAAGGTATACCCATTCGGGCATCCCGTATTACATGCCCCTGGCGGGGCGGGCGGACTTTCGTCCGATAAGGTATAGGATAATTTCTTTAAATTTACTAATAATCAACTGTATTATAGTTAGTCTATTGATTCGCCCGGTACGCTTCGTCCGCGCTGTATACGTCGAACCCGTTTCCCTTAAGGATCTCCACTACCTTTTCCGGGTCGTCGCTTTTCAACACTGCCGCCGCGTCGCTTCCGTTTGCAAACGCGTACATATACTCTACGTTTATCTTTCCTTCCACAATCTGATGCATTGCTTTACTGAGAGAGCCTGCCGCATGAGGTACGCGAAGCGCCACTACATCTGTAAGCATAGACGTAATGCCTGATTCCTTGAGGGCCGCCTTTCCTTTTTCCGGTTCGGATACAATCATCCGGAGCATTCCGTAATCGGATGTATCCGCGAGGCTGAGCGCGACAATATTTACTTCATTTGCGGCAAGAACCTTTAACACCTCGTCAAGACGTCCTTCCCTGTTTTCCAAAAATACAGACAACTGCTGAATCGTACTACTAAAACCCATGATCTTCCCTCCTCTTAAAGCTCTCTGTTATCAATGACACGTTTTGCTTTTCCTTCACTTCTCTGAATGGTCTTAGGCTCAACAAGCTTCACTCTCACGGATACGCCCAGCGCCTGCTTGAGAACTGCGCCGACCTTTGTCTTTAACTGGTCAAGCTTTCGAATCTCATCTGAGAAATATTTTTCGTCTACCTCTACCATTACAGTAAGTACATCCAGATTATTTTCACGGTCTACAATCAGCATATAATGAGGCGCAACGCCGCCGCCCATAGAAAGAAGGGCTGTTTCAACCTGTGTCGGGAATACATTGACGCCGCGGATAACTTTCATATCATCTGTACGTCCTGTGAATTTCTGAATCCTTGGAAGCGTTCTTCCGCATTCGCAGACGCCGCGCTCCATGCTTGTAAGATCCTTTGTCCTGTAACGGATTAGCGGCATACCCTCCTTTGCAAGTGTTGTAAATACCAGCTCCCCGGTTTCTCCGTCCCCGCATGCCGACTGATCCGCCGGATTTAAAATCTCCGGATAGAAATAATCCTCGTACACATGCAGTCCCTTATGGTGGATACAATCCATCGCCACACCCGGTCCGGTAATCTCACACAAACCATAGATATCAAAGCTGTTAATATGTAAAATGCTTTCTATCTTCTTCCGCATCTCATCCGTCCACGGCTCTGCGCCGTTAATACTTGCCTTTATCTGAAGTCGGTCTACAATTCCCGCCTCCTGCGCCGCCTCCGCGAGATACAGCGCATAGGACGGCGTACAGGCAAATGCCGTCGCCCCAAAATCCTCCATACACATAAGCTGGCGCTTTGTATTACCGGAGGACATCGGAATTGCCATCGCGCCAAGCGCTTTTGCGCCCAGATCCAGACCCATACCTCCCGTGAACAATCCGTAACCATAGCAGACATGTATCCGATCCGCCGGGGTTAATCCCGCCATAACAAGGCCTCTCGCCACACATTCTCCCCATACGTCCACATCCTTTTGGGTATAGGAGGCAAGCGTAAGCTTCCCGGTCGTTCCCGAGGTTCCCTGTACCCTGGCAATTTTTTCCTGCGGCACTGCCAGAAGCCCGAACGGATAGTTGTCTCTTAAATCCTCTTTCGTTGTGAAAGGAAGCTTTCCGATGTCGTCAATCCCTTTAATATCACCGGGCTCTACTCCAAGCTCATCCATCTTTTTACGGTAGAACGGTACATGCTCATACACATTTTTTACCTGCTTTACGAGACGTACGCTTTGAAGCTCGCTCCTCTCATCTCTGCTCATACATTCAATTTTCGGGTCACGTATCATTTCTTTCCAGTTTTCCAATGCGATTCCTGCCATCTTTTCTTCACTCCTATTCTTTCTGCATTTTTAACTGCCAACACTCCGTCTTTCGCTGCCCTTCGCCTCTGGCTGGCTAACCCTTAACGAGACGAAGGTTCCTAAACGTAAACCTTATATCAAATGCATCGTACTGTCTTTGCATTATGGAGACACCTCCTTACAGCTCATATCCCACGTCAAACGCTTTCTTATTTATTTCAATTGTCTTCTGCGGCACTGTATGCTCAATCACGCTATACCACTGCTCCTTTGTAAAATCCATATGCTGCGCGGCAATCCCGAGAACAATCAGATTAAACACTTTGGAATTGCCAAGCTTTTTGGCTTCTTCTGTCGCATTTACGGTATAGACTTTATATTTTTCCTTTAAGTTTTCTATAATATTTTCCGGATACTCAGTCACCCCGATCACAACCGGCATCGGGTCGATTCTCCAGTCATTAATAATCAAAGCGCCGTCTTTCTTAAGAAAGTGCGCATAGCGAAGCGCCTCCAGCCGCTCAAACGCTATGATCACATCGGCTCTGCCTTCCTCTACAATCGGCTCCGCTACGCTCTCTCCGTAACGGACAAAGGTAACGACGCTTCCGCCTCTCTGGGCCATGCCGTGTACCTCTGAAAGCTTTACGTCATACCCGCCCGCGATTGCAAGCCCTCCTAAAATTCTGCTGGTAAGGAGCGTACCCTGTCCGCCTACGCCGACAATCATGATATTCTTTACAGCCATTATCTGTCCTCCTCCTTTACCAGTTCAATCGCGCCGAACTTACACAGGCTTTCGCAAAGGCCGCAGCCGGTACACATCGTGTCGTCAATATGAACCGTCCCGTCCGGATTCCTTGTCATGGCCGGGCAGCCGGACTTCATACACATGCCGCATTTCTTACATTTATCTTCATGAGCAAGATACAGCGGCTTCTTTGCCTTGCTTAAGAGTACGCATGGGGTTTTTGTAATAATAACGGAAACCTCTTCTCTTTCCGTCTCTTCTTTCACTGTTTTCTCCAATGTCTCAATATCAAACGCATTTACCTCTGTCACATGTTTCACCCCGATTGCACGGCAGAGCGCCGGAATATCAATCGCGTACGTCGGCTCCCCCTGCAGGGTCTTTCCGGTTGCGGCATGATCCTGATGCCCGGTCATTCCGGTTGTGGAATTGTCAAGAATCATCACCGTTCCGGTCCCCTTATTATACATCATATTCATCAGAGAATTTACACCTGTATGTAAAAATGTAGAGTCGCCGATCACCGCCACCCAATTCTTCACATAATCCTTACCCTTTGCCTTTTCCATCCCGTGAAGACTGGAAATACTGGCTCCCATACAGATGGTCGTATCAACCACGCTGAGCGGCGCAACCGCTCCCAGTGTATAGCAGCCGATATCTCCCGCGGCATGAAGCTTTAACTTATTCAATACATAATATACGCTTCTGTGAGGGCACCCCGGACAGAGAACCGGAGGCCTTCCCGGCGCCTGTGCCGGCTCCTCTAGGGAAAGCTTTTCGCCCAGAATCGCTTCCCTCAGCATATTTGCGCTGTATTCCCCCTGAATAGTGAAGATTTCTTTCCCGGTCGCCTGGATTCCCCAGGATTTCACCTGTTCCTCAATAACCGGTTCCAATTCCTCTACAATATATAAAGTGTCCACTTTTTCCGCAAATTCCTCAATCAATTTTCTGGGAAGCGGATTTACCATGCCAAGCTTTAATACGGACGCCTCCGGCAAAGCCTCTCTCACATACTGATAAGGAATCCCGCTTGTAATAACGCCGATTCTCGTATCGTTCATCTCCACCCGGTTAACCGGAAGTGTGTTCGCCGCCTCGGCAAGCTCCAGATTCCGCTTTTCAATCTCCACGTGACGGGGCTTCGCATTGCCCGGCATCATGACCGTCTTTCGAATATCCTTTACATAGGGCCTATCCTCCGGCTCCTTGCGCCCGCAAAGCTCTACAAGCCCCTGGGAATGCGCAAGCCTTGTTGTCGTACGGAAAACAAATGGACGGTCAAAGCGTTCGCTCAGCTCAAACGCAAGCTTCATGTATTCCTTAGCCTCTGCACTGTCGGAAGGCTCTAAAACAGGAAGTCCTGCCGCGCGCGCCACCATTCTTGTATCCTGCTCGTTCTGGGAGCTGTATAGCCCCGGGTCGTCCGCCACGACAATCACAAGTCCGCCGTTTACCCCCATATAGGACACCGTATAGGCCGGATCCGCCGCCACATTAAAGCCTACGTGCTTCATACAGGACATCGCACGGACTCCGGCCACAGACGCGCCGATTGCCACCTCTGTCGCCACTTTCTCATTGGGCGACCACTCGCAATACAAATCCTCCTTATACTGTACAAGGTACTCGCTGATTTCTGTACTGGGCGTACCCGGATATGCAGCCGAAACTTTTACTCCTGCCTCGTATGCTCCTCTGGCAATCGCTTCATTGCCAAGCATAATTACTTTCTTCTGTTCTGACATCCCGCTTTCCATCCTTTCATCCCTGTCTATTCCTCCCCGTCTACCGGTGAAAGAACCGACAGAGTTCCTTCCATCGTATCATCATAAAATTTATACTGATTTCTTCCCTCTCTCTTTGACGCGTAAAGCGCCTGATCGGCGGCATGGAAAAGACTCTCATAATCCTCCCCGTCTTTCGGCACAAGCGCCACACCCATACTGACGCCGATTTTAAAATTCTCATACTGCCCGGTCACAAGACGGAACATTCTTTCTATCTGCGCCTCATAATGACCGCCATGCTCCACAAAAATCATAAATTCATCTCCGCCGACCCGGGCTATAATATCGTCTTTTCTTAAATTATCCGTCAGTTTGCGCGCCACGTACTTTAATACCTCATCTCCAAAAAGATGTCCGTACTGATCGTTTGCATCCTTAAAATGATCCAGATCAAATAAAATCAGGCTGTAAGTATACTCTCTCCGCTCTGCAAGTATCCTTTCAATCAGTTTCCTCGCATTTCTGTGATTAAACAGGTTCGTCAGTGTATCCTGTGCCGCCTCCTTCTCTAAGCTGTCCATTCTTTTATAGTCCTCATCTACGTTAACAAACTTACCGATAGCGCCGCTGTAATGCATATCCTCCTCGGTCCCTTCCCACATGGAGCGGACCATCAGCCTGTGCCAACGCTCTTCCCCCTTTACCCGGAGACGGTACAGAGCGCTTATAACCGGCTCTTTGTAACTGGTCGAACGTACTTTCTTACGGATCTCCTGCTTCTTTTCCTTTTTCAGAATTTCCGCCGACTTCTCATCCTCAAGCGGATGCATGATAAGCTCCTTAATCCCAAGATAATCTGCACCCCACTCAGACAATGTCACAATATCCGTATCTGCATTATATTCAAACTGAATTTCCTTAGACATAGACGCAAAAAACTGATATTTAATACGCTCCTGCTCTAAAAGCCTTAAGGTTCTGTCAGAAGCGCTGACATCCCCTTTCGCGATCAGCTCCTCCGCCATACTCTGCACTTCACTTCCGGCCACATCTTTCACCGACTTAAGCTCAAGCTCGTCTTTCAGGTAATCCTTTATCTCCTGAAGACATTCAAGAAGCAGGGGATTAAAAACTCCGCATTCTCCGTTCATAATCATATGAACCGCCTTTTCATGTGAAAACGGCGGCTTATATACCCGTTCGCTTGTCAATGCATCATAAACATCCGCCAGCGCAACCACCTGAGCGGAAATGGGAATCTCCTCGCCCTTAAGTCCATCCGGATAGCCGCGTCCATTATATCTTTCATGATGCCACCGGCAAATTTCGTAAGCGACCTTTACAAGCTCTTCCTCGCTTCTGTGGGATATATTTTTAAGCATATCTCCGCCGACTGCGGCATGAGTCTTCATAATCTCAAATTCCTCGTCAGTGAGCTTCCCGGGCTTATTCAATATCTTCTCATCAATGGATATTTTTCCGATATCGTGAAGCGCGGACGCAAGACTAATCATAGCAATTTTTGTATGGTTTAAATCATACTGGTCCGTTTTTTCTGAAAGATACTTAAGAAGCGTCTCCGTAATCGTACGGACATGAAGCACATGAAGCCCGCTTTCCCCGTTACGGAATTCTACAATATTGCTCAGTATTTCCACCATAAGGGAACTGCTTTTTTCTTTTTCCATAATCTGCTCCGCAATCATTCCCTGAAGCATCTTCTGCTTCGTATAGAGCATAATCGTATTATTGACTCTCCGTCTGACCACCTTACCGTCAAAGGGCCTGCTTATGTAATCTGTAACCCCCAAATCATATGCCTGACGCACCAGGTTTGAAGAAGTTTCAGCAGATATCATAATCACCGGAATGTTTCCAATCCAGCCGCCCTTATTCATTACAGACAACACCTCGAAACCATCCATCTGCGGCATAACAATATCAAGAAGCATCAGTGTAATCTCACTCTCCCGCTCCTTAATTACTGCAATTGCCTCTATGCCGTTTGTGGCCTCCAGAATTTCGTACTCATCCCCCAGCATATCGGCAAGAATCGACCGATTCATCTCCGAATCGTCTACCACCAGTATTTTTTTCCTGTTTAAATCCCTTTTTTTACTCATAAAACATCTCACATTCTAACCAATACTTTTTATTCCATCCGTAACAAACTTATAATCCTCTTCAACTTTCTTAAGAAGCTCCTGAACACGCCCTGCATCCGGTGTATTTCTCAGCTCCTCAGTCAGGACGTCGCTTGACTGCGCAAGCGGCTTCAAATTCAGGTTCATACAGATTCCTTTAATTGTATGAGAAGCCATGAACGCCTCTTTATAATCTCCCGCCGCTACCGCTTTCTGTAAATTTTCAAAACTCTTATCCTCTACCATCTTGTTCAGATATTTGCTTACAAGCCTTTCCGTTGCAAGTCTTCCCATAACATTTTCATACTCTTCCCCTGTCGGGTCAAAGGATGCATAAAACTCTTTTATATTCATTTGCTACCTCCTTTTATTGCGCCCTGCATCATGTATAAAATTTACAAAATTAATATAATAATTTTACGCTAACAGTTACATAGTTGTCAATTCCTTTTCAGATTTCCTCCTTGAACCCTTCGCCCACTACCTCATTAGATTCCATAATAACGGTAAATGCCTGCGGATCCATGGTATGCACCATCTTTTTAATAGTATACATCTGTTTATTATTGCAGGCGCACATAATAACATCCTTTTCCTTTTTGGAATAGCTTCCCATCCCTCTTAAAATGGTAGAGCCCCTTCCCGTATATTCGTCAATCTGAACTGCCAGCTCTTCTCCGCGCTCCGTCACAATCAGCGTCATCTTCCCTTCATCCATTCCATATAAAATCTTATCCATAATCAGCGCCATAATATAGGTGACCATAATTCCGTAGATAAACCCGTCCACATCCTTGAAAATGAGCACGCTTCCGAGAATAATGGTGGAAATATCCTGCACTGCCGTAATAATACCCAGCGATATATGCGGTTTTACTTTCTTAATGGCAACGCTGATAAAATCCTGTCCGCCTGTAGATGAACCCCTCATAAAAATCACGGCATATCCAAAACCGCACAGCACACCCATGCAGAGCGCGGCAAGAAGCCTGCTTCCCTCATAAACCGGAAACATCGGCGCGATATAGTCCATAAAAACAGAGGAGATGATAATCGTTTTTAAAGATTTGAGAAAAAATGTACGGCCTAAAAATTTATAACAGAAAATGGAAACCGGAATATTTAATACAACGGTTCCCACACCCACCGGAAGTCCTGTCAGATGATAAATAATAATTGCGATTCCCGAAAAACCCGCGACCGGAAAATTCGCATTTAATGCAAAATTATAAACTCCTACCGCAATTGCAATACTTCCAATGACATCCACCAAAAAATCCATGAATATCTCTTTCCATTTTAAGTTTTCCATACTTCGTTTACCTCCCAATACCATTATATTTTGCGCCGTATACATTCCCCCAGACAACAGCGCTTTTCTCCGATTTTTTCCCGGCTCAGCCAAGGGAAAGGCATCCACTCCGGCTGCCCGGTGTGAATGCCGTATTTTTGCAAGAATGAAATTCATAAGCGGACGCTTACACTTATCTTTTACTCTCTGCAGTCAGCTTTCCATTTTTCATATCAATCACAATCGTCTCTCCTGCTCCGATATCTCCCTTAAGCATCAGCTTCGCAGCCAGCGTCTCTACATTCTTCTGCAGATAACGCTTCAGGGGCCTCGCCCCGTAAGCCGGATCATAACCGCCCTCCAACACCAGACGCTTTGCATCCTCCGTAAGCATAACGGAAATCTCCTTATCCCTAAGACGTTTGTTCATGTCTGCCGCCAACAAATCAATAATGTCATAAATATTGGCTTTCGTCAATGGTTTAAATAAAATTGTTTCATCTAAACGATTTAAAAATTCCGGTCTGAAATGGGCCTTTAGCTCCTCCATTACAGCACGCTCACAATTCCCGTCAATATTTCCGTCCGCATCAATCCCTTCTAATAAATAAGAGGAACCGATATTTGACGTCATAATCAGAATCGTATTTTTAAAATCAACCGTTCGCCCCTGTGAATCTGTAATTCTCCCGTCGTCAAGCACCTGCAGAAGTACATTAAATACATCCGGATGCGCTTTCTCGATTTCATCAAAAAGAACAACGGAATAAGGCTTTCTTCTGACTGCCTCCGTAAGCTGGCCGCCCTCGTCGTAGCCTACATATCCCGGAGGCGCTCCAATTAAGCGGGATACCGAGTACTTCTCCATATATTCGCTCATATCAATCCGAACCATATTGTTCTCATCATCGAAGAGGCTTTCGGCAAGCGCTTTGGCAAGCTCTGTTTTTCCCACTCCCGTCGGCCCCAGAAACAGAAAGGAACCGATTGGCTTCGTCGGATCCTTGATCCCTGCCTTAGAGCGTATAATCGCCTCTGTTACAAGCTCTACTCCCTCGTCCTGCCCGATAACCCTTTTATGAAGCTCCTCCCCCAGATGCAGAGTTTTGCTCCTTTCACTTTCGTTAAGCTTTGCCACTGGAATTCCTGTCCAACGCGAAACAATCTTGCCGATTTCCTCGTCGGTCACGCTCTCGTGGACAAGAGAAAACTCCTCGTCCTTTACTTTATTCTCCTCTTCCTCCAATTGTTTTCGAAGCTGCGGAAGCTTTCCATACTGGAGTTCCGCCGCTTTGTTCAAATCATACGCCTGCTGGGCTTTCTCAATCGCCTTATTTACCTGCTCAATTTCCTCCCTGAGCTTTTGAACGCGCTCTACTCCTACCTTTTCATTATCCCACTGCGCTTTTTTCCCGGCAAATTCCTCTCTCAGCTCGGAGAGCTCTTTCTGAAGATGCGCCAGTCTGTCCTGACTCAAACGGTCCTCTTCTTTTTTCAGCGCAGCCTCTTCAATCTCAAGCTGCATAATCTTGCGCTGCAGCTCGTCAAGCTCTGTCGGCATAGAGTCCAGCTCTGTCTTAATAAGAGCACATGCTTCATCTACAAGGTCGATTGCCTTATCCGGCAAAAATCTGTCGGAAATATATCTGTCGGAAAGTGTTGCCGCCGCAACCAGAGCCCCGTCGGTAATCTTAACTCCGTGAAATACCTCGTAACGCTCCTTAAGCCCTCTTAATATGGAAACCGCATCCTCTACCGTCGGCTCGTCTACAAGCACCGGCTGAAAACGCCTTTCCAACGCGGCATCCTTTTCAATATACTGCCGGTATTCATCCAGGGTTGTCGCCCCGATACAGTGAAGCTCGCCCCGTGCAAGCATCGGCTTCAGCATATTTCCCGCATCCATCGAGCCGTCTGTCTTACCTGCCCCCACAATCGTATGAAGCTCGTCGATAAAGAGAATAATTCTCCCATCGCTGTTTTTTACTTCCTCCAGCACCGCTTTCAGGCGTTCCTCAAACTCGCCCCTGTACTTTGCTCCAGCAACCAGCGCGCCCATATCCAGGGAAAAGATGGTCTTGTCTTTTAAGCCCTCCGGTACATCGCCCCGCACAATGCGCTGTGCAAGGCCTTCTACGACCGCGGTCTTCCCGACGCCCGGTTCCCCGATTAAAACCGGATTATTCTTTGTCTTTCTGGACAGAATCCGAATTGCATTTCGGATTTCTCCGTCGCGCCCGATTACCGGGTCAAGCTTCTGCTCTCTGGCGCGCTCTACCAGATCCGCGCCGTATTTATTCAGGGTGTCATAGGTACTCTCCGGATTGTCGTTTGTCACCCGCTGATTTCCGCGGACTGTGGACAGCGCTTTTAAGAATTCATCCCGGCTGATTCCTATTTCACGGAAGATAACCTTTAATTCCCGATTCGCATATTTTATCAGGGACAGAAAAAGATGCTCTACCGATACATACTCGTCGCCCATCTGTTTCGCTTCATCCTCCGCATGAATCAGCGCCTTGTTCAAATCCTGCCCTACGTACTGCTGCCCGCCCTGGACTTTCGTACGCTTTCTTAACGCCTCCTCCACACGGTTTATCATGACATTTTTATCAATGCCCATTTTTTCCATCAGCTTCAGTATCAGGCTGTCCTCCTGAGTAAGAAGCGCATAGAGCAGGTGCTCCTCTTCAATCTCCTGATTCCCGTATTCCAGCGCCGTGCGTTCACAGTCCTGAACCGCCTGCAAAGATTTCTGCGTAAATTTATTTATATTCATAGTGTGCCCTCCTTCACAAGGTATTATTAATTTTCTTGTTCTAGTTGGACTATAACACTATTTATTAGCCAAGTCAAGGCTCGAGTGCTAATTTTTTCTGATAATTTTGTAAACATTGTATTGATACAAATACATACGCCAGATTCTACGCCTTAAAAGCCCGGATTCCACCCGTCCCATACAACCTTACGATAATTTTCTTTATCGGTATCACCCTCTGTTGAAATGCAAAGGATTTTTGAGTGTTCATCAAGCTTCAGCATATCCTTAAGCCATCCCAGCTCCTGGTTCTGAAAAATTTCCACAACCAGCCCTACCGTTACCGCGCCGCTTTCCCCGGAAATCACCCTCGGGTCATTACCTGCCGGATTGCCAAGAACCCGCATTCCCTTTGCCGCGATATAATCCGGAACAGACAGGAAGTTATCCGCATAGTCCTTAAGTACATTCCATGATGCTGGGGTCAAAAGCCCACGAAATAGAACCTTGAAAATTTAATATTTT
>CAMNRH010000058.1 GCA_946552115.1 uncultured Lachnospiraceae bacterium
TTCATTCAGAATTTCTCTGAAGATTAAATTTTTTAAGGGTTTTTCAACAGTCCCTATCTGGATACGCGGATTTTTAAGGGATTGTCAGGCGAGACAATTCACCCGAAAGAGGAAGAGGTCAGAGGCTTCCGGACGTTTATGGAGCGTTATAAAGCGGGACTGATAATAGAAAAGACGGCAATTGAGGCAATAGATTGGTAGAAAAAGGTAGCTGTGAAGATGTGGGCAGTTAGGAAAGGAAAAGACATGGGAAAATGGGGAAAGAGAATAGGATATGGGATTGGAGATCTTGGATGTAATCTGGTTTTCAGTACGATGGCTTCTTATCTTATGGTTTTTTATACGGATGTATTTGGAATTGCTGCAGCGGCGGCAGGAACGATGATGCTTGTTACAAAATTTATTGATGCCATAACGGACACCGGTATGGGTCTGATTGTGGACAGGACGCATACTAAATGGGGACAGGGCAGGCCGTATTTTTTATTTGGCGCGGTTCCGTTTGCGGTATTTACGTTTTTGACCTTTTATATTCCGGATTTTGGAAGCACCGGAAAGCTTGTATGGGCATATGTTACATACTGCCTGCTCTGCACGGCTTATACAGTTGTGAATATTCCGCTTAACACAATTGTCCCGAGACTTACATCGGATATACATGAACGAGACATACTGGTATCTACAAGAATGGTCTGCGCTATGGCCGGGACAGCGGTCGTCATGTCGATTACCGCACCGCTTGTTTCATTTTTCGGTAAAGGAAGCGAGGCAAAGGGTTATCTTATCACAATGACAGTTTACGGAATCGCGGCTATGTGCATTTTTTTTGTGACATTTGCAAGTACAGAGGAGGTTGTGCCGCCGACAGTTAATCAGAAGCACAGCTCTTTGAAAGAGGATTTTAAGGGGCTTACGGGTCAGGCATGGATATTGTTCCTTTTGAATTTATTTTATTTTTCACTCTACGTAGTAAGAAGTACGACGGTGATCTACTATTTCAAGTATAATCTGGGAAGAACAGACTGGCTGTCTTTAGTACGAGTTCTGGGGATTTTATCCGGGCTCCCGATGCTTTTGCTCCTGCCGTCGCTTGAGAAAAAATTCAGCAAAAGAAACCTGATGTTTTCCAGTGTTATTCTGTATGTTGCGGGAGATTTGCTTATTTATATTGGAAGAGATTCTGCGGTCTGCCTGTTGGCCGGTCTGGTAATTACAGGACTTGGAATTTACGGCATTTTTGGAATTACTTTTGCGATGCAGCCGGATGTCATTGACTATTCCGAATATAAAAAGAACGCAAGTGTAGCGGGTCTTATCGCGGCATTTCAGGGATTTTTTGTAAAAGGCGGAATGGGACTTACAAGCTTTATTATCGGAGCATTTTTAAAGAACGGCGGATATGTAGCCAATGCCGTACAGACAGATAAAGCATTGTCATATATAGAAATTTGCTTCATCTGGATTCCGATTGTTTTATGCATTCTGATTGCAGGCCTTACATATTTCTATAAGCTGGACGGACTTCGCGGGGAGATGACGCGGGAACTTGAAAACAGGAGGTGCCAGATGTCAGATGAGGTATAGAGGAGCCATTTTCGATATGGACGGGTTGCTCTTTGATACAGAAAGAATCTATCAGGAAACATGGCGGGAAATTGCAGAAGAACGTCGTATAACGCTTGACGGGAAATTTGCCGGAGAGATAGCGGGGACGAACGGAAGTTATATGTGCCGGGTAATAGAAAGATATTATCAGGTTTCCGACGGGGCTTCTATTGAGAGGGAGTGCAAAGAGCGGGTGAAAGATAAGCTGTCGGTTTATGTTCCGGTAAAAGAGGGGGCGGGAGAGCTTATATGTTTTTTTAGGGAAACAGGTATACGGATGGCGGTTGCCAGCAGCAGCTCTTTAGAACAGATAGAAGCGAATCTTAAAAAAGCGGGGTTTCGGGAGTATTTTGAAGTGCTGCTAAGCGGGGCAGAGGTAGAGCGCGGTAAGCCTGCCCCGGATATTTTCAGATGTGCTGCAAAAAGGCTTGGATTATTGGCAGAGGAATGTTTGGTATTTGAGGACAGTGAAAATGGAGTGCGGGCAGGATATGCCGCCGGATGCGGGACAATTATGGTTCCGGATGTGAAAGAGGCGGATGAAAGGATAATTCCCTGCTGTTTAAAGATATGTAAAAGTCTTGCAGAGGCTCAAAAGGCCGTGAAAGATTTATTGTATTTCAGTTGAAGCAATGGTACAATTATAAATCATACCTTATGGAGCAGAAAAAGGAGAAACGGCCATGCAGCTGCGCTATGAAATCCCGGACACATTCTGGGCCCTGTTCCGTTCCGTTAACAGGGATGCTTATATAGAAGCATTGCTTGCAATTAATGAGGAATACCAGTACAGCAATTATTTCCTGACACGGGAAATGTGTATTCAGGTGCTGGCTGATTTGAATGCGAAAAAGCAGATTGACTTGAAGCGGGAGGAAAACGAGACGGATTTTGATATGCTGGAAACGCCGTCTTCCCGGATGCTTCGTTGGCTTCTTAAAATGGGGTGGCTAAAGAGGGTGGAGGATTATAATACGCTGGTGACGAATATTGTGATTCCGGATTATGCCGCGGTTTTCATAGATGCCTTTGAGAGGCTTGGCTCAGAGGATGTGGAGGAGACAGAAATTTATATTCAAAATGTCTACGCCGCTCTTTTTTCCTTTAAAAACGATTCAAGGGCAAATTTAAGTATGCTCCGCACGGCGCTTGTGAATACAAGGAGGCTGAATAAGGCGCTTCAGGACATGCTTCACAACATGGATAAGTTTTTTGGGAGGCTTCTTGACCAAAAGACCTACGGGGAGCTTTTAAGGGAACATTTGGAGGGCTATGTAGAGGAGATTGTAAGAAAAAAGTATCATATCTTAAAAACATCGGATAATTTTTATATTTATAAAACAGATATTAAAAAGGTCCTGCGTGATATGCGGGAGGATGAGGAATGGATTTTTATGGTCCGGGAGCGCTCCAGGGCAATGGGAGATACGAAAGAGGATGTTCTGGAGCTTCTGGATTTGATTGAACGGGGATTTGACGATATTGAGCACCGTATTTCGAATATGGATAAGGAGCATACGAAGTACGTCCGCGCCACCGTGACAAGAATGAATTATCTGTTAAGCGGAGAGACAGATACAAAGGGACTTGTAGTGAAACTTTTGAACCGGATTTCCGCGAGTGAGGACAGGGAGGGGCGGCTTCGGATGACAGGGGCGCAGATGAATCTGTCCTGTCTTGAAATATTGTCCGGAAAATCTTTATATAAACGCAGAAAAGGGAAAAAGGACTTTATCAGTCAGATGGCGGAGGATGAGGCGGTTGAGGATTTGAACCGCGAGGATGTGCTGAGGCTTAACCGAATTCAGAGCCGTTTCAGCAAGAAGCAGATTGAAGAATTCATAGAAAGCCATATGGAGGATGAGGTGATGGATGCGGCGAAACTTTCTCTTGACAGCGAGGAGGATTTTGAAAAGCTTATTCTGGCTTATGATTACAGCACGAGAAAGAGCAGTAAATATACGATTGTTTCCGAGGAAGCAGAAATGATAGAGAGGGACGGATACCGTTATCCGGCGCTTAAGTTTGTAAGGAGGACGCTATGATAGAGTACTATGAGGAGCTTACGCAGGAGGAGCAGGAACAGCTTGCCGGGGTGATACAGCTTCTATACCGCCAGACTTTTCTTTTGGAGCGGAAATATGATAAGCGTTCCGGACGCTTCCAATATAGGAAAGAATACCGGACATGCAGCAAGCATATGGAGTTTTTAAAGGCTTATTTTGCGGTGGCGGGGATTTCCTTAAAAGAAAATGTCCATATGGGTGTGATTTATATTCAGGGAGAAGCGCTGTGGGGCGAAAAGCTTCCGAGGCTTGCAACCATTTATCTTTTAGTGTTAAAGCTGATTTATGACGAGCAGATGGAAAGGGCTTCCACAAGCGTACAGGTTGTGACGACGCTTGGGGCGATTAACGGAAAGGCGGGAGATTTTCGTGTGCTGTCCGGAATTCCGTCGCCGACAGAGCTGCGGCGTACGATTGCGCTGCTTAGAAAATACCAGATTCTTGAACCGCTGGACGTGCTGGAGGAGCTGGGGGAGCATACAAGGCTTGTTGTATATCCGACGGTTCATGCAGTGCTTTTAGGGGACGATATTAAGAAACTGCTGGAAACATTCAGTGAGGAGGATAACATTGGAGAAGAATCAGGCCTTTCGGGCACTTTCGAAGATATGCCTGAATAACTGGCATTACATAGATAAAAGGATCCTGGCCTTAAATGAAGGTATTAATTTTTTTACCGGGCACTCCGGAAGCGGAAAATCAACGGTCATTGACGCCATGCAGATCGTCCTGTATGCAAATACGGACGGACGGAGATTTTTTAATAAGGCGGCGGCGGACGATTCGGACCGTACTTTGACAGAGTATTTGAGGGGTATGGTAAATATCAGTGAGAATAATGAATCCCAGTATTTGAGAAATCAGAATTTTTCCAGTACGATTGTGCTGGAATTTCAAAATACCGTTACGAGAGAACGGCAGTGCGTCGGCGTTGTCTTTGATGTGGAGACGTCAACCAATGAGATTAACCGTCTGTTTTTCTGGCATATGGGAGGACTTTTAGAAAACGGCTATCGGACAGGGAAGCGCTGCCTTACGACAATGGAGGTAAGGGAATACCTGCAGAAGAATTTTGCCGCGGAGCGATTTTACTGCGGGCCAAGTAACGAAAGGTTCCGCAGGCAATTATACGATGTGTATTTAGGAGGATTGGACGGGGAAAAATTTCCGCGTCTGTTTAAGCGCGCCATTCCTTTCCGTATGAATATTAAGCTGGAGGAGTTTGTGAAAGAATATATCTGTATGGAGCAGGATATTCATATTGAGGATTTACAGGAAAGTGTCATGCAGTACGGCCGGATGCAGAGTAAGATTGAAGAAACGCTGGAGGAAATCAGGAGGCTTGGCGAGATTCAGAAAGCCTATGGGGAGTACCGGGAGGCCGGTGAACGGGTCAGGGCCTGTGATTATCAGATCCGCCGTCTGGAGATATTGCAGTCGGAGGCAAAGAGCCTGGAGCTTAAGGATAAGATTACGGAGAGAGAGGAAGCGATAAAGAAGCAGAGGGCAGTACTTGAAAAGCTTACCGGGGAGCAGGAGGAGTTACAAAGGGAGTATGAAAGGCTTCTTCTGTGCATTGCCAACAGCGGATATTCCAATATGGAGCAGGAGGTTCAGGTGTTAAACGAGTCTCTGGAGCGTCTTGAGGGCGGAAAATCCAAATGGAAAAGGACGGCGGAGCGCTTAAAAGAGTGGAAAAAGACGGATATAGCGTCCAATCAGCTGATTTGGGATGTGGAAAAATTTGACGCCGGGACAATTACGGAAGAGGAGCTCCTAAGACTTCAGGAAACCCTGAGGGGACTTCATGAGGAGTTGGAAGAGGAGCGCCGGGAGACGGACAGTGAGCTTCGCGGTATTAAAAAAGAAGAGAAAGAGGCAAGAGAAGAATTAAAGGAGCTTAAGCAGGGAAAGAAAGCTTATCCGAGGGAACTTGAGGAGGCGAGGTACGAGCTTCGCAACCGTCTTCGCGAGCGTTGCGGAACATTTGTAAACGTACAGATTCTTGCGGATCTTTTAGACATCCGGGAGGAGCGGTGGCGGAATGCCATAGAGGGTTATCTCGGCGGAAACAAGCTGCTCCTTGTGGTAGAGCCGAAATATGCAAAGGATGCTATGGAAATCTATCAGGAAATGGACAAAAAGAGGTTCAGCCGGGCGGCGGTTTTGGATACCGAAAGGGTACTGAAAGAGAAGCATCCGGTCAGAACCGGCGCGCTGGCGGAGGAAATCACCGCAAAGGAGGCGTACGTAAGGGCATATATTGATTTTATTTTAGGAAATGTTATGAAGTGCGAGAGTATCGGCGAGCTTCGCGAACACCGGATTGGAGTTACGCCGGACTGTATGCTGTATCATAATTTCCGTCTGCAGCATATGAATCCGGAATATTATACGAGGCGGGCATATATCGGAGAAATGAGTATGCGCCAGCGGATTTTGCGCCTTGAAAAGCGGTGTCAGCTGCTGCAGGAAAAACGAATGCCTCTTCAGGAAATGCTGGAGGAGATAAGGAAGACGATGCAGCTTGAAATGCTTTCCCAGCCCGCATCGGATTATATGCAGCAGTTAAGCGATATGGAGCAGATTCCGGGTAAGGAGCGGAGAAAGAAGCAGCTGTTAGAAAGGATGCGGAAATTAAAGGAGGAGTCCGTCGACGAATGGGAGAGGCAGAAGAAAGAGATCGCCGCGGGACAGTCGGAAAAAACCGGGCAGATTCATGCAGAGGAAAAAGCAATCTGGAGCAATCAGAGGGACATTGAAAAGTTTGCAGAGGAATTCGTGGCGGTTGAGGGGCAGCTAAAGGATTTACATATAAGCTTTGAGGAATTAAAATCGAAGCTTGAAGAGAGAGCATTAGCAGATTTCTATGAAAAGGAATTTTTGCAATACCTGGGCAGCAGGCGCTCGGAAAACTATGATTACCTGCGCAG
Source organism: uncultured Lachnospiraceae bacterium (assembly GCA_946552115.1). GTDB lineage: Bacteria > Bacillota > Clostridia > Lachnospirales > Lachnospiraceae > CAPEBR01. Next base: position 6,605 of record CAMNRH010000058.1, read on the forward strand.
GCAGAAGATCAGCGAGAGCTATCCGCTGAAAAGTGAGGAGGATGCAAAATACCAGAAGCTGATTAACATCCGGGGCGAATATATCCGTAATTACCCGAACCGGACATTTTCAACCGGGATTAAGGATAATGAGCCCTACGATAAATTAATGGAGAGCCTTCAGTGCGATAAGTTAAGCGCTTACCGTGAGTCGGCAAAGGAGCAGGCGCATTCGGCGGTAGAGCATTTTAAAGACGATTTCATCTTTAAAATACGAAGCGCCATAAGGGAAGCATACCAGCGGAGAGACGAGCTGAACCGCGTGATCAGCGGGATGGATTTCGGTAAGGATAAATATCAGTTTGTCATTACGAAAAATAAAGGCGCGGATGGGAAATATTATAAGATGTTCATGGATGATTCCCTGAATATTCAGCCGTCCCAGCTTACGAACCGCATGGAAAATCAGTTGAATATGTTTACGATGGAGCATGAGGACCAGTATGGGGAAATGATGAATGAGCTCATCAGCATCTTTATTCCGCCGGAGAATGCTACAAAGGAGGAGCTTGATGAGGCAAAGCGCAATATGGATAAATATGCGGATTACCGGACGTATCTCTCCTTTGATATGCAGCAGATTGTAAAAGGGGAGCGGGATATGACCATCGGGCTTGGAAAGATGATTAAAAAGAATTCCGGCGGGGAAGGGCAGAATCCTTTATATGTCGCTCTTCTTGCAAGCTTTGCGCAGGTTTACCGGATCAATCTGTCGCCGAAGCTTAAGCGCTCGCCGACGATTCGTCTCGTCGTGCTTGACGAGGCATTTTCGAAAATGGACGCCGAAAAGGTGGCAAGCTGTATTTCCCTTATCCGCGGGCTCGGTTTTCAGGCAATTATCAGCGCGACAAATGATAAAATACAAAATTACCTGGAAAATGTAGATAAGACCTTTGTTTATGCAAACCCGAATAAAAAACATATTTCTATTCAGGAGTTTGAAAGGGCCGAATTTGACCAGCTTGCAGGGGAAGAGGAGTAGAGAAAACCATGTATCTTGTGAGGAGGATTATTGAAAAATCCGAAAAGAGCGCCTCGGACTGGCGGGTCGGCGTCTCGGGCGGGCGTACTGTCAAAATCGAGCAGTCAGATTATGATAAAGCCGGAAAATCCGCATTGATTGACGAGATTCTTGCACTTGAGGAGGCGGGACTCCTTACCGGGGTGAAGTGGATTATCCGGGGCAGCGATGCCGGGAGAGTTTCCTACCGGGTGGAGAGCCTGCCGGAATTTTACAGGCTTCTTAAGCTTGAGGAACCCGGATTTTCTCCTAAATATGAAAAAATACAGGATTATCAGGAACGGATACGGAGCGAGCTGGCTCAGCGGTTCCGTAAAGAATGGATTGCAGGTTATTATCGGTGGATGCTTGAGAGGCTTGAGAGGGGAGAGCTTTTTAAGGATTTGGAAAAGCTGGATATTTATCTTCCGGCGCTTCGCGGAATCGACAGTCTGACGGAACCGGTGTTCAAACGAGTCTTCAGTAAAAAATGGCTTGGCAATTCCAAAGCATTTGAAAAAGAGGCTGAGAAGCATATCATTACGCTTGCCAGAACATGGTGCGGGGAAATCGACGAGGGCATGGATGATAAGACTGTACTGTCCCAGCTTTATATTGAAGAATACGCACAGGAGCTTGCAGTGAAAGGGCCGCTTAGAATCGAGCTTTCGGGGAAGGTAATAGATTTGTCGGCGTTTATTTACGGCACGGTGCTTAACAGCGAGACCTTAAAGAACGGAAAGCTCTGCGGCATTCAGCCGGATATCCGGCGTGTAGTTACGATTGAAAATAAAGCGAATTTTGTTTCCGCCTCGTATGAGCCGCATACGCTGTATGTTTTCAGCCACGGTTATTTTTCGCCGAGGGAGCGTGTCTTTTTGACAGGCTTAAGAGAGGTTCTCGATAAAAATAATTCGGTGCAATATTATCACAGCGGGGATTTGGATTATGGCGGAATCCGGATTTTCGAATATACAAGAAAACGGATTTTTCCGGAGGTGCAGCCTCTTTACATGGACGTTCAGGTCCTTGAGAAATATATGAAATATACGGAAGAAATAGATGAAAGCGCAAAAAAGAAGCTTGCAGGTATGGCGGTATCGGACAGAATGGCTGCGCTTGCGGGGAAAATCGTGGAAAGCGGCCGTATTCTTGAGCAGGAGAGCTTTCTGATAGATGATTTTAAGGTATTATGACATAAAAATACCAGAGATTTAGAATGGAATTTGGTGAATAGAAACAAAATAAAAAAATTAAAAAAAAGGACTTGATTTTTGCGGAGAATCCGCTATAATAATATATGTTCGCTGGACAAACCAGTGTGACTAGTGCGGATTGGTGTAACGGCAGCACAGCAGACTCTGACTCTGTTAGTAGAGGTTCAAATCCTCTATCCGTAGTCCTTGGCAGGGGCGCCGGAAGCTTTGTATTTTTGGCATCCGGTTACATAACGGAGTGTGGCTCAGCTTGGTAGAGCGCTACGTTCGGGACGTAGAGGTCGCAGGTTCAAATCCTGTCACTCCGATTTTTGGGTGAAATACCTCAAAGCCTTATGTTTGTTGGCTTTGAGGTGTTTTTATATTTTCAAAGAATCTCCGAAAACTCTTCAAAATCATCTATATTTTACCCGTTACTAAAAATGTTACTAAAAATCACCTGGCAATACATTTGCCCGCTGTTTTCCCTGCAAACCCTTATGCGAACAGGTCTGCAGCGGCCAGAGATATCTGACTTAGATCGTTATCGCTTGCATTTAGTCTCTGCCGGATAAAGTGGGAATATATATTCAGGGTCGTTTGTGCATCTGTATGCCCTAACCAGTATTGAAGTTTCTTAATGTCCCACCCCTTATTAATCAGCATGGATGCACAGCTATGTCTGAGGTTATGCAAAGTAATCTCCGGTCTGCCAAAAGATTTCATTGCCTTCTTAAATAGCTTGGATATGTAATCTGGATTGTAGGCACGCCCGTCTTCCCATGTAAAAACATAGCCATCGTGATTTTGATAATCAGACTGAAAAAATGCTTTGTTCTGTAATTGCTCCTTTTGGATCCGACGCAGGCAGCTTTCAGCAGTGTCAAATAGATTTAAAACACGTTTCCCAGCAACCGTCTTCGTCTCATCCTCTGCATTTACCGTTTTTACACGTACAACAGTGTGTTTGATGCTAAGAGTCTTTTTATCAAAATCAACAGCCGACCATTTTAATCCTAATATCTCAGAACGCCTGAGACCATAATAAGCACCCATAAAAGTGATTCCTAATAATCTGGGATAGTTCTTTGAGATAAAATGTAAAAGCTCCGAAATTTCATCTTCTGTCATGAAGTAATACTCTTCACTGTATTCTTTATTTTTCCGCCCATGGACATGGACATCGTTGACTGGGTTTACCTTTAGAATCCCATCAATTGTAGCCTGAGCAAATACAGAATAAAGAATGTTCCGGTAATCTCTTACAGATCTGACGGATAAAGGCTCTAATTCCTTTGTCTTCTGGTTTACTTTCCCATATTGCAGACAGTATTTAAAATAAGTATCCAGAATCTTTGGAGTGATATCCAATAGTTTATAATGCTTTGTCTCAAAATATCTCTTAATTGCGTTAATGCGGAAAGTATATACCTCAAAGGTTGAATTTTTAATCTCAAATTTCCTGCCCGCCAGCCATATATCCAAATAATTACAAAAAGAAATATCAGAATCTACTGGTGAGTCATAACTGAGCGGCGAATCTTCAAGATAAGCATACTGCTCTAATATCTGTTTTATCAGTGCTTCTGCTTTTCTCTTATTATTTTTTACCTCCAACCCAGTTGAAATTGTCTTGGCTTTCCATTTATTTGTTCTGGGATCCTTGTAGCTCAAATTAATATAATAGTAGGACTTTCCAGACGATAATGTTTTGGTTCTCAATGTCCCCGTCATCTATCTACGCTCCTTTCGTAAGACGGGTAGCTATTAGCTGTGTCTTATTATATCTGA
>CAMNRH010000059.1 GCA_946552115.1 uncultured Lachnospiraceae bacterium
AAGTGCATAAGTTTTTGTTACCGGTAACTTACACACTTTATATTACACTCTCTATCAAAAATACCCTGCCTGCTAAAGTCTCACCTGCTCCGCCGCCTGCCGGTGAATCTGCTGCCGCATCCTGCGGTTTAACCAATAAATTCACCATTCTCCCATATCCCCTGATATTCTATATCTCCGTTTTCGTCATAAGATATTCCTTTTCCCTCATACCGTCCATTCACATATTCTCCTTCATATTTTATTCCGCCATTTTCATAAAAACTTTTTCCTTTGCCATGCGCATTACCATTTACTACATTCCCTTCATAAGATTTATTATCCTTTTCATAGTTGTATATTGTTCCATGGCCATTCAAATAATTATTTTTATATGTACCTTTACTTTTTAATGTTCCGTCTTCATTATATTCCACGCCCTCCCCGTGATAATTACCGTTTAGCCATTCCCCTTCATACTGTTTATTACCATTTTCATAATAAACCGTCCCATATCCGCACGTACTTCCATTAATATATTCCCCCTCATACAAGATACCGCCGTTTTCATAGTATTTTTTTCCACTCCCATTCCATTCATCTGCTGCATATTCTCCATCATACATAAGATTACCATTTTTATAATATTCTTTTCCTTCTCCTTCTCTTACTCCATTCTGATAAAATCCTTCAAATTTGATATTATTTACATCTCCGTTATAATACTCTTCAAACCAACCATTTTTAGAAAAATTCAGATATTCACCCTCACTTACCAAATCTCCATTTATCAATTCTTTGCCCGAATTTGTATATTCATCATCAGCATATACTCCAATTAAAATATGTTCCTTTCCCTCTTCATTCCAGGTCAATTGACCGAAACCAAATTTTTGGTTATTTGCAAATCCTCCTTCATATATTTTTCCGTCTTCCAGATAAAGTGTCCCATATCCATTAATTTTTCCATCATAAAACTGGCCTTTATAATATATTTCACCCGCTTTTTCTCCTGTCGCATAATATAATATTCCTTCACCACATTTATCCCCGTCTTTATATTCCCCCTCATAATATAAAACAGCCTGTTCCTTTTTATTTTCTACCTGTACTTTATATTCTTTTCCGCTGCCATTCAATTTATTATTAATAAACTTCCCAGAATATAGCCACGTTCCATTTTCATTAAACACCCTGCCATTCCCTTCCGCCGTACCATTTTTCATCTGTCCGAAGTATGTATAGTTTTCTCCAATTTCCTCGATTTTGTCCGTATTATATACTCCCGTAAAAAAACAAATGAAAGTAAGGGCACAAAAAAAACTACAAAAAACGGCTAATATTTTTGTTGAAATTCCTATTCCCTTACACTCTTTTTTTTCATCAAACACCCTGATGATCGTAAATAAAGCAAGCATAATCTCCACAATATATACTGGCCAATTTAATATATTACTTACAAATACACTAACATCATAGCCAAACAAAAAAAACAGAAATTTTTCCCACATAATTCAATCACCTCAATTTTAATAATGACTTACAGAAATATTCTTTTTATATTTTACCTTTCTTTACATTTACTGACAATTATCTACCATCTTTGATAGTCATCATTTACAGCATATCCATACTGTTTTACAGCATATATGGTAATTTCTGCCAAATAAAAAATAAATCTCTCCATCAGCGTCAGTTTTTTCAAAGTTATGTGTCTTTATATAAAGAGGAAATAAAATACAAAGGATGAAACAATTATGAACCTTACTCAAAAATTTTCAAACAATCAGATTCTACAGGACAATCTCACTTCTTTTATTCAGCAATATGGTATTTCCGGTCTGGAGCAGGCCTTACAGCTCTACCGTGACACTCACCAATCCTATCTATGCAAAAACAGGACATCTATATCACAAATCAATATCTATGATATCTATTATTTAGAAATCCACGGACATAATATTGATGTGTACACTGAACACGAATCTTATCATAAATACGGAACGTTAAATAAAGAACTGGAAATTTTATTCCCTTTTGGGTTTATTAAATGCTCCCAAAACTGTATTGTTTCACTAAATAAAATCAAGACAATAAAAAATAGCGACATTACTCTCACTAACAGTGTTCAATTGCATATGAGCCGAAAATATACACCACTGGTAATCATTGCTTTATCACAACGTAAAACTTTCTAATGAACATTCAAAAATGCCCCCTTCCAGGCAAACAGGTTTTTATTCTTTCACCTGTCTGCCTAAAAGGGAGCATTTTAAACCGCTCTGTTCTTTCCTATAATTCTATTCTTCTCCGTACAGAGTAACAAGCTTCTTAAGATATGCATATCTGTCCATAGCCTCTTCCTCATTCTTAGCGAAGAGTCTTGCCGCTTTTTCCGGATTTGCTCTCTTAAGCGCATTGTAACGAACCTCTCCGTCAAGGAACTCCTGATAATCTCCTGCCGGCTCTTTGCTGTCAAGCGTGAACTTGGCGCCCTCTGCTGCCGGATTGAAGCGGAAATTATTCCAGTATCCGCATTTAACCGCTAATTCTTCCTCTGTCTGAGCCTTGCTCATACCTTTCTTAATACCATGATTAATACATGGAGCGTAAGCAATGATAAGTGACGGTCCCGGATATGCCTCTGCCTCTGCAATTGCCTTTACGGTCTGGTTAAAGTCAGCGCCCATTGCAATCTGTGCAACGTATACATAGCCGTAGCTCATTGCAATTCCTGCAAGGTCTTTCTTCTTCGTCTCTTTTCCGCCTGCCGCGAACTGTGCGGTAGCGCCTGTCTTTGTAGCCTTGGAGGACTGTCCGCCTGTGTTGGAGTAAACCTCGGTATCAAATACCATAACGTTGATGTCTTCACCGCTTGCGAGAACATGATCAACGCCGCCGAAGCCGATATCATAAGCCCATCCGTCGCCGCCGAATACCCACTGGGACTTTTTAGCGAGGAAGTCTTTATTCTTAACAACGTCTTTGCATGTATCGCAATCACAGCCTTCTAATGCCGCAACCAGCTTATCCGTCGCATCTCCGTTGGATACGCCGCAGTTAAAGGTATCAAGGTATTCCCTGCATGCCGCCTTTACTTCCTCGGAAGCTGCATCAGCTGCCGCGATTTCCTCAACCTGAGCTTTCAGTCTCTTTCTGATCGCTTTCTGTGCAAGAAGCATACCATAACCAAACTCAGCGTTATCCTCGAATAAGGAGTTTGACCATGCCGGTCCCTTTCCTTCCGGAGTTACCGTATATGGCGTGGACGGTGAAGAGTTACCCCAGATAGAGGAGCATCCTGTCGCATTTGCAATATACATTCTGTCGCCGAATAACTGTGTAATCAGCTTCGCATATGGAGTCTCGCCGCAGCCTGCACAAGCGCCGGAGAACTCAAGAAGCGGCTGTTTAAACTGGCTGCCCTTAACTGTTTCAGGTTTAAACTTGGCAACGACCTCCGGTTTTACCGGAATCTCTCTTCCGAAATCAAATGCTGCCTGAGAACCGATATTCTCTTCCATATTCTTCATGACGAGAGCCTTCTCGCTTTTCTTACCCGGACATACATTTGCACAGGAACCGCAGCCTGTACAATCAAGTGCGGATACGGTCATCGTAAACTTCATGCCAGGCATACCAATCATATCAATTGCCTTTGTCCCTTCCGGAGCTTTTGCAAGCTCATCCTCTGTAAGGGCAACCGGACGGATAACCGCGTGCGGACAAACATATGCACAACGGTTACACTGGATACAATTACTTTCTACCCATACCGGAATATCTACCGCAATGCCGCGCTTCTCGTACGCTGATGAGCCGGACGGTGTAGAGCCGTCTACATAATCATTGAATGCCGATACCGGAAGTGTATTACCCTCCTGAGCATTCACCTTTGTCTGTACATTTTTAACGAAATTAACAACATCTTCTCTTCCGCCCTTAACCTCTGGTGAGAATAAGCCTTCATCCTCACAGGACTTCCATGAATCCGGAACTGCAACCTCTACTACCTGCTTGGCGCCGGCATCAATCGCGTCATAGTTCATCTGTACAATCTTATCGCCTTTTCTTCCGTAAGTAGCCTTTGCAGCCGCTTTCATCAGGTCAATTGCCTCTTCCTCCGGAATAATCGCCGCCAGCTTGAAGAACGCTGACTGAAGCACTGTATTGATACGTCCGCCAAGTCCAATCTCCTTACCAATCCTGATACCGTCAATTGTGTAGAACTTAATATTGTGATCCGCAATAAATGCTTTTACCTGTCCCGGAAGATGCTTCTCAAGGCCTTCCATATCCCACGGGCAGTTTAAAAGGAACGTACCGCCGTCAACAAGCTCCTGTACCATATTGTATTTATCAACATAAGAAGGATTGTGACAGGCAACAAAATTTGCCTTATGAATCAGGTAAGTCGACTTAATCGGCTTCTTACCGAAACGCAGGTGAGACATTGTAACACCGCCGGACTTCTTAGAATCATAATCAAAGTAAGCCTGTGCGTACATATCCGTATTGTCGCCGATAATCTTAATGGAGTTCTTGTTCGCTCCTACCGTACCGTCTGCTCCGAGTCCCCAGAACTTACAGTTAATCGTTCCCTCCGGAGTTGTAACAAGCGCGTCTCCTGTCTCAAGAGAAAGATTTGTCACATCATCAACGATACCAATTGTAAATCTTGCTTTTTCCGCATTATTAAATACCGCGACAATCTGTGCCGGCGTCGTATCCTTGGAGCCTAAGCCGTAACGTCCGCTGTTTACCGGAACCGCGTCAAACTTTGTACCCTTAAGCGCGGAAACAACGTCAAGATATAACGGCTCTCCCTGAGCTCCCGGCTCTTTTGTTCTGTCAAGAACATTGATGTATTTAACCGTATCCGGAATTGCGTCAACCAGTGCCTGCGCACAGAACGGCCTGTACAGACGAACCTTAACAACACCGACCTTTTCGCCTGCCGCCACAAGATAATCAATGGTCTCCTCAATCGTATCGCATACGGAACCCATAGCAATAATCACTTTCTCTGCGTCCGGAGCTCCATAGTAGTTAAACAGCTTATAATTTGTACCTATCTTTTCATTAACCTTGTCCATGTATTCCTGAACAATTGCAGGCATAGCGTCATAATATGGATTGCAGGCCTCTCTTGCCTGGAAAAAGATATCCGGATTCTGTGCGGAACCTCTCTGGCACGGATGATTCGGATTCAGGGCATGATTTCTGAACTCGTCAATCGCATCCATATCTACCAGCTCTTTTAAATCCTCATAGTCCCATGTCTCAATCTTCTGAATCTCATGAGACGTACGGAAACCGTCAAAGAAATTAATAAACGGAAGCTTGCCCTTAAGTGCTGCGCAATGAGCTACAGGCGTCAAATCCATAACCTCCTGTACGCTTGACTCACAGAGCATTGCGGCGCCTGTCTGACGGCATGCGTACACATCGGAATGATCCCCGAAAATTGACAGTGCATGGCTTGCAAGTGCACGTGCAGATACGTGGAATACACCCGGAAGCTGCTCGCCGGCTACTTTATATAAGTTAGGAATCATCAACAATAATCCCTGAGATGCCGTAAATGTCGTTGTCAGTGCTCCTGCTGCAAGTGAACCGTGTACTGCTCCTGCTGCTCCTGCTTCTGACTGCATCTCTGTTACCTGGACAGTCTGTCCAAAGATATTCTTTCTTCCCTCTGTAGCCCATTCGTCTACATGCTCAGGCATAACAGAGGATGGTGTGATTGGGTAGATGGCTGCTACCTCGGTGTACGCATATGACGCGTGAGCCGCGGCCTGATTACCATCCATGGTCTTCATTTTTCTTGCCATTTTTGTTGTTCCTCCTTAAAATGTAATACATACTAATATGAATAATTATAATATTGACATGTACAATTATTATAGTCCACGGTAATTTAAAAGTCTAGTCATTCTTACGGTTATTTTGTTATTATTTTGTTCATTTTTCCGTACAGTCCGGGGCTTTTACGGCAATCCGTTTTCTGCAAATCAATATCAAAAGAGCCGACAATATCACAAGTGTTCCTGCCAGAACCCGTGACACCGGAAGCTTTGTCCCGGGAATCAAAAGCTGGTCGGTACGTAAAGCTTCAATCCAGAATCTTCCGAAGCCGTATCCCATCAGGTACAGAAGAAATACTTCCCCGTTAAATTTCTTGTATCTCCGGTACGCTAACAGAAGTCCGAGAATAAACAGGCACCACAGAGATTCATATAAAAATGTCGGATGCACCTGGATACAGGATACCCCGTCTACTGTTTCCATATGCTCTTTCATAAGCTCCGTAACATCCGAGCTCCGGACAGCATTCAGCGGAAGACGCATTGCAAAAAGGCTGTCCGTATATTCCCCGAAAGCCTCCCTGTTAAAAAAATTCCCCCATCTTCCGATCGCCTGTCCGGCAACAAGTCCCAGACCGCCGGTATCAAAAATAAGCGCCGGAGACATTTTTTTTATCTTTGCATATATAAACGCCGTAATGACAGCCGCTATTACACCGCCGTAAATGGCCAGTCCGCCCTCCCGCAGGTTCAAAATACTTTTCCAATCATCCTTGTACATATCCCATGAAAAGGCAACGTAATAAATCCTTGCGCCGATGATGGAAAAAATTACCGCATAAATGGCAAAATCAAAATAATCCTCCGGGTTCTGCCCCGTACATTTCGCTTCGGCCGCCGCGATAAAAATCCCCGCCAAAATTGCGGCTCCGATAATCATGCCGTAATAAGCAATATCGAATCCAAATACGGTAATGTGATTTTCCACATCCGATAAATGTATGCCGAGATTAGGAAACTCTATCATTTTGTCCATTCCGCCTGCTCTTCCTTCCTACACATTGAATCGAAACAGCATAATATCGCCGTCTTTCACTACATAATCTTTTCCTTCCAGCCGTACCAGTCCCTTTTCCTTTGCCGCCGCATGATTTCCGCATGCGATTAAATCATCATAGGAAACAACCTCGGCACGGATAAATCCACGTTCAAAATCCGTATGAATCTTTCCCGCAGCCTGAGGCGCTTTTGTACCTTCCGTGATCGTCCATGCACGGACCTCCGGCTCTCCCGCCGTCAGGTAGCTGATTAACCCGAGCAGACGATAGCTTGCTTTTATCAGCTTTTCCAGTCCGGACTCCTCTAATCCCAAATCCTCTAAAAACATCTTTTTTTCATCATCGTCAAGCTCTGCAATCTCCTGCTCTATCTGTGCGCATACAACAAACACTTCGCTTTTCTCCCCGGAAGCATATTCGCGTACGCTCCTTACGCCGCCGTTACTTTCTCCGTCTTCCGCCAAATCGTCTTCCGCTACATTCGCCGCATAGATGACCGGCTTACAGGTGAGCAGGTTATAGCTTAAAAGCCATGCCGCCTCGTCTTCGTCCCCGGCTCCCTCAAAGGTTTTCGCAGGCTTTCCGTCCTCAAGGTGCGCTTTTATCTTTTCCAAAAATGCCAGTTCTTTCGCTGCCGTCTTATCATTTCTTGAAAGCTTTGCCGTTTTCGCAATTCTTCTCTCTAAAATCTCCAAATCCGAAAAAATCAGCTCCAGATTAATCGTCTCAATGTCCCGCAGCGGATTGATGCTTCCGTCCACATGCACGATGTTAGAATCCTCAAAGCATCTCACCACATGGACAATCGCGTCTACCTCTCGGATATTTGCAAGAAACTGATTTCCCAGTCCCTCGCCTTTCGAGGCTCCTTTCACAAGACCCGCAATATCAACGAATTCAATCGCAGCAGGAATAATCTTTTTTGTCCGGTACATATCCCCGAGTACCTGAAGCCGCCCGTCCGGAACTGTCACAACTCCTATGTTCGGGTCAATGGTACAGAACGGGTAGTTAGCGGATTCTGCTCCCGCTTTTGTAAGAGAATTAAATAAAGTACTCTTTCCCACATTGGGCAAACCTACGATGCCTAGTTTCATTTTTATCTTTACCTGTCCGAAAACCCTCGATTTTACTGAGTTTCCGCCTTTCTTTATATTTTTTTACACCCTTTTTCAGTGCGATAGGCGTAAACGCAAGGTCACAAACAATATTTTTAATCCAATACTCAAACCACTTGTCTACCGTCATATCTTTAGATTTTTTCCCATTATGTTTCGGGCTCCTTTCCTATATAAAGAGTCCAACGCAACTACAAATATACCATAAGGACTCTTTTATTTCAATCAATTACAGCAATAATTACAAGCACAAATGCGGTAATCACTACCGAATCAGGTATTCAGGGCTATCAAATAATAATTTCTTTGCGGATGTATTCTTCAAATTCTTTTCTTTTGACTAATTTTCGTGTACCTACATAAAGAACAAACGGACAATTTAGTTGTTTAAACATAGATGTAGCACTTCATTCATAATCTCTTAATCGTTCCACAATAGAACGATTTCCCGAAAGTTTTTTGTAAAACAACAGCGGTGTTATCATACATATCAGCATAACAAGGACAATAGCACTGATTAAAGGAATTACTGGTACTTTAAACGGAATCTCCATATAATTCATGGATTGAAAGCTAATATAGGTGATAGCAGAACCAAGTGTCAATGTGATAAATATAGAGAAAGTCGCATATAAAACACCCTCCCGAATCAAAAGTCGGTTTATTTGTTTTTTGGACATACCAATACTTTCCATAACAGAAAATGTTAATTTTCGATTCTGTATACTACTTGCGATTGTGTTTGCATAATTTAAGACCCCAACCAGCAAAAGCAATAAAGCGATCATTGTGGGAATATCCCAAAGATTGTGTAAACCTCTAAACTGATGTAAGATAAAATTACT
>CAMNRH010000060.1 GCA_946552115.1 uncultured Lachnospiraceae bacterium
TAAAATATTAAATTTTCAAGGTTCTATTTCGTGGGCTTTTGACCCCAGCATCATGATATGAAGATATGTAAAAAGGGAATAAGAAAACCACCCCATGCATACATTGTAAAAACAATGAGTGCAGGGGTTCGTATATGAAAGATTATATCGAGGAAAGGGCAGTCGAAATTGCATATTATATTATTGAAAATAAGGCGACGGTGAGGCAGACGGCGAAAGCATTTGGGGTAAGTAAGAGTACTATACATAAGGATGTTACCGAAAGATTATTGCAGGTCAATCCGTCTTTGGCTGCGGAGGCGCGCAAGATATTGGACCTTAATAAGTCCGAGCGTCACATACGCGGTGGACTTGCCACCCGGGAAAAATATCTTCATCAGCATATGTAAAAACGGTGAAGCATTGTTATCCGGGACAGGTGATCCTGTATTTCTCTATTGTACAATGAGAGAAATTAAGTTAAAATATTAGACAGGTTCGGCAAGAGATGAAAAAAACATTGGCCGGTCAGACGGAAAACGATACGGAGGAAAAAACATGAATACAAAATTTACACATGAGACAGCATTGGAGCTTTTAATGAAATATAATAAAGAAGCATTTCATATTTTACACGGACTTACCGTTGAGGGCTGTATGCGTTGGTTTGCGGAAGAGCTTGGATATGGAGAGGACAAGGATTTTTGGGGAGTATGCGGACTTCTCCATGATATTGATTTTGAGCGTTATCCGGAAGAGCATTGTAAAAAGGCGGAGGAGCTGCTGAATGCGGTCGGTGCGGAGCCGGAGTTGGTTCATGCGGTTGTCAGCCATGGTTATGGCATCTGCAGTGAGGCAGAGCCGGAGCATCAGATGGAAAAGGTAATGTTTGCGTGCGACGAGCTGACGGGTTTAATCTGGGCAGCGGCGAAGATGCGTCCGTCTAAGAGTGTCATGGATATGGAAGTAAAAAGTCTGAAGAAAAAATATAAGGATAAACGCTTTGCGGCAGGATGCTCCAGAGAAATTATCAGTACCGGTGCAGAGAAGCTTGGATGGACGCTGGAGGAGCTTATGGAAAAGACTATTCTTGCTATGCGTTCCTGTGAGGAAAGCATTAACAGGGAAATGGAGAGGTTAGAAAAATAGGGATTTTAGCACTTTCCATAATCAGGATGCACAAGTTTCTGAAAAAAAAGATAGAAAGTTGTGGCATTATTTCCCTTTTTTTGTAAACTAAAGTATGCTAATATGTTTGCAACAAAGGAGGGATTCATATGAGCAGAAAAACAATAGCGTTTTCAAATCCTGATGATGTAATGAATTTTGTGAGGACAGTTGAAAAATATCCTTATGATATGGATGTAAGGAGAGGAAAATGCATCGCCGATGCAAAATCACTGTTAGGACTTCTCAATCTTGGATGCAACAGAAAAATTGAATTAAATGTATACGAGGAAGAATGTCAGGATTTATTCCAGAACATTGAGAAGTATGTAGTAGCGTAGAGTAACCAGATAATTTATGTAACCCGATAACTGATAAAAAGGCTCTCCCGAGTGTCCGTTAAGGATGAGGGAGAGCCTTTGTAGCGTTAAAATATATCTTGTACAGCGAAATAATTCAGCGTATAATAAATGCGGTAAGGAGTTTTTATTATGAATAAAAAAATGAAAATAAACAGGAGCAGCTATCTGTTTGATAACAGAGCGCTGGTGACGCTTATTATTCCGCTTATCATTGAGCAGCTTTTGGCAGTGCTTGTAGGTATGGCGGATTCTATTATGATTGCAAATGTAGGAGAGGCGGCTGTATCCGGTGTGTCGTTAGTAGACCAGATTATGGTTCTTATTCTTAATATTTTTGCTGCGCTAGCCACAGGCGGTGCTGTTGTAGCGGGACAGTATCTGGGGCACAGAAAGCAGGATACCGCATGTGAGTCCGCAACACAGCTGGTATGGTTTATTACGCTGTGTGCGGTTGTCATCACAGTGATTGTATATGCGGGAAAATATGTTATTCTTCATGGAATATTTGGTAAAATAGAAGCGGATGTCATGTATCATGCGAATATTTATCTTATGATTGTGACCATGTCCATTCCGTTTATTGCTCTGTATAATGCAGGAGCAGCCGTATTTCGTGCAATGGGAAATTCCGAAGTATCTATGAAAGTGTCTGTTATTATGAATATCATTAATGTGGGCGGTAATGCACTGCTTATCTATGGCTTTCACAGAGGTACGGAGGGTGTTGCGATTCCTACCCTTGTATCCAGAATGGTGGCGGCGATTATTATTCTTGTTCTTTTGTGTGACGAGAAGCAGACGCTTCATATAAAAAGAACGTGGCGTTATCGGGTAGACTGGCTTCATGTAAAAAAGATTTTAAGCGTGGGTGTGCCGAATGGATTGGAGAATAGTATGTTTCAGTTAGGAAAGATTCTGGTATTAAGCCTGGTATCTTCTTTCGGTACCTATGCGATTGCGGCAAATGCGGTGAGCAATGCGATTGCATTATTCCAGATTCTTCCCGGCATGTCAATTAATCTTGCTGTAACTACTGTAATTGCGAGATGTGTCGGCGCAGGTGATTATGAACAGGTGAAATATTACAATAAGAAGCTGCTGATTATTACGCATATCGGTATGGCTGTAATGAGTTTAGGGGTATTTGCAATTCTTCCGTTTATATTGAAAGCATATAATCTTTCCGAAGCCACGGCGGAAGTGACAAGGCAGATTATTTATTTTCACGGATTCAGTGTGATTTTTATATGGCCATCATCGTTTACTCTTCCGTCAACATTCCGCGCATCCGGCGATGTAAAGGCGTGCATGTACATATCCATTATTTCTATGTGGATTTTCAGGATTGTATTTAGCTTTATACTTGGGAAATATTTTCATATGGGAGTGTTCGGCGTGTGGGTGGCTATGGTTATCGACTGGGCATTCAGGGCTGTTTGTTTTTGGATACGGTACTTCCGGGGAAAATGGCGAAAGAAAGCATTGGTGTAAATAATTAGCATTGTAAACGAAACGGTGCTCATTTATAATAAAGGATATTGTTTATAATGAATATGCAGCCTGTGTGGATGGCAATGAAGATACGAGGGAGGAAAACACATGAAAAGAGAGACGGTCATAGTGTTAGATTTTGGCGGACAGTACAACCAGCTTGTGGCAAGGCGCGTCCGGGAATGTAATGTATACTGTGAGATTTATTCCTATAAAACGGATATTGAAAAAATTAAAGAGATGAAACCGAAAGGGATTATTCTGACCGGCGGTCCGAATAGCTGTTATGAAGCGGATTCCCCTACATATCCGAGAGAGCTTTTTGACATGGGAATACCGGTTTTGGGGCTTTGCTACGGCGCGCAGCTTATGATGTTCGTGCTGGGCGGAAGTGTGGCGCGTGCAGATGTCAGAGAGTATGGGAAAACAGAGGTTTTAGTCGATAAGGCCGACTCAAAAATATTTGCAGGCGTACAGTCAAGGACCGTTTGCTGGATGAGCCATTTTGATTCTATTTTTAAAGTGGCTCCGGGATTTGAGATTACGGCGCATACGGCGGACTGTCCGGTGGCGGCGGCGGAAAATGCAGATGCAGGACTGTATGCAATTCAATTTCATCCTGAGGTTCTGCACACAGCAGAAGGAATGCGGATGCTGTCTAATTTTGTAATGGGCGTGTGTGGATGTACCGGTGACTGGCGGATGGATTCTTTCGTGGAGGAGTCTATAGAGCGGATTCGCAAAGAAGTAGGAAACGGCAAAGTACTCTGTGCACTGTCCGGCGGAGTAGATTCCTCTGTGGCGGCGGTATTGCTGTCTAAGGCAGTAGGCGCGCAGCTTACCTGTGTATTCGTAGACCATGGCCTTCTCCGTAAAAATGAAGGCGATGAGGTGGAGGCAGTATTTGGCCCGAAAGGAGAGTATGACCTTAATTTCATTCGGGTAAATGCGCAGCAGAGATTTTATCATAAGCTGGCAGGCGTATCCGAGCCGGAAAAGAAACGTAAAATTATAGGAGAAGAATTTATCCGTGTATTTGAGGAGGAAGCAAAAAAAATCGGTGCGGTGGATTTCCTCGTACAGGGAACAATCTATCCGGATGTGGTGGAAAGTGGTTTAGGAGGAGAATCAGCAGTGATTAAGTCGCACCATAATGTGGGGGGACTTCCGGATTACGTGGATTTCAAAGAGATTATAGAACCGCTGCGGAATTTATTTAAGGACGAAGTGCGAAAGGCGGGGCTGGAGCTGGGGATTCCGGAGTATCTGGTATATCGGCAGCCATTCCCGGGACCGGGGCTTGGCGTTCGGATTATCGGAGAGGTGGCTGCCGACAAAGTAAAAATTGTGCAGGATGCCGATGCAATATATCGGGAAGAAATAGAAAAGGCCGGACTTGGACAGGGAATCGGGCAGTATTTTGCGGCGCTTACGAATATGCAGAGTGTCGGCGTCATGGGTGATGAAAGAACATATGATTATGCGGTTGCGCTTCGCGCGGTAAACACCGTTGACTTTATGACTGCCGAGGCGGCAGAGATACCATTTGCTGTGTTAAACAGAGTAATGGGCAGAATCATAAATGAGGTGAAAGGGGTTAATCGGGTACTGTATGATTTGACCTCGAAGCCGCCAGGGACGATTGAGTTCGAATAAACAAAAATGCTTAGTAAACCCAGTGTTTATGCGGGTTTGCGGACTTTGGAAAGGTCTTTTGATAACAAATTGATAACAGTCGTTTGAGTGCGATTATTCTTACTGTCAAGTGGTTTGTTGGTGGGAGAATGATTTGCAAGCGGTTTAGATGACTGAAATAAATCCATATTATAACGCCCTTAGCTGTGGGTAGGAACTCATGGCTAAGGGCGTTTTTTGTCGTGCTTGTCAATCGGTTTTCAGTTTGTCCTTGAACGCTTTGGCTAAGGTATCGCTCAATTCCTTAGAGGAGACTTTCGCCCAATGCTGCGTGGTGTCAAACTTCGGATAATTGTACCGCCACTGGTCGTAATTTTCCCTGCTGATTTCCTCGGCAGAGAGCTTGTCCGCCTGCTCTTTCCAAGCGCAGAGCATTTTCAGCAGCTCGTCGGCGTTCTTGCTTTTGTCTTTGCTGACTTTTAAGCAGATTTCACCGTCTGATTCACTGACGGAAGCGGGGCAATTTCCTTTGTGGAATAGCCCTGCATTTTTAGCAGGATGATTTGCAGGGTACGCCTGTCCACTGTGAGCAATGCCCGATACAGAGTTTCGTCTTCAATCTCGTCCAGTAAATCAGCGACAGTCTTTAGCTCGGTAGTCTGTTCCCTGTCTGCCATCCCCTCAAGGTATTCTCCAAAGTTGCTTGTCCAATGATAAAACCGTCTGTTAGAATTGAAGTCTGCCCTGTCGTCTGTGCGGATTTGTTCAATGGTGGTTTCATCAACTCCGTGTTCCCGCAATATTTTTTCCTCGGCTTCTTTCCAGATAAGCCATTTCCTGTTCTCCCGTCCGTTGTTGTATGCCATTCTTTTTTCCTCCAATCTGAAATTTTTGAAAATGCTAAAATCCAGATTGGAAAGGCGGCGAACGGCAGCCAACAGCGGAAACAGCCCTGCGGCACATTCCGATAAAAAACGACAAAAGAAAAACCGCAAAGGTTCTGTGACCTCTACGGTTATAGGAGATACATATTCTGTTAAGTGGAGATTCTACTTCTGGTTTCATGGTGAGAAGCAGCGTTGCATGGGCAGGGATTTTTTTAACTGGCTTCCTGCCATTCTCCGATATGCTATGTATAAACCAACTCTGTGTTGCATGAGCAGATAAATAACTACCCGAAAAAAGAACATAAAAAATCCCTCCAAACTCTAAAACAGGTCTGGAGAGTGTCTGTTAAGTTTTTTGGGCATAGCAAAATCGCCCGCCACACGCCGTTTTTTTTATTTGGTGGGCGGTTGCTTTAAAACCTTATGAAATGAAAGAGAGCCGACAGACTATGATATTAACTCATATGATTATCGGCTCTGCATCTATGTGTCTGGCTCTTTAATAACTGCTATTTCAAATTTCTTGCTTTTCAAGATTGCACATTTACTTTTTGGCATAATTTTTTCATTTCTTGACTTATAATTTTATAAAAGTTCACTATCTAAAGCTCGTAAATTTATGACAGAGACTATTTCCTGTTGTATTCTTTCAACTTCATCAATTCTAACTCTGCCAATACGGTTTCTTTCCATTTTATAATCTACATCTGGAAATAATTTTTCCAGCAAATTATTTATTTCTGGAGATGCCCCCATTGAAGCCATCACAAGAGATGTCATATCATATTGTTCCAGCACTTCTCTTAATTCGTTTTCTGGAACCTTTGATAATTGTTCAAAAGCAGTTATTTTTTTAGTCGGTATATTCGGCTCTAAAATATCATTTATTGTAATTCCGTAAAGCTTAGATATTTTTAACAGAACCTCTAAATCTGGAATAGCTGCTCCCGTTTCCCATTTTGAAACAGCTTGTCTGGATATATCCAACCTTTTTGCTAATTCGTCTTGTGTGTAGTTATGTTTTTTTCGCAGTAATTGCAAATATTTTGAAATGATGTTTGTATTCATAAAAATTCCCTCCTTTTTTCTATTATAAAATGACCTTATAGAAAAATAAAGAGCTTGAAAAGTGCCAAAAAGCAATTAGCGGTTGCTGTCATTTACCTTATTTCGATGGATGTCTTATCTGTATTCGATGTATCGCAGACTTTCTAGTATTGTGGGACTGTTGAAAAACCCTTAAAAAATTTAATCTTCAGAGAAATTCTGAATGAA
>CAMNRH010000061.1 GCA_946552115.1 uncultured Lachnospiraceae bacterium
AAATGACCGCCAAAAAAATCATAAGAAATTTACACACTTTACTTGACAAAGCCATTAAATATATTTCCACGTCCTCCACTAAGACTTGTTCCACCAAGAACTACCGCAGTAATTGCTTCGAAAGAATAACTTACACCCGTTTTCGGCTCCATCTGACGTACCCATGACGCAAGCACTATCCCTGACAATGACGCGCACATTCCTAATATTACATAACTGATACAACGATTCCATTCCACTCGTATTCCCGATAACGTCGCCGCCTTTTCATTTGCTCCCGATACCTTTATATTTTGTCCGAAATTTGTTCCCGACAATACCCACTGTGCTGCTCCTGCAAGTATAATCATCAAAATGACTCCCACGGGAATAATTCCTATATATCCATTCCCTATTTTATAAAAGAAATCTGTATATGCTTTTACATACACATAATTTCCACTTGTAAATAGAAGCGTAATTCCCAAAAAAACATACTGCATTCCAAGCGTTGTAATGAACGCGCTCATTCTCAGATAACCAACCAAAATCCCGTCCAAAAACCCAAAAAGGACACCTACTCCCATTGGCGCCACAATTGCTAAAAAGGTATTTCCAACTGTACCCGGACCAATCGTCATACATAATACCGCACAAAAACCAAGTATTGCTCCAGAGGATAAATCAAATCCTCCGCATATAATCACAAATGTCATTCCAATTGCCAGTATTCCAACAACAACAGCCTCCTTTAACATACTCATCACATTCGTATAATTTAAAAACTGAGGTGAAACAATTCCAACTAACACAACGATTACTATCAAAAAAATCCACACACTATATTCCATAAAAAGTTCTTTTAATCTTGCCTTTTGCATACTCTACACCTCACATCTTCTGCCCCGTAGCAAATGTCATAATTTT
Source organism: uncultured Lachnospiraceae bacterium (assembly GCA_946552115.1). Lineage (GTDB taxonomy): Bacteria > Bacillota > Clostridia > Lachnospirales > Lachnospiraceae > CAPEBR01. The sequence continues at coordinate 907 of CAMNRH010000061.1, forward strand.
CTCCTGCGTTGCCTCCTCTATAGAGAGTTCTCCTGAGATTTTTCCCTCGTGCATAATAATAATTCTGTCCGCAATAGATAATAGCTCTGTTATTTCAGAGGAAACTATAATAATTGACATTCCCTTTTCTGAAAGCTCCGACAAAATCTCATAGATTTCTGTTTTAGCGCCCACATCAATTCCCCTCGTAGGTTCATCCAGAATCAGAATATCCGGATGATTTGCCAGCCAGCGGGATATCACGACCTTTTGCTGATTTCCTCCACTCAGTCTTTTGACCATTTGCGAGACTGAAGATGCCTGAATCCGAAGCCTTTCACGATATTTTTCTCCCAATAAGCGTTCCTTTTTAATGTTTCTGATCCCCCATTTTGCATGGTACAGCTGTGCAATACTGATATTGGACCATACAGGCATATCCAAAAATAATGCCTGCTCCTTTCTGTCCTCCGGTGCAAATCCTACTCCGTTTCTGACAAGCTGCTGTGGATGGCTGACAGACTGTTTCCTGTTATTAATAAAAAGCTCACCCTTTATAACAGGATCCATTCCAAATAAAGCCCGCATAGTCTCACTTCGCCCGGCTCCCATAAGTCCTGAAAATCCCAGTATTTCTCCCTTTTTTAAATAAAATGACACATCTTGTATATTTTCATTGGTAAGATGCTCCACTCTCATCACACATTCTTCGCTTACATTTTTCCGCTTTCGGTGAAAATCAAGCCCTCCTATTCTTCCGACCATCATCTCAATTATCTTTTGAATATCAATTTCTTCCTTTTTTAATGTGCCGATGTGAGTCCCGTCTCTTAAAACAGTTACTCGATCTGATATCTTCTTAATTTCATTCATTTTGTGAGAAATATAAATAATTCCGATTCCTATCTCTTTCAATTGTCTGACACGGCTCAATAGCTGCGACACTTCCGATTCTGGAAGCGCAGATGTTGGTTCATCCATAATAAGAATTTTAGGACTCTGCGAAATCACTTTCGCGATCTCTACCAGCTGCTTTTGAGCCACTGTAAGATTTCTTACCTGTTCATCCGGACTAATGGGAATCTGAAGCTCTTCCAGCAGCCTTTTTGCCTGTTGATTCAGCTTTTTTTGACTCAGTGTCCCGGCAAAACCTTTCGGTTCCCTCCCGATATAAATATTTTCCGCGACAGTAAGATGCGGCGCAAGTATCAGCTCCTGATGGACAATCCCGATACCATATCGTTTTGCATCTGCAGGCGATGCAATTCTCACGCGTACCCCGTCAATAAATATTTCTCCGGAATCACAGCTATAAGTACCGCACAATATCTTCATCAGCGTGGACTTACCCGCGCCGTTTTCTCCCATCAGAGAATGAATTTCGCCCGCATTCAGACTAAATTCCACATTCTCAAGTACTTTCACATTATGAAAAGCTTTACATATCCCCTCCATTACAAGCAGCTTATCTGTACTCATACGCTTTCCCCTTTCCACCAATATCTAATACATGGAATGAATTACACAGTATTCCATTTCCCTGTGAAATAAACTTACTGCACCGCCCAAATATGCCGCTCTGTCTCCCAGAGAGGACATGACAAGATGAATATTATCATATATCCTGTCTTCAATCTGATTCATCAATTTTGAAGCATACTTCATAATTTCCCCGGTAAGAACAATACGTTCCGGATTAATAACAGCGGCTGTTTCAATAATTACCATAGATAATACATTCACAAACTGCTCTACAATTGGCTGCACCCATTCTTCCCCATTATCATATGCGGAAAAGATATACTGATAATCGATCATTTCAAGCTCTTTATCTGAACATTTATCCCTCAAAATATCTCTCGCCTGTTTCAGCAATCCCCGTCCTGCAATTGCATGTTCAATTGGGCCAAATTCTTCCTGTTTGCGCTTTAAATCCTCTTTCGACAAAATCATATGTCCCAACTCACCGGCAGCATTCGTAGCTCCCCGATAAATGCCCCCTCCTACTATGAGGCCGACACCAATACCTTTTTGAAGCAGAATAAGCGACAAATTATATGTATCCTTTCCGCATCCGTACCACATCTCTGCCAATGCTGCAATATTTGCATCATTTTCCACAATACAGGGCAATGAAAATCTCTCCTGTACAATATTTCTTAAAGCTAAATCCTCCCAATTGAGTGCCAAAAGTTTTTTAACAACTCCATTTTTAGGCTCTGTAACAGCAGGCACTGATATCGAAATTCCTCTCAGAATCTTGTCCATTCCTTTCGCCTGTTCAACAAGTTTTTCTATAAAGTCAATTAATTCCTCTATGTTTTTTTCTTTTTCCGGAGATAAATCTCTTTTTTGTTCGTCTGCTAATTCATTGCCGCCTAAATCAAGAATTACACCAGAAACATTCTTTTGTCCCACCGCTATTCCAACAGAAATATTCATATGTGTATTAAATCTTACAAGCGGCCGCTTCCGGCCTCCGCTTTCTTCATAATCTCCTGTAAAATATAAAAAATTTTTTTCAAGAAGATCGTCTATAATACGCACTACACTTGGAAGACTCAGCCCCAATTCCTTTGCAATAACTGCTCTTGATGCTCCATTATTTCTGCGGATATATTCTAAAATTGCTGTTTGGTTGACACTACGCATAATAGACGGTATCGCTGATAAATATGTTTCCATCTCTTACCCTCTCATTCATTTATTTACTTACTTTTGTTAAGTATGTTTCTATTTTAACTGAATCCCAAAACTTTGTCAATACATTATATATATCTGGTTAAAAATAACAGAATAATTTACAATCAAGCTTAAATATTACATAAAAACAGGGATGGAGTTTCTGCAGAACCCCATCCCTGTTTTTATGCAATAAATCACACTTTCTTTTTTCCAAAATAACAATCAATCTTCTTCTTGATTTCTTCCGGCTTTAAAAACTTCGACAGATAACCCGCCGGTTTTAAGGATATCACATTCCGGACGCTCTCCGGATCCGTTCTGCCCGTCAGAAAAATAACCGGAAGCTCCAGCAGCGATTCATCCGAACGAATCATTTCCAATGTCTGTCTGCCGTCGCAAACCGGCATTTCATAATCCAAGAGGACCAGATCCGGTCTGTCCAGGGTAATTGCCTGAATAGCGGACATTCCGGACTGAGCCAGCGAAATCTCATAATCCTCGCACAAAAGCTCTTTCATCCCCTGACGCATTGTCATAGAATCATCCACAACAAGTATCTTTTCTTTCGGAGCCTCCTCCCGCTTCATAAGGTAGCTTTCAATTTCACTTATCACATTTTCCATCTCAAGTGGAGTTCCAACGCCTTCCTCCAGCAGATGAGGCGCAATTACACAATATGCAAAGTAGCCCTCTCCCGTATCGAACAGCAAACTAACCTGCATCTTTTCCCGCTCAAATACATCCCGAAACTGCTCATAAGTCAGAAGATTTTCCTCTTTCATCGCGTATAGATCTACATCTGGCAAATGCTCCCTGATGCGCTCCACAAACTGTCGGGCCGTATATCTAGCGGCATTTATTAACATACTGTCAAGCTTATTCGTCTGAATTCCCATAACCTTGCCAACTGTCTTAATAAGAAGCTTTTCCTCAAATACCAGTATAATCTCTGACTTTTGTTCGTCCTGATCCGTACCGTAAACCAAACGGTAATAGATTCCTCTTCCAAACTTTTCTCCACCATAGGTTTCGCTAATCACCTGCGACTCCAATCGGAACATATCATAGATAAGCTGAAGAATTACTTTCTCCATTGCTTTCAGCTCCTCGCCCGGCAAAAGGTCTACCCACTTACTCACACTTTCTCCTATGATTGCGCGATCCTCCGTTAAAGTGTGTCCAATCAGCCATCCGGCGCAAACGCCGAGAAAATGGTCCACTGCTTCCGGAGAATAGTCCATCCGCTCTAACTCCTCCTCGAGCGCCGGAAGTGTATTCTTCCGAAATCCCTGATGAAGAAGCCGGTGCGTCTCAAGTCCTTCATAACCGATAGACATCATATAATTTTCTTCATCTGTAAAATGTTTCATCGCATGCTCTTTAAAAAATTTAATGCCCTCCTGGCACGCCCATCGGCTCTTTTTTTCTTCTTCCCCAAATGCGAGAAGTCTGTTAATAATTTTAAAAAGCCTTTGATGCTCCTTATCAATGATATCTACGCCGATCATATACTCCTCTTGCCATATCAATTGACTATCCATAATGAAATCCTCCTTCTCTCACTAATAAATACTATACCATATAATCCTGAAATTTCAAATGGGGACAGAGTTTTTTTACTCTATCCCCAATCGAAATTCCCCTATTCCCAGGTTCATTTTCCAATTCGAAAATATCATATATAAAACATCTTACATAATATTTTATGTATTTTTCTACTGAGCGTGCGGGGATTCGAACCCCGGACAACTTGATTAAAAGTCAAGTGCTCTACCAACTGAGCTACACGCCCTTATTTCTTATAAGCATGTAAGATAAAGAAAATGCCCAGAGCCGGAATCGAACCAGCGACACGAGGATTTTCAGTCCTCTGCTCTACCAACTGAGCTATCTGGGCATTTTTCACACGAAGCAGAAATGATAAATATATGTCATCTACTACTATTTATATCATGCACATCGTAAACTGCTGCGTGAAAATTGCGGGGGCAGGATTTGAACCTACGACCTTCGGGTTATGAGCCCGACGAGCTACCAGACTGCTCCACCCCGCGATATTATATTATTTAAACGTCTTACCTTAAGACGAAGCCGATGATCGGACTCGAACCGATAACCTGCTGATTACAAATCAGCTGCTCT
>CAMNRH010000062.1 GCA_946552115.1 uncultured Lachnospiraceae bacterium
ACGGCCAAAAATGTAGAAAAGCCCGGCTTTTGCCGGGACTTTGTCTACAGTCTGAGGGATAAATGCAATTGGGGACGGAGCTTTTTTAAAAAAGCTCCGTCCCCAATTGCATTTATCCCTGTCCCCAACCGCTACTCTGCATCCGAATCCCTATACGGATATTACATGATGTCCGGCAGCTTTCATCAAACGATTCATAATAGCGCTCCCGATTCCCTCTGTCGGAAAGGATTCGCAAAAAATATAATCTACTCTTTCTTCATCAAATTCACGTAAAATACTATAGAGATGTCCGGCAATTGTCGCCTCGTCTGTTCGTGTACCAATACTTTTTATTATTCCGTTTTCATATTTTTTCGCCGTCTCATCCGTCCCGATAATTCCGACACAATATCCATCTGCGATTTTCTTTTCCGCCAGACGATTTATCTCTCTGATTACAGGCTCCATCCGGCCTTCTACGATGCTAAGCTCCGCCCTCGGCGCATAATGCCGATATTTCATACCGGGCGCCTTAGGCGGTTCTTTACTGTCCGCGTCAATCAAGCTCCTATCGACCGACACCTCTCCTATCAGCTCCTCCAGCATTTCCTTTGTCACTGCTCCCGGCCTTAAAATCATGGGCGGAGTTACTGTCATATCCAGTATGGTAGATTCCACTCCAATCTCAACCCTGCCTCCGTCCACTATCATATCTATTTTACCGTCCAAATCCTCTTTTACATGCGCGGCAGAGGTAGGACTGGGTCTTCCGGACGTATTCGCGCTCGGCGCCGCTACAAATCCTCCGCCTGCGCGGATAATCTCCCTTGCGACCTCATCATCCGGCATACGTACAGCCACCGTTTCAAGCATCCCTGTCGTCCCGTAAGGAACTTCGCCCGTTTTTTCAAATATCATTGTAATCGGACCCGGCCAATATCTGTCTGCAATCTTATAAGCCTCTCCGGGAACCACCGCTGCAATTTTTTTCAAATCCTTTATTTCTGTAATATGTACAATCAAAGGATTATCTGAGGGTCTTCCTTTTGCAGCGTATATTTTTCCGGCAGCATCCTCATTCAGCCCGTCGGCTCCCAGGCCATAGACGGTTTCCGTCGGAAATGCCACAAGTCCTCCGGCTCTTAAAATCTCTCCTGCCTGAGCAATAATCCCTTTACTTTTCTCACTTTTCAATTGTGTTCTATCAATATTTTTCACTACTGTCTTCATGGCTTTTATTATACTACACTCTTATTTACTTTCCAAATACTTTTCTACCCCGTCTACAACCGCATCCGCTATCTTTTCCTGATATTCCTCATCCGCTAAAAGGGCCGCCTCCTGCGGATTACTCAGAAAGCCACACTCAACTATAATCGTAGGTGCTTCCGTTCGTTTGAGAAGATAATAATTGTCATTTGGCTTCGCCTGCCTTGTATTGCCGGAATCTACACTTAACAATGCTTCCTGCATAAACCCGGCCGCCGCCTCCCCTTCTGCGGAATGGGAATAATAAAATACCTGTGCGCCCCGGACGTCCGCGTCATGATAGCTGTTCTGATGTATGCTTACCGCCAGAAACGGCTTCGTCTCATTAATAAGTGCTACACGTGCTTTCATGTCCTGTGCTTTCTTGTTATTGCTTCCCTCATCCGCCAGTATTTTATCCTCCGTCCTCGTCATAACCACTTTAAATTTCTTTTTCTTAAGCTTTTTTTCCACAAGCTTTCCGATTTTGAGATTGATGTCCTTTTCCAATACGTCATTTACTCCAATTTTTCCAGGATCATTTTCCCCGTGTCCGCAATCGACGACAACCACATTTTCGTCTGTCTTTACCTCATCAGAAGATACACGGCTCTCCAAATATTTTCCGGCCGTCAAAAGTACTGCCAGCAAAAGCGCCATTACAATAAGTTCTACCTTTTTCTTCACAAAAAATACCTCCCGGCAATCTATATTAATTCAATATATGATTGCCGGAGGTATTTTATTTTAATTTGTATACTGTTGTATCAACTTCCAGACTTTAGTATCCTCCAGCCCAAGAGCCCATGCCGCCGTACCGGCAAGACCATTGTCTTTCATAAGCTTAAGCTTCTGCTCCAATGACTGAGTATCCTCCAGCCATATCTTATACGTCACATCGTCGCTCTCCCATGTGGCAAAATTCTGCTGCGTCTGCTCATCCCATGCAACCTCTACGCCTGCCTCCGCCACCCGGTTCTCTGCTTCCGACATTCCCAGCGCTTCGCTTGTTACATTCATGGAATATTCTGCCGCTTCTGTTCCCTGCTGTTCGGAAAGCTCTTCCTCCGTCTTAGGCGTCTCCGCCCAAAGTCTTGTAAAGAACGGGATTCCACTGATAATTCTTTCTGCCGGAACCTCCTTAAGCGTCTCCTCAATCCCTGTTCTTACAAACTCATAAGAGGATACGGAGCCTGCCTCAGGAGAGCCTCCGTAATGCTCATCATATCCCATAATTACTACATAATCGGCGACAATTCCCTGCTCTTTACGGTTGTACTGCATATTAAATCCCTGGGGAACATAATTGTCTACTGACAGAACAAGCCCGTTCTGTCTGCAACGGATAGACAGCTCACGGATAAACTGGATATAATGCTCTCCGCATTCATCCGATATCATCTCAAAGTCAACATTAATACCGTCTACGCCAACCTGAAGCGCCTCTGCAATAAGCCGATTAATCAAATTCTCTCTTCTGGAGGTATGCCTAAGCAGCTCCAGCGACTCGTCAAAAGAACCAATTCCTCCGTCAAAGTCCCTGACAGCCGCCCATACATCAATATTTGACTGATGTGCATAGTTTACATAATCTGAGGAGGCTATGGAATCAATATTTCCTTCCACATCCTGCACGTGGAACCACGTCGGTGCAATTGTTGTAAGTCCCTTACTCTCAGCAATCCTCTGCAAAACACCATCATTGGCATCCATATTCGTTACATTATGCCACGCCATATTAATAACATAATCTTCGCTGATATGACTGTATTCCGGCTCATCAAAGTCTCTGGATATCGTCTTTTTCTCCTCCGCTCTAAGAGCGCTGTTTTTCGCATATCCGATAAATCCGTCTTTTGTCCGAACCTTTTTCCAATCACCTTCATCCTCGATAACCGTTACCTCGTCTTTCTTACTGATATCAGTCAAGATCTCGCTCTTGACTCCTGCAAGATAACGGACCTGCGTATCCTTCTTTACCTCTGCAACTAATGTCTCTCCCCAATCGCTGACAATCATAACCCTGCCTGGGTCATCGTATACCTCATATTCGATATTTGTGTATTGCTGAATAAAATCCAGCGCGATATATGCTGTGCTTCCCTCCGTCTTTAAGATAACGTAATCCTTGCTGTCCTTTTCTTTGGAAACCGTGTAATCCGTACTTCCCACTTCAACGGTAATCGTGTCATTCGGAAGGGTATATAACAGAATATTCTCCTCCGGATCCCAGTAAAATCTGCTGTTAATATAATCACGTACAAGCTCATACTGCAGATATGCTTTCCCTTCCGACAACATTCCGTTAGGCTCAAGCACCTCATTATTCACAATAACAGCCATCTGATTTTCATTTTTTATTCCATAATATTCGTTTCTGTCAGCTCTTTCTTTCGAAGGACTGTAACGCCTCCATAAAAATACCGCTGCCGCTGCTGCTATTATCAATATTATAAAAAGGGCTATCCTAATTCCCAAATTTCTTTTTCTTCTTCTTTTTGACTGCGTTCTTTTGGAAATCACTCTCCCGTCGTTGATACCGGAAGATACCGCTCTTCTCCGCGTACGTACTGAAGATATCTGACTGCTTTGGCCCTGCGGACGTCTCCTTCTGACCTGTGCAGTCCGATCCTCGGCTCCCTCCCGCGTCTGACGCGTCCTCGGTGCGTTTTCACCTGTTTGCCTGGCTCTGCCGGAAGCTCCCCGCACCGTTCGGCCACTCGCCGCTCCTGTACGGCTTCTGCGCTCATCCGGTACCTGACTTCTAACTGCCCGTCCTGCTGCTGTCTCTGAGGAAGCATTTACTCTCCTCTTTCTTACACTTTCCGCACGTTCTGAAGAAAAGCGGCCTGTCTTATCTCTTTCTTCCATGCTGCACCTCCTATCAGACCTTATTATAACAAAACAGAAGACACACGTCATCAATTATTTCGACAATTTCTTTATTGAGGGGTATTTACTATCCTTTCCTTATTATTTTTTTATCATTTTTCTTTACATCGTGAAAGTCCAGCTCCTCTATATCGCCTTCCTCATTTAACACATAATCTCTCATATAGGCTCCGTCTTCACGCATACTATGCGCCTGCACAATCTGCATAGGACTCGCAGGCAACCCGTTAATCAGTATATAGACGCCCTTTTTTTCATAATCTGTCAGCTCTGCAAACAACATCTGGAGCTTTCGGTTCCTAAGACTCCTATTGTCCCCCAATATGCATCCTCCTTTCAATGCATAATCCTGACAATTGCGGACCGTTTCTGCATATAATAAAACCAAAAGGAAAGTGCTCGTGATACATGAATTCTATTATACTGCAGTTTTTATTAATAAGAAGATAGTTCTGCATTGTTTTTATATCCTAATATATAATTTTTTATTTTCTGATTGTTTTTGATTTTTGTGTCTGACTTAACACAAGTCGATTCTAATTTGAATTTGGCAGATTCTGTTAGAATTTCTTTAAGAATTTAAAAATAAATAAGTCTAATGTATCCCTCCTTTGTTCTAAAAACACAATTATCAGGGAAAACTATCTTCTAGTATGGTCATTATATACGAAAGCAATTTGATTCGCAAGTACTTTTTTTATTTTATACTTATTTTATAGAACCTTTTATTGAACATCTCATATTTTATGTGCTATACTGTGTGAAAGGAAGTGATAATATGAAAATTGAAAAGCTTAATGAGAACCAGATACGCTGTACTTTAACGCGTGCTGACTTAGCTGAACGCCAACTACGCTTGAGTGAGCTGGCATACGGAACCGAAAAAGTAAGATCACTTTTCCATGATATGATGCAGCAGGCAGCTTTTGAGTTCGGATTCGAAGCAGATGATATTCCTCTCATGATTGAGGCGATTCCCGCTTCTGCGGATTCTATTGTGCTGATAATTACTAAAGTCGAGGATCCCGAAGAACTTGATGCCCGGTTTTCCAAATTCGCCCCCTCACCCGGCGCCGATATGGAAGCTAAGAAACAGGCAATTCTTGACAAATTAGAAGGGGCTGATACATTCTTAAGCCTTTTGGAAAAGGTAAAAGAGAAAATAAATGCTTCGGAGCCAAAGCAAACCACGGATGCTTCTCCGGACAAAACAGAAAATAAAAACAGCTTACGTTTATTTTCATTCCCTACAATGGACAGTGTACTGAAAGCAGTACATCTGCTTCATGGAATGTACACCGGTTCCAATACCTTATACAAGGATTCGGCAGAGGATACTTATATCCTGGCACTTACCCAGTCAACGCATACGGCAATTGATTTTAACCGCATCTGCAATATGCTCTCTGAATACGGTACTTTAGAAAAAGCGAATGGGGCGACTCTGGCATTTTTAGAAGAACACTGTGACATAATGGTATCTCCGGATGCGGTACAGCAGCTCGCTGTAGTTTAAAACGGCTTTGTCAAGTAAAGTGTGTAAATTTCTTATGATTTTTTTGGCGGTCAT
>CAMNRH010000063.1 GCA_946552115.1 uncultured Lachnospiraceae bacterium
TTCATTCAGAATTTCTCTGAAGATTAAATTTTTTAAGGGTTTTTCAACAGTCCCTCTATGAGACAAAGTCTTACCAGTTAAAGGTGAACGGAACAAAAGTGAAACCGACGTGGAAAACCAGCAATGCGAAAGTAGCAGTTGTATCGAAAAACGGAAAAGTAACTGCTAAGAATCCGGGGAATGCCGTTATTACGGCGAAAGTAGGAAGTAAGGTTTATAAGTGCAGCGTAACCGTGTCAGATAAACATAAATGTGTCTGGGAAGAGCATTATAAAACAATACCAAAACAAACCTGGCACGGGGAAAAAAGAAAGGCATATGTTCTTGGATGCTCATGTGGACTGGCATTTGAAACTGGCGATGAATGGTCAAATCATTCTCTCGAAATGTCGTTTGCGCAGGAGAAAGGCGTCCTTATCCCTGATTTGACAACGGATTACTGGAAAAGAACTCCGGAGGAGTTTGATACGTTTCTCCGTTTATGCAAAAAACAAGGAGAACAGCATAGTTGGGGCCCTGGTGAGATTTATGTTGGGGATTATTATACAATAGACGGTTATGAGGAATATATGGACGGTAAATATTGTAAAATATGCGGCGATTTCACGGGAGAATGGTGGAGATGGGAGTGACAGGCTTTGAAAAAGGAAAGAGAGATCTTTCCTTTTTTTATGTCGTGCTTTTACGTGCTTTTTTCATTTGCCATAGCTGACAACATCTTTCCTTTGCTTTTTCTCCGATATATATTATAATAATGTGAGAAAAAGCGAAAGCAGGCGAAAAAAATATGTATCAGATAGAATTACACTTCCACACCGCCGAGTCCAGTCATTGCGGAAAGGTACGGGCGGCAGACGGAGTAAAGCAATATCAGGAGGCCGGATATTCCGGTATTGCAGTTACGGACCACTTCAGTAAAAGAGAGCGGGGAGGCCCGGAGGAAAACAGCTGGGAGGATGTATGCAGCCGTTTCCTTAAGGGTTTTTACGCCGCGGAAGAAGCGGCGAAAGGAACGGATTTTTCCGTGTTTTTAGGGATGGAAATAAGGTTTCCCTACGATGAGAATGATTTTCTTGTCTATGGTTTCACAGAAAAATTTTTAAGAGAAAATCCGTGGATTTATATGAAAGAGCTTACGGACTTATATAAGCTTTCCGAAAAGGAGGGGCTTTATCTTGCGCAGGCCCATCCGTTTCGTCCGAAATGCTCGCTGGCAGATACGGAGTGCCTGCATGGGCTGGAGGTATACAACGGAAATCCGCGGCATAATTCCCATAATAATCTTGCCCTTTCTGCCGCGAAGAGATACCATCTCGGCATGATTGCCGGTTCGGATTTCCATCAGCCAGAGGATCTTTCACGCGGGCGCACCGGATTTGCAGAGCTGCCGCATTCCGGACAGGAGCTCTCAGAGATGCTTCGAAAGGGAGAATTTACTTGTAAAAGTTCATGTAAATAAAGAAAGGATAAGAAGGCATGGAGAGAATAAAAAAGGTATTGGATCGCATCTTTATTGACGGATTAAGCGCAATGGCCCAGGGGCTGTTTGCGACATTGATTATCGGCACGATTATTCAGCAGATTGGATTGCTTATCGGCGGAGCTGCCGGTGATATGATATTTGTTCTCGGCAAGATTGCCGCGTCGCTCACAAGCGCGGGTATCGGTACTGCCGTTGCTTACCGGTTTAAAGAAAACGCCCTTGTAGTCGTATCCGCGGCTTCGGCAGGAATGGTGGGCGGATTTGCCGGAAAGCTTCTTGCAGGGACGGTGCTTGTCGACGGAGCAATCGTATATGCGGGGCCGGGAGAGCCGCTGGGAGCATTTATTGCTGCGTATGTTGCGATTTGTTTCGGCCGGCTTGTATCGGGAAAGACAAAAGTGGATATTCTTGTAACACCGGTTGTATCAATTGGGACAGGTTCTGCGGTAGGTTTGATTCTGGGGCCGCCGATATCAGGCTTTATGGCATGGCTTGGCTCCATTATTAACTGGGGAACGGAGCAGCAGCCGTTTCTTATGGGGATTGTCGTATCCGTGCTGATGGGCATGATATTGACACTTCCGATTAGTTCGGCGGCGCTGGGGATTATTCTGAATCTTTCAGGGCTTGCGGCCGGTGCGGCAACGATAGGCTGCTGCTGCAATATGGTAGGCTTTGCGGTAGCAAGCTATCGTGAGAACAAGGTGGGAGGCCTTCTGGCACAGGGAATAGGAACCTCCATGCTTCAGGTGCCGAATATTGTAAGAAAACCGATTATTTGGCTTCCTGCAATTTTATCAAGTGCGGTGCTTGGGCCGGTGGGAACTCTTATTTTCCATATGACGGGCAACGCGACAGGGTCAGGTATGGGAACCGCCGGACTGGTGGGACAGATTATGACGTGGCAGACGATGATACAGACAGAGACGGCAGCGGTTGTTCTTATTAAGATTCTGGCAATTCAGATTTTATTGCCGGCAATTGTTACATGGATTATTTCTGAGTTCATGAGAAAGAAAGGCTGGATTCAGTTTGGCGATATGAAGCTGGAGCTATAGGGAGGAACAGGAGGAGATTTATGACGGGCACAGGGAGGATACATGTTTATTACGGGGACGGAAAAGGGAAAACGACTGCCGCGATGGGACAGATTATGCGTGCGGCAGGCTGCGGCCTTAAGGTGCTTGTCTTTCAATTTCTGAAAGATAATACCTCAAATGAACGTAAGGTGCTTGAGGCGCTTCCGACGGTGACCTGCCTTCCGGGGCGGGATGAGGTAAAGTTTTACAGTCAGATGGACAGCGGCGAGAGGGCCGAAGCAGTGCATTATAATAATAAAGCGTTGGATGAAATTGTCAAATTTTGTTCCCCTTTTGACGTGCTTGTTTTGGACGAGGCCCTGTGTGCAGTGAAGCTGGGGCTTTTGAGTGAGGAGAAATTATTGAGCTTTCTTGAGCATAAGCCTGAGGAGCTGGAGATTATTCTGACCGGTCACGAGGCTTCGGAGCGGATACAGGAAGCGGCGGATTATGTGACTGAGATGAAGAAAAGAAAGCATCCCTATGAAAAGGGCATTAAGGCCCGTCCGGGGATTGAGTATTAGAAAGAAATACCGCTCGGAATATGCAGATAAATATCTTAAATTAGTATGAAATCCGGTACAGAGCCAATAAAATATGCTATACTTAGAATCAATACGATGGTTTACTCTTCGGGTATAAAAGAGGAGAGATGGCATATGCAGAATGCGATAAAAAGCTATGAGGATGTGGACAGCTGGAAGACGGTTATGTTTCTATATACGTCAGCCCTTAAGGAGGTTGGGACAAAGCTTGAGATACTAAATGATGAATTTCAGCATGTACATCAGTATAATCCGATAGAACATATAAAAACAAGAGTAAAGTCAGCGGAAAGTATTGTAAAGAAATTAAAAAAGCACGGTTATGAAACATCCATAGAAAATATGATAAAATATGTAAATGATATTGCAGGCGTAAGAGTGATTTGTTCGTTTACCTCTGATATTTACCGTCTTGCAGAGATGATTGGGAACCAGAGTGATTTGAAAGTACTGGCAATTAAAGATTATATAAAAAACCCGAAGAAAAGCGGATATAAGAGCTATCATATGCTTGTATCCGTTCCCATATTCCTGTCAGACAGCGTAGTGGATACAAAGGTAGAGATTCAGATACGGACAATTGCGATGGATTTTTGGGCAAGTCTTGAGCATAAGATTTATTATAAATTTGAAGGAAATGCACCGGAATATATCAGTCAGGATTTACAGGAATGTGCGGAGATGGTATCCTCTCTGGATGACAAGATGCTGTCCCTTAATGAAGCCATTCAGGCATGTCTGGAGGAAGCATGAAATATACAAATATAAAGAAGGGATCTTTTATTTCCCGTCCGAATCGTTTTATTGCTTATGTAGAAATTGACGGGGTTGTAGAAACTGTTCATGTTAAGAATACAGGACGGTGCGCGGAGCTCTTGGTTCCGGGCGCCGTTGTTTTCTTGCAGGACAGTTTAAATTCCGCACGGAAAACACGCTGGGATTTGATTGGAGTAGAGAAAGGCCCTCATATGGTTAATATGGATTCTCAGGCGCCGAATAAGGCTGTTAAGGAATGGCTCATGAAAGGAGAGCTTATTCCGGATATTACCCTGATACGTCCGGAGTACACATATGGCAATTCCAGAATTGATTTGTATGTGGAGGCGGGGGAGCGTAAGCTTCTGATTGAGGTGAAAGGCGTAACGCTTAAAAAGGACGGGACGGCAATGTTTCCCGACGCGCCGAGCGAGCGGGCGGTTAAACATATAACAGAACTTATTAAGGCGGCGAAAGACGGTTATGAGGCATATATTTTCTTTGTAATCCAGATGAAAGGCGTACATTCCTTTATGCCGAATGCGGACGCTCATCCGGAATTTGCCGAAGCGTTGAGAAAGGCCGCTTCCGAAAATGTCAGGATTCTTGCATATGATTGCGATGTGACAGAGGACAGTCTTACGATTGCCGACGAGGTGAGGGTAATTCTCGAAAATTCAGCGGCAGCAAATCTTTTAAGGCACGGCTTTCCGGGAGAGTTGGTAGAATGGTACGGAAGAAACCACAGGGTGCTTCCGTGGAGAGATACAAAGGATGCCTATCGGATCTGGGTGTCCGAAATTATGCTGCAGCAGACAAGGGTAGAAGCGGTAAAACCTTATTATGACAGGTTCCTGCGGGAGCTTCCGACCGTGAAAGCGTTGGCGGAGGCAGAGGAGGATAAGCTTTTGAAGCTGTGGGAAGGGCTTGGTTATTACAATCGGGTGCGGAATATGCAGAAAGCTGCCAGACAGGTGATGATAGATTATCACGGTAAATTTCCGAATACCTATGAGGAGATAAAATCGCTTGCCGGAGTGGGGAGTTATACGGCCGGAGCGATTGGCTCCTTTGCGTATGGTATCTGTGAGCCTGCGGTAGACGGAAATGTGCTCCGGGTATTTACACGCATTACGGGGGACAACAGTGACATTAAGAAGCAGAGTACAAGGAAGCGGATAGAGGAGGAGCTTCGGAGAATCATTCCAAGAGAGGCGGCAGGAGACTTTAATCAGGCGCTGATTGAGCTTGGTGCAATTGTCTGCGTGCCGAACGGAGTGCCGCGGTGTGAGGAATGCCCGGCCGTTGGGTACTGCGAGGCGAAGAAGCAGGGACGTATAGAAGAGATTCCTGTAAGAGAGAAAGCGAAGAAGCGTAAAATTGAGGAGAAAACAATCCTTGTATTCCGGGACAGTGATAAGATAGCGATTGGAAAGCGGCCCGATAAAGGACTGCTTGCCGGTCTGTATGAGCTTCCGTCGCTGCCGGGGCATTTGAAGCCTGAGGAGGTGACGGAATATTGTAAGAGCATCGGGCTGATGCCGGTGCGTATACAGAGCCTTTGTGAGGCAAAGCATATATTCAGCCATGTGGAATGGCGCATGATCGGCTATGGGGTACAGGTGGACGAGTTGGAAAAAACAAACCGGAAAGGGTTTTTGTTTGTACATCCGGAAGAAATACAGAGAATTTTTCCGATTCCTTCCGCATTTGAAAAGTATCTCCCTAAGTAATGCGTGCGGCATGGGAGATAAAAAATAACCGGTTTTTAAGGGAATATCCCAAAGATTGTGTAAACCTCTAAACTGATGTAAGATAAAATTAC
>CAMNRH010000064.1 GCA_946552115.1 uncultured Lachnospiraceae bacterium
GCCATTCCTTTGCGAAGCTTCCGTCCTGAATATCGGAAAGAATCTTCTTCATAGCTTTCTTGGTATCCTCCGTAATAATCTTCGGTCCTGTAATATAGTCGCCGTACTCTGCCGTGTTGGAAATGGAATATCTCATCCCCGCAAAGCCTGACTGATAAATTAAGTCTACAATCAGCTTCATCTCATGGATACACTCAAAATATGCATTCCTCGGGTCATAGCCGGCCTCAACCAATGTTTCAAAGCCCGCCTGCATCAGTGCGCACACGCCGCCGCAAAGAACTGCCTGCTCGCCGAAAAGGTCCGTCTCTGTCTCTGTTCTGAAATCCGTCTCAAGGACACCGGCTCTTGCCCCGCCGATTGCAAGCGCATATGCAAGCGCCATGTCAAGCGCCTTGCCGGAAGCATCCTGCTCTACGGCTACCAGACAGGGAACACCCTTGCCTGCCTGATACTCGCTTCTTACCGTATGTCCCGGTCCCTTAGGAGCAATCATTGTAACGTCAACGCCTGCCGGCGGTACAATCTGCCCGAAATGAATTGCAAATCCATGTGCAAACATTAACATATTGCCCTCCTCAAGGTTCGGTGCAATATCCTTAGCATACATATTTGCCTGAAGCTCGTCATTGATAAGAATCATAATGATATCGGCCTTTTTTGCCGCCTCTGCCGCCGTGTAAACCTCAAATCCCTGCGCTTCAGCTTTCGCCCATGACTTGCTTCCCTCATAGAGACCGATAATTACATGGCAGCCGGATTCCTTTGCATTCAAAGCATGTGCATGTCCCTGACTTCCGTATCCGATTACTGCGATTGTCTTTCCTTCCAGTAAAGATAAATTACAATCTTCCTGATAATAAATTTTTGCCATTTTCATCTTCCTCCTGCTTTATTTATGTAAATTTAATTTTTACCGTTTTCATTAATCAATGTATGTGACATCCTTGATACCTCTTTTAAGACCTGTAATGCCGGTTCTTGCCAGCTCCAGAATCTCAAACCCGTCTAAAAGATTAAGAAATGCCTCAAGCTTTGACTGGTTTCCCGTAAGCTCTATCATCAGAGATTCTTTCTCGACATCTACTATCTTTGCACGGAAAATATCCGCAATCGAAATCGCCTCCGCTCTCTGCGCCGCATCCGCGCGAATCTTCACCAGCATAAGCTCGCGGTAAACGGATTCCTCCGGCGCAAGCACCTTAATCTTAATCACATCCTCAAGCTTCCTTACCTGCTTTTCAATTTGAGCAAGAATCAGCTCGTCTCCGCTTCCGACTATTGTAATTCTCGTAAATCTCGGATCTGCCGTTACGCCTGCGGTAATACTGTCGATACTGTATCCCCTCCGGCTGAACAGGCCTGATATACGGCTTAATACACCCGGGTCATTATTAACAATCAATGAATATACTCTTTGCATACTGCACCTCTTTTCTTTTATTTCCAAAAACAGAGTGCGTTCTGTTTTTAAATAATAGCAATAACTTCTTCTTTTGTCAAGTATTTCTCTATACATTTTTGAAGAGAATAAAGCATTCTCTCCTTATCTCCCGGAAGCGTCCCCCGAACCCGGTATTCAATAAAATCATGAAACCCGTCATATTCCAGATTATCTACAGAAAGAAGCTTGAGAAGCCTCTTTTCCTCTTCAAGATTTTCAAGCTCGCTGGCGGGGTGGAATCTCCCGGCCTCTATCTCCTTATAAAGCGGCGCCTCCTTATGCAGGAACATCGAAAAATTCACAATTCTTTTGGGCTCTGTCCTGTTAAAAAATTCCGCAATCATCTCCGCATTATAAAGTCCCCGTCCTTTCCCGGCAACACCCGTCATCATATGGGCGTCATACACCATATGAACTGCCTGAATACGGGCAATCGCCTCATACACTTCTGAAAGATTATGATCCTTATCCATAAAATCAAGCACATCGTCAAGCCCGCTCTCGATTCCAAGATAAAGATGCCTCACCCCCGCATCATAAAGAGCCTTAAGCTCGGCATCGCTTTTCGTGCGGATATTTGTAACGGTGGCGTCCATATTGACTTCCTCAAAATCCGGAAAATACGCTCGTATCATCCCCAGAATTTCCAAAAGCCTTGAGGTTTCAAGGCCAAACGCATTGCCGTCTCCAAGAAAGATTCTCTTCGGAGAACCTCCGACGCTCTTCACCCGCTTTAATTCCTCTTTCACCTGTTCAAGCGGAAGCTCTCTGTATTTCAAATGCTTGAATAGCATACAAAACTTACACCTGTTGTAGGAACATCCTACCGCCACCGGCAGCATATAGGAAGCCCGTTCCATCGGCGCCCGGCATATCTGCCCTTCATAATCCATCAAATCCCTCCAAACACAAAAGCTTACGTTCTCCAGACATTATATATCATATCACATTATGTACCCGTTTCAAAGTATTTATCTGCTTAAGCCCTTTGTTTCTTGACACTGCGTAAGGCAGTATCTATAATAATATCCGAATACATGCAATAGGGGATGAAATAATGCAGATTATAAAAAAACTGGGAAGCTTCCTTGTTCTGATAATCGCCGGGATCGGCTTCCTTGCAGGAATTATGCTTTTTTTAGAAAAGCTGATAATTCCGCGGGATTATTACTTTTATCAATACAATTCCGTTTCAGAAAAGGTTATGATATATCTGATTTTAATTCCTGCCGTAACTGTCTTCGGTGTCCTGTCTGGGAAGCTGCGCCAAAAAAAAGAGCCTGCTCTGGAAGATACGTACGATCTGTATTTTTTCTGGAAGCGCCTGCCCCGGGGAAAATTCATATTAATTGCCCTATGGATAATCGGCCTGTACTGCTGCTTTTCTTCCGTCACTATTGTCACAAAGGATAAAATTATCTGCCGCTCTCCCCTGCACCCGTCAGGAATCACGTATGATTATAAGGACGTCACGCAAATCCGGGCTGCTTTCGGGCAAAGGAGGCTTGCATTTTCAGAATATAAGAAAAAGGGGAATTTCTACTATCAGATAGAATTAGATGAAAAAAAGATAATCTTTGATGTACCGGGCGTAAATGAAAATATAAAACGTTATACAGATGATACCTACCTGGAGCTGGAAGAATTTGACCAGAAGCTTGTCGCTCTTGGTATCCCGAAAAAGGCTGATGAAACGGGATGGGAAGCCTGTGATTTGGATTCGCAGTATGTGAATCGTTTCCGCAGAATTATTGCGTTACATTAAGCACTTATCCCTGGTAATCTTACACAGAGACTTTAATTCAGCTATCCTTTATATTTACCATATATTATATTCCATATCTTTTCACGGTTCCGCCCGGTTATGCTTATAGTTTTATATTTGCGATTTATCCTTTATCTCACCACTTCAAGATTCTGCGGCACTTCATAGTCTATCTTAAAAGCTCCGTTTTCAATTTTCCATGCTACCCGGATGTCTCCCGCCGGTGTTTTTACAACCCCGGATGCATTGGTTAGATATCCTGTCACGGACGCAATTCTCACCTTTTTATATCCCGGCGCCGCAGGCCGCACGCCTAGCGTAATGCTTGGAAGCTCGTAAAGAATCAGCGAACCCCATGCGTGGCATTCGCTCCTTGCATACGCCACCGATTCCACACAGGTGGTACAGTGCATTTTCACCATATTTCTCCATGTATCCCAGTACTGGTCCGTATAAGCATAAAGCCCTGTTTTTTCCAGCGCCCGGAACAGATAAAACCGCATGGCAACCGTACATTGCGTATAGCACGTCTCTTTGATTGTTTTTAGCAGGTTTTTCTTTCCCGTCTCCATATCCACCGTATCCGTAAGGAGCGCGAACACCTGACAATGCTGGCTGTACTTATCTATTCCCGGCCCGTCCTGGAGCATCCCGTTTTCTCCCTTGCAATATTCAAGCACTGCCGTCTGCGCCGTTTTTGCTCTGCCGCGATACAGCTTCGCCTCTTCCGAACGTCCAAGAAAATCCGCAAGGCATCCGGCATGCTGCAAACCATAGATATAAAGCAGCGTTTCCATCGTAAGCGGCCCTTTAAGGCCCGCGTCCGGCATACCGCTCGTGTCGTTCCACTCGTCGGCCCAGTCGATAAAAGACCAGAACCTCGCCTCCATATTGACGCCGCCGATTTTCTCCACATACCCCTCTTTCGTCAGATGTCTTTCAAAATAATGCAGAATTCAAACTCTTTCCCGTCAAATTCCTCCATGCCCATCATATACGCTGAAACCTTACGGATGTTGGAATCCACGAAATCCTGCCCGTGGCATTCCGTCCGGACTCTTGATTTGCCGGAACACCGCCAGTACACATATTTCCCATAGCAGGTATGGCACACACGGAAGCCGTAAAACTGCACGCCTTTCACATCCACCGAAACTGTGATTGTGTGCGTACCTGCGGAGAGGGAAATCCCCTTTGCCAGTACCGACCAGAAAGTAGTCCTCCAGTATGGCCACCACAGGCGGCTTTCCGTGAAATGCTTCCTGCTCCCGTCAATGGAAATGTAAATCCCATTTTTATCCCAAAAGGGGAAGCACAGGCGCACCGCCACATCATAAGTTCCCGCCGATGATACGGAAAATCTGTAAGTGGCGGAGCCGTTATCCCCCATCGTCACCATCCCCTCCGAAACGGACACGATGCCGGAATAGCTGTC
>CAMNRH010000065.1 GCA_946552115.1 uncultured Lachnospiraceae bacterium
TTTATTGTAATGTATAGTTACTTTTCGTGTCCACTTATTTAGTATAGATCCAAAATGCAATGGTACTGGATTGGTACTAAAAATATGTGAAACGAAAAATAATGTATGGAAAAGATATGGGTTATTAATACAAGATAGTATAGATAACTGTGCTGAAACAACCTAAATCAAACCAGACTCTGCGAATTTGAATAGCGGACATTTTGACCGGAAAGCTTACAAAATAGGGTTTTCTGGTCTTTCTTTGTAAACCTATCTACCGTTTACAGAAATCGAAAGACTTCATGAGTTGTTATGTTGATATAAATATTTGCATAAAAATTTTACGTTGAATTTTACGTAGTTTTGCATATAATAAACTATAAATAAAGAAAACTTTTTATAGAAAGAGGTATAAGCACATGGCAAGTATTTTACCCGTATCAGATTTGAGAAATTATAATGAGGTTTTAAAAAATTGTCGAACAGGGGAGCCGGTATTTCTTACCAAGAATGGAAGGGGAAGATTTGTCGTGCTTGACATTGAAGATTATGAACGTGAACGTGCGGAAAAGAAACTTTTAATGAAATTGCAGGAGGCAGAGGAAATAGTTAAAGATGGAAATGGATGGCTTAGCCTTGAAGAGTTGAAAAAACTTGTGGAGAAATAAATAATGTTAAAATTACGAATAAATCCTATAGTTGTGTATGACTTGAAAGGAATTCATGATTATATAGCAGAAGATAACAGTGAATATGCTACTAAGACTATTCGTGAAATTTATGAAAAATTTGAAGATGTCCAAATGGTTCCGGGAATAGGAGAAGATCTTTCAAGGAGAGTTAGCTTTCGGACAGACTATAAATATGTTGTTTGGACAGATTATGTAATTATATACAAAATTAATGATGAGTATGTAGAGATTTATAGGGTAATAAATCGTTATCGGGATATTACAAGGGTTTTTGATAACCATTAGCTGATAACAAAATGATAACACCAATTCGTAAAGACCATACGAATAGGACATTTGAACAAAAACAAAGTCAAACAGAACCAAATCACCCATACAAAATAGTATAGAATCAATCTTTATTTTGCGAACTGGAATAGTGGGAGAAAATTTAACGAAAGTTTCAATGAAAAAAGCTTACAGAGCAGAAAGGGAAAGTATGAAATTTCTACATTTAGGAGATTTACACTTAGGAAAAACACTGAGTGGTTTTGATTTAATAGAGGATCAGAGGCATATCCTTGATCAGATTCTTCGTATTGCAGATAAAGAATCCATAGACGGCGTGCTTATCGCCGGAGATGTGTATGATAAATCTATTCCAAGCGAGGCTGCTACGAAGCTTTTGGATTATTTTCTGATTAAATTGGTACAAAGAGAAATAAAGGTGTTTATGGTGAGTGGAAACCATGATTCGGATGATCGTTTGAATTACGGAAGTGCTCTGTTTGCATCTAATCAGATATTTATATCAGCTGTCTTTGACGGAACACTTCATAAGCAGAGCTTTACCAGTAAAGATGCAGAGATTGATATATACATGCTGCCCTTTGTAAAGGCTTCTCGGGTAAGGCATTATTTCCCGGATGAGGATATAGAGAGCTACAATGATGCTGTTCGAGCCATTATAAAAAATACGCCTATAAACAAAAAAAATAAAAATATTCTGGTGGCACATCAATTTGTTGCAGGAAAAGGTGAGGATCCCGCGCTTGCGGGTTCTGAAAGCGCAGGGACACAGAGTGTGGGATTGGTTGAAAAGATTGGGTATGACTGCTTTGATGATTTTGATTATGTGGCGTTAGGTCATATTCATTCTCCTCAGCGAGTTGGAAGAGATGAGATTCGATATTCTGGTTCTCCTCTTAAATATTCGTTCAGCGAAGCGAATAATGAAAAGTCGGTTTCTCTTATTACGGTATCAGCAGAGGAACGGGTTAAGATAGAGCTCATTCCTTTAAAGCCGATGAGGAACATGAGACACATAAGGGGGACAATGAAAGAGCTGTTGGATAAAAAGAATGTAAAGGCGACAGAGGATTTCATTTATGCAACATTGACAGATGAGGATATCATCAATGATGCAATGGGAGTATTCCAACAGATATATCCAAATACAGTTCGGATTGACTATGACAATTCACATACAAGAGAGACGGAGCAGGTGGATATCAGCAGGATTGCCGAAAACAAATCATTTCCGGAGTTAATCGGAGATTTTTACAGGCTGATGTATGGCTGTGAGATTACAGAAGAAGAAATGGATGTAATGAGGATAGCGGCACAGGAGGCGGGTGTTATCAATGAAGCCGATTAAATTGATTATAAGTGCAATTGGCCCCTATGCAGGGAAGCTGCCGGAAATAGAGTTTGATGCCTTTGAAGAAAAGGGGCTGTTTTTGATATCCGGGGACACCGGTGCGGGGAAAACTACGATATTTGATGCCATATGCTTTGCATTATATGGAACGACCAGCGGAACATACAGGGATACGAAAAATTTAAGAAGCGAATACGCCAGGGATTCTGTTCAGAGCTATGTGGATTTTTATTTTTCGCATCAGGGACGTGAATTTCACGTCTGGAGGCAGCCGTCTTATGAAAGGCAAAAACAACGCGGCGCCGGTGTGATATTAGAAAAGGAAAAGGCGATTCTTTATGAAGAGGGGCAGGCGCCGATAGAGGGACTGACTCAGGTTAATAATGCCGTAAAGGAGCTGCTGCATATCGACGAAAAGCAGTTTAAGCAGATTGTGATGATTGCGCAGGGAGAATTCCGGGATTTATTGAATGCGAAAACGGACCAGAGGACAGAAATACTGCGTACAATATTTTTGACGAACGGTTACAAAAATATAGAGTACAGGTTGAAAGAACGGATGGATGCAAGCAGCAGGATTAAGGAAAATGCTGAAAACAGTATTATTCAGTATTTTGAAGATGTGTCGGCAGATGAAAGCAATGAGCTTTTTGACGAACTGGAGGAGCTTAAGAGCAGAGCCGGACGCTCTGGAAGCGCATGGAATCTGGATGAAATCGCGGACGTAGTGGAACGCCTGATTTTGTCAGACGGAAGAAAATTCGAGTGCATGAAAGCAGACATGGAAAAAGCAGAGGCGGAGCTAAAGAAGAATGATGAGGAGCTTGCGCAGGCTGAGACCAACAACAAATTCATCAGGAGAAGAGAGGAACTTGAAAAGGAAAGAGAAGAGCTTAAGAAAAGAAAGCCGGAAATTGATGGAAAAATCCGGCTTTTGGATAAACAAAAGAAAGCCACTCGTAATGGGAAGCCGCCTTATGATGCGTGGATTGAAAAGTGTGACGGGGTATCTTCAATTCAAAAGCAGATTAAAACAACAGAATTAAAGCTTGAGACGGCTGCTGCGGCTGCAGAACGGGCCAAAGATGCATTTGACAGCGCCAAAGAGCAGGAGAAAGAGGTTGACCGTTTAAAGCAAACAATAAGCAGGATTGACGATGAGGAGCAGAAATATCAGCAAAAAGAGAATCTCGAAAGAAATCTGAAAAAGCTTGAAGAGCGCGATAGAAATATTAGCACAGAAGAAGCTGATTTAAAAGAAGATGAAAAATCTCTTAAGGAAAGGATAAAAGTCCTGACTAAGACAGTTGAGGACTTAAAGGGCAAGCCGGTTGAGCTTAAAGAGGCGGAAAACGAGAGTGAAAAGCGAAAGGAGCTTTTGGCGGATTTTGATGCGGTCATAGAAGCTCAGATTCCGGAAAGAGAAAAGAGGAAACGGATTCTTTCTAAAAAACAGAAAGCATTTATAGATATACGTGACAAATATGAAGAAGCGAGTGGAAGGAGAGATGAGGCTGAGCGTATTCTGGAGGATAGCCGAGCCGGTATTTTGGCGGGGAAACTTGTAGAAGGAGAGAAATGTCCGGTATGCGGCTCTGTGTATCATCCGGAGCCGGCTATGCTTAGAGATTCTGCTGTTTCAGAGGATGACTTCAAAAAACTTCAAGAAGAGGAGTCCAGGTTTCAAGAGAAAAAGAATCATGCAAATACGGAAGCAGAAAAAGCAAAGACATCGTTGGAAGAATTCGAGGAGCAGCTTAGGGCGACGATATTGGATTGCATTAAAAGCCCGCTTCCGGACATGGACAGGGAGGAACAGTCTCTTGAGGAATTGATCCAGGTAGTAAAAGAAGCGAAAACGCAGGTTGAGATGATGTTAAAGGAGACGGATAGAAAATGCATTTCCCTTGGCAAGGATTGCGAGATACTTAATGAGGCCAAAAAAGAGCTTGAAACCGCGCAGGGCAATGATACGGAGAGGCTCAATTCAAGAAAAGATGAACTCGGCGAAAACAGGCAAAAAATAAAACAGGAGCTGGCGGAGACAAGAGCCGTATTAAAAACGCTTGAGAAGTTGAGTTTTCCGGATTGGAAAACGGCAAAAAAAGAGAGAAAGCGAGCAGAGACGAAGAAAAATGAGATATTAGATACTATCACAAAAGCAGAGGGGGAAAAGAAAAAAGCGGATAACAATGTTACCGCTGCCCGGTCAAAGCTGGAGGCATTAGGGAGATGATGAGCTCCTACATGAAAGAAAACAATGTAAAGGTCAAGGATGG
>CAMNRH010000066.1 GCA_946552115.1 uncultured Lachnospiraceae bacterium
TTGAACCAGCTCGATTATAATATCATTTGTTTCTTTAGATGTCAATACCTTTTTTTCATCTTTTTTTATTTTTTTGACATCTTTTTTGCAGCCACTATATCTAGGGTTTTCCGGCTTTCAAACACAAGATAATATTCATCTTTTAGCCGTAAAAAGCTGTCTGAAACCCCTTGCTTCAGACAGCTATACGGTAGCGGAGAAGGAGGGATTTGAACCCTCGCGCCGCTATTAACGACCTACTCCCTTTCCAGGGGAGCCCCTTCGGCCAGCTTGGGTACTTCTCCATAACTGCTCGTAATCTCGAACTCGATTAATACTATACAACAGCAAAAGACAATTGTCCAGTCCTAATTTTGCTTTTTATCAACTTTTTTTGTAAAAACGAAATTTACATCTCTCTCCGATATTTCTCGGCATAATGCCACTCCAGAATATATATCAATGCAAAGATTCCGATAAGTATAAATGTCGTCCACAAGGATCCTCTTACCAGAAAATTGGCCCATGCAAGCCCTATAACAACCCAGCGGCTTATATCACTGGTTTTTGCTTTCGCAAGATTGCGAATCTGAACATTGCGTTCATCCGACAGCTCTATCTGTTCTTTTCGAACCTCCCCGGGAAACTCCTTTTCATAAGAAACACGATATAATTTGTTGACGGACACGGAAAAAAGCATCGCTCCTGCGCCGATGCAAATGCCGCTTATGATCCGAAGCTGTCCTGATCCCAAACAGATGCCCGTAAATTGCAGCAGCAATCCTGCAATCAGACAAAAACCCAATAGAATCTTTTTCTTTTTGTGATTCATATTAACTCCTCCTCATAAATAAAAATGTCCTCAATGGACATATGAAAATAACGGGCAATCTTAAAGGCCAGAAGAATGGACGGATTATAGCGTCCATTTTCTAAAGAGCCTATTGTCTGTCTGGATACCTCCAGAGAGGCTGCCAGCTCCTCCTGTGTGACACCTCTGCTCTTTCTTATTTCTTCCAATCGGTTTTTCAAGATAACACCTCCCAAAACGGAAAGTAAACTTTACATTCTTACTATATACCTTAAACTGAAAAATGTCAAGTTTACTCTCCATAAGGGGTAATCACTTCTTATCTGACGAAAAATTTAACCTCTCCCGCCTCTTCTTTTATCTTCTTTACAAATTCTATATCTTCTTTCCCCTGCGGATAGACAATAAAAAGCGTCTCCGCATATTCTTCTATCTCATAAATCACATCCTTTCCGCCACATTCTATCACATCCCCCGGAACAGCATTCAATATTGTACCATCCTGACAATGTATTTTAATTTTTCCGCGGATTACATAATTATGCTCCACATTCTCTCCATAACGGATAGAAACCTTTCCCTCCGGCGCAGTCCAATATCCTATCAGCATCCTTTTATCCTGAGATAAATAAACAACCGACATTGCCGCATGATAATCAGGAGAGTCCTTATACGGATGGTCAAACAAAGCTTTTTTCATCTCATCGCGGCTTATAATTCTCATTTTTCCACTGACTCCTTTCAAAAAATAAACTGGCGGCCCCTAAAATCCCGCTGTTTTCATTCAGCTCAGACAGTTTTATCTCGGTGGTATAACCGCTTCTAATACTTGCTTTTACTCTGCTTCCAATATAGGAAAGATATGGCTTTAAGCCTTTCGAAACTCCGCCCCCAAGAACAATTACGTCTGGCGCAAAGACATAAATATACTGATTTAATCCGATTGCCAGATAATCAAGATATTTCTCAATCAGTTTTAAAGCCTTTCTTTCTCCGTCCCCAGCCATCTGAAATAACTCTGCATTTGTAATATCCCCGCCGAATATCTGACGCCCCATTTTTTGCAGGGCAGTTCCCGAACAGGTAGATTCCAGGCATCCTTCCACCGAACAATAGCATCTTTCGCTGTCCAGTGCGCTTTCCTTTCCAAACTCACGAACCTTTATATGACCTGAAAGGTGGATGCATGCATCCTTATCCGGAAACTCCTGATTCACGACGAAGCCCACTCCTACACCGGTACCCAGTGTTAATGTCAAAGCTCTCTCATATCCTTTTGCAGCTCCAAACATACTTTCCGCATACCCAATCAGACGTGCATCATTTTCTATTTTACACGGCAAATCCAAACGTTTTTCCAAGACCTCCTTTAACGGATACCGGTCCGAAATTCCCATAAATCCGCACATAGAATCAACGATTCCTGACTCCGGAAAAATATAACTCCCTATAGAAATACCGATCCCGGAAAGCTCATTACGTGAAATGCCGCTATCCTCCGTTAATTCCTGAATTTCTTTCTGAAGGCAATTGAGTAACATTTCCTCATTTTCTCCTGCTGTCGGTATGACCCGCACACCCATTATGCGGTTAGAATGCAGCTCTACCAAACCTGTTTTTATTCTGGTTCCTCCGATATCGGCGCCTATTACATAGCCCATCTCATTTCACCACCCATGATATTGTTTCCATTGTTCCGGGTTCAATCCCATTAATGTATGCACACTGATAGGAAAGAAGCTGAAAATATAATGCAAGTAAAAGCATTTTATATTCCGGCTCCACCTGAAATTCAGGATAAAAAATCGTATACCCATTCCCATGCTTCATGTTTTCAGGGCAAAAGCAAATAACTTTATCTGAAAAGCTGCACAGCCTGTCCAGTATCATATCTGAACGCGAATCCAAATCCACGCCCAAAAAAACCGGAATAATATTTGTTCTGGAAAGCTCCAGCGGACCATGGTAAAAGGTATCAAGCGAGGACACGCTGACACACTTTCTCGCCACCTCCTCCATCCATAACGCCCCGCTTTTTACCACACCCATTCCGTACCCCCTGGAAAGGAAATAAAAATCCGGAACATCCTTTAAAATATCCAGCCGCTTAATTTCCTCTAATATTCTTTCCTTATGCTCCTCCATCCAATCCAGCATTCTTTCTATCTCACGGATTCCGGATAAATCAGAGGAAACCCCTTCCAGCATGTCTATACATCTCAACCCGCAGAGCGCCAGTGACGTATAAGCCTTTGTACATACCATCGCATCATAGCTTGCACAGTCATTTAAAACATACGTAACATTTTTCGCCATTGTACTGTCCGGTGTCATTGTAATTCCTATAGATGTAATTCCTTTTTCCGTCAGAATCTGCGGAAGCCGCGACACTTCATAACTTTCGCCGGAGCGTGACATCAGGATATAAAGCTTTTCCCGGGCAAGCTGCTCCTGCGCCCTTAAAAGCTCTGATGACTCAACAAGCGCCACTCTGTATCCACGGCGCGAGAGAGCATAATACATTGGCATAAGAGAATAATAAGCGCTCCCCATTGACGTCAGCACAACCTCCTCCGCCTCTCTTATTAATCGCGCAATTCTTTCTACCTGTTCAAAATACTCCTCCTCCAAAGACACCAAAACCTTTTTCAGCTCTCTGGGCTGCGCAAAAATATCTTTCAAAAAAGCATTCAATTATTTCACACCTCCAACAGTCAATCCTCTAATAAACCATTTCTGACTAATTAAATATAATATGATAATCGGCAGCGACGTTATCAAAGCGCCCGCCATTAACAGCGGTACATCCAGATTGAATAAGCCCTGAAGAGACGTAAGCCCGATAATCAGTGTGCGCTTCCCCTCGTCCTGAAGAAAAACAAACGCTATCAGGAGCTCATTCCAAATCCACATCGCATTTACAATGCTGGCGGCGGAAAGCCCCGGCGCTATCAGGGGCAGTACTATATGATGAAACATTTTAGAAAAGCTGCTGCCGTCAATCATCGCTGCCTCAAGCAGGCTGTCCGGGATTGAGCTCATGAAACTGGCCAGCATATTAATAGTAAACGGCAAAAGCAGCCCCACATAAATAAAAATTGCAGGCAAAAAGCGATTGGTAAGCCCGATTTTTGAAAAAAATACAAACAATGGAATCAATAATACTACGGATGGAACAGACATAAGCGGAAGAATAAGTACCGCAACAAGCTTTCTTCCCCTGAAACGGAATTTTCCAACCGCAAAAGCCGCCATTGTCCCAAGATAACCGCAAATAATAATAGACGAAACAGTTAACAGGAGGCTATTTAAAAACATTTTGGAGAGTGTAATATAAAGTGTGTAAGTTACCGGTAACAAAAACTTATGCACTTT
>CAMNRH010000067.1 GCA_946552115.1 uncultured Lachnospiraceae bacterium
AAAGTGCATAAGTTTTTGTTACCGGTAACTTACACACTTTATATTACACTCTCCGGCTCTTTTAAAATACCATCCTTTTCCACTGATAATTTTCCATATCTACATAATCTTCTTTAAAGCCTACCCCTTCTTTCTTCAAAAGCGCCGTCTGACAGATTCCTCCGGGACTCCCCGCGCCGCCGAAGACTTCCCCGTTCTTCTTTACAACCCTGTGCCACGGAATATCGCTGCCCTCAGGAATCACATGGAGCGCATAGCCGACCACTCTCGCCCATCTCCGATTCCCGGCAAGCGCCGCCACCTGTCCATAGGACGCCACCGTACCCTCCGGTATCTGGCAAACAATCCGATATATTTTGTCAAATGTATTCTCATTCATTCCTCTTCCACTCCTCGATCTCCTCAAGACGTCTCCGAATATGGATTTCCTCCCCCTGCCCGGTGGGATGGTAATATCTTCTGTCTTTCAGCGAATCCGGCATGCACTGCATATGGGTAAGCTTTTCCTCCGTATCATGGGCGTATTCATAACCCCTGCCGTAGTCAAGCTCTTTCATAAGCTTTGTAGGAGCGTTCCGAAGCTTTAGCGGAACCGGCTCCGCGCGAAGCGCGCCCACATCTTTTTTACAGTCCTCGCACGCGACATACAATGCGTTTGATTTCGGCGCCATCGAAAGATAGGTCACCGCATGGGTTAAATGCACGTCGCATTCCGGCATGCCAAGAAAGTGGCACGCCTGATAAGCCGCCACCGCTACCTGAAGCGCACGGCTGTCCGCCATACCGATATCCTCGCTTGCAAACCGGATTAGCCGTCTCGCAATATACAGCGGATTCTCCCCGCCTTCCAGCATCCGGCACATCCAATAAATCGCCGCGTCCGGATCACTGTTTCTCATCGACTTGTGAAGCGCGGATATCAGATTATAATGCTCCTCTCCATTTTTATCATAGAGAAGCGATTTGCGGCTGATACACTGCTCCAGCTCCTCGTTCGTCACAACAATCCCGTCCGCGCTCACATTTCCATTCAAAACAGCCGTCTCTAACGTATTCAGCGCCGTTCTTGCGTCTCCATTTGAAAATGCGGCGATCGCCTCTACCTGACGGTCCGTAATCTGCACTTTCTGATCCCCGAATCCGGCCGGGTTCCGGAGCGCGTTCCAAAGCAAACGCACAAGCTCCCTATTTTCCAGCGCCTTTAGTACAAATACCCGGCATCTGGACAACAGCGCGGCGTTAATCTCAAAAGAAGGATTCTCTGTCGTTGCCCCGATTAGAATAATACTCCCCTTTTCCACAAACGGAAGAAAGGCGTCCTGCTGCGCTTTATTAAAGCGATGAATCTCGTCTACAAAAAGAACCGTACGGATTCCCATTTTTCTGCTGTCCTCCGCCCGTTTCATAACCTCTTTAATCTCTTTCACTCCGCTTGTAACAGCGCTGAAATTAATGAAATCCGCTTTCGTCCTCCCGGCAATAATACTGGCAAGCGTCGTCTTCCCAACTCCCGGAGGCCCCCAGAAAATCATTGAGGATATCTGATCCTGCTCAATAAGCCGCCGAAGTATTTTTCCTTCTCCCAGAAGATGGCTCTGGCCTGCGAACTCTTCCAGTTTTCTGGGACGGATACGACTGGCAAGCGGAACCGTCACTCTCTGATCATCAAACAACGTCATTTGTTCCATAACATTCTCCCAAAACATTTATTTCCAATCCTGAAAATCATTTTCAGGTAAAAAATTTTTTCTCAGATATTGACATTCAACCAACTTTATTCTTTATTATAAGTGAAAGAAACAAGGAATTGCAAGTATAGAACCTATTTTTATACAGAGGATATCTGCGGCACATTCTTTAGCATGTATGGAAAGACGTCAACATCCGGGCTGGTTCTTAAAAGATAAATTTACTGTTTTTGTAGCCACGTTTTCTAAGAACGCCCTGTCATGCTCTACAAAGATCATGGTCGCCTGACAGGAAAGCACAAGCCTTTCTATCTGTATTCTGGACAGCACATCTATATAATTCAGGGGTTCGTCCCAAATATATAGATGTGCTTTTTCACACAGACTTTTTGCCAACAGCACTTTCTTCTTCTGTCCTGCGCTGAACTGGCTGATTTCCTTGTCAAACTGCGTCCTCTCCATACCCATTTTCCGGAGAATCGCTTTGAACAGGCTTTCCTCCAGCTCATAGCTTTCCGCCAAATCCCCAAGACTTCCCTGCAGACCTGAGGCATCCTGCGGGACATAGGATATTTTTACCCCCGCTCCCATATGGCACACTCCTTTAAAAGCTATTTCCTCCCCGGTCAGCAGCTTCAATATACTGGATTTTCCGCTGCCGTTCTTTCCGGAAATACATACCCGGTCCCCGCGGCAGATTTCAAAGCTTATGCCCTTAACAATTTCCTTTTTTCCATAATACAGGCTCATATCCCGAACCTCCGCCAGACGGCCAGCATGATATTGTTCGGGACGAAGCTTCAGCTCCTCTGACTCGTCTATATTTTTCAGAAGCCCGGCTTTCTCCTCCACCGCCTTAAGCTGACGCTTTTCTATCACCTTTGCACGCTTCATCATTTTTGCGGACTTGTGTCCGATATAACCTCTGTCGGGCTTAAGACCGGCAAGCCGCTGCCCTTTCTTACTCTTCTCCACGCGATCCGACCATCCGAAGGACTGTTTCGCCGCTTTCTTAAGACGCTTCACCTCCGACTCTAATTTTTCATTTTGAAAGATTTCCCTTTTATCCTCCGCCTCTTTATTCGCATACCAGGTACTGAAATTCCCTTTCTGTACGTCGATATTTTTCCGGTTTACCGATAATACATGATCTACGCAGGAGTCTAAAAACTGCCTGTCGTGAGATACCAGAATAAAGCCTTTCTTTCGGTTCAAATACTCTGCAACACTCTGTCGGCCCTCCATATCCAGATGATTGGTGGGCTCGTCAATCAGCAGAAATCTGTTGTCGTCAAGAAACAGCGCCGCCAGCAGCGCTTTTGTCCTTTCCCCGAAGCTTAAGGTAGAAAATGGGCGGTATAAAATCTCCGGATCTGTTTTCAGCAGATTCATCTCCCGGAAAATCCTCCATTCCTCGCCTCCGGGATTCAGCCCGTCGATAATTTCACAGGTCAGGCGGCTTTCCTCCCCGACCACGTATGGGAAATATACGAATTCCACATGGGAGGAAATCGTCCCCTGGTATTCATAATCTCCGCAAAGCAGCTTTAAAAAGGTCGTCTTCCCTCTTCCGTTCCGCCCGATAAATCCAAGCTTCCAATTCGTATCAATCTGAAACGACACGTGAGAAAACACCTCGTCGCAGCTCCCCTCATAGGAAAAGCTTAAATCAACGACATCGATCAATGACATCTGTATCCCTCCATTTCTATACAAGAAAACCGCAGGAAACTCTTTTCCTGCGGCCCGCATGTACATAACCCTTTACGGAGGAATTACACGAGGTATACCCCCGGCATCCCATAATACATGAAAGAAAAACAGAAAGCTTCCTGCTATCCGTACAGCAAAACAAACGGCAATCCTCTGCCGCGTCCGTCCGCTATACCGTTACATTTCTGATTAGCAAGAAGTATTCTTCATCCTTTCATCTCCCTTTTTTCTTTGCTTCGTACAGAATATCACAAAATATTGCCCGGCGCAAGCCGTTTTTACTCATAAAACAGCTTATGAAGCAGAACACAGGCGTTTCCAATATTGAGATTACCGAGGGCATATCAAAGCCTTTGAGGGTACGACGAAAAAGTACGGTATCGACTTTGCGCTGAAAGGGCTATTAAATCCTCGTTCTTTCTTAAAAATACTTATTAAATCAGCCAAACTGGTACGTACCAGTTCTTTTCGTCCACAGGCAACAGGTCGTTTGCCA
>CAMNRH010000068.1 GCA_946552115.1 uncultured Lachnospiraceae bacterium
TTGTTTATCTGGAAGTCTTTGAGGGAAGAAAAAAGAAAGTGTACCTTACTGAAAAGGGCAGGCGGCTTGCCAAAGATACGGTTCTTCGGATAATAGAGGCGGAAAATGAGATATTTGCGTCATGGTCTGAGGAAGAGAAAAGTCTCTATATCGGTCTGACACAGCGGTATCTGGCAGATTTTAAAGAAAAAATAAAGGAGTTGTAAACATCGGGATTATGACTGTTATATAAAGCTTCCGGGCCGCCAGGAATGTGTATTTATAATTGTATGAGGAAACTCTTTGTGTTAAAATTAGTATAAATAACTGATACAGGCGTTTGCCGGGAAAGGGCAAAAGGTGTAGAGGCGATGCAGATATTCTATGAAGCAATTCTTAATATTGCGCTTCTGGTTCTTATGGCAAACCTGATGCTGAAGTCAAAAATGATTCGGGATATCATATTGCAGGAAAAGCGCAGCTTTATAAGTCAGGCTCTGCTTTCGGCCCTCTTTGGAGGACTCGTGATTGTATCAACCTGTACGGCAATGGATACGGGCTTTTATCAGCTGAATACCCGGGTGATCGGGGCAATGGCAGCGGGGCTTCTCGGGGGACCGGTGGTAGGACTTTATGCCTCTTTAATAGGAGCGGTTTACGCTTATGTATTTTCCGCTCCGCAGGCGTTTGCGATGGCGGCGGCCTTTTCTACGATGATGTTCGGGCTTTTGGGCGGCGGCTTTTATCCGTATTTTCAAAGAGGGAAATGGAAATATAAGGATTTGCTTCTTCTTACCTGCTTTGCAGAAATATGCGATATGGTATGTTTGCTCCGTTTTGCAGTTCCGGTTGAGATGGCGCTGGAGGCGGTGCTTAAGATTTCGGTGCCGATGATATTGATTAACGCCGTCGGAATTTTAGTATTTATCTCAAGCTTTAATACAATATTTGAATTTCAGGATTTGGAGAGCAGCAGACAGCTTCAGCGGGCTTCGGAGCTTGCGCAGAAATGCCTTCCGTTTTTTCAGCAGGGCATCAGCCATAAGGAAAATATGAAGAAGCTTACGGAAACGATGCTCGAGGAAATTGACTGGGCCGGTGTCATGATTACGGATAAAGATGAGATTATCGCCAGCAGTCAGAAAGAAGCGGCAGAGGCGATCAGGTTTGGAGCGGATTTGCCGGATGTGGGGCGGAAAGCAATGGCATCGGGTCACGTGGAGGTTATGTACAAGGTGCCGATTGCAAGCCCGTGGTATGAGCTTATGAAAGATTATTCGTTGGTAGCGGCTCCTTTTGTGATTAGAAATCAGGCGATAGGCTGCCTCATTGTATGGGTGAAAAAGAAATGGGTGCTTCGTCAAAGCGAGCTGCAGATTTTACGGCATCTGGTTACATTGAGCTCATATCAGATTGCCCTTGCAGAATTGGAGCAGCAGAGTACAATGAGGCAAAAGGCCGAATTTAAGGCGCTTCAGTTTCAGGTGAATCCCCATTTTCTCTTTAATGCATTAAATACGGTTTCTTATGTTTGCAGAGAGGATTCCGAGTGGGCGCGTGAGCTGCTTTTGACGCTTGCGAATTATTTTCGGTATAACTTGAACTATGATGCGTATTTTGTCCCGCTTGAGGAAGAGCTGGAGCATGTGCGGGATTATCTGGAGATTGAAAAGGCCCGGTTTGAGGAGAAGCTTCTTGTTACTTTTGAAATGCCGGAATATATGGATATTAATATTCCGACATTGATTTTACAGCCGATTGTAGAGAATGCAGTCCGTTATGGAATGAATAAGGACGGAAAACGGATTGTGAAGATATGCGTGGAGGAGAAGCCGAAAGGGTATATGGTCTGCGTCAGCGATGAGGGGAAAGGGATTACGAAGGAGATTTTAGAAAAGCTTAAAAACGATGAGCCGATTGGCAATAGTATTGGTCTCAGCAATGTGCACAGGAGGATGAAAAGCCTGTACGGAGAGGAAAACGGACTTCGTATTAAAAGCTCCTTGCAGGGGACCTGTGTGGAAATGCATTTTATAAAGAATGCATTTGAGGAGGGAAAGGATGAGAATCGCAGTAATTGATGATGAAAGACCGGCGAGAAGTGAGCTTAGACATCAGCTTTCAGAATTTTTGCCGGAGGCGGTTTTTGAGGAGGGGGAAAGCGGGGCACAGGCTCTGGAAATGGCGGGCGGACAGACGTTTGATTTGATTTTTCTGGATATTAATCTGGGAGACATAAACGGAACGGTTTTAGTAAATGCGCTGCAGAATATGCAGCCGGGCACAAAAATAGTCTTTGTAACGGCCTACTCCGAGTATGCGGTGAAAGCATTTGAACTGGGAGTTGAGGACTACATTATGAAGCCCTTTGACAAAAAGAGGCTGAAAAAGATGCTGGTAAAGGGCGGTTTTTTAAATGCGGGAGAGTTGCCGGGAAAAAAAGAAACGGCGGCTGAAGAACGAAGGGACCTGCGAAGCGTTCATTTAAATAAAGTAAGAAAAACGGCAATTAATACAGCAGGCAGGACAATATTTGTAGATGTGGACGAAATTGTATTTATTGAGACTTATAACAGAGGCTGCCTGATACATACGGTAAAGGAAGAATATTTTGAGGGAAAGACGATAGGGGATTTTGAAAAAAAATTGGAGGGTATAGGCTTTTTTCGGTGTCAGAAAAGCTATCTGATAAATCTTAATAAAGTAAAAGAGATGTTTTTGTGGAAAAACAATGGTTTTGCAATAAAAATGGAGGGATATGAAAATCATATTCTGCCGGTCGGGCGTGAAAAAATAAAAATCCTTCGTCAACTATTGGGGACGGGGTAAAATTAAAAAAACCCCGTCCCAAATTGAAAAAACCCTGTCACTAAATGAGTAAGAAGGTATGAGTATGAAACGAGGAGAAGGAGCGTGTCTTGTCTGCGGCAAGCCAATTATATATTTTGATAAAGCGCGGGAAATGGAATGTATCATGTGCCACGGGAAATATGAAAGTCATGCGAGCTGTGAGGAAGGGCATTTTGTCTGTGATGATTGTCATGCTAAAGAAGGTATTCAGGCGATTATGGAGGGATGCAGGAGGACGAACCTGAAAAATCCTGTTCTTATTATGCAGGAGCTGATGGAAAATCCGTTTATATACATGCATGGACCGGAACATCATGTTATGGTGGGCGCCGCACTTTTGGCAGCTTTTTATAATTGCGGCGGGTTTCATGAACGTGGAGGAAAACGGGCTTATGAGGATGCTCTTGCGGAAATGCAGTCAAGGGGCCGGGAGTATCCGGGCGGTTCCTGCGGATTATGGGGCTGCTGCGGGGCGGCGGTCAGTGCAGGAATGTTCATGAGTATCGTGACAAAGGCTACTCCGCTTACCGGAAAATCATGGGGTTATTCTAATATGATAACATCAAGGGCGCTTGAGGCAATTGCAAGGCTTGGAGGCCCAAGATGCTGTAAACGGAATTCTTTTACAGCAGCGATAGAAGCGGTAAAATTTGTCTGTGAAAATCTAGGAGTGGAAATGGAGCTTCCGGAAAAGATAACATGTAATTTTTCGGGAGAAAATCAGCAGTGTCTGAGGAAAAGGTGCCCATATTATGAAACGGGGACAGGGTTATTTTAATTGGGGGGCTTTGTCAAGTAAAGTGTGTAAATTTCTTATGATTTTTTTGGCGGTCATTTC